>NZ_CACRUY010000068.1 GCF_902652685.1 Mycobacterium sp. Marseille-P9652
CCGCGGCGCACGGCGGCTCCGGCACACGCGGCGCCGGGAGCGGGGGGGGCGACGGGGGTGGCGGCGGCGACGGGGGCAGCGGGGGCAGCGCGGGTGTCGTCGGCGGCGGCGGCAGCGGCGGGACCGGGGGCGCCGCAGGCGACGGCGGCGACGGCGGGAACGGCGGCGCCGGCGGAGACGGCGCGATCGGTGCCCAGCACAACGGCGGCGGCGGCGGACAGGGCGGCAACGGCGGCAAGGGCGGCAACGACCCCGACACGGGCACCAGCGGCGCCGGCGGCAACGGCGGCCGGGGCGGCGCCGGTGGACTCGGTAGCGACGGCAACGACGGCGGGGTTGCCGCCGACGGCGGCGCCGGCGGCAACGGCGGCAACGGCGGCCAGGCCGGCACGGCCGCCGCGGGGACAGTCGGCACCGTGGGCAACGGCGGCGCGGGCGGCGCCGGTGGCAACGGCGGAACGGGCATCGACGGCACCAGCTCGTCCGGCGGCAACGGCGGGCAGGGTGGTGACGGCGGCACCGGCGGTGCCGGCCAGGGCGGCATGAGCCTCGACGGCGACGGCGGCGCGGGCGGCGCGGGCGGCCAGGGCGGCACAGGCGCTCTCGGCTCCTCGAACACCGCCCCCGGCGGCATCGGCAGCTTCGGCGGCAACGGCGGCAACGGCGGCCTCGGCGGCAATGGCGGCGCCTCGGGCACCGGGGGCAACGGCGGCACCGCGGGCATCGGCGGCGACGGCGGCGACGCCGGCGCCGGCGGAACCGGGGGCAACGGCGGCAACAACGGCCACGGCGGCGGCGGCGGAACCGGCGGCCTCGGCGGCAACGGCGGCACGGGCGGCGCCGGCGCCGATCCCGGCAGCACGTCCGGTGGCGGGGGCAATGGCGGCAACGGCGGGGCGGCCGGAGGCGGCGGCACCGCAGCCGGCAGGAACGGCATCGGCGGCAGCGCCGGCGCGGCCGGCACGGGCGGCAACGGCGGCACCGGCGGCGACGGGTCAAACACCCTGGACGGGGGCGACGGCGGAAAAGGCGGCACCGGGGGCGCCGGCGGCAACGGTGGCAACGGTGGCAACGGCGTAGTCGGGACAGACGGACATAGCTCCACCGGCGGAAACGCCAGCAACGGCGGCCTGGGAGGCAACGGCGGGGACGGCGGCGTCGCGGGCGCCGGCGGCACCGGTGGCACCGGCGGCAACGCCGGCGAAGGCGGCGACGGCGGAAGGGGGGGCAGCGCCCCGACCGGAGCGCCGGGCAGCAGCGGCTCCGGCGGGAACGGCGGCACGGGCGGCCTGGGCGGCGCGGCCGACACCGGGACCAACGGCACCGGCGGCAACGGCGGCACCGGCGGACAGGGCGGGGCGGGGGTCGACGGCGGCTCCGGCGACCCGAGCCGCACGGTCAACGGCGGCAACGGCCGCAACGCCAGCGCGGGCGGCAACGGCGGCAACGGCGGTGCCGGCGGTGCGGCCGGCGCGGGTGCGGGCGCCACGGGCGTCGACGGCAACGGCGGCAACGCCGGTGACGGTGCTCAGGGCGGCAACGGCGGTGCCGGCATCACGGGCACCAGCGGCAACAACGGCACCAACGGCGGCGACGGCGCAGCAGGCGGATCCGGCGGCCAGGGCGGCAACGCCGGCGGGGCGACCGGTACCAGCGGCAACGGCGGCACCGGGGGTGGCGGCGGCCAGGGCGGCGCCGGCGGCACCAGCACCGCCACCGCGGGCAACGGCGGCAACGGTGGCAACGGCGGCAACGGCGGCGCGGCGGGCACCGTCGGCACGCCCGGCACCGACGGCAACGGCGGCAACGCGGGCAATGGCGGGGCCGGCGGGGCCGGCCTCTCCGGAGCGGACGGCACCAGCGCGAGCGTCAACGGCGGCAACGGCGGCACGGGGGCCGACAACTTCTACTTCAGCGGCAACGGCGGCGACGCGGGCAGCGGCGGCAACGGCGGTAGCGGCGGCGACATCGGCAGCGTCGGCGTCGGCGGGACCGCGGGCGGCGGCGGCCGGGGCGGCGACGGCGGCATCGGAGGCACCGCCGGCGACAGCAGCTACGGCGCGGGCAACGCCGGCGGGAGCGGCAGCGGCGGCACCGGTGGTGGCGGCGGCGCGGGCGCGGCGGGCGGCGCGGCCGGCAACGGCGGCGCCGGTGGCGCGGCCGGCAACGGCGCGGCCGGCGGCGACGTCCTCCCCGACAGCCGGGGCAATAGCGGATACGCAGGATCCGGCGGCAGCGGCGGCAGCGGCGGCGGCGGCGGCACCGGCGGCACGGCCGGCGCGGGCGGGACCGGCGGAAATGGCGGCGACGCGGGCGACGGCGGCCACGGCGGCGACGCCGGTTCCGCGCCCGGAACCAATGGCAGCCCCGGCAGCGCCGGTAGCGGGGGCGGCGGCGGTGGGGGCGGCAGCGGCGGCGCGGCCGGCGGTGCCGCCGGAACCAGCGGCAACGGCGGCAGCGGGGGCGACGGGGGCGACGCGGGCAACGGCGGCACCGGTGGGGCGGGCGGGATCGCGGGCAGCGACGGCGGGTCAGGCGGCGGCGGCGGCAACGGCGGCGACGCGGGCAACTACGTCGGCGCCACCTCAGGCAACGGCGGCAGCGGAGGCGACGCCGGCAACGGCGGCACTGGCGGTGACGGCGGGGCGAACGACTCCGGTGACGGGGGCAACGGAGGCAACGGCGGCGGCGCCAGACAGGGCGGCCAGGGCGGCAACGCCACCGATGCCACAGGCGTCAACGGCAACGGCGGCACGGGCGGGACCGGCGGCCAGGGGGGTGTCGGCGGCGCCGGCACCGGCACCGGTGGCACGGGCGGCGGCGGTGGCCAGGGCGGCACCGGCGGCAGCGCCGGCGGAACCGGCACCGGTGGAAGCGACGGCAGCGGCGGAAACGCCGGCAACGGCGGCAACGGCGGCGCCGGCCTGGACGGAGCGAACGGCACCGGTGCCGCCGGCGGCAACGGGGGAACTGGCGGCACGGGCGGCACCGGTGGCGACGCCGGCGGTGCCGGTGTCAACGCCGTCAACGGCGGCGGCGGCAACGGTGGTTACGGCGGCCAGGGCGGCGTCGGCGGCTCGGGCACCCCTGACACCGGGGCCAACGACGCGGGCACCGGCGGGGCCGGCGGCACAGGCGGCAACGGCGGCGACGGTGGTGCGGCCGGCGGCGACGGCGGCGCCACCCCCGCGACCGCGGGCAACGGCGGCAACGCCGGGGCTGGCGGCGCCGGCGGTCTCGGCGGCACGCCCGTGGGCACCGACGACGGCGGCGACGGCGGGACGGGTGGCGCGGGCGGCGACGGCGGCAACGCCTACGCGGGCGCGACCGTCGGAATGGGCGGTAACGGCGGCACCGGAGGCCCCGGTACTCCGCCCGGCGGCGTCACCGGCCATGACGGCGACGACGGCGCGCCCGGGTCGTTGCTGCCCTGACCCGGGGCTAAAACAGCTCCTTGGCAAGCAGCTCCAGCGTCGCGACCCGCGCGGGCGCGCTGGCCGGGTCGGTGCCGAGGTGCGCCGACGCCACGGGGTGCACCATCACCTCGTCGACGCCGAACCGGTCAGCCAGCGCGCGCACCTGCTCGGCGGCCTCCTCCGGCGTGCCGAGGACGGCCCGCTCGAGGCCGCTCTCGACGATGCGCTGCTGGTCCGGCCCGAGCTGCGCGGCTTCGGCCTCCTCGACCAGCGGCACCGGCCCGAGCGGCTGCCCGGTGCGCAGCCGCGCCATCATCTGCAGGTTCGGCAGCATCAAAGCGGTTGCCTCGTCACGGGTTTCGGCCACCGCGACGTTGACGGTCAGGAAGGTCAGCGGCTCGGGCGTGAGCGCGCTCGGCCGGAAGCGCGACCGGTACACCTCGAGCGCCTCCTCGGTCCCCTGACCCGAGAAATGATGCGCGAAGACGTACGGCAGCCCCTTGGCCGCGGCCAGGTGCGCGGAGTACATCGACGAGCCCAGCAGCCACAGCCGCGGCTCGCTCGCCGCGGCTGGTGTGGCCTTGAGCCGGTAGTCGCCCGACCGCAGCGGCACCACCACGCCGCGCGCGCTCATCAGCGCGGCCACGTCGTCGAGGTAGTCGGGGAAGCGCTCGATGTCCTCGTCGCCGCGGCCGCCGCGCAGGGCGTACGAGGTCACCGGGTCGGAGCCGGGCGCGCGGCCGATGCCCAGGTCGATCCGGCCCGGGGCGGCGGCCTCAAGCAGGGCGAACTGCTCGGCGACGGCCAGCGGCGCGTGATTGGGGAGCATGACGCCGCCCGAGCCGAGCCTGATCTGCGCGGTCTGCGCGGCCAGGTAGGCGATCAGGACGGGCGGGCTGGTGGCGCCGACGGACGGCATGTTGTGGTGCTCGGCCACCCAGTAGCGGGTGAAGCCCAGCCGGTCGGCGGCCTGCGCCAGCTGGACCGTGGCCGCGAGCGCATCGCCGGTCGTCTGGTCGCTGCGCACCGGGACGAGGTCAAGGACGGAAAGTCGCACGTTGGCGTCAACGCCAAGTCGGGCGCGAACGTTCCCGCTTTCGGCGGCGAGCGGAGGCTCAGTAGTCCTTGAGGGTGATCGAGTTGACGATGCGGTCGAAGACCTCCTGCGGGATGGGCGCCCCGCCCGGAATGTTGTCGACGACGAGCCACTGGTTGCGCACGACGAAGTCGGCGAACTCGTTGTGATAGTTGGCGAAGCCGAGCTCGTAGTCCTCCCCCGCCGCCTTGAGCTCACCCGCCAACACGTAGGCGCCCAGCAACGCCACGCTGGTCCCCTGCCCCGACAGCGGCGAACAGCAGTAGCCGGCGTCGCCGACCAGCGCCACCCGGCCTTTCGACCAGCGGTCCATCTTGATCTGCGCCATCTCGTCGAAATAGAAATCCGGTGCGGCGCGCATGTATTCGAGCAGCTGCGGGCGCACCCAGCCGTCGTCGGCCATCCGCTTCTCGAGCTCGGCGAACTGGGCTTCGGTGTCGCGGTAGTCGATGTGCGCGTCGGGGTCCATGAAGCCCACCATCGCCCGGGCCTCGCTGTTGTTGCGCGCGCTGTAGACGCCGACCATGGTGTGGTCGCCGTAGTGCCAGGTCTGCCAGTAGTCGAGGTCGAGGAAGTTCGGGACGGTGAAGATCGCGGCATAGGTGCCCAACCGCTCGAGGAACTGTTCCTCCGCCCCGAAGACCAGCCGTCGGACGGTCGAGTGCAGGCCGTCCGCGCCGATGACCAGGTCGAAGGCGCGCGTGTCCCCTTGCTCGAACGTCACCGTGACCGATGAGCCGTCGTCTTCCAGCGCGACGACGCTGTCGCCGAACATGAACTCGACGTTGAGTTTGGTTGCGTCGTAGAGCAATTCGACGAGGTCATCGCGCAGGATCTCGATGTCGGGGTTGGCGATGAGGCCGCCGGTCGGTGTCGACTCGGTGTCCTCGGACAGCTCGTTCCCGTCGCGGTCGACGACGGACGCCCCGCGGATCCGGGTGCGCTGATGGTCGGCGGCCGCCCGCAGCATCATGCGTTCGAGGACGGTCAGGGCCGGGCCCCGCACGTCGATCGCCTGACCGCCCGGCCGCAGCCCGTCGTGGCGCTCCACCACCGTGACCGTGAAGCCGTAGTGGGCAAGCCAGTACGCGGTCGTGATGCCGGCCACGCCGGCGCCGGAGACCAGAACGTCAGTCACGTGATTCCTGCCAATGTCTTTGCGTTACGGAAGATGTCGTCGAGCATGCCCGGAGTCAACCTACCGGTGAACATGTTCTGCTGGCTCGGGTGGTAGCAGCCGAGCAAACTGACCCCCGATCCCAGCTCGGCGACGGCGCCGTGCCCGAAGCGGGGCTTGGGCATGCCGGACGCGGCGGGCAGGCGCAGCGCCACGCCCCAGGCGAACCCGCCGAGGGCGATGATCACCCGCACGTGCTCGGACACCAGCCGCCACTCGGCGCCCAGCCACGCCCAGCAGGTGTCCCGTTCGGCCGGGGTCGGGGCGTTGGCGGGGGGCGCGCACCGCACCGGCGCGACGATGCGCACGGTCTCGCTGCTCAGGCCGTCCGCGGCGTCGACGCTGGTGGGCTGGTTGACCAGCCCGGCCCGGTGCAGCGCCGCGTACAGCTGGTCGCCCGAGCGGTCGCCGGTGAACATGCGTCCCGTCCGGTTGGCGCCGTGCGCGGCGGGCGCCAGCCCAACGATCAGCAGTCGCGGCTCCGGGGATCCGAAGCTGGGCACCGGCCTCCCCCAGTACGGCTGGTCGGCGAATGCCCTCCGCTTCGCGACGGCCACGTCCTCGCGCCACGCGACCAGCCGCGGGCAGGCCCGGCACACGCTGACCATCGCGTCGAGCTCCGCCGTCGAGCGAGCCCGGGCGGCCAGGGCGGCCGCCTGCGCGGCGTCGGCGGCCACCGGGGTGCGCGGCGTCGCCGGATCGCCGGGCCACCCGGTGCCCGGCCCGACGGGCGAATCGAACGCCTGGCCGGTACGCGGGTGAACGAGCACGTGAACATCGAAACATCCGCCTCGTGCGGGCCGAAAAATCGGTGGCCCGCGCCCCGGCTTCGGCGCTAGATTCAGCCGCGATATCCCATGAAGACCAGCGGCCCGGCGTTTCTCATCCTCTTCGCCACGCTGTTGGCGACGGCGGGCACCGGCATCTCGGTGGTCGCGTTCCCGTGGCTGGCGCTGCAGCACCACGACAGCGCCCGCGACGCGTCCGTCGTGGCCGCCGCCATGACGGTGCCCCTGGTGCTGTCCACGCTCGTCGCCGGGACCGCCGTCGACCTGTTCGGGCGCCGACGGGTGTCGCTCGTGTCCGATTGGCTCTCGGGCGCGGCGGTGAGCGCCGTGCCGGCCATCGCGTCGTGGTGGGGTCCGGACGCGCTGAGTGTCGCGGTGCTCGCCGTGCTGGCCTTCCTGTCGGCGGCGTTCGACCCCGCCGGGACGACGGCACGCCAGTCCATGCTCCCCGAGGCCGCCGCCCGCGCCGGCTGGTCGCTCGACCGGGTGAACAGCAGCTACGAGGCGATCATCAACCTCGCCTACATCGTGGGGCCGGGCATCGGCGGCCTGATGATCGCCACCGTGGGCGGCGTCAACACGATGTGGGTCACCGCCGGCTGCTTCGGGTTGTCGTTGCTCGCGATCGCGGCGCTGCGGCTCGACGGCGTCGGCAAGCCGCACCGCCTGACCCGGCCCGACGGCCTGATCTCCGGTGTCGCCGAGGGTCTGCGGTTCGTCTGGAACCTGCGGGTGCTGCGCACGCTCGGGCTGATCGACCTGGTCGTCACCGCGCTGTACCTGCCGATGGAAAGCGTGCTGTTCCCCAAGTACTTCAGCGACCGGCACCAACCCGCGCAGCTGGGCTGGGCCCTGGCGGCGCTGGGGCTCGGCGGCGTGGCGGGCGCCCTGGGCTACGCCGTCCTCTCCAAGCGCATGCGGCGGCGCACGGCCGTGCTGACGGCGACGCTGACGTTCGGCGCGGCGACGGCCGGGATCGCGTTCCTGCCGCCGCTGCCGGTGATCCTGGTGCTGTGCGCGGTGACCGGTCTGGTCTACGGGCCGATCCAGCCGATCTACAACTACGTGATGCAGACCCGGGCGCCGCAGCACCTGCGCGGTCGGGTCACCGGGGTGATGGCGGGCCTCATGTACGCGGCCGGCCCGCTGGGCCTGCTGGTCGCCGGCCCCTTGACCGACGCGGCCGGTCTCCGGGTCGCGTTCCTGGCCTTGGCGGTGCCGATCGTCGTGGTCGGCCTCGTCGCGTGCGGCCTGCCGTCGCTGCGCGACCTCGACCGGGCACCGGAGCGTTCGCCGCGGTGACGGGTTGGGTTACTCGCGCAGGATCCGGCGCTTCTGCTGGTCGAACTCCTCGTCGGTGAGCAGCCCCCGGTCCTTGAGCGCCGCCAGGCGCTCCAGCCGGTCGACCGGGTCGGCGGGCGGGGCGGGTTGGACGGCGCCGAGCGCCTGCTCCTGCATCTCGGCGCTGCGCCGCATCATCTCCGCCCGGAACGCGTTGGGGTCGGCGATGGCCCGGCGGATGACGTCGCCCATCGGCATGCCCATGACCTGGGCGCCCCGGAGGTCGGGACGCGCGGCGGTGATGGCGTCGAGCGCCGCGTCGGCCGTGGCCTGGGGGCGGTGGTCGAGCTGGACGCGGCCGTGGTCCTTCGGGTCGTAGACCACGGCCAGCCGCATGCCGGGATGCGGCCTGGTGAGTTGGGGAAGCAGCGCGGCCGTTTCCGCCTCGAACGGCGGCTCGGTCTCGGGCAGCACGCGCAGCCGCAGCTTCCAGCGAACCTCGGTGTTGCCGACGAGATTGGGGTTGCCGACGGTGACGGAGAGGGCCGACTGCTCGGCGGAGAGCACCTCCGCGAACGCGCGCACGCCGACCTTGTCGAGGTTTCTTCGTCCGAACATGCTGGCCAGGCCTTTCAGGATCGCTTCACTGTACAGCGATTACGCGCCGTAGGATCGGCACGTGAATCACGATGCGCTGGCGGAGCTCGTCGCCGGCCTGCCCGACGGCACGGTCGTCACGGATCCCACCGTGACCGAGGGCTACCGGCAGGACCGCGCCTTCGACCCGTCGGCCGGCAAACCGCTGGCGGTGGTGCGGCCGCGGCGCACCGAAGAGGTGCAGGCCGTGCTGCGCTGGGCCACCGCCCACAAGGTGCCCGTGGTGACGCGCGGCGCGGGCAGCGGCCTGTCGGGTGGCGCGACCGCGCTGGACGACGGGATCGTGCTGTCCACCGAGAAGATGCGCGACATCACCGTCGACCCCGTCACCCGGACCGCCGTCTGCCAGCCCGGGCTCTTCAACGCCGAGGTCAAGAAGGCGGTCGCCGAGTACGGCCTGTGGTATCCGCCCGACCCGTCGTCGTACGAGATCTGCAGCATCGGCGGCAACATCGCCACCAACGCCGGCGGCCTGTGCTGCGTCAAATACGGCGTCACCACCGACTACGTGCTGGGCCTGCAGGTGGTGCTGGCCGACGGCACGGCCGTGCGGTTGGGCGGCCCGCGCCTCAAAGACGTCGCGGGGCTGTCGCTGACCAAGCTGTTCGTCGGCAGCGAGGGCACGCTCGGCGTCATCACCGAGGTGACGCTGCGGCTGGTGCCGGCGCAGAACGCGTCGAGCATCGTGGTGGCCTCGTTTGCATCGGTGCAGGCGGCGGTCGACGCCGTGCTCGCGGTGACCGCGCGGGTGCGCCCGTCGATGCTGGAGTTCATGGACGCGGTGGCGATCAACGCCGTCGAGGACACGCTGCGGATGGACCTGGACCGCTCGGCGGCCGCGATGCTGGTGGCGGGCTCCGACGAGCGGGGGCCCGGGGGCTCACAGGACGCGGTGCTGATGGCCTCGATCTTCGAGGAAAACGGTGCGGTGGAAGTCTTTTCGACCGACGATCCCGACGAGGGCGAGGCGTTCGTCGCGGCCCGGCGGTTCTGCATCCCCGCGGTGGAGGCCAAGGGCTCGCTGCTGCTGGAGGACGTCGGGGTGCCGCTGCCGGCGCTCGGCGAGCTGGTGACCGGCATCGAACGGATCGCCGCGGAGCGCGACCTGATGATCTCGGTGATCGCTCACGCCGGCGACGGCAACACGCACCCGCTGATCGTCTACGACCCCGCCGACGCCGCGATGACCGAGCGCGCGCACCTGGCGTTCGGCGAGATCATGGACCTGGCCGTCGGTTTGGGCGGCACGATCACCGGCGAGCACGGCGTGGGCCGGCTCAAGCGCCCCTGGCTCGAGGGGTATCTGGGTCCCGACGTGATGGCGCTGAATCAGCGGATCAAGGCGGCGCTGGACCCGCTGGGCATCCTGAACCCCGGCGCGGCGATCTGAGTCTGGTCGCCGGTTGACACCGGGCGCTTCATGTCGTACGAATGAGACATGGACGCCGTTATGTCTCGCGAGGCGCCGGTGCGATTCGAGCTGGCGACCGCCGACACGTGGCCGGACCCCTGGCCGATGTACCGGGCGCTGCGGGACGACGATCCCGTGCATCACGTCGTCCCGGACGGCCGGCCCGACCACGATTACTACGTGTTGTCCCGGCATGCCGACATCTGGGCGGCGGCCCGCGACCACGAGACGTTCTCGTCGGCGCAGGGCCTGACCGTCAACTACGGCGACCTGGAAATGATTGGGCTGGCCGACAATCCGCCCTTCGTGATGCAGGATCCGCCGGTGCACACCGAGTTTCGCAAGCTGGTGGCGCGCGGCTTCACCCCGCGGCAGGTTGAGGCGGTGGAGCCGAAGGTTCGCGAGTTCGTGGTGGAGCGCATCGAGGGGTTGCGCGCCGCCGGGGGTGGCGACATCGTCACCCAGCTCTTCAAGCCGCTGCCGTCGATGGTGGTGGCGCATTATCTCGGGGTGCCGGAGGAGGATCGGGCGCAGTTCGACTGGTGGACCGACGTGATCGTCGCCGCCAACACCGCCGACGGGGGCGTGGCCGGGGCGCTCGAAACCGTCGGCGACGCGGTCGGGTCGATGATGGCCTACTTCACCGCGCTGATCGAGCGGCGCCGCAGCGATCCCGGGGACGACACCATCTCCCACCTGGTGGCCGCGGGGGTGGGCGCAGACGGGGACATCGCCGGCACGCTTTCGGTGCTGGCGTTCACGTTCACGATGGTGACGGGCGGCAACGACACCACCACCGGAATGCTGGGCGGCTCCATGCCGTTGCTGCACGAGCGGCCCGACCAGCGGCGGCTCCTGGTGGATGACCCCGCATTGATCCCGGACGCGGTCGACGAGCTGCTGCGGTTGACCTCGCCGGTGCAGGGGTTGGCGCGCACGACCACCCGCGACGTGACCCTGCACGGCACCACCATCCCGGCCGGCCGCAAGGTGCTGCTGCTGTACGGGTCGGCCAATCGCGATGAGCGCCAATACGGTTCGGACGCGGGCGAGCTCGACGTGACCCGCCGCCCGCGCAACATCATGACGTTCAGCCACGGCGCGCATCACTGCCTGGGCGCGGCCGCCGCCCGGATGCAGTCGCGGGTGGCGTTGACCGAATTGCTGTCCCGTTGCCCCGATTTCGAGGTCGAGGAGTCGGGCATCGTGTGGTCGGGCGGCGGTTACGTGCGGCGGCCGCTGTCGGTGCCGATCACGGTGAAATCGTGACCGACTGGCTCGCCTCCCACCGGGTCGAGGCGGCCGCGGACCGGATCCTCGACGCGGCCGAGCGGCTGTGGACCGAGCGGGGCGAGGGTGCGGTGGGGATGAACGAGATCGCCCGCGCCGCCGGCTGTTCGCGCGCGACGCTGTACCGGTATTTCGACAGCCGCGAGGCGCTGCGGACGGCGTATGTGCACCGCGAGACGCGTCGGCTCGGCCGGGCCATCTTCGACGAGATCGACGGCGTCGAGGACCCGCGGGAACGGCTCGTCGCGGGAGTCGTCGCCACGCTGCGGATGGTGCGTGAGAGTCCGGCGCTGGCGTCGTGGTTCACGGTGCCCCGCCCGCCGATCGGCGGCGAACTGGCCGGGCAGTCGGAGGTCGTCACGGCCCTGGCCGCCGCCTTTCTGAATTCGCTTGGGCCCGAGGATGCTTCCGTGGTCGGCCGGCGTGCGCGCTGGGTGGTGCGGGCGCTGACGTCGCTGCTGATGTTCCCGGGCCGCGACGAGGCCGACGAGCGGGCGACGATCGAGGAGTTCGTGGTGCCGGTGGTGGCTCCGCTGCGGGTGGGCGGGTAGTTCGCCCCCGGGCTCAGTCCCGAACGCGGGTCAGCCGGTGCAACGCCCACGCCACCGGGATCGTGATGACCATGGTCGCGACGAACAGGTAGAGCATCGAGCCGGTGTAGACGTGCGCCCGCACGATGTAGACCATCGCGAATTCCATCGTGATGAGGTGGACCAGGAAGATTTCGTAGGAGATCTCGCCCAGCCACACCATCGGTCGGGTGGCCAGCAGTCGGTAGTACCAGCCGTGGTCCCCCAGCGCCAGGGGTGCCACCGCCAGCGCGGCGATCACCGCGTAGAAGCACGTCTTGTACAGCGCCTCGCTCAGCGACGCCGGCGAGGTCGTCGGCGCGCCGGCGATGGGCGTGGAGGCGATGAAATAGCTGATGACCGCGAGCGGGATGGCCACGAACGCGTAGGCCCGCACCCCCATGCCCTGCAGGACGGCCAGCATCATCCCGCCGAGGAACCACGCCAGGTAGGTGGGCAGCCACAGCCGGGCGCCGTCGGGAAACCAGTGGTCGGTGTGCACCAGCACCAGCCAGGCCGGGCTGATCAGCGTCAGGCCCGCCAGGGCGCCCAGCATCAGCCGCGGCTGCCAGCGCCGCCGGCAGATCAACACCAGCAGAACGTAGGCGAGCAGCGGCAGCACCACGTAGAACGCGGCTTCGACTGCCAGGCTCCACATTTGGGTGAGCCCCTGGTGCAGGTACTTGCCGAGGTAGCCGTTGCAGTAGATCTGGGTGAGCGTTAGGTTGCGCACGAGCCCCAGCCAGGTGTGGCCGGGATTGGGTCCCGCTTCGCGGAAGTGGTAGAGCACGTAGGCGAACAGCACGGTGATCACGTAGGCCGGCATGATGCGCCGAACCCGGTGCCGGGCATAGCGACCCAGCGACGGCGGCGGCGCGCCCGTCGCGGCCGACTTCACCCAGGGCCGAAACAGCAAGAATCCCGACAGCACGAAGAAGATCGGCACGCCGATCTCCAGCCGCGCGCCCACCAGCCCCCAGTAGCCGTGGGTGTACTTGCCGGTGGTGTAGGCGGCGTGGGTGCCGACGACGAGCAGGGCGGCGACGGCGCGGATTCCGGTCAGCGCGGCGACCCGGTCGACGTGGGCGGTCTGTTCGAGTCCGCCCTGGGCGTCTTCTTGTTCTTCGGACAGGGTCATCCGGCGTGTCTCTTGCGGGGTTTGGCCTTGCCGGGTGACCGGTCCGGGCGCAGGTCGATCAGCACGCCGGAGATCCGGGTGTTCTCGAGCTTCTTCAGCGTCGCCCTGGGCAGCTTGGCCGGCAGCTCCACCAGCGAGAAGTCGGGGCCGATGGCGATGTGGCCGAAGTCGCTGCGGTGCAGGCCGCCCTCGTTGGCGATCGCGCCGACGATCGCGCCGGGCCCGATCTTGTGGCGCTTGCCGACGGAGATGCGGTAGGTGGCGAAGTTCCGTGGCGGACCGGTCTTTTCGCGGGACCGTTCGGGACGTTCCCGACGCTCGCGTCGTTCGGGCGGCGGTTCGGGCGCCATGAGGAACGCCTCGCCGTCGCGGGACTGCACCGCCAGCGCGGCCGCGATATCGGCCATCGGAACGTCGTGCTCGCGTTCGTAGTCGCCGACCAGCTTGCGGAACAGGTCGATCCCCGGCCGGCTCAGCGCGTCGGTGATCGAGTCGGCGAATTTCGCGACGCGCTGGGCGTTGACGTCCTCGACGGTGGGGAGCTCGGCCTCGGTGAGCGCCTGCCTCGTCGCCTTCTCAATCGCCTTGAGCAGGTGACGTTCGCGCGGCGAGACGAACAGCAACGCGGCGCCGCTGCGCCCGGCCCGGCCGGTGCGCCCGATGCGATGCACGTAGGACTCGGTGTCGTGTGGAATGTCGTAGTTGACGACGTGCGAGATGCGGTCGACGTCCAGGCCTCTGGCCGCGACGTCGGTGGCCACCAGGATGTCGAGGGTGCCGGCTTTCAGCGCGGCGATGGTCCGCTCCCGCTGTGCCTGCGGGATGTCACCGTTGATGGCGGCCGCGGAAAACCCTCGGGCCCTGAGCTTTTCGGCCACCTCCTCGGTGGCCTGCTTGGTCCGGACGAACACGATCATCGCCTCGAAGGGCTCGACTTCCAGAACGCGGGTCAGCGCGTCCATCTTGCGCGAGCCGGCGACCTGGATGTAGCGCTGCGAAATATTCTCGGCGGTGGCCGTTTTCGCCTTCGCCGTGATCTCGACGGGATCGTGTAGGTACTTGGCGGTGAGCTTGCGGATCGCAGGGGGCATCGTCGCCGAGAAGAGCGCCACCTGTTTGTATTCCGGCGTGTCGGCCAGGATGCGTTCGACGTCCTCGGCGAAGCCCATGGTGAGCATCTCGTCGGCCTCGTCGAGCACGAGGTAGTCGAGGTGGGACAGGTCCAGCGTGCCCCGCTCTAGGTGGTCGATGACCCGGCCCGGGGTGCCGACCACCACCTGCGCGCCCCTTCTCAACCCCGCCAGTTGCACGCCGTAGGACGACCCGCCGTAGACCGGCAGCACCTGGATCTGCGGCAGGTGGGCGCCGTAGCGGCTGAACGCCTCGGCGACCTGCAGGGCCAGCTCGCGGGTGGGTGCGAGCACCAGGGCCTGGGTGGCTTTGCTGCCGACGTCGATCTTGGACAGGATCGGGATCGCGAACGCGGCCGTCTTACCGGTGCCGGTCTGGGCGAGCCCGACGACGTCCGAACCCGCCAGCAGCGGCGGGATCGTCGCGGCCTGGATGGCCGTCGGGGTTTCGTAGCCGACGTCGTCGAGAGCCCGCAGGACCTTGGGATGAATCTGCAGGTCGGCGAAGGTGACGGGCGAATCGTCCTGAGAGGCCATATCGACAAGGAGCTTAGTGGCGAACCCGCACCGGCGCGGCACGCGGCCACGCCTGCCGCGGCCGCGGGCCCGATGCCGGTACGGTGCGTCGATGTGGGATCGCTGGCTCGCCGCGCGCTGACCGGATCGGCTGTTGTGTTCTGCGCCGCGCTGACGGCGTGCGGGTCCGGGGATTCGACGGTGGCCAAGACGCCGCAGGCGACGACGACGACGTCGTCACCGTCGATCACCGCGCCCGCCACGATCAGCCCGACGCCCGGGGCGCCGTCAACCAGCGCCGCGGCGGACCCGTGCGCGGTCAACCTCGCCTCACCCACGATCGCCAAGGTCGTTTCCGAGTTGCCGAAGGATCCGCGGAGCCAGCAGCCGTGGAGCCCCGAGCCGCTGGCCGGCAACTACAACGAGTGCGCGCAGCTGTCGGCGGTCATCATCAAGGCCAACACCAACGCCGTGAATCCGACCACGCGGGCGGTGCTGTTCCATCTCGGCCAGTACATCCCGCAGGGCGTGCCCGACACCTACGGGTTCAACGGCATCGACCCGGCGCAGACGACCGGTGACACCGTCGCGCTGACCTATCCCGGTGCCCTGGGCGTCGGCAGCGTGGTGCGCTTCCACTGGAACGGCAGCAGCGTCGACCTCATCGGCAACGTGCCGGGGCACTGAGGCGGCGGCACCAACCCGCAGCCGCCGTGTTCTCTGAAGGCGGTTCGGAATGCCATGGGGCGGACCTTACGTCGTTCCAGTGCTGCCGGTTGCGCCAGGCGTACCGGTGGCGCCGCCTGGACCGGGGCTTCCTCCGTTGCCGCCGGTACCGCCGGTCGCGTCCGCCACATCCTTCGCATAGGCGTTGCCGCCATTGCCTCCGTAGCCACCGTTTGCGAGGTTGACCGAACTGTCGCCGCCGTTGCCGCCCTGGCCGCCAGTGGCCGACCCGGGTGTCCCGTAGGAGTACGCCCAACCACCCGTTCCGCCCGTGTTGCCATAGCCTCCGCTGCCGGCGTCTCCGCCGTCGCCGCCTATGGCTTCGCCGGTGCCGTAGTTATATGCGAAGCCACCGTAGCCCCCGACGCCGCCGATGCTGGTGGCGGCGGTGGCGTTGCCGCCGGTGCCGCCGGTGCCGCCGGTGGCCGCGACCGTCGAGGAGGCGTTAGAGACGTACGCGTCGCCGCCTCTGCCGCCGGATCCGCCGTTGGTAACGCCAGTACCGCCGTCGCCGCCGGTGCCGCCGACCGGGGCAACCGTGGAGGAGCCGTTGTCGACGGTCGCGCTGCCGCCGGCACCACCGCCACCGCCGGAACCGGTGCTGCCGTCACCGCCCTTGCCGCCGGCACCGGGTGTGACGTGGCCGGTGCCCGAAGTGTAAGCACCGCCGGCATTCCCGCCGGTTCCGCCGGTGGTGCCGTCGGCGCCCGCCCCGCCGTTACCGCCGGTGGCGGTCCCCCCCGACGCACTGTCGTAGATCGACCCGTAGCCGCCATAGCCGCCGGATCCGCCGGTACCGGTGGCGCCGCCGCTGGTGCCTGCGGCGCCGTTACCTCCGGTGGCGTTACCGGTGCCGTAGGTGCTGGCATAACCACCGCCGCCGCCCGTGCCTCCGCCGGAGCCGCCGGTGCCGCCGGCCGCGCCATCGCCGCCGGTGGCGTTGCCGCTGCCGTAGCTGATGTTGGCGTTACCACCGCTACCGCCCAAGCCGCCGACCGAGGCGGTGCTGTTACCGCCGACTCCACCCTTACCGCCCAACGCATCGCCATTTCCGGAGTTGTACGCCCATCCGCCGGTGCCGCCGGTGCCGCCGGCTGCCGAGCCACTGTTACCCCCGGTGCCGCCGGTACCGCCGGTGGCCGTGGCCGTAGACGAGCTGTTGTCGACGTAGGCGCTGCCGCCGGAGCCGCCGGAGCCGCCGGTGGTGGCGCCGTTACCGCCGTCGCCGCCGGTACCCCCCAGCGGGGCAACCGTCGAGGTGGCATTGTTGACTTCCGAATTGCCACCGGAGCCGCCGCCACCACCCGAACCGATCGTTCCGGTGCCCCCATCGCCGCCGGTTCCACCGGTGAGTTGCCCAGTGCCTGCGGTGTAGGCGCCGCCACCGCTGCCGCCGCCCCCGCCGGAGGCGCCATCGCCGCCGGCGCCGCCCTGGCCGCCGCTGGCCGTCCCGCCCGACAGACTGTTGTAGATGTAGGCGCCGCCGCCGGACCCGCCTCTACCACCGGTGCCGCCGGCGCCGCCGCCCGCGCCGGCCGCGCCGCCGCCGCCCGTGGCGTTGCCAGTGCCGTAGCTGGTAGCCGAGCCACCGCCGCCGCCCTGGCCGCCCTGCGTCGCACCGGTACCACCGGAGCCCGCCGCACCGCCGAGGGCGTTTCCACTCCCCGAGTTGTACGCCGAGCCGCCGGTGCCGCCAGTACCCCCGGCGCCGGTACCGCCGGTCCCGCCGGCGCCGCCGGTCCCTCCGGTGGCCGCGGTCGTGGAGAGTTGGTTGCTGACGGTGGCGGTGCCGCCGGATCCGCCGTACCCGCCGTTGGTGGCGCCGTCACCGCCGTGGCCGCCGGTGCCGCCCACCGGGGCAACCGGGGAAGATGCGTTGCTTGTTTGCGCCGACCCGCCGGACCCGCCGCCGCCGCCGATACCGGTGTTACCGGTCCCGCCGTCGCCGCCGGTGCCCGGGTTTACGTTGCCAGTGCCCAGGGTCGACACGCCGCCTCCACCGCCGCCGGTCCCGCCGGAGGTGCCGTCACCGCCGGCACCCCCGTGACCGCCGGTGGCCGTCGCCGCCGAGGCGCTGTTTTGGATGGACGCACCGCCGCCGTACCCGCCGGCCCCGCCGACGCCTGTGGCGCCGCCGCTGGTACCGGCCGCACCGTCAGCACCCGTGGCGTTGCCCGTGCCGTAGTTGTAGGCCGATCCCCCGGAGCCGCCCGCGCCGCCCCTCGTGCTGCCGGCGCCACCAGACCCGGCGGTTCCGCCGAAGGCGTCTCCGCTCCCGTAGTTGAATGCCGTCCCGCCGGAACCGCCGGAACCGCCGGTTACCCCGCCGTTGCCGCCCGTACCACCGGTACCGCCGGTGGCGGCGGCAGCGGACGAGCTGGCGTAGATGTAACCGGAGCCGCCGCCTCCGCCGCTGCCGCCGTAGGTGGCGCCGTCACCGCCATTGCCGCCGGTGCCGCCGACCGGGGCGAACGTGGAGGAGCCGTTGTTCGTTTGCGCGTCGCCGCCGTACCCGCCGCCGCCGCCGGACCCGGTGCTCCCCGTGCCGCCGTCACCGCCGGTGCCGCCGGTGACCGATCCGATGCCCGTGGAGAAGCCGGTGCCACCGCCGCCGCCGGACCCGCCGACGGTGCCGTCGCCGCCGGCTCCACCGTGACCGCCGGTGGCAATCCCCACCGAGCCGGTGTTGCGAACGGAGGCGTTGCCGCCGTCTCCGCCCGTCCCGCCGACACCGGAAGCGCCGCCGCTGAGGCCTGCCGCGCCGTCACCGCCGGTGGCATTGCCTGTTCCGAAGTTGGTGGCGGAACCACCGGTGCCGCCAACTCCGGCACCGTTCCCGCCACTGCCCCCAGAACCGGCGTTCCCGCCGAGCGCGTCTCCGCTCCCGTAGTTGATCGCGGTACCGCCGTAGCCACCCGTACCGCCATAGCCGCTGGCGCCGCCAGATCCTCCGGAGCCGCCAGTACCGCCGGTGGCCGTCACCGTGGAGGACGCGTTCGACACGCGAGCGAGGCCGCCGTTGCCGCCACCGCCGCCGTAGGTGCCGCCGTCACCACCGTTGCCGCCCGTGCCACCGACCGGGGCGACCGTGGAGGTGGCGTTGTCGACCGTCGCGGCGCCGCCGGACCCGCCGGCCCCGCCGTACAGGCCGCTGCCGGTGCCGCCGTCACCACCGGCACCCGGGTTGACATTCCCGGTGCCGCTGGTGAACGCGCTGCCACCGGTGCCGCCGCCGCCGCCGGTGGTGCCATCGGCGCCCGCCCCGCCGTGCCCGGCGGTGGCCGTCGCCGACGAGCCACTGTTCTGGATGGAAGCGTTGCCACCCGCCCCGCCGTAGCCGCCGGTGCCGGTGACACCGCCGTCAACACCGGCCGCGCCGGCGGCGCCCGTGGCGTTGCCTGTGCCGTAGCTGGTTGCCGAACCGCCGCTGCCGCCCGCGCCGCCACCGCCCCCGCCAGTGCCGCCGGACCCGGCGGTACCACCGAGGGCATCACCGCTGCCGAAGTTGACCGCCGCGCCTCCTCCGCCGCCGGATCCTCCGGTGCCGGTGCCGCCGGTGCCGCCGGTGCCGCCGGTACCGCCGGTGGCCGCGGTCGTCGAGGAACTGTTGGCGACGTAACCGGCTCCGCCGTATCCGCCGGACCCGCCGTAGGTGGCGCCGTCGCCGCCATTGCCGCCGTGGGCGCCCAAAGGAGCAACCGTGGAGGAGCCGTTGTTGGTTTCGGCAAAGCCGCCGGAGCCACCGCCGCCGCCGGAACCGGTGCTGCCGGTGCCACCGTCACCGCCAATGCCGCCGGCGGCTTGCCCGGTACCGGTGTTGTACCCTCCGCCGCCGCTGCCGCCGTCGCCACCGGTGGTGCCGTCGCCGCCGATCCCGCCATGACCGCCTGCGGCGGTCGCCGTCGACGCGCTGTTGTAGATGTAGCCGGACCCGCCGGACCCGCCGGACCCACCGGGTCCTGTGGCGCCACCGCTGGTGCCGGCCGCGCCGTCACCGCCGGTGGCGTTGCCGGTGCCGTAGCTGTAGGCCGAGCCACCGTAGCCGCCCGCGCCGCCACCCGCGCCGCCGCTGCCGCCGGACCCGGACGTGCCGCCGGTGGCATCTCCGCTCCCGTAGTTGAAGGCCGTCCCGCCGCCGCCACCGGAACCACCGGAGGCGGTGCCGCCCGTACCGCCGGTGCCACCAGAGCCACCGGTGGCCGCACCCGTCGAGGAGGAAGTGTTGACGTAGCCGCTGCCGCCGTACCCGCCGTCACCGCCGTAGGTTGCGCCGTCACCACCGTGACCGCCGGCTCCGCCAGCGGCGTTGCCGGCGCCGTAGCTGTACGCCGAACCGCCGGAGCCGCCGGACCCGCCACCCGCGGCCGTACTGCCACCTCCCGCTCCAGCGGTGCCGCCGACCGCATCCCCGGTCCCGTAGTTGTAGGCCGTGCCGCCGCCGCCCCCGGTGCCACCGGAGCCGGTGCTACCCGTACCGCCGGTGCCCCCGGTACCGCCCGTGGCCGTAACGGTCGATGAGCCATAGGCGTATGCGGTGCCGCCCGCGCCGCCAGAGCCGCCGTAGGTGGCGCCCGCACCGCCGCTGCCACCGGTGCCGCCTTGCGCTGCAACCGTGGAGGAGGCGTTTGCGACGCTCGCACTGCCGCCGGTCCCGCCCGACCCGCCGGAGCCTGTGCTGCCGGCCCCGCCGTTGCCGCCGTGGCCGGCAGTGACGGCACCCGTTCCCTGGTTATAAGCGTCGCCGCCGGAACCGCCGGTGCCGCCGGTGGTGCCGTCGGCGCCGGCGCCACCAGTGCCGCCGGTGGCGCTCGCCACTGACCCGCTGCCGTAGTTGTAGGCGGCTCCGCCGGACCCGCCGGACCCACCGGCGCCGGTGGCGCCGCCAGCGGTGCCGGCGGCGCCGTTACCGCCGGTGGCGCCACCGGTGCCATAGCTATACGCATAACCGCCCGAGCCACCGGACCCGCCACCTGCGGCGCCGGTCCCACCGGCGCCGCCGTTGCCGCCGGTGGCATTACCGGCCACATAGCTCTGCGCACCGCCGCCGCCACCGCCGGTGCCTCCGGCGGCGGTGTTGCCGCCACTGCCGCCGGCCGCGCCGTTACCCCCGGTGGCGTTTCCGGCACCAAAGTTGTACGCCCCACCGCCCGAGCCGCCGGACCCGCCGCCGGCCGCGCCGTCGCCGCCGGCCCCGCCGCCGCCACCGACCGCGTCGCCGCCGGCATACCCGTACGCGTAGCCGCCCGTACCACCGCTGCCGCCTGTGCCGGTGATCCCGGTGCCGCCCGTCCCGCCGGTGCCGCCGAGCCCATCTTCGGCGCCGACGCTGTAACCGATTCCGCCGGACCCACCGTTGCCACCGAGGGCGCCGTCACCGCCATTGCCGCCGTTGCCGCCGACGCCGGCGCCGTCACCCGAGGCACCGCCCTGGCCGCCCCATCCGCCGTTGCCGATGTTGCCGGTCCCGGTGACTGTGCCGCCGTTACCGCCATTTCCGCCGTTACCGCCGGTCCCGCCGGCGCCGTTGTTGCCGGTGCCGGTGCCCGATCCGCCGTTGCCGCCGGTGCCGCCGTTACCGCCCAGGCCGCCGTTGCCGCCATTGGCCGTGCCGGTGCCCACGCCGCCATTACCGCCTCGGCCGCCCGCGCCCGCGGCGCCGCCGTCGACGCCGTTGGCATTGGTACCCACGCCACCGGGACCCTGGCCGCCGTTGCCGCCCTGGCCGCCCTGGCCGCCGTCGCCGCCCTGGCTGGCGCTGCTGCCGCCGGCTCCGGCGTTTCCGCCCGCCCCGCCGCTGCCGGCGTTGCCGCTGGCGGCGGTGGATCCGCCGGCGGAGCCGCCGTTGCCGCCGTTACCGCCGTTGCCAGCGTTGCCGCCCGTCGCGCCGCTGCCGTCCGCCGCGTCAGCGCCGTCGCCACCCGCCCCACCGGCGCCGGCGTTGCCCCCGGCTCCGGCCACCGCGGTGCCGTTGCCGCCCGTTCCGGCGGCGCCGCCGCCGCCGCCATTGCCGCCGTTGCCGCCGCTGCTGCCCGAGTCACCGCTGCCCTGGGCCGCGGCCGCCGCGTCATAGCCTGCACCGCCCTTGCCGCCGACGCCGCCGGCGCCGCCCGTGCCCTCGGCCACCGTGGCGCCTCCGGCGTTGCCACCGGTCCCGCCGGCGCCGCCGTTGCCGGCGTTGCCGCCATTGACGCCGGTTGCGGTGCCGTCAAGGCCCGCGCCGCCGTCCCCACCCTTGCCGGCGTTGCCGCCCGCGGCGTCGCTACCCGCGTTGCCGGTCGTCCCGCCGGTACCACCGTTGCCGCCGTTTCCGCCCTGGCCGCCGTCGCCGGCCTGAGTGGCGCTGCTCCCGCCGGCACCGCCTTGCCCACCGGTTCCGGCGGCGCCGCCGTTGCCGCTGGCCGCCGTGGCGCCAACCGTGCCGGCATTCCCGCCGGTGCCGCCGCTGCCGCCGTTACCGCCGTTACCGCCCGGAGTGCCGCTGCCATCCGCCGCGTCGGCGCCGTCGCCGCCGGACCCGCCGGACCCGGCGTTACCGCCAGCTCCGGCCGAACCGGTGCCATTGCCGCCAGTCCCGGCGTCGCCGCCGCCACCGCCGTTGCCGCCGTGACCACCGGAACTTCCGGAGTCGCCGGTACCCGGGGACCCAGTCGCCGCGTCATACCCGGCCCCACCGTTACCGCCGACGCCGCCGGCGGCGTCGGCGGCATCGGCAAC
>NZ_CACRUY010000069.1 GCF_902652685.1 Mycobacterium sp. Marseille-P9652
CACCCCGAGACCTCCGGTGCCGAAAAGTCCGGCGGCCCCGCCGTTCCCGCCGTTCTGGCCGACCCCGCCCGAACCGCCCGAGCCGCCGTCGCCGAGCAGCCATCCGCCCGGCGCCCCGTTCTGCCCGGTCCCGGGCGCCCCGTTGACCCCGTTGCCGATCAGGGGGCGCCCGGTCAAGGTCAGGAAAGGTGCGTTGACCGCGGTGAGGAGTTGCTGCAACGGGGAGGCGTTGGCGGCCTCGGTCAGCGCATAGGAGCCCGCGGTCGCGGTCAGCGCGCCCACGAACTGCTCGTGAAAGTCCGCCGCCTGGGCGCTGACCGCCTGGAATCCGAGCCCGTGTTCGGAGAACACGGCCGCTATGGCCGCCGAAACCTCATCCCCGGCGGACGCCACTATTTCGGTGGTGGGAAGCGCCGCGGCGCTGCTCGCGATACCGAGCGTTGTGGCGACGTTGCTCAAATCCGCTGCGGCGGAGCCGATTGCGTCCGGCACGGTGATGATGAAGGACATCTGGCACCTCCGAAAGGGCTTCGCTGAACCCGGCTGGTGTCCCCCTCCATCGACCAGTCAGAAAAGAGTGCATCACATCGCGCGGGAGGAATAGGGCCTTGCGGCAGGTCGGTGAAAACATTTATTTGCGGATCTTCGGACGCGGAGAATGAAGCGGACGATTGTGGGTGGTGCTGCACGCGGCGCTGACGGGTCGTAGTTTCCAACCCCATTTCAGGACACCCTGGCCACGTCAACCGGGCACGTACTAAACTAGAACACGTTCCAATTCCCGTGGCTTCCGCGACCGTCCTTCAGGAGTACGCATGCACACCGCGATC
This sequence comes from Mycobacterium sp. Marseille-P9652, assembly GCF_902652685.1. GTDB lineage: Bacteria > Actinomycetota > Actinomycetes > Mycobacteriales > Mycobacteriaceae > Mycobacterium. Next base: position 831 of record NZ_CACRUY010000069.1, read on the forward strand.
TGCGATGAGCTTGGCATCGAGTTCCCCATCTTCGCGTTCACCCACTGCCGCGACGTGGTGGTCGCCGTCAGCAAGGCTGGTGGTTTCGGCGTCCTCGGCGCCGTCGGGTTCACGCCCGAACAGCTCGAGATCGAGCTCAACTGGATCGACGAGAACATCGGCGACCACCCGTACGGGGTCGACATCGTCATCCCGAACAAGTACGAGGGCATGGACTCACACCTGTCCGCCGAGGAGCTCGCCGAGACGCTGCGCAAGATGGTGCCGCAGGAGCACCTGGACTTCGGCAAGAAAATCCTCGCCGATCATGGCGTCCCGATCGAGGACAGCGACGGCGACAGCCTGCAGCTGCTCGGGTGGACCGAGGCGACGGCCACCCCACAGGTCGAGGTGGCGCTCAAGCACCCGAAGGTGAAGATGATCGCCAACGCGCTCGGCACCCCCCCGGCCGACATGATCAAGCACATCCACGAGGCCGGGCTCAAGGTGGCGGCGCTGTGCGGTTCGCCGTCGCAGGCCCGCAAGCACGCGGACGCGGGCGTCGACATCATCATCGCCCAGGGCGGCGAGGCCGGCGGCCACTGCGGTGAGGTGGGTTCGATCGTGTTGTGGCCGCAGGTGGTCAAGGAAGTCGCCCCGGTGCCGGTGCTGGCGGCCGGTGGTATCGGCAGCGGCCAGCAGATCGCGGCCGCGCTGGCGCTCGGCGCCCAGGGCGCATGGACCGGCTCGCAGTGGCTGATGGTCGAGGAGTCCTCGAACACGCCGGTTCAGCAGCAGGCGTACGTCAAGGCGGGCAGCCGCGACACCGTCCGCAGCCGGTCGTTCACCGGCAAGCCGGCCCGCATGCTGCGTAACGACTGGACCGAGGCCTGGGAGCAGCCGGACAACCCCAAGCCGCTCGGAATGCCGTTGCAGTACATGGTTTCCGGCATGGCGGTGCGGGCCACGAACAGGTACCCCAATGAGAGCGTGGACGTCGCGTTCAACCCGGTCGGTCAGGTCGTCGGCCAGTTCACGAAGGTGGAGAAGACGGCGACCGTCATCGAGCGGTGGGTGCAGGAGTACCTCGAGGCGACCAACCGGCTCGACGAACTCAACGCCGCCGCCTCCGTGTAGTAGGGACTACGCCTCGTCGTCGTCGTCGTCCCTGCCGGTGATGACCTCTTTGGCACGGTCCACCGCGTAGGTGCCGATGTCGATCGAGTTCTGGACGATGCCGCTTGCCCCGCCGGCGATGTCACCGCGGATGATGTCGCCGGCGTGCTCGACGATGTCCGAGGCCTTTTCGACGGCGTTGGTCGCGATGTCCTTGGCGGCGTCGACCGCATCTTTCGGGTTGAAACCCATGGGAATCTCCTTTTCTCGCATGGACTTTCGTACGACTCTAGACGCCGCGGCCGGTCAGTAGTTGACCAAGGTGCGCCAGTAGTCCTCGGGAATCTCGGCGCCCGACCGCAAGACGCGGGCGAGCCCGACTGCCATCGCTATGCCGAGCAAACCCAGCCACAGCCCGGCCAGCCCGATGACCGCCCACAGCGCGGCGGTGACCGCAGGCCAGGGCGACAGCACGGCGAGCACCGGCGCGAAGAAGAAACCGAGTCCGATGTACCAGGCGGAGCCGGCGCGATCCGACGCGAGGACGACGCGCAGCCAACGCGGGACGACGGCTCGGACGGGCTGGCTGCGGATCATCGTCTCAGCCGGTCATGGAGCGGGCGGGAAGAACCCGGCGCCGGTGAACCAGCCCTCTTGCCACCCTCGATCGCCGAGGCACAGCATCGGCAGGCCGGCGTCCGACTGCGCCGCCGACTGCGGGCCCGGGCATTTCGCTCCGGCCTGCTGGACGCCGAACAGGGGGTACGACATCACCCAATAGCCGGTGGTGGCCGCCGGGAACTGGTTGGGCGGCGGGAAGTGGCATGCCTCGGCCTGCCCACTGGGCCCACGACCGAAGATGAAGCGCTCGTAGTTGTCGCACGGTGCGCCCAGCGACGCGTCATAATTCATGTTCGGCACGTCGCCGCTGTAGTGCGGCTGCGCGGCCGCGCAGGGCGCCGCTCCGATCGCAGCGGCGGTGACCGCCGCGGTGGCGAGTAGTTCGCGAATCATGCTCCACCCTTCGCCTCGATGTCACCGGCCCCCACAGTCGCCCGTGACCTGCATCAGAGCATATCGATCCGGCCGCACGCCACAAGATCCTTTCTATTCCCCGGCCGAAGGCCGCCGGTAGGTGCAGACCAGAACACCGGTCCGTGTCGGCGTCACCGACACCAGTTCGAGTGCCCGCAATTGCCCGTCGCTCGGAAAAACTCGCTTTCCGCCGCCGAGCAGGATCGGCTCGATCATCAGCCGGTACTCGTCGACGAGATCCTGCTCCACAAGCTGCGCGGCCAGCGACGCGCTGCCCATCACCTGCATCAGCCCATGGTCGCGGGCCCGCAGCTCGCGGATCGCCCCGATCGCGTCGTCGGCCGGCAGCAGAACCGAAGACGCCCAGTCGAGGTCGTCGTCGGTGAGCGTCCGGGATGCCACGTATTTGGGGATCTCGTTCATCCGGTCGGCGAACGGGTCGCCGGCCCGCCCCGGCCAGGCGGTCGCCATCGTCTGCCAGGTGCGGCGGCCGAACACCAGCGCTTCCGTGTCGGCCAGCGTCTCGGAGACCGCCGGGCCCATCGTGTCCGGGTCGAAGAACGGCATGGACCAGCCGCCGTGAGCGAATCCGCCGTCGGTGTCCTCGCCTTGGCCGCCCGGTGCCTGGACGACTCCGTCCAGACTCATGAAGTCACTGAGAACGATGCGCATGCGAATACGGACCGGTGCCGCCGGCGAAACTCATCGGTAGGAACACGTTGCAATTCCGGTCGGCGATCTTGCCGCAATGCTTCCCAACCACGGCGTGGCAATGGTTTATTGGGCAATACGACAATCATCCGAAGTCGACGAGACGACTTCGTATCGAGGAGTGGCCCATGACCGCCGAGCCCACCGCCAAGCCGGTCCCCAACCTGCCCCCGGGATTCGATTTCACCGACCCCGACGTGCACGCCGAGCGGCTGCCGGTGGAAGAGCTGGCGGAGCTGCGCCGGGTCGCGCCGATCTGGTGGAACGAGCAGCCGCTCGGGGCCGGCGGTTTCGACGACGGTGGCTTCTGGGTGGTGACCAAGCATAAGGACGTCAAGGAGATCTCGCTGCGCAGCGACGTCTTCTCCAGCCTGCAGAAGACGGCCCTGCCGCGGTACAAGGACGGCACGGTTGCCGAACAGGTCGAGCGGGGCAAGTTCGTGCTGCTCAACATGGACGCCCCGCAGCACACCCGGCTGCGCAAGATCATTTCGCGGGCGTTCACGCCCAGGTCGGTCGAGCGGCTGCGCGACGACCTGCGCGAGCGGGCCCGGCGCATCGTGGAGACCGCCGCCGCCGAGGGTTCCGGCGACTTCGTCGAACAGGTGTCGTGCGAACTCCCGTTGCAGGCCATCGCGGGGCTGATGGGCGTGCCGCAGGAAGACCGCAAGAAGTTGTTCCACTGGTCCAACGAGATGGTCGGCGACCAGGATCCCGAGTTCGCCGGCAACGACGCCATCACCGCGTCCGTCGAGCTGATCATGTACGGCATGCAGATGGCCGCCGACCGGGCCAACAATCCCGGCGAGGACCTCGTCACAAAACTCGTCCAGGCCGACATCGACGGCCACAAGCTCTCCGACGACGAATTCGGATTCTTCGTCATCCTGCTGGCCGTCGCGGGGAACGAGACCACCCGCAACTCCATCACCCAGGGAATGATGGCCTTCACCGACTTCCCCGACCAGTGGGAGCTTTTCAAGCGCGAGCGCCCCGCCACCGCCGCCGACGAGATCGTCCGCTGGGCCACCCCCGTCACGTCGTTCCAGCGGACGGCGCTCGAGGACTACGAACTGTCCGGGGTGCAGATCAAGAAGGGCCAGCGCGTCGTGATGTTCTACCGCTCGGCCAATTTCGACGAGGACGTCTTCGACGACCCGTTCACGTTCAACATCTTGCGCGACCCCAACCCGCACGTCGGATTCGGTGGCACGGGGGCGCACTACTGCATCGGGGCGAACCTGGCGCGAATGACGATCGACCTGATGTTCAACGCGATCGCCGACGTCATGCCGGATTTGAAGTCGCTGGGCACGCCCGAGCGGCTGCGCTCCGGGTGGCTCAACGGGATCAAGCATTGGCAGGTCGATTACGGGTCTGCGAAATGCCCTGTGGCGCATTAGCATCGACTGCATGGCCACCCACCGAGCTGTACATGTGAATTCCGCCGGCGCGTCCCTGGACTTGGTCGACGCCGAAACAATCCCCCCGGGCCGCGACGAGGTGCGGCTGACGGTCTCCGCATGCGGGATCTGCGGGACCGACGCCCACTTCGTCGCCGGCGGTTTCCCCGGCATGTCGTGGCCGCTGACCCCCGGGCACGAGATCGCCGGGAAGGTGGCCGAAGTCGGCGACGGCGTCGAAGGATTCGAAGTCGGCGACCGCGTTGCCGTCGGGTGGTTCGGCGGGTGCTGCTACCGCTGCGACCCTTGCCGCAGAGGCTATTTCATCCACTGCGTCAACGGGAAGGTCCCCAGCTGGCACTACCCGGGCGGATACGCCGAGTCGGCGACCGTGCCGGTGAGCGCGCTTGCCCGGATCCCGGACGGCCTTTCCGACGCCGAGGCGGCTCCGATGGGCTGTGCCGGCGTGACGACGTACAACGCGCTGAGGAACTCACGGGCCCTCCCGGGCGACCGGGTGGCCATCCTGGGGGTCGGCGGCCTCGGCCACCTGGGCGTGCAGTTCGCGCGGGCCATGGGTTTCGAGACGATCGCGATCGCCCGGGGTGGCGCCAAGGAGGAGGACGCCCGGAAGCTCGGTGCCCACCACTACATCGACTCGACCGGCGGTGACGTGGCCGAGGCGCTGCAGGCGCTCGGCGGCGCCACGGTGGTGCTGGGGACCGCGGGCAATTCGGCGGCCATGGCCGACACGGTCGGTGGCCTGCTGCCCCGCGGCGAACTGCTGACCATCGGCGTGACCCCCGATCCGCTACCGATCAGCCCCGTGCAGCTGATCGGCCCGGGCCTCAGCGTGGTGGGCCACCCGTCGGGGACGGCCAAAGACGTCGAGGACACAATGCATTTCGCGGTTCTGTCCGGTGTCCGGGCGTGGATCGAGGAACTGCCGCTGGCGCAGGCCGCCGAGGGATTCGCGGCGCTCGAGCATGGACGTGCGCACTACCGCACGGTCCTGACGATGTAACCCATGACCGACGACTGGGCGCTGGACGCATCCGACGGCGAGCTGTTGATCCGCACCGGTGTCACGGGCCGGGCCGCCCGTATGGGGCACCGTCTCACCATCGCCATGACGCGGTGGCACGCGTCGGTGACCTGGGCCGGCTCCGAACCGGCAGCCGCGGAGCTGACGGTCGAGGTGGAGTCGTTCGACGTGCTCCGCGGCGAGGGCGGCGTCAAGGGTCTGACGGGGCCCGAGAAGGCGCTGGTGAAGTCGAACGCGATGAAGTCGCTGGACGCCTCGCGGTACCCCGAGATCCGCTTCACGTCCGAAGCCATCGAGAAGACTGACGCCGGCTATCGTCTCGCGGGCGCCCTGCAGATCCGGGGGAAGTCGCGCGACCACGAAATCGATTTGCGGACTGAGGATCTCGGCGCGTCGTGGCGGATGACGGCGGAATCCACCGTTCGCCAGAGCGAGTTCGGGGTCAAGCCGTACTCGCTGTTCATGGGTTCACTGCGCGTCGCCGACGACGTGACGATCTCGTTCGCGGCGGTTCACGCCAAGGGCGGATGAAGCCCCGGAATCAGGGCTGCGCCGGCGCGTGCGGCGCCGAATCGCTCGCCGAATCACCGGCGTCTCCGGGTATGTGCTCGAGCACCCGGGTCAGGTAGGGCTGCCGGCCGTCGGGATCGGGTTGCTGCACGGCGGACCCACCGTCCTGGTGCCCGACGGGCTCGCCGTCCACCCACTTGGGAGCGGCGGATTCGGGTGGCGGCGCGACGGACGGCGCAACCGCCTCGGCGACCTCGGGCTGCGGCGCGTGCACGACGTGCCTCGGCGTGGCCGGGGCGCCGCTGGGCGCGAGTTCGATGCCCACGGCGACGGACAGGGAACTGACGAAGGTGATGGTGCCGGCGGCGAGCGCCATCATCGCCCCGGTGTACGACCGCCCCCTCCGGGACCGTGCGGGCGCCGCGACGGGTTCGCTGACGTGCGTCACCAGCCGCTCGTCGGTGAACTCCATGCTGCCGGCCGCGGCCAGGGCCGCACCGCGCGCGACGGTCACCTGAGCCATGGTCTGCGCGAAAACGGGGACGGGAAGCACCTTTTCGAGTTGCCACGACAAGCCGTTGATGTCGTCGTCCGCGCCGACGACGACGACACCGCCCGGTCGCCAGCCGTGGCGTTCGAACATCCCGGTCAGCCAGTGCGTCAGGCCGTCGAACCCGCCGCGCACCTGCTTGATCGCCGTCTGCGTCTCGTCGTCGCGGACGTCCACCATGACGACCGTCGACGACTCGTGCTCGAGGATGCACACCGCGGTCTGTTCGTAGCCGATGACCGGTGCGATGGCCCGCGCGAGCGTGTCGATCGCGTCGTGCAACCGGACCGGCACGACATTGCTCAGACCGGCGTCGGTCAATGCCTCTTGGACGAGCGCGGCCTGCGCGGTCGCTTCGTCGTTCCAGGTGACCCCGACGACGCGCACATGGTGATCGCTCCGCGACGCCTGCGCGGCGACGCGCAACACCTCGTCCACCACCTGCTCGGCGGTGCTCACGGCGTGCACCCCGCGGCCGGCGCTCAGCGCCAATTCCCGATGGTCCAGGATCGTGCCGTCCGCGCCATGCCCCTCGGCGAGAACCCACCCGACGGCGGCCGGCGTGACTGATAGCCCTAGTACCGTATCCAAATCCTGCACCTCAATCGGTCCCGGTCCGCCGACGCTCCTCGCTCCCCACGGTTCGTGCGCACCATGAGCGCCGCCGGTGCGGTGGTTCGTGAGGGCCGGAACGGACCGGGATACGTGGTCTCCATCGGCTTGCTCCGTGAGAGCCTACGCGGTGATCGCGGGCTCGGCTGCACGGGTGTGAAATAACGGGACAAACCGCTGGCAGCTGCCGCGAATGTGGTCGATGCCGGCGATTTCTTCCGAAATCGGGGGCCGCGCGGCGGGGACACGCCACGCCGGGCACGTCACGGCTTGCATGCGCGACGAGCCGGAAAGCGTGCGCCCGGGCCGACCACGCGGGCCGGCGCCCATGGCGGGCACGAGCCCCGGTTGGGCCGCTGCCTGGCGTTTTCGTCGCATAAACCGCCGGACGGGAGGGTGCGCCTACGCGGCCGATGTGTTATCCGTGCCGCGAAATTCGCGCGTAAAAGCGATGTGAAATCGAGACGACATCGCGTCCCAATCGACATTTGGGCTGGGCACGCGGTAAATTCCCGTGCTGAGAGCAGCATCACATAGCGACAAGGGGCATGTATGACAGACGTGAGCGAGAAGATCCGGGCCTGGGGGCGCCGGCTTTTGGTCGGTGCGGCGGCGGCTGTCACGCTGCCAGGCCTGATCGGTCTTGCCGGCGGGGCGGCGACCGCGGGGGCGTTCTCACGCCCCGGCCTTCCCGTCGAATACCTGCAGGTCCCGTCCGCCGCGATGGGCCGCAGCATCAAGGTCCAGTTCCAGAGCGGCGGCAACGGGTCGCCGGCGGTGTACCTGCTCGACGGGCTGCGCGCCCAGGACGACTACAACGGCTGGGACATCAACACCCCCGCCTTCGAGTGGTACTACAAGTCGGGTCTGTCGATCATCATGCCCGTCGGCGGGCAGTCGAGCTTCTACGCCGACTGGTACCAGCCCGCCTGCGGCAAGGCCGGCTGCTCGACCTACAAGTGGGAAACCTTCGTCACGAGCGAGCTGCCGGGATGGCTGGCCTCCAACCGGAGCGTCAAGGCCAACGGGAGCGCCGCGGTGGGCATCTCGATGTCCGGGTCGTCGGCGATGATCCTGTCGGTGTACCACCCCGCGCAGTTCATCTACGCCGGCTCGCTGTCGGCGCTGATGGACCCGTCATCGGGCATGGGCCCGTCGCTGATCGGCCTCGCCATGGGTGACGCGGGCGGTTACAAGGCCGACGCTATGTGGGGCCCCTCGAGCGACCCCGCCTGGCAGCGCAACGACCCGACGGTGCAGATCCCCCAGTTGGTTGCCCACAACACCCGGCTCTGGGTGTACTGCGGTAACGGCACCCCGTCCGAGCTGGGTGGAGCGAACATGCCGGCCGAGTTCCTGGAGAACTTCGTGCGCAGCAGCAACCTGAAGTTCCAGGACGCCTACAACGCGGCCGGCGGCCACAACGCGGTGTTCAACTTCAACGCCAACGGTACCCACAGCTGGGAGTACTGGGGAGCGCAGCTCAACGCCATGAAGGCTGACCTCCAGGCCGCCCTGGGCGCCACCCCGGGTGGCGGCGGATAACGCCCAAACCCCCGACATCGCTGATGCGCCTGACGAAAGTCAGGCGCATCAGCGCGTTATGGGACTTTCCGGTGCCGTCAGCGTGGCGCGCCGACCTCGCCAGTGACGTCGACCCACCCGGGGTCCGCGCGGTGATCGTTGACGTTGCGGCACTGGCCGTAGAGGCGAAGGACGCCGATGCCCGGGTCGTCGCCGTCGCGATAGAAGGTCGCCGTGACCGAGTCCCGGGAGAAGACGTGCGCGAAAGCCTGGTTGTTGGGCGGGGGACCCTCCGCCCAGCCCTGCGTGCGCAGCATCGACGCGGCGCCGTCTAAGTAGGTGTCGGGCCGTTCGCCGGCCGGCAGCCCGAACGTGAGGTAGATGGCGCCCTGGTACGGCGGATCGTCCCGGTTCTTGCAGGACATGAGCGCGTAGCCCGCCGACGTGGTCCGCATCCCGGTGGCCGCGACCAGCTGCCGTGCCGCCCCGACGACCTGCTCCCTGCTCTGCTGGTCGGTGACCGGGTTGGCGGGATGGTCGAGGACGTCCGACGGCGAGGAATGGAGGCGGTCCACCGACGCGACGACGCAGCCCAGCGCCAGCGAGAGGGCCAGCGATGCCCCGGTGAGGATTCGAAACGGCTTGGTGCGCAACGCTTCACCGAGCCTGCCGCGACCGGTGGCGGGTCGCCGGAGATCCCGGACGGTTCGTATCTCAGACATCATGATCCTCAGAGCCAGGCTATCTCGCGGCCGGACCGTGAATGCCGCACGCGAGAATGCTCGTCATGAGCGGTCGATCCGGCACCCGGCGGCCCTGCGGCGTCCTCGCGGCGCTGCTGGCCCTGACCGCCGCACCGCACGCGCGGGCCGACGCCGCCGGGCCGTTGACCGCGCTGGTCGACGCCGCCGCGCAGCGGTTGGAGGTCGCGGATCCGGTGGCCGCGGTCAAGTGGAACACCCACGGCGCCATCGAGGATCCGGCCCGGGTGCGCGACGAGCTCGACCGACTGGCCGCCGCGGCCACCGCCGACCGTCTCGACCCCGGGTACGTCACCAGGATCTTCGGCGACCAGATCGACGCCACGGAAGCGATCGAATACAGCCGGTTCGCCGACTGGAAGCTTGATCCCGCCGGCGTGCCGGCCACGCCGCCGGACCTGTCGGCGTCGCGGGCGGTGATCGACGGCCTCAACCAGACGATGCTCGCGCAGATCGGAGCCCACTGGGACGTGTTGCACTCGCCGGTGTGCGCCGTGGAGTTGGCCGCGAGCAGGACCGCCGTCGTCGAGGCGCGGCGGCTTGACGCGCTCTACCAACGGGCCCTCGCGTCGGCCACCCGATCCTATTGCCAGGGTTGATTTAAGCGTTTCTCACCAATTTCTAAATGTGAAATAGCGGCCGCCACGGGCTATTTGGGCAGTTAGAGCACCTATATCGGGCCATTTTCAAATCGGTAACGCTTTGAACACGCTTCCCGAAATGCTTGGCATGAATAAAGTCTGCAAGTCCTTCGTCAAGTCAGCGGTGATCGGCGGGTTCGTTGCAGTGTCGCTGACGGTGTCGGCGATCGAGGCGACGGCCGCGCCCACCCCGAACTGGGACGCCATCGCGCAGTGCGAGTCCGGCGGCAACTGGCATGCCAACACCGGCAACGGCGAATACGGCGGCCTGCAGTTCAAGCCCGGCACGTGGAACCAGTACGGGGGCGTCGGCAACCCCGCGGCCGCCTCCCGCGAACAGCAAATCGCCGTTGCCAACCGGGTTTTCGCCGACCAGGGTGTCGAGGCGTGGCCGAAATGCGGTTCGGCCTCGGGCCTTCCGATCGCGTGGTACTCGCACCCCGCGCAGGGCATCAAGGAAATGATCAACGGTCTGATCCAGGCGGCCGTTCCGCACTAGCGACGGCGCCGCACGCGGTCTATCACGCGACGCCCCGCATGTGCTTGGATCAGGCCATGGAAGGTTCGGCGACGGTCCACATGGCGGCGCCCGCGCGCAAGATCTGGGACCTGATCGCGGACGTCCGTAACACCGGCAAGTTCTCCCCCGAAGTATTCGAGGCGGATTGGCTCGGCGGGGCAACCGGTCCGGAGCTCGGTGCAAAGTTCCGCGGCCACGTCCGGCGCAACGAGGTGGGCCCGGTGTATTGGACGACGTGTCAGGTGACGGCATGCGAACCGGGCCGCGAGTTCGGGTTCGCCGTGCTCCTCGGGGACCGGGTGGTGAACAACTGGCACTACCGGTTGGCGCCGAGCGGCGGCGGCACCGACGTCACCGAGTCCTTCCGCCTGAACCCGGCGCCGTGGCTCGGCCTGTACTGGCTGCTGGGCGGCTTCCTGCGCAAGCGCCGCAACGTCCGCGACATGACCAAGACGCTGAACCGCATCAAAGATGTGGTCGAGGCGGACTGACCCGCCGTGAAAGCGGTCTTCATCACCGGGGCGGGCAGCGGCATGGGCCGCGAGGGTGCAAAGCTGTTCCACGCCAAGGGCTGGCGGGTGGGCGCGGTCGACCGCAACGCGGACGGACTCGCGGCGCTGGCGCACGAGCTGGGCGACGAGCGGCTGTGGACCCGGGCGGTCGACGTCACCGACAAGGCCGCCCTCGACGGCGCGCTGGCCGACTTCTGTGCCGGCAATACCGGCGGCGGTCTGGACATGATGTGGAACAACGCGGGCATCGGAGAGTCCGGCTGGTTCGAGGACGTGCCCTACGAGGCGGCCATGCGCGTCGTCGACGTGAACTTCAAGGCCGTGCTCACCGGCGCCTACGGCGCGCTCCCCTACCTCAAGCAGACGCCCGGCAGCCTGATGTTCTCGACCTCGTCGTCGTCGGGCACCTATGGCATGCCGCGCCTCGCGGTGTACTCGTCGACCAAGCACGCGGTCAAGGGGTTGACCGAGGCGCTGAGCGTCGAATGGCACCGGCACGGGGTGCGGGCCGCCGACGTGCTGCCCGGCCTGATCGACACGGCCATCCTCACCACCACGACCAACCACTCGAACGACGGTGCGGCGCCGGCCGGCCCCGAAGAACTACGCGCCCGCGCGCCGCGCAGGGGCATGTTCCGGCTGATGCCCGCCAGCGCCGTCGCCGAGGCGGCCTGGCAGGCCTACCACCACCCGACGCGATTGCATTGGTACGTGCCCAAGAGCATCCGCGTCATCGACGTGGTCAAGGGCATCAGCCCCGAGCTCGTGCGCAGAAGCATCGTCAAGTCCCTGCCCGCGCTGCTGCCCAAGCGGCAATAAGGAGGAGTGGTGTCCCGAAATCGTTGGCCTACAGTGGCTTTCGTGTTGATCGTCGGCGCGTCGGGTGTGGCCGCGTGCGGACAGCCGCAGACGACGCCCCTGCGGGGCGCCCACCTCACGCTGGACGGGGCGACGCACACCACCCGGCCGCCGTCGTGCAGCCAGGATCAGTCGTACCGAACCATCGACCTGGCAGACCGCGACGGGCACGTCGAAGCGGTGGTGCAGCTGAGCGGGTACCGCGTGCTGCCCCAGTGGGTGAAGATCCGCAACATCGACGGGTTCACCGGCAGCTACTACGAAGGCGGAGTGGGCAGCGCCCACGCCGATGTCACCAACAACCTCTACACCATCACCGGCAGCGCCTACGGCATCAACAACAACAAGAACCCCGACAAGGTGGTGACGACGGACTTCAAGATCACCGCCGAGTGCTGACGGCCTACCCTGGGCAGAAGACCGCCTGATCGACGGAGGGCCGCGTGAAGGACAGACTGCACTGGGTGGCGATGCACGGATTCATGCGCGGGGCCGCGACCATCGCGGCCAGGCGCGGGGACCCGCAGGCGAGGCTGATCGCCGACCCGACGGTTGCCGCGGATCCGGTGCCGTTCTACGAGGGGCTGCGGGCCATGGGGCCGCTGGTCAAGGGGCGCGTCGCCTGCGTGACCACCGACCACGGGCTCGCCCACGAGTTGCTGCGATCCGACGACTTCAGCGTGGTGAACATGGGCTCGAATCTGCCCGCGCCGCTGCGGTGGCTGGAGGAACGCACGCGCGACGACCTGCTGCATCCGCTGCGGGCCCCGTCGCTGCTGGCGGTCGAGCCCCCCGACCACACCCGGTATCGCAAGACCGTCTCGGCGGTGTTCACGCCGCGGGCCGTCGCCGCGCTGCGCGACGGGGTCGAGCGGACCGCCTCGGAACTGCTGGACCGGCTGGCTGACGAGCCGGGCGTGGTGGACATCGTCGGCCGCTACTGCTCCCAGCTGCCCGTCGCCATCATCAGCGACATCCTGGGCGTGCCCGAGCGGGACCGGGGGTTGGTCCTGGAGTTCGGGGAGCTCGCGGCTCCCAGCCTGGACGTCGGACTGCCGTGGCGTCAGTACCGCAGGGTGCAACGCGGGATCGCGGGCTTCAACTCCTGGCTCGCCGACCACCTGGAGCAGCTGCGCCGCGCCCCCAGCGACAACCTGATGAGCCAGCTGATCCAGATGGCCGAAAGCGGTTCCGCCGAAACGCATCTGGACGAGGCGGAGCTTCAGGGGATCGCCGGGCTGGTGCTGGCCGCGGGCTTCGAGACCACGGTCAACCTGCTGGGCAACGGGATTCGCATGCTGCTGGATGCCCCCGAGCACCTGGACACGCTGCGCCGGCGCCCCGAATTGTGGCCCAACGCCGTCGAGGAGATCCTGCGGCTGGACTCGCCGGTGCAGCTGACCGCGAGGAAGGCGCGAAGGGACGTCGATGTGGCCGGCACGCGGCTGAGGACCGGCGATCTGGTGGTCATCTACCTGGCGGCCGCCAACCGCGACCCGTCGGTGTTCGCCGACCCGCACCGCTTCGACACCGAAAGGCCCAACGCCGGAAGGCATCTCGCGTTCTCCGGGGGCCGGCACTTCTGCCTGGGCGCCGCCCTGGCGCGAGCCGAGGGCGAAGTGGGGCTGCGGACGTTCTTCGACCGGTTCCCCGAGGTGCGCTCGGCCGGCGCCGGCAGCAGGCGGGGCACCCGCGTCCTGCGGGGGTGGTCGAGCCTGCCGGTGACGCTCGGCCCCGCCCGGTCCATGGTCCCGGTCGACGGCTGAGCGCGGGAATCCCGGCGCCGATCATGCGCGGCGAGGCAATGGTTGACACGTGTCTGGTAACCGGGTTTATTTGCCCGTTATGACAGAGGTTTCTGCGCCCGCGGTTGAGGACGTCGTGCTAGGGCTGTGGCGGGCCCTTTCGCGACGCGACTGGGCCGACGTCAAGACGTTCCTTTCCGACGACTGCCTGTACGTCGACATGCCGGTGCCCGCGCTGGCGGCGCGCGGCCCCGACGACATCGTCAAGCGGCTCCAGATGGGCCTCGCGCCGCTGGCCGCCTACGAGAACCACAACGGCCTGCTGCTGTCCAACGGGTCGGACGTCATATACGAGCACTCCGAGACGTGGACCTTCGCCTCCGGTGAGCGTGGCGTGCTCAGGTTCGTGACCGTCCACAAGGTCGAAGACGGCAAAGTGACGCTCTGGAAAGACTACTGGGACATGAACAGCCTGGTGGCCTTCGCGCCGCCGAACCACTTCGAAAACCTGGCGACCGCCGACACAAGCTGGATTTTCGACGCTTCAGGTCTGGTCTGACGGCCTACTTGAAGAAGTTGCTCAGGCCGAACAGGCCGGATATCCGATTGCCGATGTTCAACAGGCCGGAGACCTCGCCGGAGACGTTGGGGTTCAGGGCACTGTGGACGCCGGTGTTGAAGAAGCCCGAGATGATGCCGTTTTCCGTACTGCCGTAGGCGCTGTTGCCGAAGCCGGAGATCAATCCGTTGGCCGAGCCGCCGCCGGCCGTGTTGAAGAAGCCGGACACGTCGACGCCCGTGTTGCCGAAGCCCGAGGAGGTGGCACCGCTGTCGCCGGTCGCCCCGACGCCCGTGTTGAAGCTCCCGGAGTTCCAGAACCCCGTGTTCACATCGCCGGAATTCCCCCAGCCCGTGTTAAGGACACCCGAGTTCCAGAAGCCCGTGTTGGTGGCCCCGGCGACCACGCTGTCACCCGCGTTGGAGAAGCCGGTGTCCAACGGTCCCGAGTTGAAGAAACCGGTGTCCAGCAGGCCCGAATTGCCGAAGCCGAAGTTGCCCGCGCCCGAGTTCCCGAGCCCGAAGTTCCCCGAACCGGAGTTCCCGACGCCGAAGTTGCCGTGGGCGCCCGGCGCGATGACGGCCGCGTTGAGGATGCCGACGTTGCCGTTGCCGGAGTTGAAGAAACCGATGTTGCCGGTACCGGAATTCCCGATGCCGATGTTGCCGCTGCCCGAGTTCAGCCCTCCCAGGTGGAACTGGCCGGTTGAGTAGTTGTAGTAGAGGTCGCCGATGCCCATCTCGTTGTCGCCGGTGAGACCCAAGCCGATGTTGGCATTACCGGTGTTCCCGGCGCCGGTGTTGCCGAAGCCGCTGTTGCCGGCGCCGATGTTCGAGTCGCCGATGTTCCCGACACCCCAGTTGGCGTTGCCGGTGTTGCCGAAGCCGATGTTGCTCAGCGGGCTGCCGGGCGGGGTGGTGAAGTTCGAGTTGCTGTTGCCGAAGCCGACGTTGAGGTTGCCGGTGTTGCCGCTGCCGAAGTTGAGGCTGCCCCTGTTCCCGCTGCCGACGTTTCCGGTGGCCGGAATGAGGGCGCTGCCGTTTCCGCTGCCGATGTTCCTCTCGCCGGTGTTGCCGCTGCCAAAGTTGGTGTTGCCCGTATTGCCGTTGCCGATGTTGTTGGTGCCGTTGTTGCCCAACCCCAGGTTGAACGCCGGTGCCGCCGCCGCCAGTTGTTGCTGAACACCCTGCAGGGGCGAGGCGTTCGTTGCCTCGGCCACGGCGTAGGTGAACCCCGCGCCGTCCAGGGCCTGCGCGAACTGGGCATGGAACGCCGAAGCTTGCGCGCTCAGCGCCTGGAAGCTCGCACCGTGGAAGGAGAACAGCGCCGCCACGGCCTGCGACACCTCGTCCCCGGCCGCCGCCAGCACCCCGCTGGTGGGGCCGGCCGCCGCAGCGGTCGCCTCGCTGACCGCCGAACCGATGCTCGCCAGGTCCGTTGCCGCCGAGGCCACGAATTCCGGGGCTGCCACCAGGTACGACATGACAGGTGCTCCTCATCGCTATCGGCACACCCCCCGCGGACGCAGACTTTAGCGCCACCCGGCCCGGGCATCCGGCGATTCAACCAAACATTCACCCGCGGTTAGGGTGAGCGGTGGCACGCGTCGATCTACGTCTCGGCGAGCTCCTTGAGGCGCTTGAGCGTCTGGCTCACGTTGCGCCCGACCTGCCCCACCGCGATCCGGTCGGCGATGTAGGCGATCAGCCCGCCGGGCGCCTGATAGGAGAGCCGGAACGTCACCCTGGTGCGTCCGTCGTCGCAGTCGCGCAGCCGGATCCGGCCCCGCAGGGTCACCCCGGTGATGCCGACCCAGGCGATGTCGCGGCCGTCGTCGAACTCCACCACCTCGATCAACCCGCCGACGGGCACCGAGCCGATCTTCCAGTGCACGGTGTAGCGCGCGCCGACGCCGACGCGCTGGTCGTTGGCCGGCTCCCAGCGCTCCAGGCTGGTCATGAACGACGGGTAGCTGTCGGGGTCGCCGACGATCTTCCAGACCGCCTGGCGGTCGGCCTCGATGACGCACCGGCGTTCGACGCGCATCAGCCGATCACCGGGAAACGCCGCTCGGCGGCCAGGCGGTCGACGCCGCCCTGCAGGCTCGCCATCACCTTGTCGTGCACCGCCTGGTCCTCCAACTCCGAGCCGCCGACCTCGATGGGCTCCTGCACCTCGATCACGATCTTGGTGGGCAGCGGGATGTGGCCGGCCAGGTCGCTGATGTTGAGACCCCAGGGCAGGGCCAGCGAGATCGGAATGCTCTTGAGCCGCAACAGCTTATCTGCCATGAGCAGTTTGGACAGCCACTGCCCGCGGTTGAGGAACAGGGCGCTTTCCTGGCCGCCCACACTGGCGACCGGCACGATCGGCACGCCCGCCTCGCGCGCCAGCCGGACGTACCCCATGCGTCCGCCGAAGTCGACCTTGTGGCGCTCCCAGGTCGGCCGGAACACCTCGTAGTCGCCGCCGGGATAGACCAGCAGCGCCGCGCCCGAATCCAGGGCCAGCTTCGCGTTTTCGGGGTTTGCCGCGACGGTGCCGAACTTGCGCAGCCAGCCCAGCGGCGGCGCGGAGACGACGAGGTTGTGCGCCAGCTGGTAGAACGGCCGCTCGACGCCGAAGTACGAGCAGAACGCCAGGGTGAACACGAAGGTGTCCGGGGGGACGTTGCCGCCGCTGTGGTTGCCGACCAGCAACACCGGCCCCTCGGCCGGGATGCGGTCCAGATGGCGGACGTCGGCCCGGAAATAGAACGACGCCAGCAGCCACGTCCCCGGCAGCTGGTCACGGATGTAGTCGGGATCGCGCTGGTCGAGGTCGGCCTTGGGGACCCGCGACACGACCTGCTTGCGTGCCCAGTTCAGGACGTCCCCCATGGTCGCCATGACCGCGGGTATACCCCTATTCCATCCGCCGTCAAACGCCGTAGATGCGGGCGGCGTTCTCGTGGGCGACCAGGTCGACCACGCGAATGGCGTCGCGCTCGCACCATTCGCCGTCGGCGACGAAGTCACTCAGCACGCTGCGAATCCCTTTGCGCCACAACGCCGCCCCGAGATAGTGCAACTCGGCGGGCCCGAAGCCGTCCGAGGAGTACACGACCTTGCGGAAGGGCGCCATCTCGAGCAGCCGGCCGATGAACGCCGCCGACCGCGCGCCCAGGTGGTTGATGCTCAGGCCGCCGTCGACGTAGACGTTGTCGAAGGCCTGCGCCAGGTACCCGGCTTCCCGCTCGTAGGGGTAGCAGTGGAGCAAGACGATCGGCGTGTCGCCCGACTCGCGCAGGAAGTCGAGCAGCAGCAGTGGATTGGCCCGGTACAGGTCGCAGTCCCGGTCGCCGAACCCCACGTGGAATTGCAGCGGCTTGCCGAGCCGAAGCGCCCGGTGCAGGCCGAAGCGCAGCAGTGTTCGATCGGTCAGTCGGACGCCGCCGTCCTCGCGCCACCGGCCGGCCGCCTCGGCGACCTCCCGTGCCGACGGCTCGCTGAGGTCGCCGTCGAACCCCCCGCGGTAGGCCAGGATCGATTTGGTGCCGACCGCCGCGGCAGCGCGCCGGTGCAGGATCTCGTCGAAGGCGGCCGCGTAGTCGCCGGGCGTCCGCGCCGCCTCCTCGGCGACCTGTTCGAGGCGCACCACCTCGTGCGCGCGGCCGCAGCACAGCCCTGCCATCTCCGCGACCCCGGCGACACCGCCGATCCCGGTGTCCACCAGCCAGTCCCGCACCCCGGCCGCTTTGAGGAACTTTTCGGCCAGCTGGGTCTCGGTGAGCTGACTTCGGCGCTCCCAATAGTGTTCGGCGTCGGCGTGTTTCGGCAATCCGAGGACCGGGGCGCAGTGGGCGCGGACGGCGAACCCGAGTTGCGAATCGAAGGCGCCGCCCGTCGCCGGTTCGGGGTTGGCCTCGTTGAGCGCGTCCTCGAACCGGCGCCGGTCCCCCGGTGTCAGCCAGCATCCGTGGACGTGCTGATCGATGAGGGCGACGTCGTCGATGTGGCGGGCGAGCGCCGGGAAGTCGGCCAACCGTCACAGGCTCCAGGCCATGCGGAACCGGTCCGCCAGTTGCGCGGCGTCGAGGTTGCCGTAACGCTCCTGCTCCAGTCGCCGCACCGCGACCACCATGTCGACCGCCGGATCGCCCAGGATCTCGCGCAGCAGGCGTGAATCATCCAGGCGCGCAATGGCTTCCGCCTGTGACTCGGACAGCAGGACGGTGCCGGCGCGCTCGCGGTCGTCGTCGGACAGCAGCGCGGGGTCGACGGTGGTTTCCGGCGGCAGCGCCGCCTCCCGCCGGATCCCGTCGAGCGCCAGGCCAAGGATCGCGGCCGTCGCCAGATACGGGCTCGCCGACGGGTCGACGACCTTCACCTCCACATTGGCCCCGCGCGGGCTGCCGGGCCCGCCCTCGATGAACCGCACCGCCGCCTCCCGATTCTCGGTGCCCCAGCAGGCGTACGCCCCCGACCAGTTGCCCGGTCGCATCCGCAGCCCCGACACGATCGACCCGCACAGGATGCCCTGCGCCCCGGGTAGGCCGTGGAGCACGCCGGCCACCGCGCTCTGTCCCTCCGCGGTCATGCCCCCGGGGCCGGTGCCGTCGGAGAACAGCGGACCCTCCGCCCCGCCGTCGCCGCGGGTCAACGAAAAGTGCTGGTGCGCACCGGATCCGACGCTGCCGGCGAACGGCGTCGGCGACAGGCTGATCCGCAGCCCGTACCGGCGGGCCACCCGGCCGATGATCAGCCGCATCAGCACCAGCTGGTCGGCGGCGGCCACGGGGGGCTGCGGCGCCAGCGATATCTCGAACTGGTTCGCGCCGTACTCGGGATGGAACTGCTCGATCGATACGCCGGCCACGGTGGCCGACCGGGTGACGTCCCGGACGAACGCCTCGTGCTCGAGCACACCCGCGAGGCCGTACTGCGCCCACAGCGTCGACGGCAGACGTCCGCCGTCCGGCGCCACCAGGATGAATTCGATCTCGTGGCCGACCGCCGCCTCGAGCCCGGCCTCCGTCAGCGCCTGCTGGATCCGGCTCAGGGTCTGGCGGCCGCACGCCGGCACGGGCGTGCCGTCCTGCTCGAAGAACGAGGCGGGCGCCCACGCCAACCCGTCGCCGACGGGCCGCAGCGCGGACAGGTCCAGCCGCAGCCGCTGGTCCCCGACCACGCCGACGGCGTCGGTGAAGGCGATGCCGGTCTGGTCGATCGCGAACGCGTGCCACGACGGGCTGGCGCCCAGCCCGGGCTCGGCGAACGCGTTGGTCCGCCGGATGGGCACGGTCTTGGCCAGGGTGAGCCCGGCCGGGTTGACGACGGTGCCGACCACGGTGTCGACGCCCTCGGCTTCCAGCTGGGCGATCGCCGCGGCGGCGAGTGGTGTGCCCGTCATGGCCGTCCTGTCATGGGGTCATTCTGCAGCCTGCGGCGGATCAGTTCTGGCGGTCGAGCAACTCGGCGACGAACCGGTCGAGGAAGCGGTTCAGAGGGCCGCCTCCCGCCGGGCGGATGACGAACTTCGTCAGCCCCGCCTCGATGTAGGCGTCGAGTTGCCGGTGCAGCCGGTCCCAGTCGACGGCGATCAGCTCGGCCGGATCGACCTCCGGGCGCCGGCTGCGGGCCGCGGCGGCCAGCTCGGCGGACAGCTCGCCCTCGGCCACCGCCAGCGAGATGCCGAAGTGGTCGGGCTCGATCTGCCGGCCGGCCTGGGCCGCGGCGCGTTCGATCGCCTCCCGCCCGCCCCGCGCCTCGGCCGGCGTCAGGAAGCTGCCCAGCCAGCCGTCGGCCAGCGCGCCGATGCGGCGGAACGCCGCCGGAGCCGAGCCGCCCAGCCAGATGTCCAGCGGCGGGTCCGGCCGGGGCGCGACGGCGGCCCCGGTCACGGTGAAGTACCGGCCGGCGTGTGTCGCGGACTCCTCGACCAGCGCCGCCCGCAGCACCCGCAGCGACTCGTCGAACACCGCCGCCCGCTCGCCGTCGGGCACCACGAAGACCTCGCGTTCGGCCGGAATGGCCGAGCGCAGGCCGAACACGGGAAGCACCCGTTTGGGCGCGACGGCCGCCAGCGACGCCAACTGCTTGGCCACCAACACCGGGTGCCGCCCCGGCAGCACGGCCACCGAGGTGCCGACCTTCAGCCGCTCCGTGCGCGCCAGCGCGTAGGCCATGCCGACCACCGGGTCGACCGCCGGGGAGTACACCAGCTCGGAGAACCACAACGAGTCCACCCCGTTGCTCTCCAGATGGTCGACGATCCCGGCGAGCTCGTGGGGCGCGGTGTTGGCGCCCAGCCCGACACCGAAGCGAATCTTCAAGACGTTCTCCGTGCCCGCGAAACGTAAATGGTTGCGACGCTCACCGGGGTGGATTCACGGTTTGGTTGCAACAGTGGTTTCTGGTGGGGTTGACAGTAGTCGGTTGAGGATTTGGGCGGGGCTGTCCCAGTCGAAGCGTTTGCGGGGGCGGTTGTTGAGTTCGACGGCGAC
>NZ_CACRUY010000070.1 GCF_902652685.1 Mycobacterium sp. Marseille-P9652
CACCCACCCGGTGCACGGGCCGGTTTCGCTGGGGCTGGCGGCAATCGAGACGCTGGTGAGCAATCAGGACAACGCCTACATCGACGATCCCTGCACTGTGCGCCGCACCATCTTCGTGCCCGCCGACGAGGTCAGCCCGATCGACTTCGGCATCACCGATGAGCAGCGCGAGGCGCTGTATGAGCGCGGACTCGAGGCGGGCCGGGAGTTTCTGAAAAGTTGGGATTACCAGGCGTACCTGGCGGCGTGCGGCGGCCCGGTGAAGCCGTCGACCTGAGTGGAACCTATCCGCGCCTGCAGCCGGTTGCGTCGACGTGCCGTTGCACTCGCGCGATGTCCTCCGGCGACGGCATCGCGTCGGTGACACGGGTGATCTCCACGCCGACATCGGCGTTGGTGATCGGGCGACGTCGGCGCAGCACCAATTCTCTTGCCACAGAGTCGATTTGGTCGTTCGACATCCGCCGGGGCAGCAGCGCCGCCGCCGGGAGGTAACCGGTCGTCGGCATGCCGGCGGGGTAACCCGCCCGCACAAAGGCGACTATGCTGGAAACCCATTGGGAAAGGTCCATCTTCCACCTCGCTCACCGCCACGCTGCGGGTCAGCGTTACCGCAGATCACAAGATAGCAGCGGCGAGGTCACCGACCGGTGAACGCCACGCCCTTACCAGCGGTTTCTTGAAATCGTTGCCGCGCAACCGCCGCGCCGCCGGTGGCCCAAGTCCCCGCGGGTGGCGTGCCGTAACGCGGTTCGGCCGCAACGCTTCCTAGTATTGCCGCGTGGATCGCTACGGAACGGATGTCCTCGCCGCGGGCCGGCGCAAGCCTCGCTCCACGGAGCAGCCGGTGGAAATGGGCATGGTCGTCGAGGATGTCGAGACCGGATACGTCGGCGCGGTGGTGCGCGTGGAATACGGTCGACTCGAACTCGAGGACCGGCACGGCCGGAGGCGCGGCTTTCCCCTCGGCCCTGGGTATCTGCTGGAGGGCCGCCCGGTGATCCTCACCGCGCCCCGCCGCGCGGGACCCCCCGCCGCTGTCCGGACGGCGTCGGGGTCGGTCGCGGTGCCGGGCGTGCGAGCGCGGGTCGCGCGGGCCGGCCGGATCTACGTGGAGGGCCGCCACGACGCCGAACTCATCGCGCAGGTGTGGGGCGAGGATTTGCGCATCGAGGGTGTGGTCGTCGAGCATCTCGGCGGGGTCGACGATCTCGTCGACATCGTCGCCGGATTCGCCCCTGGGCCGGGCCGCCGGTTGGGCGTGCTGGTCGACCACCTCGTCGCGGGATCGAAAGAGGCGCGGATCGCCGAAGCGGTACGCCGAGGACCGGGCGGTTCCCACACCCTCGTCGTCGGCCATCCCTACGTCGACATCTGGCAGGCCGTGAAGCCACAGCGGCTCGGCCTGCCCGCCTGGCCGCAGGTGCCCCGGCACGTCGAGTGGAAACGCGGCGCGTGTCAGGCGCTCGGCCTCCCGCACGCCAGTCAGCGGGACATCGCCGCGGCGTGGCGCCACATCCGCTCGCGGGTGCGCGACTGGAATGACCTGGAGCCCGAACTGATCGGCCGGGTGGAGGAGCTCATCGATTTCGTGACCGCGCCGGCCTGCGCCTGATCGCGGGCGGCCGCCGCCCTCCCGGGAACCTCGCCAATATCTCTGGGGCGCTTGTGTTGTCGCCATCAAGGCGTTGTCCAGTACCATCCTGTACGGGTCTTCGTCTGCCGCGCAATGTGTCCCGGTCACCACGCCACCGCGTCGCCGTAATCGGTTCCGGCGCAACGCCAAACCGTCCGTCTAGCGTGAACAACGCTCGACCGGCCGGTGACCGGGAGGTGACCGTTCCATGGCCACGGTCGTGCCGGCGCGGAAGACGAGGGCGCACGGCGACAACAGGTTCCGACGCTTGGCGCCAACGGTCCTCCGTCCCGCCGGTTTGAGGACTAAAGCCTCACGACCGAGCAGCCCTCTCTCTTATAGCGTCGGCCCTGGCGATGGAGGGAGAAGGAAAATGTCGGTAGAGGCTAAGCATCGCGGCATCGTGGTGGCGGTCGACGGATCGCCGGCGTCCGACGTCGCCGCCCAGTGGGCCGCCTACGAAGCGGTGCTGAGACACGTTGAATTGACCGTCGTCCACGCGGTCGCGACCCCCACCGCGAGTTGGCCACCGGTTGCGTACCCGGAGTCTTTGGCGCTGCGGTTGGAAGACGAGGGCAAGAAGGCCATCATGCACGCCATGAAGGCCGCGCAGGACGCGATGCCGGCCGACAACCAGGTCGACATCAGCAGAGAGCTGGTCTACTCGAACCCGGCTCTGGCCCTGGTCGAGATGTCCGAACACGCCGACATGATCGTCATGGGCACCGCCGGACGGGGATTGCTCGCTCGCGGTGTCCTCGGTTCGGTGAGTTCCACCGTGGCGCGGAACGCCCGGTGCCCGGTCGCGGTGATTCATGACGAGGACCTGCCGGACCAGCGGAACGCTCCGGTCCTGGTGGGAATCGACGGCTCCACGGTCTCCGAGCGCGCGACGGGGCTGGCGTTCGACGAAGCCTCCCGGCGCGGGGTCGATCTCGTCGCCTTGCACGCCTGGAGCGATGTCACGGTCAGCGAGGTTCCGGCCCTGGACTGGGCAACCGTCGAGGAGGAGTCGCAGCGCAGCCTCGCCGAAGCGCTGGCGGGCTGGCGGCAACGCTACCCGGACGTCACGGTGCACCGCGTGGTCGTGCGTGATCGGCCGGCGAGGCACCTCATCGACGCGGCGAAGACCGCTCAGCTTCTGGTCGTGGGGAGTCACGGCCGGGGTGGTCTCACCGGCATGCTGCTCGGCTCGGTCAGCAACGCGGTCCTGCACTCGGTCCGGATACCCGTGATCGTCGCCCGCCCGCCGTCGGATTGACGGCGCCGCGACGGTCGGCCGCCGCAGGTCAGCCGGTGCGGGTGTCGGTGGACCAGATGGTGGCGCACCCGGGGCACTGCAGCTTCACCCGCGTCGCCTGATTGCTCAGCAGGTATTGCCAATGGGCGCCACAGTTGCGAGTGCTTCGGCACTCTTCGCACCTGTTGTGACCCCAACCGCAGTTGGGGCAGGGCAACCAGGCCCGCCGAGATCGATCGGCGTGTGGATGCCAGGGAAAAGTAGCGCGCACGGTCAGCCTTCCGAGAGATTCCCGGCTCAACTACCCCAACCGGTGCGCGCAAAACTGCAATGTGGCCGATCCCACGGTCGGCCCGTCCCCGGTCAGCCGCGGGTGTGAACGATAAGGACGTCGATCTCGGCCTTGCTGGCAATGCTTCCGGGGACCGAGAACACCCGCCCCACCAGCGCGGATCGCGCGTCGAGTCCCACGTTGCCGACGACGAGCAGGTCGGCGTTTTCCTTCTCGGCGAGTTCCACCAGCGCATGGACCGGGGCGTCCTCGATGGGCCGTTCCTCGATGTTCTTGGCCCCGGCCGCCCTGGCGCGTTCGTGAGCATCGCGCAGGATCGCATAGATCGGTGCGTTGCCGTGCACTTTGTAGGCCTCCTCTCCGAGGATGTCGTCAGTACGCGAATCTTCCTTGCGCGGAACGTAACCCGTCGCGATGATCAGCTTCGCGTCCGAATCGGCGGCGATCTCGGCGGCCCTGTCGACCGCGCGCAGCGACGACTCCGAGCCGTCGGTGCCGACGACCACGGTTTGATAGGTCCTCATCCGGCCTCCCGACCTTGTGTGCGAATGCTTCCTCAAAACGGTAACGCCGCGAGGTTTGCGCGGACCAACGACACGTCACAGTGGATAGGCGGCGATCCGGCTGATGTGACGGCGACCGTGGGAACGCCGCGCGGGACGCTAGCCATTCACGACGCGGGGCGCGGTGCCGGCGGACACGATCCGGGCGACCAGTTCGCCGCCCCGAGTGACCTCGATCGTCTGGCCGGACGCCACCGTGTCGAAGTAGCGTCCGGCGCGCTTCCGCAACTCGTCCAACTCGATGCGCCCGCCGCCGTCGGACGGGGCCGCCGGCGTTCCCGCGTCACCCACCGACACGATCCGCGCCAGCAATTTGCCGTCGCGGACGACATAGATGGTCTCACCGGAGGCAACCCGGTCGAAGCAGCGGCCCGCGCGCGTTCGCAGGTCGTCCAGCCCGACCCATCCGGCGTCCGGCGCCGTCTTGACGGATCGCGCCGGGATGGGCGCCATCCGCCAGTCGCCGACCGACACGATCCGCGCCACCAGCTTGCCGCGGCGCACGACATCGATCGACTCCCCGGCGGCGACGCGTTCCAGGTACGCGCACGCGTTGCTCCGGAGTTGGCCCAAACCAATCGCATCCCGCATATCGCTCCGATCGTTGGCGCTTCGATGTCGCCGCCCTCAGTATATGACTGTACGTGCGGTCAGTGTCAACGTTTCTGCGGTGTCTCGCACGGGCGTCACGTCGGCGGCCGGATGGCTGCCGGCAAGACGAATATCGCTGTCGTGCAATATGATCCGCACCGGCATCGACGTCAGCCGGAGGGGGCGAGCATGTCCTTCCACCCGTCGTCGCCCGTCTTGGTCGAGTTCTCGACCCCGTACCTGACGCCGTCGGGACCGACCAGTTCCCCGCTCTGTGGGCTGTAGATCGCGCCGGGAGGCGCACTGGGCCGGTAGACGCACGGGTTTGGCTGCTGCCCATTGCATTCGACGGTGCCCGATCCCGGCCGCGACAGCGGGTCGCTGACGGGCGGCGGCGTCCCCGCCACCCGATCCGAGGGCGCCGGGTTCATGCCGTTGTCGACCGAGGGTGCCGGGATCACCATGCCGGGCTTCACCGGCTGGTCGCAGCGCGCCGCGGGGGCCGGACAGGTCAGGATCTGGTTGGGATCGCCGTACCAGGGGTTGGTGCCATCGGGGACATAGGGTTTGGGGTCGCGGCACTCCCGCGGCGTCGCGGCGCGTTTCCCGGGGACGTCGACGCAGGGGAGGTTGCGGGCCCCGCGCACGTCGTTGGCCGGGGTGTCCTGCGGGATCTTGCAGTACGTCCCGGACGGCATCGGCGCCAGGCTGGTGTCCGCCGGGGACCGCCACTGGGGCGCCGGCAGGAAGCCAGTCAGGCACGGCGGCGGCTGATTGATGGTCAGATGCGTGCCGAGCGAGGCGTAGCCCGGGAAAGGCGTTGTCACCGTTTGGCCTTCGGCGGCGCCCTGCGGGTAGGCGACGAGGAGCTGTTCGACGCCCTTGTGGTAGCGCTTGAGCAGGTCCAGCACGATCTCGAGATTCGCCAGCGTCTGCGGCAGCGATTCGCGGACGTCGCCGAACACGGCGTTGACCTGATCGGCGGTCGGCGGTGCTTGGGTCAAGATGCTTCGCACGTGCTGGTCGTTGTCGGCGCTCTGGGCCGCCAGCACGTCCAGGTTGTGTGACCAGCGCTCGATCGAGTCGCCTGAATTGACCTGGCTGTCGATGATCGGCCCGGCGTTCTGGACGATGTCGTTGACGTCGGTGATGTTGGTCTTGAAGTCGCCGGCGATCGCCTGCGTCGCGTCGACCAGCCGCTGCAGCGCGGGGCCCAAGCCGCCGACGGCTTGTGCGGTTTCGTCGAGCAGCGACGCGATCTTCTCCTTGGGGAGCGCCGCGAGGCCCCGGTTGGCGGCGTCCAGCGCCGGCCCGATGTCGGTGGGCACGGTGCCCTTGGTGATGGTTTGGCCGGGCGCGAAGTACTTGCCCGGATTGCCCACCGACACCAGGTCCAGGTACTGCTCACCGACCGCCGAGACCGAATGCACGTTTGCCGTTGCGTCAACGGGGATCTTGTAGCGGTTGGCGATGCTCATCGTGACCCTCGCGCCGGTCTCGGTGGGCTCGACATCGGTGACGGTGCCGATGGTTTGGCCGCGGTAGGCCACGTTGGCCGTCTCGTAGAGACCGCCCGACGCCGGCAGGTCCGCCTTCAAGGTGTATTGGCCGATTCCCATGGCGCTGGGTATGCGCAGGTAATACCCACCGAGCACGACCGCGGTGACCAGACTGATGACGGTGAACAGCATCAACTGCCGCTTGATGAAGGGAGTCAGCAATTTCTGTCCGCCCTCTCCACCAGCGGGCCGCCCGGGGCGTCGTTCGGGTTCGGCGTGTACCGGACGTCGGGAATCATCGTTTCGGGGTCGCGGCCCCACGATTGCTCCAGCGCCCTGAGCGCTCCGGAGAAGCCGGTGCCCGTCAGGACCGCGTTGTCGACGGCGCTCAGAGTCAGGTCCAGTGTGAGCGACAGGTTGAAGTAGTCACCGCGGAAGGCTTTGGGCACGGCGTCGATGTCGAAGGGCCGCACGAGGATCAGCTTCAGCGCGCGGATCAGATAGGGCGAGGCGCGACCCAGTTCCCGCAGGGGGCACTGCAACGACAGCAGGTCGGAGTGGATGTCGCCGCGAGAGGCGGACAGGTATCGGTCCGCGACGCCGCTGAGCCGTCCCGTCGCGTCGACGGCGTCGATCAGTAGCTTCTGCTTGTCGGCGAAATGCTTGAGTAGCGGCGGGAATTCGGTGAGGACCCGGTCCAGGACGTCCGAGCGGGGGCCCACGTATGCAAGTAGCCGATTGGTGGAATCGATGGCCCGGGTGATGTCATCGCGTTGCTCGTTGAGCCGTGCGGTGAAGGTGTCCAGCTTGCCGAGGAAAGCGCGGATCTGGTCACCCCGCCCGTTCACGATGTTGTAGATCTCGTTCTGCAACACCTCGAGGTTCGGAATCCCGCCGCCGCGCAGGATCAGGGCGAGACCGGCGAGTGTCTGCTCGGTGGTCGGATAGGTCGACGCGTTCTTCAGCGGGATGGTGTCGCCGTTCTTCAGCAGCTCCGGTGACGGGTCGGGGGGCGCGGCGAGCTCGATGTGCTGCGAGCCCAGCAGGCTGGTCTGCCCGATCTTGGCGGTGGCGTTCTTGGGCAGTTTGACGTTTCCATCCACCCGCAGCGTCAGCGTCGCCACCCAGTTCTTGAGATTGATCGCGCGCACCGTGCCGACGAAGACATCCGCCACCCGCACCCGGCTGTTGTCGTTCAGGGCGAGCGTGTCGGGCATCTGCACGTAGATGATGTAGGAGCCGGGTCCGCTGCCCGGCCCTCCGGGCATCGGAACGTTGGCGATCCCGCGCCAGCTTGCGCACGAGGTCAGGGCGACGGCCGCGCAGAGGAGCGCCAACCCCCGGCAGGTCCAGCGTCGAGTCCGAATGGCACAGTGGCGCACAACGTTTCTCATGAGCCCGGTCCCGCGGGGGTGACGGCGGCGGCCGCGGCCGCCGCCGCAGGCGTGGGCGCCACGGGTCCCGGGATGACGCCCGGTCCCGGTGCCGGCGGCGGTATCGGCGGCGCCTGCAGGCCGATCGGGGGCAACACCGGTTTCTCGTCGTACGCGTTCGGGGGTCCCGGCGGGGTCTGAAGAGGGGGGGGCGGGGGAGCGGCGTCCGCACCGCCCATCAGTTCTGCCAGCGAATCGGGCGTCATCAGGCCCGCCGTGATCGGACCAACCTGGGTGCCCTGCATGCCCGGCGCCGCAACCCAGCCGGGCTGGGTGTTGCGATGCGACAGGGGGGTGTCGGGCACCCAGATTCCCGGAACCGTGGTGTCCTTGTACCCGTTCGGCGGCTGCAGCCGGGGCTCGGAGTAGGCGACTTCCTTGGGCAGCGTCTCGGCCGTGCTGAACAGGTTCAGCCCGAACGGCAGGTAGTTGAACTTGATCGCGTCGAGGATCGGCGAAAGATATTGCGCGCACAGTTCGGCGGATTCCTGATAGCCCAGCCGGCTGCCCGCCTGAATCATGCTGCACACGAACTGCATTGGGTTCGCGAAGTTCGGTATCGCCGGGATGGACATGACCGCGCCGTGCGACGGGTGGTAGATCTGGCTCAGGTTCGTCTCCAGCGTGGGCAGGACGTGCAGGGCCGTCTCCAGCCCGTTGAGCGGGTCGGGTTGCACCAGGGTGGTGGTGACATCGGCGAGGTTGCCGATGTCGTGGGTGAACACTTCGCGGTTCTTGTCCAGGAACGGGCGCAGCGTGGAAAGGAGGCCGTCGAACCGCTGAAGCGCGTTCGCGAGGTCCTGATCGGATCCCGCGAGGCTGTCGGTGAATTGGGCCAGGTTCTTGTTCAACGCGAGGAACTGCTGATCGTCCTTGTGCAAGGCGTTGACGAACAACGCCAGGCTGTGCACCACCGCGAAGAAGTCGCCGCGCCCCTCGTTCAGTGCCGTCAACGACCGCGACAGGCTGTCCAGCGTGGTGTTGATCTGTTTGCCCTTACCCGCCAGTCCATCCGCGAAACTCTCGATGGCCTCACCGAAGGGACCCTTCGGTTGCTCGGCTGTCGGGCCGAGCTTGTCGATCACGTTGGCGACGCTCGCGCGCAGCTGGTCCCACTCCGTCGGCACCTGGGTGCGCTCCAGGGGGATCACCGCGTTGTCGGCCAGCACGGGGCCGCCCTTGTAGGGTGGCTCCAACTGAATGTTGCGCGATGCCACCAGCGTTGGGTTGACGATCACGGCGGACGCGTTGGCGGGCACCTTGTACTTGTTGCTGTAGTGGAAAGTCACCTTCATCTTGTCGCCGGCCGGCTCGATCTTGTCGACCGCACCGACGCGAACGCCCATGATCTGCACCTTGTCCCCGGGGTAGAGCGCGTTCGCCTGGGGGAAGTATGCGACCACGGTGTTGGTCGTCATCTTGTCGTAGAGCCGGAACCCGACGTATGCCGCGACGATGGCAAGCGCCACTGCCAGTGCGCCGATCACGTTGCGCGACCGCAACCTACGGAGATCGAAGAAGCCGCTCAATTCTGGTTACCTCCCGTCACGCCGCTGCCGCCCGTGCCGCCGGGATTGATGAATGGAGCCGGTAGCTGCTGGCCGGGCCCCGGCGGCGCGGGCGGGCCGGGGGGAAGACCGGGCGCGAACGTCGACGGCGGCGGCGGGGGACCGGCGGGTTGCAGGTTCTCGGTGCGCGCGCCCGGCGGGGCCTGGGTGGGCAGCGGAACCGGTGTGCCGGGGACGTCGGGAGGAGGCTCGCCCGGCCGCCCCGCGATCGGGATGCCCGCGGTCGGCGGGAGGCCGTTCGGGTTCGGCGGCGACGTCTGCACGTCGACCGGCGCTGGAAAGTTCCCCCCGAAGGGGCCGACGTCGACGCCCGCGCATGGCAACGGATTCCACGGCCGCGGCAGCGCGTCGCGCGGCGGCGTGTAGGAACACGCGGTTCCCGGCGGGACCGCAGGCCCGGGATGATCCGGGGTGCCTTCCAGCACCGGAGGTGCGGGCGGCGGGGCGCCGTTCGGGAAGCGCGTGCCGTTGGGATCGGGCCAACGGAACGCGGGCAGGCCGGCGCTGCGCCAGAAGTCCTCGGGGTCGATCCCGCGCTTCTTGAAGGCGGCGTCGACGAACGGCTGCAACATCCAGTACGGCAGCAGGTTGGACAGGACGATCTTGAAGTACGGTCCCGACGCCACCGATTCTCCCAGCGATGCGGCGAATTGGCTGACATACGTGAGCGTTTGGGCTAGGTCGTCTTTGCGTGCCACCAGCACGTCGCTGATGGCACGGAGCTGCTCCAGCGCCGCATTCAGGTTGGGATTGTCGTTGATGAAGCCCTGGACCTGGGTCGAGAAAGCGGAAATGTTCTGCAGCAGAGCGTCAATGGCGCCCTTACGTTCGTTGAAGGCGACCAGCAGCGTCTTCGCGTTGACCAGCAACCGGTCGATCTGTTCGCTCCGGTCGCCGAGCACACTGGCCACCTGGTGAGCCTGAGCGAGCAGGTGCTTGATCTGGTCGTCGCGTTTGCCGATGGTGTCGGAGAACTTGGCCAAACCGTCCAGGGTGGCGCTCAGGTGCGGGTAGGTCTGGTCGATGGTCTGCGACAAGACGTTCAGTGACCGCTTGACGGTGTCGATGTCCCAGCCGGCGGCGGCCCGCGTGATGTCGAAGTTCGCGTCGTAGAGCTGATAGGGGGTGGTGCTCTGTCCGAGCGGCAACACGCCCCCCGGCCGCAGGACCTGGGACCCGCGCGGTTCGATCTCGAGCACCTTCTTGCCCAGGATGGTGTCGGTCTTGATCGCGAGCCGGCTCTCGGTGCCGACGGTGTTGCTACCGATGTTGAACTTGATGACGACATGGTCGCCGTCGATGTCGAACCCCTCCACCTTGCCGACATTCACCCCGGAGATGCGCACCTTGTCGCCCTTGTTGAGCTGACCGGTGTCGGTGAATTGGCCGTAGTAGACGGGACTGGCGAACATCATCGGGATGCTCGTGAAGCTCTGCCCGACGAGGACGACGATCACCAGAACGGTGATGCCCATGAGACCCACACGGCCGCGGTTGAATTCGTTGAGTACCCTCACTGCGGCGTGCACCTGCCCGTCGGCTGCTGCCAGATCTTGACCGTGCGCACCGGGCCGCCGGCCTGCAGCCCGTTCCACCTGATCGACAGGTCGCACAGGTAGAAGTTCACCCAGTCCCCGTAGAGGCCGATGCTGCGGCCGATGAGGTTGAGCGCGGTCGGTGTCTTGTGGATGAGATCGCCGAGCTGATCACGCTGGTCGACGAGCGGTTGCTGGAGCGCCTGAAGGTAATTGATCTCCTTGTGCAGCAGCGCGCGGTTCTCCGCCAGCAGGTCGGCGACCGTTCCCGCCGCGTTGCTGATGTTGGCGACGCCCGCGGCCAGCGGGTCGGCGTGGTTCTGCAGCCCGGTGATCAGTCGCTCGAAGTTGTCGACCGTCTGGTCGAACTCCTTGCGATGCCGAACCGTGGTGTCCAGCACCACGTTCAGGTTCTTCACGACCTCGCCGATCGCCTGGTCCCGGTCGGCGATGTGCGCGGTCACCTGCGCCGTTTGATCGAGGATGTCGTTGATCGTGCCGCCCTGACCCTGAAACACGGTGATGATCGACGACGCGATGGTGTTGACCTTCTCCGGGTCCAACGCGCGGAAGAGGGGCTTGAAACCGCCGATCAGGGCGTCGAGATCGAGCGCCGGCGACGTCCGGGACAACGGGATCAATCCGCCCGGTGGCAGGACCCGGTCGGCGCCCTCACCCTCGCCGCGCTTGAGCTCGAGGAAGCGGTCGGCGAACAGGTTGAGGTAGCGGATCTGCGCCGTGGTCGACTCGTAGAGCGGTATCGAGCGGTCGACGACGAAGTCGACCTGTACCTTCCTGCCGCCTTCGATCAGCCGCACCTTTTTGACCTTGCCGACCTCCACGCCGGAGGCGCGGACGAACTCGCCGTCGCGCAAACCGGTGGCGTTGTTGAACTCCGCGGAGTAGCCGTTGGTGCTGTTGAAGCGCACCTGGGCGAACACCACGACGATGGACACGGTGATGAGCAGCAGAACGAACGAGACGATGCCGAGTTTGATGGCGGAGCGGGTCTGCTTCATGGGTTCATCGCTGTCATGGGTTGATCGTGTTGTCCCCGACTTGGCGGCCCCACACGTACTCGATGGCGTACGGCGAGCCGGTGTCCAGGTGGTTGTACGGTGCGAGGCTGGCGCCGGTGTCCAGCACCAATTCGGGCGCGGGCCACAGGTCGTGGTTGATCGCCTGCCAGCAGCCGGGCGCGCCGCCGGGGCCGCCGCGGGCGTTCACTTTAGGCAGATTGTCCGGATACACATAGGGATTCGGCGCCCCGCCCACCAGTCCGGCGAGGCCCAGGAGCCCCTGGGTGAGCACGGTGCCGGCCAGGCCGGGAAGCGTGAGGATGCCTCCCAGCCCCGACGTCAGCTCTGTCATGGTTCTCAGCGCGTAGCCGTTCCCGCCGCCCGTGGTCGCGTAGGCCGCGGGTTCCTCGTCGTAGTAATTGCGGATGGTGCAGAAGATCTCGGGGCTGTAGGTGTCGAGCAGTCCGGCGGTGGGCACGAGGTCGGCCGCCCCCCGCTGCAGGTACGGGCCGCCGCGGGCGAAGATGTCTTCGCCGGTGTTGCCCAGCCCGGTGGCGGCCAGCAGCGCCGCGTCCAGTTCGGCCTCCTGCCGGTGCAGCGTGCGCGCCGTGACGACCGCGTGGTTCAGGGAGTCCAACAGCTCCGGCGCGGCATTGGCGTAGGTGTCGCCCAGGGCCGCGAGCTGCCGGATGTCATGCCGGATCTGCGGCATCTGCGGGTTGATGTCGTCGAGGATCGCGTTGCCGTTGACGATCGCCTGCCCGAACTTGTCGCCCAGCCCGGTCAATGCCTGGGCGGCCGCGGCGAGCGTCAGGTTGACCTTGACCGGATCCACCTTCTCCGTCAGCGTCGTGATGGTCTCGAACAGCGTGTTGAACTCCGTGGTCACCGACCTCGCGTCGATCACGTGCTGAGGGGTGATGCGTTGCGGCGTAGGGTCTTTCGGCGATGTGAGGGAGACGTACTTGTTGCCGAAAACGGTGGTCGCCTTGATGTTGGCGTTCACGTTCGCCGGAATCAGACTGATGTACTTCGGCTCGACGTCCAGGACGAACCGGGCCGCGGGCGTGCCGTCGCGCTGGATCTCCGAAATGCTGGCCACCCGGCCGATCTCCACCCCGTTGTAGGTGACTTTCGAGCCCGGGTCCATCACCAGACCGGCCCGCGGGGCGTCCATCGTCAGCGGTGTCTTCGGTGCGAGCTTGCCCCGAAACTGCAGCCACAAGAACGCCAATGCCACCAAGGCGACCACCAGGAACACGGCGGCCGCGGTCTTGTACGGCGGTATGCGCGGCGGATTGATTTTGGCGGGGGTGGTCATGACGGCTACACCGTGAGGTTGAAGTTCGGGCTCTTGCCGTAGACCGCCATGGCGGTCAGCACGACGACGACGACGATGGTGACCAACGAAAGCCGCATCGACCGGCCGACCGCCTCGCCGACAACGACCGGGCCGCCGCTGGCGGTGTACCCGTAGTAGCAGTGCGTGGTCATCACGACGACCGCCACGAGGATGACCTCCGCGAACGACCAGCCGACGTCGTTGAGGCGCAAGAACGTGTGGAAGTAGTGGTTGTACGTGCCGGCGGACTGGCCGTAGAAGAAGACCGTCGTGACTTGCTGGGAGACGAAAGCCAGGGTGATTGCCAGCGCATAGAGCGGGATGATGACGATCAGACCCGCCACCACGCGGGTGGATGCCAGGTAGGCGACCGACCGGATACTCATCACCTCGAGCGCGTCGATCTCCTCGCTGATGCGCATGGCGCCCAGTTCGGCGGTGGCGCCGGCGCCAACCGTGGCGGCGAGCGCCTGCCCGGCGGCCACGGGCGCCACGAAGCGCACATTGACCAGGGCGGCCAGGAACCCGGTGAATGCCTCGACGCCGATGTTGCCCAGCGTCGCGTAGCCCTGGATCGCGACAAGTGAGCCGGCGGACAGGGTGATGAACCCGACGATGGCGGCGGTGCCGCCCACCACGGCCATCGCGCCGGTGCCCATCCCCATCTGGGCGACCATCCGCAGCAGTTCTTTGCGGTAATGGGTGAGGGCGAACGGAATCTGCCCGACCGCGGTGATCGCGAACCAGACCATCTGTCCGATCTCGACCATGAGGTTGACGGGTGCTTCCCTATATCGGCTGAGGGCGGCGGCGGCGCGGGGGAAGCGGACACGGAGCCCGGGCGGCGATGCGACTGCGGTCACGTCAGCGCCCCGTTCCGAAGCGGACGCCGATGGTGGTCAGCGCTGCGTTGACCGCGAACAGGGCGATGAAGCAGAGCACCACCGTTTCGTTGACGGCGGTGCCCAGGCCTTTGGAGCCGCCGCGGACGATCAGCCCTCGGTAGCATCCGACCAGCCCGGCGATCAGCCCGAACGTGGCCGCCTTGATGAACGCGATCACCACCTCGGGCAGGCCCGTGAGCGCGGTGAGCGTCGAGAGGTAGGCGCCGCTCGAAACGTTCTGCAAGTACACGCTGAACAGGTAGCCGCCACCCAGACCGACCGCCACCACCAGCCCGTTGAGCAGCACCGCGACGATCGTGGAGGCGACCACACGCGGGACCACGAGCCGGTGGATCGGGTCGATGCCGAGCACCTCGAGCGCATCGATCTCCTCGCGGATCGTGCGTGCGCCGAGATCGGCGCAAATGGCGGTGCCCCCGGCGCCGGCGACCACCAGCACCGTCACGATCGGGCCGAGCTGGGTGACCGCTCCGATCGCGGCGCCGGCGCCGGAGACGTCGGCGGCGCCGATCTCGGCCAGCAGGAGGTTGAGCGTGAAGATCAGCAGCACCGTCTCCGGGATGGACACGGCGATCGTCGGGAGCAGCGACACCCGCATCAGAAACCAGCCGGTCCAGATGAATTCACGCCATTCGAACGGCTTCGTCAGGGCTTTGCCGGTCAGCACGCACATGCGGAAGAATCCGCCGGCGACTTCCGTCCCCGGCCGTATCCGGTCGCCCATCCTGCCGACGAGCATCTTCGAGGGGGTCATCGGCGCGCCCGCCCGAACCGCCCACCGCCGCGGCATGACAGCGGTGCCACCGATCGCGTAGCGGGGAGGCGCGCCCAGTCGCGGATATCTGGCATCCCGAGAAGCGTTCCGCTACAACGGCTTTGGTGCTCGGCGCGAAGGATCGACGATCGTTGGCCCTGCAGCCCGAGCACGAGATCCTCCCAACCGGCGGCAGTTTTCGGTGCCTGCCCTTTGACGCCGTGCCGCTCTCGTTCGCGCCACGAGGTCACTATTGCATTCGACCGTACGTGCAGTCAAGGAAGCAGAATAGCGGCCGCTGCCACGGTATGGGACGCTTTCGGGCAGAAATGGGCGGTCAGTCCTGAACCTTGTGTGAATTAAGGGTTTTGCCATGGCGGGCTCGCGTCGGCGACCCGAGCTGCCAGCCTCCGGAAAATTGGGGTATGCGGCCTGGCCGGCTTCTGGCCGTCCGCCCGTACGGTGATCGAAATGCGTTGACGACAAAGCTGATTTGCGGCAAGAGGCCCGCTCGGCAAGCGGCCCCGGCGCGGCGAATTCCCGTTTCCGGGACGGATTTACGTCGTCAGATCAGTCGGCCGGAGCGGTCACGGTGGCAAGGCATTCGCGCACCACCGGCAGGATCTCGGTGTTCGGGTCCGCCCACCTGCCGAGCCCGAAGCGGTCGAGCAGTAACCCGCCGAGGAACACGTCGACGAAAGCGGCCCCGACCTGTTCGGGTGTGCGCGAATCGGAGGGGTCGAACCACACCCACATCCACTCCAGCGATCCCCACAGTTGCAGCGCCGCCAATTCGACGTCGACCGAGCGGAACACGCCGATGTCTATGCCGCTGCGAATCTCGTCGACGGCCAGGGTCTGCAGCTCGTGGCGCAACTCCCGGACCTGTTGCATCGCCGGATCGTCGAACAGCTGGACCACCTCGCGCTGGCTGGCGACCGTCGCGTTGCGCGCGATCACCTGGAGCAGCGCCGACGCATAGATGATCGCGGCGACGCGTTCGTGCGGCGCCCCCAGGCGATCCCACACCATCCGCAGCACGTCCAGCTGGCGCACCAGGTGGGTTTCCTCGAGCTCCCGCAGCATCTGCGCCTTGGTCCCGAAGTGGTGGACGATGGTGCCCTTCGACATACCGAGCTCATCGGCGATGTCGCCGATATTCGTTCTCTCGTAACCTCGTTCGGCGACATAGCGGACGAACGCGTCCAGGATCTCGCTTCGTCTACCCGGCGATCTGGGCATCACATTCCTTCGCGCATAACTAACCGTACGAACGGTCTACCATAAACATCTGGATGTCAAGATCCCGCGCGGATACACCCCCGGCACCGCGGCGACGATGGCCACCATACCCAGTCGCCCAAGGCGAATGACGCGTCAACGCGCCGCGCGCCGGGCGGAATTGATCAGCCGACCGTGGGCCCGAGCGATCTATGTTTGAGGCGTTCGTTGACCTCGTAGCCGACCATCTCCGGGACCCGCCTGAGTTGCTCGTCGACTACCCGTTCAGATCGTCGGTGTCTCGGCAGATGGCGATTGCCAGGCCGACCGGTTACGCGCGGCGTTGGCAGCGGGCCGCGCGCAGAGTCCGCGGCTTCAGGCCGGGCTCCATCGACGCCGGTCGAGCCCATCTTCACCGCTACTACGAGTTCAACTCGGAACAAGCTCTGCCATCGTGGGTGCCCCCCACGAGGCGGCGCAGACGATGCGCGCCATCGCGAACTGAGGATTCGATGGACCCATGTTCCATGCCTTGTCACCCGTCTCGGCCAGGTCGACCACCTGGCCGACGCGGTGCCGGCTTCTCGGGGCAAGCGGTCGCGCGATCGCCTGGTTCGTCGGCCGGAGGCCGACTCAGCAGGGCCGGTAACGCCTTCCGTTCGCGCCGTCCGGCGCGGTGACGACATACCTGTTCTCTCCGGGGGCTGTCTTGATCTCACCGGCGGTGTACAGGGTCATGAGCTCTCTGCCGTCCCGGTCGACGATGCAGACGTAGGTGTCCGTCTCGGGGTCGTATTCGAAGCTGTCCCAAGCCAATACGAACGCCAAGCAGTTGCCGTCGCGGTCCGCCACGACGAGCTTGTGCACACCCGATTCCTTCAGAAGCTGGGCGTCGTGCGCCCGTTGTTCAGGGATTTCGCTGGTGTGGACCGGAAGGCTGTTTAACATCGGTGTACTCCCTTAGCGACGTTGTCTTGGCGACGTTGCCTCAGCGACATTGTCTCCGTTCGCCCGGTGGCCCGGAGGCCGCCGAACTGGTCAGAAGTTTTCCACCGTTGAGCGCTCCTGACCAGGGCAGTACGGCCCTTGTCAAGGGGCCGTAAGTCGATTGGCGGGGCTTGTCAGTCGGGCGGACCGGAAGTGAGGTGGCCGGCACCGCGGGACTCGATGGCCTCCTGCCGGACGGCGCGACCGAGGTTCCTCGGTCGCAGCGCCACGAGCAGGACCCCGGCGGCGAAGACCACGATCGTCGGCCACGTGAAACGGCCGTCCGGCGCGAAGCCGCCCTGGGCCAGCCAGTGCAGTCCGGCGGCCGAGAGCAGCGCGCCCGCGAACATGAGCACCTCGGCCGATCGCTCGCCGACCGGGATGCCGAAGGTGGGCAGCGGGGCGGCCGATAGCCGCCGCAGCCACCAGAGCAGGACCATCTCGAGCGCCGTCACCAGGCTGAGGATCGCAATCCACTCGAGCCGGGCCAGCCACCAGGCCACCGACCCCTCGGGGGGCTGGGGAATCAGCCCCGCGGGGTAGGCCACGATCGCGACGATGACGACCGGCACCATGTGCCATAGGTACAGGGCCATGACGTTTGTGTTGGCCGTGGCGAGCACCCGCCGCACGAGACGCGGGCGCAGCGCGCGGTCGAGCGCCGGGGCGAGCCCCACCGCGATGCCGACCTGTGCGCACGCGTACGCCAGCATCGCCACCGTTGGCGGCGTCGTGTTCTCGATGGGCTGGCCCGGAACGCCGATCATGCTGACCGGATAGGGTCCGATCCCGATGAGCAGCCCGAGCGCGATGGCCGACCCGATGGCCAGCACGATGGGCCGACGGCCGCCCAGCAGCCCTTCCCGCCACGCGATCCCGAGCTGATACAACAGCCCCCAGCACAGCAGGTAATTCATCCAGCCGATGTAGGGCACGTGCCCGGCCAGCGAGGCCGCGTCGACGGCCACCACGCCCGCGGCCAGCGCGGCGGGCACCGCCAGACCCCAACGGCTGTGCGCCGCAATGGCAACCGGGGTCAGCGACACCACCAGAACGTAGACCGCGAGGAACCACAGGTGCATGGCCACGGCCCAGCCCGCATATTCGAGCACGTCACCGCCGACGCCGGTGGCCTGCAGGACCGCCACGACAGCCGACAGCAGCGCGACGTAAACCGAGGTCGGGCCCAGTACCCGCGCCAGCCGGTGCCGGATCCACGCCTGGCGCGAGAAGCCGTCCGCGTCGCGCCGATGCGTCCACGACACGGCGCCGGCGTAGCCGGCGACGAAAAAGAAGACTGGAACCGCCTGAAAGATCCAGGTCAGCCACTGCGTCCACGGCATGTCGAGGAGCGGATTCTCGCGGCCGAACCGTCCGTCGTGGTAGGTCACGGAACCGGCCAGCCAGTGGCCCAGCACGATGAGGACCACCCCGGACGCGCGGTAGAAATCGACCGCCAGGTTGCGGACGGGCTGCGTGGTATCGGCCTCGGCCATCAGGCGGCGGAAACACGATCGCGGTACACGCCGCAACGGTACCCGCCGCGGGCCCCGAAGTCGCACGGCGCACAATGACCCACACGACATGGCCCACTCGACATGACCCGCTGGAAAGGACCCCCATGAAAGTCGCTCGCCTCGGCGATCTGGAGGTCGGTCGCATCGGCCTCGGCGCGATGGGGATGTCGGTCGCCTACGCCGGGGCCGGCACCGACGACGCCGAATCGATCCGCACCGTTCATCGCGCGATCGACCTTGGGGTCACCCTGATCGACACCGCCGAGGTGTACGGACCCTACGCCAACGAAGAGCTTCTCGCCCGCGCGCTGGAGGGCCGGCGGGACCGGGTGGTGCTGGCGACGAAATTCGGCCTGATATCGCACACCGGCCGGGATGGCCTCGACAGCAGCCCCGCCAATATCCGCACGGCCGTAGAGGGTTCGCTGCGCAGGCTGCGCACCGACCACATCGACCTCTATTACCAACATCGACTCGACCGCCAGACCCCGATCGAGGAAACCGTTGGTGCCCTGGCGGAGCTGGTCGCCGCGGGGAAGGTCCGCCATATCGGTCTCTCGGAGGTCGGCGTGAACACCATCCGCCTCGCCCACGCCGTGCATCCGATCACCGCGGTGCAATCGGAGTATTCGCTGTGGACGCGGGATCCGGAAGAGGGCGTCCTGGCCGTGCTGCGGGAGCTGGGCATCGGGTTCGTCGCGTACTCGCCGCTGGGCCGGGGCTTCCTGACCGGCGCGATCCGCTCGACCGCCGGGCTGCCCGACACCGACTATCGCAAGACCAACCCCCGGTTCTTCGACGAGAACTTTCAGCACAATCTTCGGAGCGCGGACGAGCTGCGGGACATCAGCTCGGAGATCGGCGCCACCCCGGCCCAGGTCGCCTTGGCATGGTTGCTCGCCAAAGGCGACGACGTCGTGCCCATTCCCGGGACCAAGCGCGTCGCCCGGCTGGAGGAGAACGCCGGGGCCGACGCCGTGGAGCTCACCGCCGAGCAGCTGGCCAGGCTCGACCGGCTCACCCCACCCGTCGGCGGCCACCACGCCGAGGCGCAGATGGCGTGGATCGACCGCTAGTGGGCGCCAGGAAACTGGTGATCGGGGCCAGCGGATTCCTCGGATCGCACGTCACCCGTCAGCTTGTCGGCGGGGGAGCCGATGTGCGAGTCATGTTGCGCCGCACCAGCTCTACCAAGGGCATCGACGACCTTGCGGTCGAGCGATGCTACGGAGACGTGTTCGACGACGCGGCCCTGCGGGCGGCGATGGCAGGCTGCGACGTCGTCTACTACTGCGTGGTCGACGCCCGGATGTGGCTGCGCGACCCGGCGCCGTTGTTCCGCACCAACGTCGAGGGCCTGCGCCACGTGCTGGATGCCGCGGTTGACGCGGGCCTGAAGAAATTCGTCTACACCAGCACGACGGGCACGCTGGCGATCAGCGACAGCAGGCCGGTGACGGAGGAGGATCCGCACAACTGGGACCAGGGGGGCGCCTACATCGAGGCACGCCTGGCGGGTGAGAACCTGGTGCTGTCGTACGCGCGCGACAAGGGGCTGCCCGCGGTGGCGATGTGCATTTCGACCACCTACGGGCCCGGCGACTGGGCGCCGACCCCACACGGCTCCATGCTCGCGATGGTGGCGAGGGGTCGCTTCCCGTTCTACCTCGGGTACTCCGCCGAGGTGGTGGGCATCGAAGATGCCGCCAGGGCAATGATTTTGGCCGCCGAACGGGGTCGCAGCGGAGAGCGCTACATCGTCTCGGACAAGTACCTGAGTGTGCGCGAGGTGAACACGATCGCCGCGACGGCCGTGGGCCGCCGCCCACCGCGTATCGGGATCCCGATGCCGGTGCTGCGCGCGGGCGCGCGCGTCAACGACGGGCTGGCCTGGCTGCTGCGCCGCGACCTGCCCTTCGCGCACGCGGGAATCCTGATGGCCGAACTGATGTCACCGCTGGACCACGGCAAGGCCGAACGCGAACTCGGGTGGTCGCCCGAGCCGGTCGAGGAATCGATTCGCAAGGCTGCGGTCTTCTTCGCGTCGCGACGCTAGACGGTATAGGGGGCTGGGGCCTCGCTCACATGTGAACGTGGGTTGCGGTCAGGAATTGGGTCCTGGCCGTAGAGCCACAGATGTGGGAGGCCCCAGTGAAGGTTCAGCGTACGAGTGTCGGGT
>NZ_CACRUY010000071.1 GCF_902652685.1 Mycobacterium sp. Marseille-P9652
GTGCCCGCCCCGGCCGGCCTGAATGCGCCGCTCGACGCCCCGGGCGTCGAGCGGCGCATTCAGGCCGGCCGGGGCGGGCACCTCGCGGGGCGTCGGACCCGACAGGCCATGCCCACACACGGGCCAGGCGCCGCGGCCCTGGCTCGCCAGCACCCGCTCGGCGACGGCGATCTGCTGTTCCTTGGTGGCCAGCTCAGCCGACGGGGCGTACTGGCCACCGCCGTGCGCGGCCCACGTGCTGGCGCTGAACTGCACGCCGCCGTGGTAGCCGTTGCCGGTGTTGATGGCCCAGTTGCCGCCGGACTCGCAGCGGGCTACCTGATCCCATTCGCCGTCCGTCGCGGCCGCCGCCTGGCCGGCGAGGGCGATGCTGCCGCCACCAAGAACCGCGCCGGTTAGGGCGATCTTGGCGACGCTGATGTTGGAAGTGGTGGGCTTGCGGTGACGTCCACTCATACGCGCCGGAAATTTCCTCTCGAGTAACGCGCCTGCGAGGTCAGCTGTCGGGTTCGGGTTGGAGAGGCCACCCGGCCGCGTTGGCTCAGAAGGAGCCGACGTCGGCTTCACCCCAAGGGGTCGCACGCGACCCCGATCCGGCGGACCGGTGGGTCCCCCGTCTCCATCCACTTACGGTGCCTCCCGCCTACTGGATGGAGCTCGGCGCGATAGGTGGGAGAGGATCGCCAACCGGTTTAGCTTGGCGAGCCACCGGTGACGGTAGCGGGTTCTGTTCGGCTCGTCACGTTCAGCGAAACTCGGCGTTTCCCGCACGGCCATCTTCGAAAACCCCAGGAACACCTAAAGTTTGCGCTGGTCATCGGGCCCGCAATCGAAGCGTGTCCGCGTCGTTATCTTTCCGTTACGTGAGGTATCTCACAGTTTCATCCGCCGGCGAACGGGGGTAGGACATCGATCGTGTTTCCGGTCCGTAACGCTTGGGTGTCGTCGCGGACCGCGACCCCGTCGCACAGATAGGAGCACCGCGTCAGCACGGTGGCGAGGCGACTCCCGGGGACCGCGAGCCGGTCGATCAATTCCGCCACGCTCGTGCCCGCGCGCAGCACCACCGTCTCGGCATCGGCCCCCGCCGCCGCCCGCGCGGCGGCGAAGTACCGCACCGTCACCTCGATCCCGTCGACGTGACCCTCGGCGCTACCCACCGATCGCGCTCATCGGGCGATCGGGCTGGATGAAGCCGGGGTCGTTGATGCCGTGACCTGCGGGCTTGGCCCACATCGCGGCCCGCCACGCCGCCTCGATCGCGTCGTCGTCGGCCCCGTCGCGCAGCAGACCCCGAAGGTCGGTCTCCTGTGTGGCGAACAGGCAGCTGCGCACCTGCCCGTCGGCGGTGAGGCGGGTGCGGTCGCAGGTCGAACAGAAGGCGTGCGACACCGACGCGATCACGCCGAACTTCCCCACGGGCGTGTCCGGGCCGGTGTCGACCAGCCAGAGCTCCGCGGGAGCCGATCCCCGCGGTGCCGGATCCGGCCGCAGCCGGAAGTGCGGACGCACGGCGGCGAGCACGTCGTCCGCGCTGAGCGCAGCGTCCCGGCGCCACTGATGCTCGGCGTCCAACGGCATCTGTTCGATCACCCTCAGCTGGTAGCCGTGGTCGAGGCAGAACCGCAACAGTCCGACGACGTCGTCGCGCCCGGTGGCCGGGTCGAGCACGGCGTTCACCTTCACCGGTGTCAGCCCGGCTCGTTTGGCCGCGGCAAGGCCGGCCAGCACGTCGTCAAGGCGATCGCGACGGGTGATGGCCGCGAAGTGGTCCCGGTCGACGCTGTCCATCGACACGTTGACCCGGTTCACCCCCGCCCGGGCCAGCGCCGCGGCGCGCCGCGCCAGCCCCACGCCGTTGGTGGTCAGCGAGATCTCCGGGCGTGGTTGTAGAGCCGCCGCGGCCGCGACCACCTCTTCGAGATGGCGGGACAACAACGGCTCGCCGCCGGTGAACCGCACGCGGGTGACGCCGAGGCGGGTGACCGCGATGCGCATCAGCCTGGCCAGCTCGTC
Organism: Mycobacterium sp. Marseille-P9652; assembly: GCF_902652685.1. Lineage (GTDB taxonomy): Bacteria > Actinomycetota > Actinomycetes > Mycobacteriales > Mycobacteriaceae > Mycobacterium. The sequence continues at coordinate 2,017 of NZ_CACRUY010000071.1, forward strand.
GGGCCGCAGCACTTGCTCACCGGGCAGCCAGTCCAGGCCCTCGGCCGGCATGCAGTACGTGCAGCGCAGGTTGCAGCGATCGGTCAGCGAGACGCGCAAGTCGGTGGCGGCCCGGCCGTAGGTGTCGACCAGCGGACCCGCCGTCGGTGCTTGGTGCGAGTTGGGGCCGGCCGTGCGGCTCGGCATCGTCGGAAGGCCCAGTGCGGTCAACGTCATGCGGGCACCGGCGCCGTTCGGGTGGGCGCGTCGACGGGGACGATCTGCTTCCCGAGCGGCATCAGCGACACGGGAAGCAGCTTCAGGTTGGCCAGCGCGAGCGGAATGCCGACGATGGTGACGGCCATGGCGGCCGCGCTCACCAGGTGGCCGATCGCCAGCCACACGCCGAATAGCACCACCCAGATGACATTGCCGACCAGCGCGCCGCCGCCCGCGGTCGGCCTGTCGACGATCGTGCGGCCGAACGGCCATAAGGCGTACGAGGCGATTCGCAGCGACGCGAAGCCAAACGGAATGGTGACGATGAGCAGGAAACAGATCAGCGCCGCGGCCAGGTAGCCAAGCGCCATCCACAGGCCCCCGAACACGAGCCAGATGACGTTCAGAACCAGGCGCATATCTCCTCCAGCGGTAGTGCCAGCCTACCGAGGAACGCCTAAAGGGGGGTGCTCGTCAGGCGGGCATCCGAGTAGGATCAGGATCCAACACGGCGTCCTGCGCAGGCGGGACGCTTCTTGTGTTGCCCACGCTAGTGATCCATCAGACAAGCAGGTGAGACCAGTGCCGACCGGCAAGGTTAAGTGGTACGACGCCGACAAGGGGTTCGGCTTCCTGTCGCAGGAGGACGGCGAGGACGTCTACGTCCGTTCGTCGGCGTTGCCCGCCGGGGTCGAGGGGCTCAAAGCGGGCCAGCGGGTGGAGTTCGGCATCGCCTCGGGCCGGCGCGGGCCGCAGGCGCTGAGCCTCAAGTTGATCGAGGCCCCGCCCAGCCTGACAAAGACCCAGGGCCGCCGCGAGACGTCCGTCGAGCACAAGCACAGCCCCGACGAGCTGCACGGCATGGTCGAGGACATGATCACGCTCCTCGAGAGCGTCGTGCAGCCCGAGTTGCGCAAGGGCCGCTATCCCGACCGCAAGACCGCTCGCCGGGTGTCCGAAGTGGTCAAGGCCGTCGCGCGCGAGCTCGACGCCTAGTTTGGCACCCTAGGTCGAATTGGTGTGCGGCACAGCCTGATTCGGCGGCAACGAGTCGACGTTCGACCGGAAGTCGGGAGACATGGCCAGCTACATCGCTCCGGCGGGTGAATTCACCCGCGACACCGCCTACATCACAACGCGGGTCACTGCCGACGGACGCGACGGCTATCCGGTGGAGCCGGGGCGGTATCGGCTCGTCGTCGCCCGGGCGTGCCCGTGGGCGAACCGCGCCATCATCGTGCGGCGGCTGCTGGGCCTGGAAGACGTTCTCTCCATTGGATTTTGCGGCCCCACGCACGACGAGCGAAGTTGGACCTTCGACCTCGACCCCGGCGGCGTCGACCCGGTGCTGAAAATCCCGCGGCTTCAGGACGCCTACTTCAAGCGCGATCCCGACTACCCCAAGGGCATCACGGTCCCCGCCCTCGTCGATGTGCCGACGGGTGCGGTGGTGACCAACGACTTCGCCCAGATGACGCTGGACTTCTCCACCGAGTGGACCGCTTACCACCGCGACGGCGCCCCGCAGCTTTATCCGGAGCCGCTGCGGGCCGAGATCGACGATGTGAACAAAAGGGTCTACACCGAGATCAACAATGGCGTGTACCGCTGCGGGTTCGCCGGATCGCAGGACGCCTACGAGGCGGCCTACGACAGGCTCTTCACCGCGCTCGACTGGGTCAGCGACCGCCTGTCCGGGCAGCGATACCTGGTGGGCGACACCATCACCGAGGCGGACGTCCGCCTGTTCACCACGCTCGCGCGCTTCGATCCCGTGTACCACGGTCACTTCAAGTGCAACCGGAGCAAGCTCAGCGAGATGCCGGTGTTGTGGGCGTATGCGCGAGACCTGTTCCAGACTCCGGGCTTCGGTGACACCGTCGATTTCGTGCAGATCAAGCAGCACTACTACATCGTGCACGCCGACATCAATCCCACCCGCATCGTGCCGAAGGGCCCGGAGCTGGCCGGCTGGCTCACCGCCCACGGGCGGGAGGCGTTGGGCGGCAGGCCGTTCGGGGACGGAACGCCGCCCGGGCCGCCCGTCGAAGGTGAGCGCGTGCCGGAGGGCCACGGGGCATAGCGTGACGTGGCGCGAACGTCGACTTGTTTGCGTCTAATTCCCTGGTATCGCGCAACTTCTCGACGTTCGGCGTCATAACTTGCACCCCTTCGCGATCAAGGCGCGACGCGCTCGTGCGACGACGACGTGCGGACGCGAGTGCAGCATTTCGGCGCTGACCCGGACGATCGTCCAGCCGCGCGCCTCGAGCTCGGCCAGTCGATCGATATCCCAGCTTCGTTGCGCGGGATCGGTCCAATGCTGTCGGCCATCGAACTCGACGCCGACCTTCCACTCGTCCCATCCCATGTCCATGCGGGCAATGACGATGCCCCACTGGTTGAGCACTTTGATCTGCGTCCGCGGCCTTGGCAACCCGCTGCCGACCAGGATGAGGCGCGTGCGCGTCTCGTAAGGCGACTCCGCGCCGCGGTCGGCGAGGTCGAGGACTCGGCGCAATTGCATCAGTCCGCGCGCACCCCGGTGCCGGTCGATCAGCAGCTCGACGTCGGCCGCCTTCACTTCGGTCGCGTGCATGAGCGCGTCGAGCCGAATCACAGCTGTCGTGAGTCCTTTTCGGCGGCCCAAGTCGAACGCCGTGCGGGCCGGGGTGGTCATGCGAATACCGTCGCGGACGCAGGCCTCGTCGTCGTCCAGCGCATCACTGTGCGGGATGATGCCGCGCGCCCGGTCGCGGCTCGGCCGGTTCAGTTCCGCCGGCAGCCACGCGTCGATCCACGCGGTGCGATGCAGCGCCGCCGCGGACAGGCCGGCCATCGTCGCGGAACGCCCGGACCACAGCCACGCGGCGACGGCACGCGTCACGGGCGTCAACTTCTGACCCCGGCGGATGTAGACGTTTCGGTGCACCATCTCGTAGCGAGTCCGCAGTTGATGGCGCGTGACGACACGAGCCGCCAGCGCCTCGGTGCCCACGAAGGGCCAGTCGTCGATTTGCATGGCGCCACAGTGCCTCGTTGCACCGACACGCTTCGCACGAACGTCGAGTTGTCGACGGGAAATCGGGGATGAATGTGCAACAAGTCGACGTTGGACGCGGAAATCAATAGGTAAGGCGGACAGACCATTCCGCGTGGGGCGCCTCGCGCAGGTCGCCGGATGGGTCCACCACTAGGGTCAGCAACTGCACCACGATCCCGGTCAGCCGCCCGCGCTGCGGGTCGACGGGCGGGATGGTGACCGCGAACTGGGTGGATGGCCGGAACATCGTGGCGGTGGTGTTGGCGGGATCCTCGTAGACCTTGAGCAGTCGCCACGGCGCCCGGTAGATGGCATCGGGCACCGACAGCTGGACGGGGTAGCGCTCGCTGACCTTCAACTCGCCCTGCGTCTGCGGCGACTGGCAGTCGTCGAGGTTGAGCACATTGCAGTACAGGTACGGTCCGACGCGGATCAGGTGGCCGTGCGAATACGCGCTGATCTCGGGCCGTTCGGGACCGGAGGGGCGCACCAGCAGCCAGGTGCCGACGCCGACGGCCACGCACGCCAGCGTCAAGGCGGCGGCGAGCAATATGGCGATGCCCCGCTTCTTCGGGGACCTCACTCGGGCACCACCGCCGGCCTGCCGGCGCCTCGGCGCCTGTCCTCCTGCTCGACCATGACGGGCCGGTTCCCGCCGAGGCCGGGTATGAGCGAATCGCCGCGGAAGCTGACGAGGGTTTGCGCGAGTCCGAGGATGAGCAGGGCGGTGACCGCGGTGAAGCCGACCCACAGCTCCGTGTAGACCATGACGCCGAGCGCGCCGCCCATCACCCAGGCCAGCTGCAGCGTGGACTCCGAGCGCCCGAAGCCGGACGCGCGCGACTCCTCGGGCAGGTCGTTCTGCAGGGAGGCGTCCAGCGAGGCCTTCGCGATCGCGCTCGACCCCGACGTCACCAGGGTGGCGATCACGGCCGCCATCAAGGTGCCCGCCACCGAGGCGGCCAGCGCCACCAAGGACACCGCCACCGTGCAACGCACCACCAGGACGGCGGGCCGGCCGAGTTTCATGCGCGCGCTGGTGAAGTTGCCCGCGAAATTACCGATGCCGGCCGCGGCGCCGATCATGCCGAGCATGCCCAGCTGGACCCAGCCGTTGGCCTGGTGCGCCTTCGCCACGAACGCCGGGTACAAGAAGAGGAAGCCGACCATCACCTTGATGGTGCAATTGCCCCACAGCGACGTGATGATGTTGCGGCCCAAGGGTTGTCGGAGGGTGCCGCCCACCCTCTTGACTTCGTCCGGCCAGCTTCTCGGGTGCTCGCTGTCGCGGCGGTAGCTCAGGGTCGCCGGGACTTCGCCGGCCGTGACCTCGACCCACCGCGGGATCCGCATGGACAGCATGGCGCCGGCCACCGTGACCGCGACGACCACGAACAGGGCGCCGGGCAGCTTGAAGATGTGGTTGCAGGCGAACTCGACGCCCGCTGCGACGGCGCCGCCGGCGATGGTGCCGCCGAGCAGTCCGAAAATGGTGAGCCGGGAGTTGACCCGGACGAGGTCGATCGTCGGCGGCATGACCCGGGGCGTCACGGCGCTGCGCAGCACGCTGAACGACTTCGACAACACCATCATGGCCAGCGCGCAGGGATAGAGCACCATCGACGGATAGCTGCCGGTGGCCCCGTCGTAGTTCATGATCAGGACCAGCGCTAGCGCCGTGCGAAGCCCGAACGATGCGGCGAGGGCGACGCGGCGGCCGTGTTGGAGCCGGTCCAACGCCGGGCCGATGAGCGGGGCGATCACCGCAAAGGGCGCGATGGTGATCAGCAGGTACAGCGCGACGCGACCCTTGCTCTCGCCGGTCGCCGCGGCGAAGAAGAGCGTGTTGGCCAGGGCGACGGCCATCGCGGCGTCCACCGCAAAGTTCGCCACCACCGGCCACGTCAGCGCGGTCAGTCCGGACTTGTCGGCGCCGTCGGCGGTGGCGGCGCGCTGCACCATCCAGTACATGCGCGAACCCATTTCGCGGCTGCGCTGCGCGGCGGCGCGGGTGACGGTGATCCGTTCCCCTCCGGCGGGAGTCCGCTGGGGGCCGCTGGTGCGGTCCTTCGGCTCCGCTTCCGGCTCCTGCCCCAGCGGGGGAAGGTAGCGGTTGGCGCTCGGCATGGTGGTTCGGGAAGGCGGCGGACGGCGCGTCCGGCGGTTGTCGGCGCTGCCGTTGTGATCGGCCGGGTAGTTGGCCATGCCCGGGTGCTGGTTGGATGACCCGTTACGGGGTCGGCGGCCCGGGTTGGAAGCCACCCGGTCCGGGTCTTGTCGCCGCCGTCCAGACACGTCTCAATTCTGTCCTATCCCGGGAGGCAACCGGGCGTGGCTCGCCAACCTAGTATTGAGACGCGATGCACGAAGGGAACAGCGTGACCGGACCGAGCGAGGAATCCGCCGTGGCGACCGTGGCCGAGTGGCCCGAGGGGTTGGCCGCGGTGCTCACCGGTGCGGTCGATCAGGCCAGGGACGCCGTCGCCGAGTTCAGCGGCGCGAACAGCGTCGGTGATCATCTGGGCGTCGACTACGAGGATCCGACGTCGGCCACCCACCGGTTCCTGGCGCACCTGCCCGGCTACCAGGGGTGGCAGTGGGCGGTGGTCGTCGCCGCGTATCCCGGTGCCGATCACGCCACGATCAGCGAGGTCGTGCTGATCCCCGGGCCGACGGCCTTGCTGGCCCCCGAGTGGGTGCCCTGGGAGAAGCGGGTGCGGCCGGGGGATCTGAGCCCCGGGGACCTGCTGGCGCCCGCGGCCGACGACCTGCGCCTCGTGCCCGGCTACACGGCCAGCGGTGATCCGCAGGTCGACGAGACCGCGGCCGAAGTCGGGCTCGGACGGCGCTGGGTCATGGGCGTGGTCGGCCGCTACGAGGCCGCCGAGCGCTGGCACACCGGGGACTACGGCCCCGCGTCGCCGATGGCACGTTCGACGAAGCGGGTGTGCCGCGACTGCGGTTTCTTCCTGCCGCTGGCCGGGTCACTCGGCGCGATGTTCGGTGTGTGCGGCAACGCGCTGGCCGCCGACGGGCATGTCGTGGACAAGCTCTATGGCTGCGGGGCCCATTCGGACACGCCGGCGCCGGCGGGAACCGGGTCACCGATGTACGAGCCGTTCGACGACGGCGTGCTCGACGTCACCGAGCGGGCACCCGCCGCGCCGGCCGAAACGGTCGAACCGACCGAGGCGGCAGAATCGGCCGGTTCGGCTGAACCCGTCGAGGCGGCCGAAGCCGGCGAGCCAGCCGAAGCCGTCGAGGCGGCCGAAGCGGTGGAGCCGGCCGCTGAGGTGGAGCCGTCCGAACCGGCAGAGCAACCCGGCGATTCAGGCGTGGCCGACGAGCAGTCCCCCGGGCAGGAAGACTCCGCCGACTAATCCCGACGGCGGCGATTCGCCGCTATGCCCTCTCGGCGGCGGACTTGATCCGCGCCAGCGAGGCGTTCATGCCGTCGAGCAATTCGCCTTCGAAGTTGCTGGTGCCGCCGAAGAACGCGTTGACCGTCAGGTTGGAGATCGCCGTGACGCCGTTCTCGGCGTGCCGGCTCTCGACGATCCGGGTGCCCTCGCCGATGGGCTCGAGTTCGTAGGTCCAGACGGTGTGGTTGGTGTTCACCCGAAACGCCAGCCTCTTCTCCGGGATGGCCTCGACGACGGTGCAGGTGGTCGGCCAGAACAGGCGGTTGCGGCGGTTGAGGTTGAGCGTGCGCGTGCCGGCGCGGACCGGGCCGAACGCCTTCATCATCCGGCACTGGGGGCTCCACTCCGGCATCCGCCGGAAGTCGGAGATCAGGGCCCAGACCTTGGAAGGCGGCGCGTCGACGTCGACATGGGTTTGCAGCAGCGGGGCTACCATCGCTCCTCCTGAATCGTCCTGCTAATGGTCGAGAAAGGTTTCGAGTCCGGACTGTGCGCCGCGAGCGCCCCGGCGCGCCGCACGCAGCTGCAACACGAAGATCCCTGTGCCGAGCAAACCTACGCCGAGTCCGGCGACGGCTATGGGGCGCCACCCTTCGAATGCCGGCACGACGAACGCGGCGGCGGTGGCGATCAGCCAGCCCAGGAACCCGAGCCCGATGAACGGCCACACCTGCAGCAGCGCCGGCGACAGGGGCGGCGCCTCGGGAGTCTGGCCGGGTTCTGAGGACATCGCCCTTCAACATATCCCGCCCAACTCGACCACCACCCGCCGGGCACGGGCTGAGAGCGGTGTCCAGGAAAGTCTTTGGGCCACGGTAGGCCGCCGTTCGGCGCGGGCGTTGGTTTGCAGTTTGTCAGCCCGAGTTCTCGCGTTCCGTGTACCCTCGCGCCATGCCTGACAGCGATGCGCGGCTGGCCAGCGACTTGTCGCTGGCCGTCATGCGGCTGGCCCGCCAACTGCGGTTCCGCAACCCGTCGTCGCCGGTTTCGCTGTCTCAGCTGTCGGCCCTGGCGACCCTGGCAAACGAGGGACCGATGACGCCGGGCGCGCTGGCCATCCGCGAGCGGGTGCGGCCGCCGTCGATGACCAGGGTGATCGCCTCGCTCGCCGAGATGGGGCTGGTGGACCGGACGCCGCACCCCGTCGACGGCCGCCAGGTGCTGGTGTCGGTGTCCGAATCGGGCGAAGAGCTGGTCAAGGCGACGCGTCGCGCTCGCCAGGAGTGGCTGGCCAATCGGCTCTCGACGCTGGACTGCGACAAACGTGAGGTGTTGCGGCAGGCCGCCGACATGATGCTGGCCCTGGTCGACGAAGGCCCGTGAACGACGGCCCGAACGTTCACGACGTTGACGACCCCGACGATCCGCGTCTCGACGATTTCCGCGACCTCAACAGCGTCGACCGGCGTCCCGACCTGCCCACGGGCAAAGGGCTGGTGATAGCCGAGGGGGTGCTGGTCGTGCAGCGCATGCTGGCCTCGCGGTTCACCCCGCACGCGCTGCTGGGCACCGACCGCAGGCTCACCGAGCTGCGCGACGACCTAACCGGAGTCGCGGCGCCGTTCTACCGCGCGTCGGCCGAGGTCATGGCGGACGTCGTCGGGTTCCACCTCAATCGCGGTGTGCTGGCCGCGGCCAGGAGGGTCCCCGAGCCGACCGTCAGTGAGGTGGTGGACGGCGCCCGGACGATTGCGGTGCTCGAAGGGGTCAACGACCATGAGAACCTCGGCTCGATCTTCCGCAACGCGGCGGGGCTGGGTGTCGAGGCGGTGGTGTTCGGCAGCGGCTGCGCCGACCCGCTGTACCGCCGCGCCGTGCGGGTGTCGATGGGACATGCGCTGCTGGTGCCCTACGCCCGGGCCGCCGATTGGCCCGGCGACCTCGCGCTGCTCAAACAACAGGGGTTTCGGTTGCTCGCGATGACGCCCGACGGCCGCGCGTGCGCGCTCGCCGAGGCGATGGCGGCGGCGCACGGGCAGCGCGTCGCGGTGCTCGTCGGCGCCGAGGGCCCCGGGCTGACCGCGGCGGCACTGCGGTCATGCGATGTGCGGGTGCGCATCCCGATGTCGCGGGGCACCGACTCCCTGAACGTCGCAACGGCGGCCGCTTTGGCGTTCTACGAACGGGTTAGGCTCGCCCCGTGAGCGACGACTCTGTGCCGTGGGCAACGGGTTTGACGGTCGCCGGGTTCGTCGCCGCCGTCATCGGAGCCGCCGTGGTGGTGCTGAGCCTGGGGCTGATCCGGGTGCATCCGCTGCTGGCGGTCGGCCTCAACGCGGTGGCCGCCGGCGGGTTGGCGCCCACCCTGTGGGGCTGGCGGCGCAAGCCGGTGCTGCGGTGGTTCGTCCTGGGCGCCGGGTTCGGCGTGGCGGTCGGCTGGCTGGTCTTGCTGGCGCTGACGGCGTCGGGAAACGCCTGACTAGCGCTGGCCGCCCGAACGCACCCCGAGGAGCACGTCCTCCCACGCCGGGATCACCGGCTTGCCGCGCCGGGTGTGGACCGGCGGCTCTTGCGGGACCTCGGGCTCCGGCGCGGCCGGTTCCTCGCGGTCGATGCGCGCGACCTGCGCGACGGGTCGCAGCGGGCGTTCGAAGGTGGGGTCGATGAGCGCGCTGGCTCCGTCGTCGAGTGCGGTGACGGTTCCGCCGTGGGCGCCCGGGGTGAAGCAGAAGTGGGCGATGTTGTCGGTACGCCCGGCCTTCCACGCCAGTTGGACGGTCCAGCGGCTGTCCTCGTTGCGCCAGGCGTCCCAGCTGAGCTTGTCGGGCTCGAGGCCCCGCGTCACCAGGGCGGAGCTGACGGTCTCGAGCAGGGTCAGCACCGCGGGGCCGTCGGCGAGCACGGGGTGCGCGGCGGTGGCCAACTCGGCGGCCCGCGCCCGTTCCAGCAAGACGGGATGGGCGAAGCGGCGGATCCGCGAAATCTCGGAGCCCGAGGCCGCGGCGACCTGCTCGACCGAGGCGCCGGCGCGAATCTTGGCCTGAATTTCCTTGGGGCTGAGCATGTTCGTGACCTCGATGTCGAGCTGGGGTTGCTCCGGCGGTATCCGGTCGCCGCGCGCGGCGGCCCTCAGTTGGTCGTCGACCGCCAGCTTGAACTGCTCCGCGGGGTCGTCACCCTGACAGATGACGTGTTTGCCGTCGACGCCGAGCCCAACCACTCTGAGTTCCCGCATGGCCTCTCCTCGCAGGCTCCGTGCCAGTCGGCAACGGACCCGTCACGTGCGCACTCTAGTGGAGGAAGCGGCCGCAACCGGCTCTGACACGCTGGCCGGTTGCGGGCTGATGACCTTTTAGTTACAGCCGTTCAACGACCCAGTCGACGCACTGGGTGAGCGCGCTGACGTCGTCGGGGTCGACGGCGGGGAACATCGCGACGCGCAACTGGTTGCGGCCGAGTTTGCGGTAGGGCTCGGTGTCGACGATGCCGTTCGCGCGGAGGATCTTGGCGACGGCGGCCGCGTCGACGTCGTCGTTGAAGTCGATGGTCCCGACGACCTGGGACCGGGACGCGGGGTCGGCGACGAACGGCGTGGTGTAGGGCCGCTCCTCTGCCCAGGAGTAGAGGCGCTGCGAGGAATCCGCCGTGCGCTTGACCGCCCAGTCCAACCCGCCGTTACCCAGGATCCAGTCCACCTGCTCGGCCATGAGCGCCAGCGTGCCGATCGCCGGGGTGTTGTACGTCTGGTTCTTGAGGCTGTTCTCCACAGCGATCGGCAGCGACAGGAAGTCGGGCACCCAGCGCCCCGACGAGGCGATCGATTCGACGCGGGCGAGCGCGGCCGGACTCATGACCGCCAGCCACAACCCGCCGTCGCTGGCGAAGTTTTTCTGCGGTGAGAAGTAATAAGCATCGGCCTGGGTGATGTCGACCGGCAGGCCGCCTGCGCCGGACGTCGCGTCGATGACCACCAGGGCGTCGCCCGAGTCGGCGGGGCGGCGGATCGGCACCGCCACACCGGTCGAGGTTTCGTTATGCGCCCAGGCGATGACGTCGACCGAGGGGTCGGCCTGCGGCTCCGGCGCCGTCCCCGGCTCCGCCTTGACCACGATGGGATCGCCGACGAACGGGTTCTTGGCGACCGAGGAGGCGAACTTCGCGCTGAACTCCCCGAACGACAGGTGCAGCGACCTCTTGTCGATCAACCCGAACGCCGCGGCATCCCAGAAGGCCGTCGCGCCGCCGTTACCGAGGATGACCTCGTAGCCGTCCGGCACCGAGAACAGCTCGGACACCCCTGACCGGACCCGGCCGACCAGATCTTTTACCGGCGCCTGCCGATGCGACGTGCCGAACAGCGGCGCCGCGGTGGTGGACAACGCCTGCAATTGCTCTGGTCGAACCTTCGACGGACCCGACCCGAAGCGGCCGTCGCGGGGTTTGATGTCAGCGGGGATCTCGAGCTGGTCAGCCATGCCAGCCAGCCTAGTGAGCGCTGCGGGGGCCCCGGCGCCGCGGGTTGCGGTCCGCGCGGGGTGTGAGCAGGGCCACACCCCGTCAATGACCACTGGTCAGCCCACAGTGGCCGGACCGCTCTGGTAAATACCCGGTACCGGCGGTACTGTCAGGACAAAGCACGTCCAGATGTACACCTCGTTGGGGAGGCTGGGAATGGCTAGGACGCGAATGGTTCGGCGTTGGCGCCGCAACATGGAAGTGCGCGACGACGTCGAGTACGTGAACATGCTCGCCACACTGTCCGAGGGGTCGGTGCGGCGAAACTTCAACCCGTACACCGACATCGACTGGGAATCGCCGGAATTCGCCGTCACCGACGACGATCCGCGGTGGATCCTCCCGGCGACCGACCCGCTGGGCCGTCACCCCTGGTATCAGGCCCAGTCCGACGAACGCAAGATCAAGATCGGCATGTGGCGACAGGCCAACGTCGCCAAGGTCGGTCTGCACTTCGAGTCGATCCTCATCCGCGGCCTGATGAACTACACGTTCTGGGTGCCCAACGGCTCGCCGGAATACCGGTACTGCCTGCACGAGTCGGTCGAAGAGTGCAACCACACCATGATGTTTCAGGAGATGGTGAACCGCGTGGGCGCCGACGTGCCGGGGATGCCGCGGATGCTGCGCTGGCTCTCGCCGCTGGTGCCGTTGGTCGCCGGCCCGCTGCCGGTGGCGTTCTTCATCGGCGTGCTCGCGGGCGAGGAGCCGATCGACCACACACAGAAAAACGTTCTGCGCGAAGGCAAGTCGCTGCACCCGATCATGGAGCGGGTGATGGCCATCCACGTGGCCGAGGAAGCGCGACACATCTCGTTCGCACACGAGTTCCTGCGTCGGCGGGTGCCGCAGCTGACCCAGCGGCAGCGGTTCTGGACGGCGCTCTATCTGCCGCTGACGATGAAGGCCCTGTGCCGGGCGATCGTGGTGCCGCCCAAAGCATTCTGGGACGAGTTCGACATCCCGCGCGAGGTCAAGAAGGAACTGTTCTTCCGTTCGCCGGAATCGCGGAAGTGGCTGAGCGACATGTTCGGTGACGTGCGGATGCTGGCTCACGACACCGGGCTGATGGAAACGCGCTCGGCACGGCTGATGTGGCGGCTCTGCAAGATCGACGGCGAGCCGTCGCGCTACCGCAGTGAGCCCCAGCGCCGGCACCTGGCCGTGCCCGCCGCCTAGGACACGCGAGTTCCTTTATGCCGCATGTCATTACCCAGTCGTGCTGCAACGACGGGTCCTGTGTGTTCGCCTGCCCGGTGAATTGCATCCACCCGACACCCGACGAGCCGGGTTTCGCCACCTCCGAGATGCTCTACATCGATCCGGTGGCGTGCGTCGACTGCGGTGCCTGCGTCAGCGCCTGTCCGGTCGGCGCCATCGCGCCCGACACCCGGCTGGACGTCCGGCAGTTGCCCTTCGCCGAGGTCAACGCGTCGTTCTACCCGGAGCGCCCCGAGGGCGTGAAGTTGCCGCCTACGTCGAAGCTGGCGCCGGTGATCCCGGCGGCCGCGGTGCGCCCCCGCCGGCGGCCGTTGACCGTGGCCATCGTAGGCTCCGGCCCGGCGGCGATGTACGCCGCCGACGAACTGCTCACCCAGCAGGGCGTGCGGGTCAACGTCTTCGAGAAGCTGCCCACGCCCTACGGGCTGGTGCGCGCCGGGGTGGCGCCCGACCATCAGAACACCAAGCGGGTGACCCGGCTGTTCGACCGTGTCGCGGGTCATCGCCATTTCCGGTTCTACCTCAACGTCGAGGTCGGCAGGCACGTCAGCCACGCCGACCTGCTGGCCCACCACCATGCCGTGCTGTACGCGGTCGGTGCGCCCGACGACCGTCGGCTCGACATCGAGGGCATGGGCCTGCCCGGGACGGCGACCGCGACCGAACTGGTGGCCTGGATCAACGGCCATCCCGAATTCGCCGACCTACCGGTCGATCTCGGTCACGAGCGGGTGGTTGTCATCGGCAACGGCAACGTCGCGCTCGACGTGGCCCGGCTGCTCACCACCGATCCCACGGAACTGGCCCGCACCGACATCGCCGACCACGCGCTGGCCGCGCTGCGCGGCTCCCGGATCCGGGAAGTGGTGATCGCCGCGCGCCGCGGTCCCGCCCATTCGGCCTTCACGCTGCCCGAATTGATCGGGCTGACCGGCACGTCCGAGGTCGTCCTCGACGCCGCCGACCACGAACGCGTGGCGCAGGACCTCGCCGCGAGCACCGATCCGCTCACCAGAACGAAGCTGGACATCTTGAGCCGGCTCGGTGACGCCTCGGCCCCCGCGACCGGGCGCCCCCGCATCCGGCTGGCCTATCGCCTCACGCCCGAGCGGGTGCTGGGGGAGGGCCGGGCCACCGGTGTGGAGTTCTCGACCACCGGAGCAGGCGAGGCCCGCCAGCTGGAGGCCGGTCTGGTCTTGACCTCGATCGGCTACCGCGGCAAGAGGATTCAAGGCCTACCCTTCGACGACGCGCGGGGTGTGGTCCCGAACGACGGGGGCCGCGTCGTCGATCCGGAGTCGGGCACACCGGTTCCCGGCGCCTATGTCGCGGGGTGGATCAAGCGGGGCCCGACCGGATTCATCGGCACCAACAAGTCGTGTTCGCTGCAGACCGTCCACGCCTTGGTCGCCGACTTCAACGCCGGCGCGCTCGCCGACCCGACGGGCGGCCCCGAGGCGCTGGCCCGGCTGGTGCGGACCCGGCAACCCGAGGCCGTCGGTTCCGAGGGGTGGCACGCCATCGACGCCGCCGAGGTCGCGCGCGGGGACCGCGACGGACGGCCACGCAACAAGTTCACCGACGTCGCCGACATGCTCGCCGTCGCGGCCACCGCGCAGCCGGCACCGCCGATGCGGCGCCGGCTGCTGGCCCGGCTGGCCGACTTCTAGCCGCGACTACATGCAGGACATCGCGGCCTGGATCTCCTCGTATCCGACCTCGCGGACCGGCTGTCCCAGCGACCAGTGGTGGCCGAACGGGTCGGCGAGCACGCCGTAGCGGTCACCCCAGAACTGATCCTGCAGGGGGGCGACCACGGTGGCTCCGGCGTCGAGCGCCCGCTGGAACGCGGTGTCGACGTCGGTGACGGTCAGGTGGATCGTGACCGGCGTGCCGCCGAGCGACTTCGGGGTCATCGACTTGCCGCCGCACACCTCGGGGAAGTCGTCGTTGAGCATGACGAGATAGCCGTTGATGCGCACGGCGGCGTGCACCAGTTTCCCGTCGGACCGGGGCACGCGCCCCAGCTCCTCGGCGCCGAACGCCTTGACGTAGAAGTCGATCGCCGCGGCGGCGTCGTCCACCACCAGGTGGGGTGACACTGCGGGTTCGATGTTGATCGCCATTGGGGTCTCCTCGCTGTCGCTCTTGCGTCCCGGCCCGACGGCCGGCTCACCCTATTGACTGCCTCCGCGACCCGAACTCATCGCGGCGAGACCATTCAATCGACGGCCACCGACAACTTCAGCGACGCGACCGGCGTCAGGCGTCGGCGAGGACGCGGTCCCAGCCCTCGACGGACTCCGGCGCGCGCGGCCCGGGCCCGACGTAGATCGCGGACGGGCGGACCAGCTTGCCGAGACGCTTCTGCTCGAGGATGTGGGCGCACCACCCGGCCGTGCGGCCGCAGGTGAACATGGCGGGCATCATGTTGGCCGGCACCTTGGCGAAGTCCAGGATCACCGCCGCCCAGAACTCGACGTTGGTCTCGATGGCCCGGTCCGGGCGGCGCTCACGCAGCTCGGCCAGCGCGGCCTGTTCGACCGCGACCGCGACCTCGTACCGGGGCGCGCCCAGCCGCTCGGCGGTCGCACGCAGCACCCGCGCCCGCGGGTCCTCGGCCCGGTAGACCCGGTGCCCGAACCCCATCAGCTTCTCGCCGCGGTCGAGGATGCCCTTGACCAGCCCCCGCGCGTCGCCCGTGCGTTCGACCTCCTCGAGCATCGGCAGGACGCGTGCCGGCGCGCCGCCGTGCAGCGGCCCGCTCATCGCGCCGATCGCACCGGACAGCGCCGCCGCCACGTCGGCCCCCGTCGAGGCGATCACCCGCGCGGTGAACGTCGAGGCGTTCATCCCGTGCTCGGCCGCCGACACCCAGTAGGCGTCGATGGCCTCGATGTGCCGGGGGTCCGGCTCGCCCTGCCAGCGGGTCATGAATCGCGCTGTGACGGTGGGGCATTCGTCGATGACGCGCTGCGGTACCGCCGGCTGGTAGATGCCCCGGGCCGACTGCGCGACGTAGGACAGGGCCATCACCGAGGCACGGGCCAGCTGGTCACGGGCCGTCGCGTCGTCGGTGTCGAGCAGCGGCTTGTAGCCCCAGATCGGGGCGAGCATCGCCAGGCCCGCCTGCACGTCGACGCGCACGTCGCCGGTGTGGATGGGCAGCGGGAACGGTTCGGCGGGCGGCAGCCCGTGGCCGAACTTGCCGTCGACCAACAGCGCCCACACCTCGCCGAAGGTCACCTGCTGATCCACCAGGTCCTGGATGTCGACGCCGCGATAGCGCAGGGCGCCGCCGTCTTTGTCCGGCTCGGCGATTTCGGTGGTGAAGGCGACCACGCCCTCCAGGCCGGGGACGAAATTCTCGGGTACCGCAGTCATAGGCGAATTCTTGCACCCCAGTTGCGGCGCGATGCTACCGGCCGGTAGCAACCCCCGGTAGCGTTGGCGCGGTGGCAGGACCAGGCCCCGAGACCAGCAGCGAACACCTGCACCGGATGCGTGTGGAGTACGGGTCCGTCGAGAAGGACGGCAGCCCGGATCTCGACGTGGACTGGCTCGACGACGGTTGGGTCGCGCTGTTGCGCAAGTGGATTGACGACGCCGAACGCGCGGGCGTCGCAGAGCCCAACGCGATGGTGCTGGCCACCGTCGCTGACGGCAGGCCGGTGAGCCGCGCGGTGCTGTGCAAGAGCGTCGACGAGACCGGAATCACTTTCTTCACCAACTATGACTCCGCCAAGGGCGACGAACTGGCGGCGACCCCGTACGCCTCGGCGACCTTCCCCTGGTTCCAGCTGGGGCGCCAGGTCCATGTCCGCGGCCGCGTCACCAAGGTCGACCCCCGCGACACCGAGGAGTACTGGTCCAAGCGGCCGCGCGGCTCCCAGCTGGGCGCGTGGGCGTCGCGTCAGTCGCAGCCGATCGCGTCGCGCGCAGCGCTGCTCGACCAGCTGGCCGAGGTGACCGCTCGCTTCGCCGACAGCGAGCGCGTGCCCGTGCCACCGGCGTGGGGCGGCTACCACATCGCCGCCGAGGTGGTGGAGTTCTGGCAGGGTCGGGAGAATCGGCTGCACAACCGAATTCGAGTCAGCGGCGATCGAGTGGAGCGCCTGCAACCCTGACGGCGCATCGGGCCTGCCATCCTGGCTGACGATGGACGAGACGGAATCGGTGCGTCAGATCTGGGGGTCGCTCGGGCTGCCGGGCATCGTGGACGTACACACGCACTTCATGCCCAAGCCGGTGATGGACAAGGTGTGGCGGTATTTCGACGACGCCGGGCCGCTGGTCGGGCGCCGCTGGCCGATCGCGTACCGCACCGACGAGGAGCAGCGGCTGCGCACCCTGCGCGGGTTCGGGGTGCGGGCGTTCACCTCGCTCGTCTATCCCCACAAGCCGCAGATGGCGGCCTGGCTCAACCAGTGGGCCGCGTCGTTCGCGGCGGCGACGCCCGACTGCCTGCACACGGCGACGCTGTACCCGGAGCCCGGCGTCGAGGGCTACGTCGGCCAGGCGATCGACGCGGGCGCACGGGTGTTCAAGGCCCACATCCAGGTCGGCCGGTACAGCCCCATTGACCCCCTGCTGGACCGCGCATGGGGCCTCATCGAGGACGCCGCCGTCCCCGTCGTCATGCACTGCGGCTCCGGCCCGGTGCCAGGCGAGCACACCGGCGTCGAGCCCGTCGCGGCTCTGCTGGCGCGCCATCCTCTCCTGCGGTTGGTCGTCGCGCACATGGGCATGCCCGAGTACACCGACTTCCTCGACCTCGCAGAGCGCCATGACGACGTGCGGCTCGACACCACCATGGCGTTCACGCCGTTCGTCGAGGAGACCATGCCCTTCCCGCAGTCGCAGTACGCGCGCCTGCGCGACCACGCCGACCGCATCCTGTTCGGCAGTGATTTTCCCAACATCCCCTACGGCTTCGTCGAGGCGATGCGCGTGCTGACCCGACTGCCCGGCGTCGACGATGAGTGGCTGCGGAAAGTGTTGCATGACAACGCCGCCCAGCTTTTTGATTTGGTTGAGTCCGGCTGACCCTAAGTGCAGTGGTCGGCTACTCGAAATGCAGTAATCGATTACTTAACTCAGTGCCGGGTCGGCGTCGGAGAGTTAAGCCGTGTCCTTGTGCGGGGGGTTGCTGGCAGGTGGATCGACATGTCGTACGTGATCACGGTCCCGGAGACGATGACCTCAGCGGCAACGGACCTGGCGGCCATCGGCTCGAACCTGAGCGCCGCCAACGCGTCAGCGGCGACTCGGACTACGGGGCTGCTGGCCGCCGCCGAGGATGAGGTGTCGGCCGCCATCGCGGCGTTGTTCTCCGCCCATGGCCACGGCTTTCAGGCGCTCAGCGCGCAGGCGGCGGCATTTCATGAGCAATTCGTGCAGGTGTTGAGCGCGGGTGCGGGTGCCTACGTCAGCGCGGAGGCCGCGAACGTGGCTGCGCAGACCACAGGCCAAGATCTGCTCAACGCGATCAACGCGCCTTTCCTAGCGGCCACCGGACGCCCGCTGATCGGAGACGGCGCCAATGGGGCCCCGGGCACCGGGCAAAACGGCCAGCCCGGCGGGTGGCTGCTCGGCATCGGGGGCGCGGGCGGCTCCGGCGCGCCCGGCCAAAACGGCGGTAACGGCGGGGCCGCCGGGCTGCTGGGCTGGGG
>NZ_CACRUY010000072.1 GCF_902652685.1 Mycobacterium sp. Marseille-P9652
CCCCGAACGCGTCGCCCGTGCCGAAACACGCCGGGCCCACGCCGAAGGCGCCGGGGCCCAACCAGCCGGCGCCCACCCCGGCCGGCTGACCTGCCGGGCGGCCCGCACGCCTACACTCGGCGGTGATGACTGGTCATGACACCGCCGACGTGAAGTCGGCCATCAACACGGCTCTGGGGAAGGTGATCGACCCCGAACTGCGGCGTCCGATCACCGAGCTCGGGATGGTCAAGAGCGTCGATGTCGCTGACGACGGCGGTGTGCACGTGGCGATCTACCTGACCACGGCCGCGTGCCCGAAGAAGACGGAGATCAGCGAGCGGGTCACGAGCGCGGTGTCCGACGTCCCTGGCACCGGGGCGGTCAAGGTCACCCTCGACGTGATGAGCGACGAGCAGCGCACCGAGTTGCGCAAGCAGCTGCGCGGAGACGCCGCCGAGCCGGTCATCCCGTTCGCGCAGCCCGGCTCGCTGACGCGGGTCTACGCGATCGCGTCGGGCAAGGGCGGCGTCGGAAAGTCCACCGTCACAGTCAATCTCGCGGCGGCGATGGCGGCCCGCGGTCTTTCGGTGGGCGTGCTCGACGCCGACATCCACGGCCACTCCATCCCCCGCATGATGGGCACCACCGACCGGCCCACCCAGGTCGAGTCGATGATCCTGCCGCCCGTCGCCCACGACGTGAAGGTCATCTCGATCGCCCAGTTCACCCAGGGCAACACGCCGGTGGTGTGGCGTGGGCCGATGCTGCACCGGGCGTTGCAGCAGTTCCTGGCCGACGTGTACTGGGGCGATCTGGACGTCCTCCTGCTCGACCTGCCGCCGGGGACCGGCGACGTCGCCATCTCGGTGGCCCAGCTGATCCCCAACGCCGAGATCGTCGTGGTCACCACGCCGCAGCTGGCCGCGGCGGAGGTCGCGGAACGGGCCGGCAGCATCGCGCTGCAGACTCGCCAGCGGCTCGTCGGCGTCGTCGAGAACATGTCCGGCATGCTGTTGCCCGACGGCACGACCATGCACGTCTTCGGCGAGGGCGGCGGCCGGCAGGTCGCCGAGCGGCTCACGCGTGCGGTGGGCGCCGACGTGCCGCTGCTCGGTCAGGTCCCGCTGGACCCGGCCCTGGTGGCGGCCGGCGACGCCGGTGTCCCCGTCGTGCTGAGCGCGCCCGACTCGCCGGTGGCCAAGGAACTGCGCAGCATCGCCGACAGCCTGTCGGCGCGGCGGCGCGGGCTGGCCGGGATGTCACTGGGGCTCGACACCGCGCGGCGCTAACTGCCCCCGCGAGCGTGCGTGTTTGTACGCCGCCACGCCGTCGCAGGCGTACAACTGCGCACGCTCGCGCCCCAGAAAATCAGGTCGCGTCGGCGTCGAAGGGCGCGGGGCCCTCGAGGGGCCGCGGCGCCGACGGCGTGGCCGCCGGGCCGCCGCCATTGACAGGCGGGGCGGGGCGGTCGAAGTTGCCGGTCAGGAACGAGTCGTCGCCGTCGAGCAGGTGCTTGGTCAGCGCGGCGCGGGGCGACATGCCCCGCAGCTTCTGCAGCTCGCTGATCGGACCGCGCAGGTCGTCGAACTCGGGTCCGAGGTCCTCGCGGAGCTGCGTGGTCATCCCGCTGAGGTAGTCGCGCGCCTGGCGCAGCGCGGTCGACGTCCAGCGGATCGCGCCGGGCAGCCGCTCGGGCCCCAGGATCACCAGCCCGACCACGATGAGCACCAGGATGTGCTCCCAGCTCAGGTTGCCGAACATTAACCGGAATCCGGGTCGGGCTTCACCGTCAGCGTGACGTGCCGGCCGTCGCGGACCACCTCGACCGGGGCGTCCTGCCCGATGGTCAGCTGCCGCACGGCGACGACGAACTCGTCGGCGTCGGCGACCTTGCGGTTGCCGACCTTGACGATCACGTCGTTCTCCAGGATCCCACCCTTCTGCGCGGGGCTGCCGGCCTTGACGTTCGCCACCTGGGCGCCCGACGCGATGGCGTTGCTCACCGAGCGGGTGCTGACCCCCAGGGTCGGGTGCACGATCTTGCCGTCCTTGATCAGCGTCTGCGCCACCACCTTGGCCTCGTTGATCGGGATCGCGAAGCCCAGGCCACTCGCGCTGTCGGACAACGACTTTCCGGCGGTGTTGATGCCGATCACCTGCGAGTCCATGTCGATCAGCGGGCCGCCGGAGTTGCCGTGGTTGATGGAGGCGTCGGTCTGCACGCCGTCGATGACGGTGTCGGTGTCGGAGCCCTCGCCCGACAGCGGGACCGGGCGGTGCAGCGCACTGATGATGCCGTGCGTGACGGTGCTGCGCAGCCCCAGCGGCGCGCCCGCGGCCAGGACCTCGTCGCCGACGCGCACCTTGTCGGAGTCGCCGAGCCGGGCGACCGTCAGGTTGTCGACGTTGTCGACCTTGAGCACGGCCAGGTCGGTCTTGGGGTCGCGTCCCACCAGGTTGGCGGGCACCTCCTTGCCGTCGTTGAACACCACGGTCGTCTTGAACTGGCTGGGGTTGTTGGCCGCCTCGGAGATGACGTGGTTGTTGGTGACGATGTAGCCGCGACCGTCGATGATGACGCCGGAGCCCTGCATGCCCTCCTGGTCGCTCTTGGACTCGATGGTGACGACGGAGTCGGCGGTCGCGGCCGCCACCTTGGCGAACCGGCCGGCCGGTGACTCGCCGTTGTTGTTGGTCGCCAGCGTCACCTTCGAGGTGGTGAACGCCTCGACGACCTCGGCGGTCTTGCGGCCGATCACCCCGCCCAGCAGGCCGATCACGAGGGCGATGAGCGCGAGGACGGCCAGCGCGACGTAGGACACCTTGCCGCCGAACAGCACGTCGCGGACGCCCAGCTTGCCGCGGTAGCCGGACGCGACCTGCGGCGCTCCCGGCGTGACGGCCGGGGTGCCGAGGGCGGCCGCGGCGCCGGGGTCGCGCCACGGGTCGTCGAGCTCGTCGGGCTCGGAGCCGTTCTGCTCGGCCGCCAGCGCGCCGGCGTCGATCGGGTGGCGCTGCAGCGTGTCGACGGTCCCGACGGGCTTGCTGAACGCCTCCTGCAGGACGGGGTCGGCGGGCCGGTCCTGGGGGCGGTACTCGCCCTGGTCCCGGTATTTCTGCGGGCGCACGCGGTCGGCCACGAAGGACCCGTTCAAGCCGTCGGGGCGGCCGAACGCCTGCCGGGAGGCGGGGTCGACCGGCGGCCGCGAGATGGGCCGCGGCGGCAGGCGGTGGCCGCCATTCACGCCGCCGTCCTGGCGTTGGTCCGGCCGGTTGTCCGCCCTGTTGTCAAAGCCTTGATCGGAGGTCACATCACCCTACTTTTGATCCTCTTCCCGAGCGCTCGAGACAGGCCCTTACCGGGCGATACACCCCGCGCCGATGTTGTCGGTGTCCACCCTAGTATCCACACTTTGTATTGGGCGCCCGCGAACGCGGACTTAAGCCTTACAGGCGTCGCTACCGGCGCTTGCGCCGGTCCGGCGCCTCGCGGTCGGATCCGCGTGCCGTGGTGTCCTCGTCCGACCACTGCGGGATGTCCGCCAGCATGCCGAGCAGAGTGCTCGGGATCCGGATCGGGTGGGAATCGCGCAACGCGGCGCGGGCGCGGCTCTGGCCCTCCACCTCGGCGGCGCACTGCGGGCACAGCGACAGGTGGTGCGCGGCCCGCAGGTGGGCGTTCATCCGCAGCTCTCCGTCGACGAATGCGGCGACGGCCTCGACGGAGAGGTGCTCGGTGGACCCGAATTGGCGTGGTCCCACCGGCGCGTCGCTTTGGGAGGCGAACTGCGCGGGGAGCCAGGAGAATGCCCGCCGGAAAACGTGACCCAGGTTTCCGGGGTCGGCCATCACCAGCTCCTTTCTCGCGCCCTCTAAACGAATGTAGCGCGAGGCGCAGCCCAATAGCGCGCCTAAAGCCGGCAAAACCGCAGGAATTCCGGTGGGGAGCGCGCCGGACCGGCGCGTTACGCCGACTCGGCGTGCAGCGCCTCGGCGGCGAAACCGGCCTCGGGGTGCGCGGCCAGGTAGTCGCGCAGGGCCTGGCGTCCGCGGTGGATGCGGCTGCGGACGGTGCCCAGCTTGACGCCGAGGGTGGCGCCGATCTCCTCGTAGGACAGGCCCTCGATGTCGCACAGGACGACCGCGGCGCGGAACTCCGGCGGCAGCGAATCAAGCGCCGCCTGCAGGTCGGGGCCCAGGCGCGAGTCGTGGTAGATCTGCTCGGGGTTGGGCTCGTCGGCAGGCACGCGGTCGTAGTCCTCGGGCAGCGCCTCCATCCGGATGCGGGCGCGGCGGCGCACCATGTCGAGGAAGAGGTTGGTGGTGATGCGGTGCAGCCAGCCCTCGAACGTGCCGGGCTGGTAGTTCTGCACTGAGCGGAAGACCCGGATGAAGGTCTCCTGGGTGAGGTCCTCGGCGTCGTGCTGGTTCCCGGACAGGCGGTAGGCCAGCCGGTACACCCGGTCGGCGTGCTGACGCACGAGTTCGTCCCAGGACGGCATGGCCGCCTTGTCTCCGGTCGCGTCGAAAACCGCGGTGCCGGACAGCGCGTCCGGCGTCTCCGCCCACTCGTCGTCGCGGCGCTCCTGGGGGTGCGACATGCTGGTGGGGCTCAAAAGCGTAGTGATGTTGGGTTCCTCCGGGTCAGACCTGCCATCCAGAATTGACAGATCATCGCAGTCGGAAACACGAAGTTTCCACTGCTTATTCCCGCCCCCGGCCGAACGTCCTCCGCGATCCATACGGTTACCGTCGCGTACCGGAGTGTGCGCGATATAGGAACAATCTGAGCTGAGGCTGAGAAACCATATCGTTACGTGCGCTGCCCTGCATGTTTCCGGGGAGCCGCCGCGCGCCGGGCGCGCCTGACCGAGCGTGCCCTCATGTGGAATACGCTGCGGGCATGGACGGCACCGACGCAGACGCCCCCGGTCAGACGGCCCCCAGTCGGGCCGAGTCGCTCACCGCGCATGCCGAGGCCTCGATATCCGAGGACGCCCTGCTGGTCTCCGCCCGGGAGCGGGCCATGGACATCGGCGCCGCGCCGGTGACGCCCGCGGTCGGTGCGTTGCTGAGCCTGCTGACGAAGCTGAGTGGCGGCAAGGCGGTCGCCGAGGTGGGCACCGGTGCGGGCGTCAGCGGCCTGTGGTTGCTGTCGGGCATGAGCGACGACGGCGTGCTGACGACGATCGACATCGAGCCCGAATACCTGCGCCTGGCCAAGCAGGCGTTCTCCGAGGCCGGCGTCGGGCCGTCGCGCACCCGCCTGATCAGCGGCCGGGCGCAGGACGTGTTGACCCGGCTCGCCGACGAGTCCTACGACCTGGTGTTCATCGACGCCGACCCCGTCGACCAGCCGGGATACGTGGTGGAGGGCGTGCGGCTGCTGCGGCACGGCGGCGTCGTCGTGGTGCACCGCTCCGCGCTGGGCGGGCGGGCCGGCGATCCCGCGGCGCGCGACGCCGAGGTGACGGCCGTCCGCGAGGCGGCCCGGCTCATCGCCGAGGACGAACGGCTCACGCCGGCGTTGGTGCCCCTCGGCGACGGCCTGCTTGCCGCCGTCAAGGACTGACGATCGACGAAATGCGCCCGCCGACAACGGGTTTAGTGTCCAGCTACGCGGATGCCGGCTGGTGCAGGTGCGATCGATTGCCGCCGTTGCGCTTGGCCGTGTACATGGCTTTGTCCGCCGCGCGGATCAGCTGCTCGATCGCCGAACCCGGGTCGGTCACGCTGCCCCAGTGCAACAAGGCCGCGCCGACGCTCGCGGTGACCGGCTGAGGCAGCGCGGCGATGGCAGCGCACAGCTTGCCCGGCAGGGCGTGCGCGGGGTCGGCGGGCAAGGCGTCGACGACGAGGAATTCCTCTCCCCCGAATCGGCCGATGATGCTGGTGTTGCCACTGTGCTGCCGGAGCGCCCAGCCCACGGCCGAGAGCGCCTGGTCCCCAGCGACGTGACCGTACGTGTCGTTGACGTCCTTGAAGCGGTCCAGGTCGATCATCACCGCGATGAGGAAGAGCTCGTTGCTCGGCGAGGTCAGCAGCATGGCCGCGCGTTCGTGGAATGCCCGACGATTCAGCAGCCCGGTCAAGGGGTCATGGTCGGAGCGGACAACGTCGGCGCCCAGCGTGCGCACGACGGCCTGGAGCGCGAGGGGAACCGCGAGGTTGAGTTCGATGACCAGCCACAACCCCGCCGCCACCACGGGAATCTCCCGGGTCGCGATCACGCGCGACGCGCACAGCACGCTGGCCGCGATGGCGAGAGCGACGTTGACCGCGATCGCTTTCGTGTTGTGAAACAACCCGACGTAGCCGCCGATGATGACCAACCCGGTGCAACCCATCATTCCCAGCACCGGATCACGCTGCAGGACGCAACCGGCAGCGATGAGGCCGCCGCCGAGGACGGCCATGGAGAGCGATTGTTTTCTGGACGGCCACCCGCGAAGCCACAGCACGGTGTAGGCGATCCCCACGACGCAGGCAACCACGCTTACGGCCAACGACCACTGAAACAGGCCGCTCCGCGGCGAGAGCAGGCCCATCGGCGTCAGCACCAGGGCACCCGAGATGAGCGCCATCAGGAGCCGGGTCGGCACCTCCAGGCCCCGGACCCGTAGGTACCCGATGAGCCAGCCGAACTGGTCGGCTTGACGCCACCACCGCGCGATGGAGCTCGCGTCCTGCTCGGGAGCTTCTTCTCGGCTCACAGCGGTTCCCCCTACTGCTGTCCCCCCACACATCTAAGGCGATCCGCCCCCATTTGTGGATGGCTGACACCGAACTATTTCGCCAAGCTCCGCCCGCGATCACCCGACTCCTGCCCTCGGCCCACCCACCTGCACCACGGACCCATTGACTTGGGACTGAACGGCCGTTTAATGTACTGAACATGCGTTCAGCCGACCTGACCGCTGCCGCCCGGATCCGCGAGGCGGCCATCGCGCAGTTCGGCGAGCACGGTTTCGGCGTGGGACTGCGCACCATCGCCGAGGCGGCGGGCGTGAGCGCCGCACTGGTCATTCACCACTTCGGCTCCAAGGACGGCCTGCGTAAGGCCTGCGACGAGTACGTGGCCGAGGACATTCGCACCAAGAAGTCGGAGACGATCACGTCCAACGATCCGGCGACGTGGTTCGCGCAGATGGCCGAGATCGAGTCCTACGCACCGATGATGGCCTACCTGATACGCAGCATGCTGTCCGGCGGCGAGCTGGCAACGATGTTGTGGCGCACCATGATTGACAACGCCGAGCAATACCTCGAGGAGGGCGTGCGGGCCGGGACCGTCAAACCGAGCCGCGACCCCCGCGCCCGGGCGAAATATCTCGGCATCACCGGGGGCGGCGGCTTCCTGCTCTACCTGCAGATGCACGAGACGCCAACGGATATCCGCGCCGTCCTCCGCGACTACGCCCGCGACATGATCCTTCCCGCCCTGGAGATCTACACCGAAGGGTTGATGGTCGACCGCACCATGTACGACGCATTTCTGGCCGCAGGCGAACAAGGAGAGTCCCATGCCAGCTGAGAATCCCATCGAAATCCACGGTCTGGTCAAGAATTTCGGATCGGTGCGGGCCCTGGACGGCCTCGAGCTCACGGTGCGGCAGGGGGAGGTGCACGGCTTTCTCGGACCGAACGGAGCCGGCAAGTCGACAACCCTGCGCATCCTGCTGGGCCTGATGAAAGCCGACGGCGGAACCGTCCGCCTGCTGGGCGCCGATCCGTGGACCGACGCCGTCGCCCTGCATCGCCACATCGCCTACGTACCGGGTGATGTCACGCTGTGGCCGTCGCTGACCGGCGGCGAGACCATCGACCTGCTGGCCCGGATGCGCGGCGGGATCGACCGGAACCGCCGCGCCGAACTGATCGAAAGATTCGACCTCGACCCGCACAAGAAGGCGCGCACCTACTCGAAGGGCAACCGCCAGAAGGTCTCCCTGATCTCGGCATTCTCGTCGCGGGCGGAACTGCTGCTGCTCGACGAACCCAGCAGCGGCCTGGACCCGTTGATGGAGCACGTCTTTCAGCAGTGTGTGCTCGAGGCTCGCGACCGTGGTGCGACCGTCCTGCTGTCGAGCCACATCCTCGCCGAGACCGAGGCGCTGTGCGAGCGGATCACCATCATCCGCGCCGGCAGGACCGTCGAAAGCGGATCGCTCGACTCCATGCGGCACCTCAGCCGGACCTCGATCCGCGCCGAGATGACCGGGGACCCGGGCGATCTCACCCGCATCAGGGGCGTGGAGGACGTCACCGTCGTGGGCGGCACCCTGCACGCGCAGGTCGACAGCGAAAGCCTCGGGGAGCTGATCCGGGCGCTCGGCGAGGCGGGCGTGCGCAGCCTGGTCAGCCAGCCCCCCACGCTGGAGGAACTCTTCCTTCGCCACTACGACACCAGCCCCGCGAAGGTGTCGGCGCGATGAGCACCGCGACGCTGGAACGGCCCGCCCGACCGCAACCGCGCGCCGCCTCGAACTTCACCGGGACGCTGGCGATGCTGCGCCTGTATCTGCGCCGCGACCGGGTGTCCCTGCCGCTGTGGGTGCTGCTGTTGTCGGTGCCGCTGGCCACCGTGTACATCGGCAGCATCGAGAAGGTTTACCCGACCCAGTCCGCGCGGGCGGCGTTCGCCGCCTCGATCATGGCCAGTCCCGCCCAGCGCGCCCTCTACGGGCAGGTGCACAACGACAGCCTCGGCGCCGTGGGGATCTGGAAGGCCGGGATGTTCCACCTGCTGATCGCGGTCGCCGTCATCCTCACCGTGATCCGGCACACCCGCGCCGACGAGGAAAGCGGCAGAACGGAATTGGTCGACTCGACCGCGATCGGCCGGTACGCGAGCCTCAGCGCGGCCCTGCTCCTGTCGTGCGGGGCATCGCTCGCCACCGGCGCGATAGGCGCGGCCGGGCTGCTGGCCACCGACGTCCCGGCCGGCGGTTCGCTGGCGTTCGCCGCCGCGCTGTCGTGCTCGGGCCTGGTCTTCACCGCCGTCGCCGCGGTGACCGCCCAACTCTCGCCGAGCGCCCGGGTCGCCCGCGGCACGGCGTTCGCCGCGCTGGGCGTCGCCTTCACGCTCCGCGCGGTCGGCGACGCCGGCGACGGCACGCTCTCGTGGCTGTCACCGCTGGGGTGGTCACTGCAGGTTCGGCCGTATGCGGGCGACCGCTGGTGGATCCTGTTGCTGCACTTGGCCACGACGTTCGCGCTCACCGTGGTCGCCTACCGCCTGCTCGCCGGCCGCGACGTCGGGGCGGGCCTGATCGCGGAGCGCGCCGGGCCCGGCGAGGCGGGCAGGAACTTGCGCGGCGTCCACGGGCTGACGTGGCGACTGGACCGCGGCGCGCTGGTGCTGTGGACCGTCGGGCTGGGACTGTACGGGCTGTTGATGGGCAGCGTGGTGCACGGCATCGCCGACGAGGTGGGCGGCAGCAGCGTCGTGCGGGACATCGTCGCGCGGATGGGCGGCACCAGCGCGTTGGAGGAAGCCTTCGTCGCGGTCGCGTTCACCATGATCGGCATGGCGGCCTCGGCGTTTGCCATCTCGCTCGCGTTGCGGCTGCACCAGGAGGAGTCGGCGCAGCGCGCCGAGACGGTCCTGGCCGGCGCCATCTCCCGAACCGCCTGGCTGTCAAGCCATCTGGCCGCCGCGCTGATCGGGCCGGCGGCCACGATGCTCGTCAGCGGCGCGGTCGGCGGCCTCGTCTACGGGATCGCGGCCGGCGACGTCGGCGGCAAGCTGGCCATCGTCGTCGGCACCGCGGCCGTACAGCTGCCCGCCGTCTGGCTGCTCGCCGCGGTGACGGTCGCGCTGTTCGGTGTCGCGCCGCGGTTCGCCCCGGTGGCGTGGGGCGTGCTGGTCGCGTTCGTCGCGGTCTACCTGATCGGGTCCTTGGCCCGATTCCCGCGGTGGCTGCTGGACCTGGAGCCGTTCGCGCACGTGCCGCGGGTGGGCGCCGACTTCACCGCCGCACCGCTGTTGTGGTTGCTGGCGATCGATGCTGCCTTGATCGCACTGGGCGCCTTGGGTTTTCGACGGCGCGACGTGCGCTGCTAGGAGTGTCATGAACACAGCGGTCCGCATGGCGGCATCCTCGATCGTTGGCCTCCTCGGCTTCGGCGTCCTCCTGTTCGTACCGGCCGGGACGGTCCACTATTGGCAGGGTTGGGTTTTCATCGCCGTCTTCACCACGGTATCGACCATCCCCACCGTCTACCTGGCCCGCACCAACCCGGCGGCCCTGCAGCGCCGCATGCATGCCGGCCCGCGTGCCGAAGGCCGTACGGCGCAGAAGATCATCGTCAGCGCCTCATTCCTGGACATGTTCGCGATGATGGCGTTCAGCGCGCTCGACCACCGGTTCGGCTGGTCGGCCGTGCCGGTGTGGGTCTGCCTGCTCGGGGAGGTCCTGGTGGCGGTGGGCCTGGGCATTGCCCTGCTCGTGGTCGTCCAGAACGGCTACGCAGCCGCCACGGTCACCGTCGAGTCGGGCCAACCCGTCGTCTCCACCGGTCTCTACGGCTTCGTCAGGCACCCGATGTATTTCGGCGACGTCATCATGATGGTCGGCATCCCATTGGCTCTGGGCTCGTACTGGGGGCTGCTCTTCGTGGTTCCGGGCGTCGTGGTGCTCGTCTTCCGAATCCTCGACGAGGAAGAGCTGCTTCGCGGGGAGCTTTCCGGATACCGCGAGTACACGCAACGGGTCCGCTACCGGTTATTGCCCAGCGTGTGGTGAACACCGCCGGGGCCCAAACCGTTGGCCATTAGATCACGCAGATTTCCACCGGTGTTTCGCAGGCCGATCCTCGCTAGCATCCCCTTCGCCCGGCTTCGCCGGCGCGGAAGTTCGGGCGACTCGTTCGACGCAGGAGGCGGCAATGACACAGATCGAGCAACCGTCGGCGCGCCGCCGCGCATACCGATTACGCGTCCCCTGGCTCAACATCGTCGGCGTCGTCGCGATCGCCGTGGCGGCGAGCCTCATCGCGGTCAAGAATCTGCAACCCGACACGTCGCCGAACCAGATCCTCAACGTTTCCTATGACCCGACGCGGGAACTGTACGCGACGCTCGACAAGGCCTTCATCGCCCAATTCCGGCAGCAGACCGGGGTGACGCTGGAGATCAAACAGTCTCACGGCGGTTCCGGACGGCAGGCCGCCGACGTCATCGCCGGCAAGCAGAAGGCCGGGGTGGTGTCACTCGCGCTCGTCAGCGATGTGGACGCCCTGCGCAAGCGCGGATTGATCGCCGCCGATTGGCAAGGGCGCCTGCCGAACAATTCGGTCCCCTACACCTCGACCATCGTCTTCGTCGTCCACAAGGGCAATCCCAAGCGAATTCACGACTGGCCGGATCTGGTGAAGGACGGCGTCGCGATCGTTTCGCCCAACCCGCGCAGCTCCGGCAACGGCAAGCTCAGCATCCTCGCGGCCTGGGGCTCGGTCACCACCCGCGGCGGGACGGACGCGCAGGCCTTCGACCTCGTCAGAGCGTTGTCCAAGCATGTCGTGGTCGCCGACGCCGGTGCCCGGGGCGCGGCCATCAGCTTCGCGGTCGAGCGCATCGGTGACGTCCATCTGACGTGGGAGAACGAAGCCCTTCGCGAGGTCACGGAGAACAGCAACGAACTCGAGATCGTCTACCCGCCAACCAGTATCCGGGCCGAACCGGCCGTCGCCTGGGTGGACGCGAACCTCACCAACAAGACGCTCCCCTACGCCAAGGCCTTCCTCCAATACCTCTACACCGACTCCGCGCAGGAAGTCATCGCCCAAACCGGTTACCGTCCGATCAATCCCGCGATCCTGGCCAAGCACGCCGACCGGTTACCCGACATCAACCTGTTCCCGATCACCGCGATCGCCAAGGACTGGAACGACGCGCGCGAGAAGTTCTTCGGTGACAACGGCATCTACGATGCGCTGTCGTCGCCCGCCCGCGCGACGGTCGCGTCGACGCACAGCCGGCGGAAGGCGAAGTCCGCGTGAGTGTCTCGGAGAAGGTCAAGGGTCTGAACTACGACACGACGAAGGCGCGGCGGGACCTGGTCGCGGGCGTCACGGTCGCGGCGGTGTCGCTGCCGCAGGGCATCACGTACGCACTGGTCGCCGGCGTCGACCCGAAGTTCGGCGTCTATTCGTGCATCGTCGTGACGTTCATCGCCTCGGTATTCGGATCGTCGTCACACCTCATCAACGGGCCGACGAGCGCAATCTCCCTGCTGGCGTTCAGTTCTCTGGCTTTCCTGGATCCCGAGAACCGCACGGTGCTCTTCGAGGCGCTGTTCCTGCTCGGCATTCTCGCCGGCGCATTCCAGATCCTCATCGCCGTGTTCAAACTCGGCGACCTCACCCGCTACATCTCCGAATCCGTCATCCTCGGCTTCCTCGTGGCGGCGGCGTTGCTCATCGCGGTGGGACAACTGGGCAACGCGCTCGGGGTGAAAGACAAAGGGACCGGGCGGATGAAGGTGCTGGAACGCACCTACCTCACGCTGTTCCACGGCGATGCGGTCAACTATCGCGCCGTGCTGCTCAGCGTCACCACCGTCGCGTTGGCCGTCGCGCTGCGCTGGGTGGTGAAGCGCTTCGGCTTGCCGCAACTCGACCTGTTGGCCGTCCTGGTCATCGCGGCGCTCGTCGCGTACCTCGCCGGCTGGTCGACCCCCGACCAGAACGGCAACCTCGGGGTGGCCCTGACCGCGAAGATCCCGCAGAGCCTGCCCACCCCGCACATCCCGCAGGTCCAGTTCGGCACCCTGGGCGAACTCTCGGAAGGTGCGCTGGCGATCGCTTTCATCGGACTGCTCGAGGCCCTGTCGATCGCGAAAGCCATTGCGCACCAATCCGGTCAGAAGCTGGACTACAACCGTCAGATCCTCGCCGAGGGCCTGGCGAACCTCACCGGCGGGTTCTTCCAGTGCGTGCCGGGGTCGGGCTCGGTGTCGCGGTCGCCGATCAACTTCCAGGCCGGCGCGGTGTCGCGCTTCTCCGGCGTGATCACCGCGGTGACCGTCGGCGCGGCGGTGCTGCTGTTCGCTCCGCTGCTGCACTACATGCCCCGGGCCGCGCTGGCCGGCCTACTGCTCATCACCGCGGCGCGGCTGATCGACTACAAGCGGCTCTTCTACACGCTCAGGGCTTCACGCTACGACGCCGGCCTGGTGATCGTCACCGCGCTGACGGGAGTGCTGATCGACCTGGACACCGCGGTGCTGCTCGGTGTCGTGCTGTCGATCCTGCTGTTCGTGCCGCGGGCGGCGAAGCTGAAGGCCAAGGAGATGGTCGTGACGTCCGAACGCGTGATCCGCGAGCGGGTGCCCGGCGATCCGGTCGACCCCTCGACGGTGATCTACGACTTCGAGGGCGAACTGTTCTTCGGCGCCGCACCGGAACTCGAGCGCTACCTGGACGAGCTGAGCCACCGGTTGGAACGCGACGACATCCGGTTCGTCGTCCTGCGGCTCAAACGCGTGCGACACCCGGATGTCGTCGTCGTCGAGCGGATCGAACGTTTCCTGCGGGAGGAGACCGCGCGCGGCGTGACGGTCCTGCTCGCCGGTGTGCAGCCCGACATGCGGGCCATGCTGCGCAACGTGGGTTTCGACGATTGGTTCCCGACCGAGCACGTCTTCCCGGAGGAGGACGAGGAATTCTCGGCAACCCTGAAGGCCGTGCGGTACGCCCATGCCCAGAGAGACGGCCGCGAACTTCTGGAAGCCACCGCCGCGACCGCCGCGGCCGGCAACGGAGACCCTCAGCACTACTACTACCTGGTTTGACGCACCGCCCGCCGGCCGCCGATCAAATCACTAAGGTGATGGCGTGGCGCGCGATCCGGGGCTCGACGTCCCCTGGCGGCGACCCGGCGCTCTCCGGTACGCGCTGGGCCGGCTTCGCGGTATCGCGAAACCGCCCGTCACCGTCACGGCCCCCTCGGCCGGCCTGACGACCGACCGCGATGTCGGGGTTCCGACTCGGGACGGAACGACGTTGCGCATCAACGTGTTTCGGGATGCGGTCGGCGCGCCCCGGCCGGTCGTCCTGAGCGTCCACCCCTACGGCAAGGACAATCTGCCGCGGCGGCGGGGCAAGAGGTGGACGTTCTCGGTCCAATACCGCATCCTGCGGCAGCCGCACCAGGTCACCTTCTCGGCGCTCACCGGTTGGGAGGCCCCCGACCCGGCCTGGTGGGTGCCGCGCGGCTTCACCGTGGTGAACGCCGACTCGCGCGGCTGCGGCCACTCCGACGGCACCGGAAAGCTGATGTCCCGCCAGGAGGCCGAGGACACCTACGACCTGGTGCAGTGGATCGCCGCCCAGCCGTGGTGCGACGGCCGGGTGGTGATGACCGGGGTGTCCTACCTCGCCATCAGCCAGTACGCCGTCGCCGCCCTGCAACCGCCGGCGTTGCGCGCCATCTGCCCGTGGGAGGGCTTCACGGACCCCTACCGCGACCTCCTCTTCCCGGGCGGCGTCCGGGAGCGCGGCTTCGCCCGGTTCTGGTCGCGCGGCGTGCGGCGCACCACCCGTCAGAGCTACGAGATCGAGCGCATGCAGGACGAGCATCCGCTGCGCGACGACTTCTGGCGCGCGCTGGTGCCCGACCTGTCGGCAATCACGGTCCCAATGCTGGTGTGCGGCAGCTTTTCCGACAACAACCTGCACACCCGCGGTTCGTTCCGGGCATTCGCTCAGGCCGCCGGCCCCGCCCGCCTCTACACCCACCGGGCCGGCAAATGGGCGGTCTTCTACTCCGACGCCGCGCTGGCCGAGCAACTCGCGTTCTTCAGGGCTGCGCTGGACGGCGCTCCGGCGTCCCGCAGCGTGCGCCTCGAGGTGCGCGAGGACCGCGACACCGTCACCGCCGTGCGCGAAGAGGCCGAGTGGCCGCTCGCCCGAACACGCTGGCGGCCTTTGTATCTGGCGGGCGGCGGGACGCTGTCGCCCGACCGGCCGGGGGCGCCCGGCAACGTGAGCTTCGAAAACCGTTCGCGCGCCGCGGCATTCAGCTGGCAGATCCCGGAGGACATCGAGCTCACCGGCCCGATGGCCGCCCGGTTATGGGTGAGCCTGGAGGGCTGCGACGACGCCAACCTGTTCGTCGGCGTCGAGAAGTGGCGGGACGGGCGGTTCGTGGCGTTCGAGGGGTCGTACGGCTACGGCCGCGACCGGGTGACCACCGGGTGGCAGCGGGTCGCCTTGCGCGCGCTCGACCCGGAGCTCTCGCGGCCGTGGGAGCCCGTGCCCGCCTGCACCGTGGCACGGCCGGTCTCGCCCGGCGAGGTGGTCGCGGTCGACGTGGCGCTCGGCCCGTCGGCGACGCTGTTCCGGGCCGGCGAGCAGCTGCGCCTGATCGTCGGCGGCCGATGGCTCT
The DNA here is from genome assembly GCF_902652685.1 of Mycobacterium sp. Marseille-P9652. Classification (GTDB taxonomy): domain Bacteria; phylum Actinomycetota; class Actinomycetes; order Mycobacteriales; family Mycobacteriaceae; genus Mycobacterium. The sequence goes on from NZ_CACRUY010000072.1 coordinate 15,374, forward strand.
GCTCGCGCAACCCGCTGGCCGGCCAGTTCCCGGCGGCCTACGCCCCGTCGCCCCGCGGTCGCATCACGCTGCACTGGGGACCCGACCACGACGCGCACCTGCTGGTGCCGGAGGTCCCGTAGGTCCGGGGGCTTAGATCCAGACGCCCTTGCCGACCGCGACGACGCCGCCCGCGCTGATCGCGAAGCGCTCCCGGTCCCGCTCCAAGTCCACCCCGACCATCTCCCCGGGCCCGACGACGACGTTCTTGTCCAGGATCGCGTGGCGCACCACCGCGCCGCGGCCCACGCGGGCGCCCGGCATGATGACACTGCCCTCGACGATCGCGCCGTCGTCGACCACGACGTTGGACGACAGGACCGAGTTGCGCACCGAGGCAGCCGAGATGATGCTGCCCGCCCCCACCACCGACTCCTGCGCCGAGCCGCCGTTGACGAACTTGGCCGGCGCGAGGTTCTCCGACTCGCCGCGGATCGGCCAGCGCTTGTTGTACAGGTTGAACACCGGGTGCACCGACACCAGGTCCATGTGCGCGTCGTAGAACGCATCGAGGGTTCCCACGTCGCGCCAGTAGCCCCGGTCGCGGTCGGTGGCGCCGGGCACCTCGTTGTCCTTGAAGTCGTACACCGCGGCCATGCCGTCGCTGACCAGGCGCGGGATGATGTCCCCGCCCATGTCGTGGTCGGAGTGGTCGTCGTCGGCGTCGGCGCGGATCGCGTCGATCAGCACCTTGGTGGTGAAGATGTAGTTGCCCATCGAGACGTACGCCGCGGCCGGGTCGTCCGGCGTTCCCGGCGGGTCCAGCGGCTTCTCGACGAAGTCGCGGATGCGCCCGGATTCGTCGGCGTCGATGCAGCCGAACGCCGTCGCCTCCGCGCGCGGCACGCGGATGCCCGCGACCGTCGCCCCCGCGCCGCTGTCGATGTGGAACCGGACCATCTGCTCGGGGTCCATCCGGTAGACGTGGTCGGCGCCGAAAACCACTATGTAGTCGGGGTCTTCGTCGTAGATGAGGTTGAGCGACTGGTAGATCGCGTCCGCGGACCCGGTGTACCAGCGCGGGCCGAGCCGCTGCTGCGCCGGCACCGGGGTGATGTACTCGCCGGCGAGGCCCGACAGGCGCCAGTTCTGCGAGATGTGACGGTCGAGTGAATGCGACTTGTACTGAGTGAGAACGCAGATGCGCAAATAGCGGGCGTTGACGAGGTTGGAGAGCACGAAGTCGATGAGCCGGTAGGCGCCCCCGAAGGGGACGGCGGGCTTGGCGCGGTCCGCGGTCAACGGGTACAGGCGTTTGCCCTCACCGCCGGCCAGGACAATGCCCAGCACGTGTGGCGCTTCCCTCATAGGTTCAACCTATCGGCCGCACGGGACCGCTGCCAGGGGATCGCGCGATTGAGCCGCCTGTCGGGCTGTCTGTCAAGGTGTTTGGGCTCATACGGGAACGTTCGAGTGCCCGACCCCCGACTCGCGGGCCGCCGCGTCGCCGACTGCCTCCGATGGTCCGGCTCCGCACCGGCCCGACTCGCGGGCCGCCGCGTCGCCGAACTACCGTTCGGAGTATGCGGGTCGCGATGATGACTCGGGAATACCCACCCGAGGTCTACGGGGGAGCAGGCGTCCACGTCACCGAGTTGGTCTCTCAACTGCGCCGGCTGTGCGCGGTGGACGTCCACTGCATGGGCGCGCCGCGGCCGGAAGGCCAGGGAGTGCAGGCCCACCAGCCCGACCCGCGCCTGAAGCACGCCAACGCGGCCGTGTCGACGCTGTCGACCGACCTGATGATGGCCACTGCGGCGTCGGCGGCCACCGTCGTGCACTCCCACACCTGGTACACCGGCATGGCTGGGCATCTGACGTCATTGCTGTACGGCATCCCCCACGTGCTGACCGCGCATTCGCTCGAGCCGTTGCGGCCGTGGAAGGCCGAGCAGCTCGGCGGCGGCTACTGGGTGTCGTCGTGGGTGGAGCAGACCGCCGTGCTGGCCGCCGACGCCGTCATCGGGGTCAGTTCCGCCATGCGCGAGGACATCCTGCGCGTCTACCCGGCGCTCGATCCGAGCCGGGTCCACGTCATCCGCAACGGGGTCGACACCGACGTCTGGTACCCCGCCGGCCCGGCCGAAACCGGCTCGGTGCTGGCCGAACTCGGTGTCGACCCTGACCGTCCCCTCGTCGCGTTCGTCGGACGCATCACCCGTCAGAAAGGTGTCGACCACCTGGTGGCCGCCGCGCACCGGTTCAGCCCCGAGGCTCAGGTGGTGCTCGTCGCCGGGGCCCCCGACACCCCGGAGATCGCCGAGGAGATTCGGGCCGCGGTGGACGACCTGGCCCGCGAGCGCACCGGCGTGTTCTGGATCAGGGAGATGCTGCCCATCGGGGAATTGCGCGAAATACTCTCGGCGGCAACGGTTTTCGTGTGCCCGTCGGTGTATGAGCCCCTGGGCATCGTGAACCTGGAGGCCATGGCGTGCGCGACGGCGGTGGTCGCCTCCGACGTCGGCGGCATCCCCGAGGTCGTTGCCGACGGGGTCACCGGATCGCTGGTGCACTACGACGCCGACGATCCCATCGGCTACCAGACGGGGCTGGCCGAGGCGGTCAACGCACTGATCGCCGACCCGGACAGAGCGAAACGGTACGGCCAGGCGGGGCGCCAGCGCTGCACCGAAGAATTCCTCTGGGCGCATGCCGCCGCTCAGACGCTGGACATCTATCGGAAGGTGTCGGCGTAGACCGGCGACGCGCCGCGGCTAGCTGGAGCTCGTTACGCCCTTGAGCTCGTCACCCAGAGCGGCCGCCTCGTCGGGGGTCAGCTCGACGACCAGGCGACCGCCTCCCTCCAGTGGTACCCGCATCACGATGCCGCGCCCCTCCTTCGTCGCTTCAAGAGGACCGTCCCCGGTCCGGGGCTTCATCGCCGCCATCGAGTGCTCCCTCCAGGTTCGAGCCGGACCGCCGTCGCGGACCCGATCGGCGCCGAGCGTGCCCCGCCAGCCACATTCCAGCCACGCCCGGCATCGAACTGCCTAATCACCCCCCCATTGTTCCCTATCGAACTCACCATGCGCACAAAGACCCGCTCGTCGCCCCTCATCCGGCCTGCAAACCGTCGCGCCGGGCGCCCTCGCCGGGGCCGGATCGTCACCGGGCGCCGACTCGATTTGCCCGTCTCCTCGGCGGCCTCAAGGCCCCGTCGTCACCGCGGAGGGACCCAGCAGCCTGCGATGTGGTCGTCCACCATGCCGGTCGCCTGCATCAGCGCGTACGCGGTGGTAGGGCCGACGAAGCGGAACCCGCGCCGTTTCAGCTCCTTCGCCATGGCTTTGGATTCGTCGCTGGCCGACGGAATCCCCGACGGGTCAGTGGGCCGTGGCCGCGGTGGCGGCGCGAAGGACCACAGCAGCTCGGACAGCTCCTCGGGCGCGCCGAGCTCGGCCGCGGCCCGCGCATTGGCGATCGTCGCCTCGATCTTGGACCGGTTGCGGACGATGCCCGCGTCCTCCAGCAGCCGCTGCACGTCGGCGTCGGTGTACGCGGCGACCTTCTCGACGTCGAAGCCGGAGAAGGCCCGCCGGAAGTTGTCCCGCTTGCGCAGGATGATCAGCCATGACAGCCCGCTCTGGAAGGCTTCCAGGCTCATCCGCTCGAACAGCGCCGCCGGATCCCGCACCGGCCGGCCCCACTCCTCGTCGTGGTAGTTGCGGTACAGATCGAAGTCCGGCCCCGGCCGTAGGGTCGCCCAGCTGCAGCGCACCCGCCCATCGTCGCTCACACCTTGTCCTGACGCTCCCCGCCGTTGTCCGGTTCCACCGGGATGGGTTCGCGCTCGGCGGCGCCCTCCCGGGCCGGCGGCGCCTGCGCTGCCGCCAGCTGACCGCGCAGCGCCTCGAGCTCACGGGCGAGCCGGTCGAGCACCCAGTCCACCTCGCTGGTCTTGTATCCCCGCAGCACCTGGGTGAACTTGACGGCGTCGACGTCGGCCCCGGTCACGCCGTAGGCGGGCAGCACCGTCGCCGTCGTGCCCCGCGGCAGCGGCGGCAGCTGTTCCCCGCGCCCGAACAGCAGGCTGCCCGCACCGAACAGCACGATCGCGACCAGCACCAGCACCACCAGGTACAGCAACACCAACGCCACGGGTTCGATACTGCCTTACGCCACCGACACGTCAGCGATCAGCGTGAGGCCTGAAAGCCTGCATCGGGGGCCGGTCCGCCAGTGACACCGAGGTGGTGAGCGGGGTGTAGCCGTATTCGTCGGCGAGGAACTGGGTGAGGCCCACGCCGGAGTCGGGGATCCCGCAGCGGGAGAGCAAGGTGGCGATCACCTGGCGGCTCATCGCGCCGAGTTCCTCGAGCGGGCGGTTGCGGTGCGCGCGCACCCCGAGGTTGACCTGGGCGATCGCGTCGAGACCCAGCCGGTCGAACGTGTCGACCAGCAGGCCGATCTCCACCCCGTAGCCCGGCGCGAACGGCAGCGACGTCAACAGCTCCCGTGTCGCCGCGTACTCGCCGCCCAGCGGCTGCAGCACCCGGCCCAGCTCCGGCCGCAGCGCCGCCAGCAACGGCCGCGCCACCAGTTCGGTGACCCGCCCACCCCCGGTGG
>NZ_CACRUY010000073.1 GCF_902652685.1 Mycobacterium sp. Marseille-P9652
GAACGCACCGCCGCCGCCCGCGGTGGACCCGAACGCCGGCCGGATCGGCAACCCCGTCGGGGGTTTCAGCTACGTGCTGCCCGGCGGGTGGGTGCAGTCGGACACCTCCCACCTCGACTATGGCTCGGAACTGCTCAGCAAGACGACCGGGCAACCCCCCGCGCCCGGCCAGCCGCCACCGGTCGCCAACGACACCCGCATCGTGATGGGCCGGCTGGACCAGAAGCTCTACGCCAGCGCCGAACCGAACAACGCGAAGGCCGCCCTGCGGCTGGGTTCGGACATGGGTGAGTTCTTCATGCCCTATCCCGGAACCCGGGTCAACCAGGAGACCACGCCGCTCACCGGGGCGAACGGGATCACCGGAAGCGCGTCGTACTACGAGGTGAAGTTCAGCGACCCGAGCAAGCCCAACGGCCAGATCTGGACGGGTGTCGTCGGCTCTCCGGCCACCACCGGGCCGCCGCAACGCTGGTTCGTCGTCTGGCTCGGCACCTCCAACGACCCGGTGGACAAGGGTGCCGCCAAGGCCCTGGCCGAGTCGATCCAGCCCTGGACCGCCCCGGCCGCGCCGCCGGGGGCGCCGGGCGCGCCGGTAGCGCCGGGCGCGCCTGCGGCCCCCGCACCGGCCCCCGCGCCCGCCGCGGTCCCGGGTCAGGCACCGGCGGGTGAGCTGACGCCGACGCCGACGCGCACGGTGCCCGCCTGACGGCCGCGCCGAAAACCCGTCAATTCGACACGCGATTAATTACGTAAAGCGGGTATACCGGGTCAACCGGCGGTCGAGCCGGTCTTTGCCACCGACCCGAGGAGACCCGCATGGACGTCCTGGCAGCTACCGAATACCTGGCCCGATCGACGACGACCACCAGCGTCGGACTCATCGGCTACATCATCATCGGCGGCTTGGCTGGCGCGCTCGCCAGCAGGATCGTCCGGGGGAGCGGCGCCGGCATCCTGATGGACATCGTGATCGGCGTCATCGGCGCCCTGCTCGGCGGGTTCATCCTGAGCTTCTTCGTCAACACCGCAGGCGGGGGTCTGATCTTCACCTTCCTGACCGCCCTGCTCGGCGCCGTGCTGCTGCTGTGGATCGTCGGGATGGTGCGCCGCACCTAACCCGCGCCGACCCGTTGCGGGCGCCCCCGTCCACGGCATGATGGACGGATGGCCGCAGCGGAGAACCGCCCGACGATGCGCGCATGGCGGGTTCGCCGTCCCGGACCGATGGGCAGCAACCCCCTGGAACCGGTCACCGCCGAGGTGCCGCGGCCCGGGCCGTCGGAGTTGCTGGTGGCCGTGCGCGCCTGCGGGGTGTGCCGCACCGACCTGCACGTCACCGAGGGCGACCTACCCGTGCACCGCGAGCATGTGACTCCGGGCCACGAGGTGGTCGGGGAGGTTGTCGAGTTGGGTCCGGACGCGGGCTCGGACTTCCGGGTCGGCGACCGGGTGGGCATCGCCTGGCTCCGCCACACCTGCGGCGCGTGCAAATACTGCCTGCGCGGCGACGAGAACCTGTGCCCGAACTCCCGCTACACCGGCTGGGACGCCGACGGCGGCTACGCCGAGTTCGCGACGGTCCCGGCGGCGTTCGCACACCACCTGCCGGACGGTTACAGCGACACCGAGCTGGCGCCGCTGCTGTGCGCCGGCATCATCGGCTACCGGTCCCTGCTGCGCGCCGACCTGCCGCCCGGCGGCCGGTTGGGGTTGTACGGGTTCGGCGGCAGCGCCCACATCACGGCGCAGGTCGCCCTGGCGCAGGGCGCCGAAGTGCACGTGATGACCCGCGGCGAGGAGGCCCGCAAGCTGGCGGTGGACCTCGGCGTCGCGTCCGCACAGGGGGCCGCGGACCCGCCCCCGGTGCCGCTCGACGCGGCGATCCTGTTCGCGCCGGTCGGCGACCTCGTGCTGCCCGCGCTCGAGGCGCTGGACCGCGGCGGCACCCTGTCGATCGCCGGCATCCACCTCTCCGACATTCCGCCGCTGAACTACCAGCGCCACCTGTTCCAGGAGCGGCAGGTCCGGTCGGTCTCCTCCAACACCCGGGCCGACGCGCGGGCGTTCCTGGCCTTCGCGGCCGAGCACCACATCGAGGTGACCACACCGGAATACCCGCTGGCAGAAGCGGATCGGGCGCTGGGCGATCTCAGCGCCGGGCGTATCGCCGGCGCGGCGGTGCTGCTGGTGTAGCCCGCTAGGACAGGTGCCAGACCAGCGCCGCGGCGAGGGCGCCGAGCCCGTTGAGCGACCAGTGCAGCGCGATCGGCGCGATCAGGCTGCCGCTGCGCCGCCGCAGCCAGCTGAAGACGAAGCCGGCCGCCCCGGTGGCCAGCACGGCTCCGACCACCCCGGCCAGCATGCCGAGGAACCCGCCGCCAAGAATTCGGGTGAAGCCGACGTTGCTGCTGGTCAGTCCGAGCGAGGTGGCGACGTGCCACAGGCCGAAGAGCAGCGAGCCCGCCAGCGCCACGCCGCGGAAGCCCCACGCCCGGTGCAGCGCGCCGTGCAGCACGCCCCGGAAGGCCAGTTCCTCGGGAATCACGGTCTGCAGCGGGATGACGACCATCGAGGCGATCAGCGCGCCGGAGATGGTGGCGTAGCGGTGGTTCAGGAACATGGGCCGGGTCATCGGGAGCAGGATGCCGACGGCGATCACCGCCGCCACGACCGCCACCGCGGCCAGCGCGTAGCCAAGCCCCGACCTCCAGTGCGCGCGCCCCAGGCCCAGGTCGGCCCAGTCCAGGCCCCTCGCCCGCATGAGGATCGCCAGGCCGACGGCAGCGACGGGGACGGTGGCGATGCTGGCCCACGGCGTGGTGAAGTGCGCGACCAGATTGGTCACCACGAGGACCGCGACGACGACGACGATGTCCAGGTGCACCCGCAGGCGGTGCGGCGCCTCGAGCTGGGCGGTCGTCGCGTCGAGCATCCGGCCAGTTTACCTGCGCACCGCTTCGGCGGCGTCAATCCCGCTTTCGCCTCCGCGGTGGACAACCGTTCCAGCGAGTGTGCGCCCGGGTGAATGCTGCGGTCTCCGAGTATCCGAGCCGGCGCGCGGTTTCCTCGACGGAAAGGCCCGCGTCGAGCAGTTCGGCGGCCAGCGTCGCGCGGACCTCGTCGAGCAGGGCGCGATAGCTGGTCCCCTCGGCCGCCAACCGCCGGTGCAGGGTGCGCTCGGTGACGCACAGCTCTCGGGCGATGGCGGCCATCGACGGAATGTGGGTCGAGTCCTGGACGAGCCGCATTCTGATCGACGCCGATATCCCCCGGCGGGCCCGCCGCCGATTCAACAGCTCTTCGCACTGGCGCACGCAGATGGCCGCGATCTGCGGGTCGGCCGCCGGCATGGGTTGTTCGACGAACTCGGCCGGGATGATGAGCGCGTTGCGCGCTGTGTGTTCGACCACGACGGTGAGGTTGTTCACCTCCACCAGGCTGACCGGGAGGTGCGGGTCGGCGATCTCCAGCCGGAGTGTCGCCGGCGCGTCGAAGCTGCCGATGAGTGGCGGCAGGAGCTGCAGAAAGATGGCGAAATCGCGCTCGATCATGAAGCGCCGGACGTCGGGCGGAACCTGCGCGTCGTCGAAGGCGATCGCTGCTTCAGTGGGGGTGAGCCGGGGGGTGGCCAAGCTCAGGTAGGTCGTGGTGAGGGCGGCATACCGGCACGCGACTCGGATGGCGTCGGCGACGGTGGGGCTCGACAGCAAGGCGTAGCCCAGGATGCCGATGTCGGCGAACGTGTACTGCGAACCGGTTTCCATGCCCAGCCCGGGCTGGTCACCGAGCCGCCCGATCATGTTGCGGACGATGGTCAGTTCCTGACCGGCGCGTACCTCCGTTGCGGGGTCGGCCAGGTCCTCCCGCGTCAACCCGGTTCCGGACAGGCACGTGGCGTCATCGAGGCCGCGTCGCCGCGCCGTCTCCAGGATGTACCGGCTGGGCGCGGGGGACCGCGCGATGTCCCAGATCGGCGCGGCCGCGGGCATGTGTCCGAAAGTATCAAGTCTTTGTCCGAATCCATCATTATTCGGCGTAGCTGCCGGCCCTACGGTCGTCGGTATGCCGACTGATCTCCTCAAGCCGCCGCCGCGGGCGATCGCGTCCGCGGCCCGCAGTTCCGTGGCCGACATCCTGCGCCCGGTCGCGAGCGGCGCCTACCGCGACATGCGTCGTCCGCGACCGCGTTCGGTGGCCGTGTCGGTACCGCGCACCAACTTCGACCCGACACTCCCGCAGAACGTCGCCAACCCGTACCCCGCCTTCGAACGGATTCGCGAGCACCCCGTCGTGGTGAACGAGCGACTCGGTGTCTGGATGCTGGGGCGCCACGTCGACGTGCATACCGCGGTCCGCAACAACGCCGTGTTCTCGTCCCGAGACGGCGTGATGCTGAGATCCTTCGTGTCCAGCGTCGTGCTGACCACCGATCCGCCCGAACACACCCGGCTGCGGCACATCACGGCGCCCACGTTCAGCAAGCGGTCGGTCCAGGCGTGGACGGACGACATCCGTGAACTGGCCGCGGAATCGATCGCGACGCTGACGGGCGGTGGGGTGGTCGACCTGGTGGCCGCGTTGACCGTCCCTATGCCGATCAACGTGATCGCGGCGATCCTCGGCGTTCCGAGGGATCAGTGGCCGGCGTTCCGGGCGGTCTCGGACAAATTCGCCCAGGGGTTCGCCCCGCGGTCGATGCCCGAGGTCGCGCGCCTGGTGGGATCGATCGCGCACTCCTATGTGCGGATGCGCAGCTTCATCGACGCCGAGATGCGACGCCGCGCAACCGAACCCGTCGACGACCTGCTGACCCGGCTGCACACCGCTACGGCGACGGGAGAACTCACCGCCGACGAGGCGTTCAGTTACGCGCTGATCCTGCTCGTCGCCGGGAACGAGACCACCACCAACCTGTTGGGGATGCTCCTGTTGAGACTGGCCCGGGACCCGGAGCTGTTCGCGGAATTGAAGGCCGATCGCAGCCTGCTTCCCGCCGCGGTGGAGGAGACCGCGCGGTGGGGCTCACCGGTCCAGTGGGTGACCAGGACGGCGACCGCGCCGTACCGGATCGGCGACACGGTGATCCCCAAGGGCGCGAAGACGGTGCTGTTCTACGCCTCGGCGAACCGCGACCCGGCCAAGTTCGACAACCCCGACCGCTTCGACATCCACCGCGACACGGCAGGTCACCTGGCCTTCGGCCACGGTCTGCACTTCTGCCTGGGCGCCCATCTCGCGCGGCTCGAGACGATAACGGCCGTCGACTACCTGCTGGACGAGGTCGACGGCCTGGAGTTGGCCGGGCCGGTGCGCTGGCGCACGACCCCGTCGCTGCAGGGTCCGCTGTCGGTGCCGGTCCGCGTCAGGCGGCGCTAGCGTTCTGGTCGTTCCGGGTCCGGGCAACCCCGAAGTGGGTACCATCCCCCGGCATGAGCGGAACGAGTAAAGGTGTTCGGGGGGTCCTGCATATGGGCGCGGCGGCGGGCCTCACCGGTCTTGCCATTGCAGTAGCGGCGCCGGCTTCGGCTGACGACTTGAACACCACGACATGCTCCGACCAGCAGCTGATGTCGTCACTACAACAGAACGACCCCATCATCTGGGGAAGGATCAACGGCAACCCCAAGCTGGAACAAGAATTGCGAGTCGGTCTCGCGGTGGTCCTCGCCGCTCCACCGGGCCAGCGTCAGCAGCAATTGAATACGCTCGAGCAGACCCTGGGCGACCAACGGTGGTCGGGTATCAGCGACGACATCATGGACTCCTCCCGGGGTCCGATAGGCCGAGCCGTCAACAACTGCCACAACTACTGAGGCTCCCTCGACTCGCAGGTCTGACGGGTCGTCTCGCTCGCATCACTCGCTGCGCTCGTTCCGCTCGCCCTCCCAGATCAATGGGTCGTCTCCGCTCGCATCACTCGCTGCGCTCGTTCTGCTCCCTCGACTCCCAGATCAATGGGTCGTCTCCGCTCGCATCACTCGCTGCGCTCGTTCTGCTCCCTCGACTCCCAGGTCCAGCCTGCGATCTGCGGGTCGTCCTCGCCGTGCTCGCGGGTGTAGGCGCGCGCGGCCAACCGGGCGTCGACCATGCGCTGCCGCAGCACCGCGGCCCGGCTGCCCAGCCCGTCGACGCGGTCGATCACGTCCATGACCAGGTGGAACCGGTCGAGGTCGTTGAGCATCACCATGTCGAACGGCGTGGTCGTGGTGCCACGCTCCTTGAAGCCGCGCACGTGGATGTGCCCGTGGTTGGTGCGGCGATACGTGAGCCGGTGGATCAGCCACGGGTAGCCGTGGTAGGCGAAGATGACCGGCTTGTCGCGGGTGAACAGCGCGTCGAACTCCCGGTCGGGCAGGCCGTGCGGGTGCTCGGACTCCGGCTGCAGCCGCATCAGGTCGACGACGTTGACCACCCGGACGACGAGGTTGGGCAGCTCGCGGCGCAGGATGTCCGCGGCGGCCAGCGTCTCGAGCGTCGGGATGTCGCCGGCGCAGGCCAGCACCACGTCGGGCTCGGTGCCCGAGGAGCCCCGCGTGCTCGCCCACTGCCAGACGCCCAGCCCGCGGGCGCAGTGGGCGATGGCCTGGTCCATGTCGAGGTAGGCCAGCGCGGGCTGCTTGCCGGCGACGATCACGTTGATGTAGTCGCGGCTGCGCAGGCAGTGGTCGGCGACCGAGAGCAGGGTGTTGCCGTCCGGCGGCAGGTAGACCCGGGTGATCTCGGCGCGCTTGTTGGCGACCAGGTCGATGAAGCCCGGGTCCTGGTGTGACGCGCCGTTGTGGTCCTGGCGCCACACGTGGGAGGTCAGCAGGTAGTTGAGCGACGCGATCGGCCGCCGCCACGGCAGGTCGCGGCTGGTGGCCAGCCATTTGGCGTGCTGGTTGAGCATCGAGTCGACGATGTGCACGAATGCCTCGTAGCAGTTGAACAGCCCGTGCCGGCCGGTGAGCAGGTAGCCCTCCAGCCAGCCCTGGCACAGGTGCTCCGAGAGCACCTCCATCACGCGGCCGTCGGGCCCCAGGTGCTCGTCGTCCGGGCCGATCGCCGACAGCCACACCTTCTCGGTCGCGCCGTAGACGGCGTCGAGCCGGTTGGAGGCGGTCTCGTCGGGTCCCATGAGGCGGAACCGGTCGGGGTTGCGCGCGATCACGTCGCGCAGGAAGGTGCCCAGCAGCCGGGTCGCCTCGTGCGTCTCGGCCCCCGGCTCGGACACCGTGACGGCGTAGTCGCGGAAGTCGGGCATGTCGAGGTCGTGCAGCAACAGGCCGCCGTTGGCGTGCGGGTTGGCGCTCATGCGGCGATCGCCGCCCGGCGCCAGCGCGCGCAGCTCGGGGCGCAGCGAGCCGGTGCCGTCGAACAGCTCCTCGGGCCGGTAGCTGCGCAGCCACTGTTCGAGCTGCGCGCGGTGCTCGGGGTTGTCGTGCGTCTCGGCGAGCGGAACCTGGTGCGCCCGCCAGGTGCCCTCGACCTTCTTGCCGTCGACCACCTTCGGACCGGTCCAGCCCTTGGGGGTGCGCAGCACGATCATCGGCCAGACCGGGCGGTCGGTCCGCCGGCCGTTGCGGGCGTCGTCCTGGATGGCGGCGATGGCGTCGAAGGCGTCGTCGAACGCGGCGGCCAGCTGCCGGTGGACGTCGGTCGGGTCGTCACCCGCGACCGTGATCGGCCGGTAGCCGTACCCGCGCAGCAGCCCCTCGAGCTCGTCGTGGGGGATGCGGGCCAGCACCGTCGGGTTGGCGATCTTGTAGCCGTTGAGCTGCAATATCGGCAGCACCGCGCCGTCTCTCGCCGGGTTGAGGAACTTGTTCGAGTGCCAGCTGGCGGCCAGGGGGCCCGTCTCGGCCTCGCCGTCGCCGACCACGCAGGCCACCACGAGGTCGGGGTTGTCGAACGCCGCGCCGTAGGCGTGCACCAGGGCGTACCCGAGCTCGCCGCCCTCGTGGATCGAGCCCGGCGTCTGGGCGGCGACGTGGCTGGGGATGCCGCCGGGAAACGAGAACTGGCGGAACAACTTTCGCAGCCCCTCGGCGTCCTCCTCGATGCCGGTGTAGACCTCGCTGTAGGTGCCCTCGAGGTAGGCGTTGGCGACCAGCGCGGGCCCGCCGTGACCCGGCCCGGTGACGTAGATGACGTTGGCGTCGCGGTTGCGGATGACGCGGTTCAGGTGCGCGTAGATCAGGTTCAGCGCCGGGGTGGTGCCCCAGTGCCCCAGCAGCCTGGGCTTGACGTGTTCGGGCGCAAGCGGTTCGGCCAGCAGCGGGTTGTCCAGCAGGTAGATCTGGCCCACGGAAAGGTAATTCGCGGCGCGCCAGTAGGCGTTAATCAGGTCGAGTTCGTCGTCGGTCAGGGTCGCGGTTTCGGTCCTCAGCGCGGTCACCCCGACCATTGTCCACTTCGCCGGTGAACACCCGGTGGTGCCGGGGCGCCCCTACTCCTCGCCGCGGGCGCGGGCCTCGTAGGCCCTTCGCTTCTCGACGTCGACGTCGTCGGTGAAGACGTGCTCTCCGCCGAGCAGCCGGTTCACGGCCTCGGCCACCCGTCGGGGCCAGAACTTCTGCGACACGACCATCGCGCCGGCGGCCCGGGTGACCCGCACTCGCGGCCTGGGATGGGCCACGAGCCCGACGATGGCGTCGGCGATCTCCGCCGGCTCGGCGTTCCGGAAGCCCCTGACCCCCTTCGTGCCCGACGCCAGCTCGGTGTTGACGAACGACGGCAGCACCATCGAGAAGTCGACGCCCGCCTTGCGGTACTCGAGCCGGGCCGAGTCGGTGAACGCGACGACCGCGTGCTTGCTGGCGCAGTAGGTGGCGAGCCCGACCATGTAGAGCTCCCCGGCCAGCGACGCCACGTTGATGACGTGTCCGGAGCGGCGCGGGACCATGCGCTCGGCCGCGAGCTTGCTGCCCAGGATGACCCCGTAGACGTTGATGTCGAGGATGCGGCGGGTAACGGCGTCGGGCTCGTCGATGACACGGCCGACGGGCATGATGCCGGCGTTGTTCACCAGCACGTCGATTGGGCCGAGCTGCCGTTCGACGTCGTCGAGGAACTCCGAGAAGGAGTGCCGGTCGGTGACGTCCAACCTGCCGTAGACGTCGAGGCCCAGCGCGGTGCCCGACTCCTTGACCTTCACGTCGTCGATGTCGCCGATCGCCACCTTGGCGCCGAGGTTGTGCAGCGCCGTGGCGGTCGCCAGCCCGATCCCGCGGGCGCCGCCGGTGATCACGACGACCTTGCCCCGTACCTTCAGCCCGATCGATGCCGCGTCCGCCATGGCCGTCTCCTCTTGACAGGTGTCAACTGCAGGTAAGCACAGCACTCGGCGGCGGCCCGCGCAACAACCTCGATCAGGGGTGCAGGATGCGCTCGGCGGCGCGCCGGCCGCTCACCAGCGCGCCTTGAATGGACGCGGTGTCGCGGTGGTCGCCGCACCACCAGAGCCCGTCGTCGAGCCGCAGCGATCCCCGGACCCGCAGCGGGGGCGGCTGGGCGGGGAGCGCTTCGGAGACGACGTGCCTGATGACCGGTTCCCAGCGCGAGCCGTCGGCGCCGAGGATGTCGGCGGCGTGGCGACGCACAGCGGTTTCGGGCGGCGCCTCGCCGTCCGGCGCGACCAGCGCCGAGGCGCTGATCAGGTGCCGCCCGGGCGGCGCATACGTGGGTGCCGCGGCGCTGATGACGGCGGTGTTGAGCACCGGCCCGGGTGGCCGTTCGCGAGCGTCGACCCACAGCAGGGGCAGCGTGGCGGGCGCCTCGTCGGCGGCCCACCAGTCGGTGACGACGCCGTGCGTCGGCGGGGCGGGCCGCCCGGTCAGCGCGGCCGCGGCGGCGGGGCCGGTGGCGACGACGACGGTGTTGGCTCTGACGGTCGCGCCGGCGCTCCGGACGCGCCACCCGTCCCCGTCGCGCGCGATCTCGTCCACGCGGCGATCGAGCCCGATCCGGTCGCGCAGCGGCGCGGCGAGCTGGCGGGGTAGCGCGCCCATGCCGTCGGCCGGGAGCCCCGGCACGCCCAGCGCGAACATCCGCGCGAGCAGCAGGCCGAAGGCGTTCGACGTCGCGCCGGTGTCCTCGAGCAGCACCCCGGCGAGGAAGCGATCCACCATGCGGCGCAGCTCGCCCCGCACGCCGCAGCGGTCGAGGCCGTCGGCCAGCGCGCGGTCGTCGCCCGCCTCCTTGAGCGTGCGTGGACGCAGCGCCGGGAGCGCCCACCGCGCGAGCGCCAGCGCCTCGCGGGGCCGGACCGCGCCGGAGGCGAGCATCTTCGGCACCCGCGCCGGCTCGCGCAGCGGGTGGACCAGCACCGCCGCGCCCCGCTGCCGTCGCACCGCCACGCCGGCGCCGAACGGCTGCAAGCGCAGCGCGGCGACGTCGACTGCCCGGGGCAGCTCCGGGTAGGCCGGGTTGAGCACCTGGAAGCCCCGGTCGCAGAGGAAGCCGTCGATCGCGTCGGTGCGGATGCGGCCGCCGACGTCGTCGCCGGCCTCCCACACCCGCACGTCGCGGCCCGCGGCCGCCAGCAGGCCCGCGCAGCGCAGCCCCGCCAACCCGGCCCCGACGACCAGCACGTCGACGTCCACCGTCACCAACCCATCGACCCCGGGACACCCTTGAACGGGCCGGCGACCCAGCTGGTGATCCATCCGCCGTAGAACCCGCCGGGCTGGGGCACCACCGTCTCGCCGTTGACGGTGCAGCGGTCCACCTGCGCGGCCATCACCGCGACGGCGCCCGCGATGGCCTCGAACCCGGCCGTCGGCTTGGGGTACGTCCACGCCGCGCGGGGGGCGACGACACCGCCGCCAACAAGGTCGTAGTAGGCCGCCTGCCCCTTCCACTCGCACCACGACGATCCCGACGCGGGGCGCAGCGCGCCCGGGACGAACGCCGTGGATGGCAGGTAATAGGTGGGCGGGTGACTGGTCTCGAGCACCCGGAACGCCTCCGACGTCGACGCGATCACCTCACCGCCCAGTTCGACGGTGATGCGGCCGGTGAAGGGCTCGACGCGGGGCGGGCGCGGGTAGTCCC
This sequence comes from Mycobacterium sp. Marseille-P9652, assembly GCF_902652685.1. Taxonomy (GTDB): domain Bacteria; phylum Actinomycetota; class Actinomycetes; order Mycobacteriales; family Mycobacteriaceae; genus Mycobacterium. The sequence goes on from NZ_CACRUY010000073.1 coordinate 11,038, forward strand.
AGACCGACTCCTGTCCCGGCCGGACGGCATCGGGCTGGGGTCGGTTCATGCGGTGTCCCTTTCGATTCGGATGACGTTAGCGCAGCGTCAGCCACACCAGGCTGGCGCCACCGAACACCGCGCAGTAGACGGCGAACGGCGTGAGCGTCCGGGTCTGGAAGTACCGCGTCAGGAACCGGACGGCCAGGTAGGCGGCCACGAAGGAGGCCACGCTGCCCGCGAGCACCTGGCCGTGAATCCCTTCGCCGAGTGGGCCGAACAGATCCGGGATCTTGTACAGCCCGGCGGCCAGGATGATCGGCGTCGCCAGCAGGAAGGAGAAGCGCGCGGCGTCCTCGTGGGACAGCCCGCGCCACAGCCCGGCCACGATCGTGATGCCGGAGCGGCTGATGCCGGGCAGCAGGGCGAGGATCTGGGCGGCGCCGATCAGCACGCCGCGCCCCAGGGGCAGCCCGGCCAGCCGATTATCGATGTCCTCGCCGCGGTGCGACTCGTGCTCCTCATCGACAGGAACGGCATCCGCCGGCGCGACCCGGCGCCGCAGCACCTCCCCGGCGTAGAGGGCGACGCCGTTGAGAAGCAGGAACGCCGCGGCCGGGATGGGCTTGCCCAGCGTGGTGCGGAAAGTCTTCTCCAGGGCCAGCCCCGCCAGTCCCACCGGGATGGTGGCCGCGATCAGCAGCCAGGCCAGCCGCTCGTCCGGAGTCCGGATCCGCCGGTGCCGGACCGAGGAGCCGAGCCCGGCCAGGACGCGCAGCCAGTCGCGCCAGAAGAACACCAGCAGGGCGGCGGCGGTCGCGACGTGCAGGCCGACGATGAATGCCAGGTAGGGCGACTTGGGGGCGGAGACGTTGAGGTCCTGGGCCCAATGGCCGCCGATCAGGGCCGGCACCAGCACCGCGTGCCCCAGGCTCGACACGGGGAACAGCTCGGTGACCCCCTGGAACGCGCCGACGACGACGGCCTCGACGTAGCTCAGGTGCGCGCTCACGGGTGGGGTTCCTCCATTCGGCCGATAACGAAGTACCGAGCGTAACGGCTCGGCGATTGCGGCCCGAACCCGCTTGCGGGCCTGCGCATTTGATCACACGCCGTTCGCGCCCGGCCGGCGGCGACCCGGGCGGGTACGGTGTGCAGATGTCCGGGGAGTTGCTCGGTGCCGTGCGCGTCCTCGACTTGTCGATCGGGGACGCCGACGCGGTGACCCGCCTGTTCGCCGACCTGGGCGCCGACGTGCTCAAGGTGGAGTTTCCCGGCGGCAGCCCGGCGCGCGACGCCCTGCCGACGCTGGCCGGGGCGAGCATCCCGTTCGCGGTGCACAACGCCAACAAGCGCGGCGCGGTGCTCGACCCTCTGGACGAGGACGACTACGGGCCGTTGCTCGGCCTCGCCGGCGAGGCCGACATCGTCGTGGACAGCGGCCCCGACGGGGTGGCCGCCGCGTTCGGGACGTCGGCCGCGGAGCTGGCCGCCCAACACCCCCATCTGGTGGTCCTGTCGGTCACCGACTTCGGCGCGACGGGCCCGCGGGCCGCGTGGCGTGCCACCGACGCGGTGCTCTACGCGATGGGCGGCGCGCTGGCGCGGTCCGGGCCGACCACCGGCACGCCGGTGCTGCCGCCGGTCGGGATCGCGTCCGCGACCGCGGCGGTCCAGGCCGCCTGGGCCGCCCTCGTCGCGTACTACAATCGATTGCGTTGCGGCACAGGCGATTACATCGACTTCGCCCGGTTCGATGCCGTCGTGATGGCGCTCGACCCCGCGTTCGGGGCGCACGGGCAGGCCGCCGCCGGCATCCGCCGGACCGGCCGCTGGCGGGGCCGGCCCAGGAACCAGGACGCGTACCCCATCGTGCGGTGCAAGGACGGCTACGTCCGGCTGTGTGTGATGGCGCCGCGGCAGTGGCGGGGCCTGCGACGCTGGCTGGGGGAGCCGGCGGATCTCCAAGACCCCGGCTACGACGTGATCGGCGCCCGGATGGCGGCCTGGCCCCAGATCAGCATGCTGGTGGGGGAGCTGTTCGCCGGCCAGACGATGAAGGAACTGGTGGCCGAGGGGCAGGCGCACGGGGTGCCGATCGCGGCGGTGCTGCCGCCGTCGTGGGTGCTCGACTCCGAACACTTTCAGGCGGTGGGCGCCATCACCGAGTCCGAACTCGTGCCGGGCGTGCGCGCGCGGGTGCCCACCGGGTACTTCGTCGTCGACGGGCAGCGCTCCGGCTTCCGCACCCCGGCGCCCACCGTGGGGCAGCACGACCCCTACTGGCTGGGCGGCCCGAGCGTCGTCCCGGCCGCGCCGGGCAAGGTCGGCGACCTCCCGTTCGGCGGGCTGCGGATCCTCGACCTGGGCATCATCGTCGCTGGCGGCGAGCTCGGCCGGCTGTTCGGGGACCTGGGCGCGGAGCTCATCAAGGTCGAGAGCGCCGACTACCCCGACGGGCTGCGGCAGGCCCGCGTCGGCGAGACCATGAGCGAGTCGTTCGCGTGGACGCACCGCAACCAGCTGGGGTTCGGGGTGGACCTGCGCAGCGAGCGGGGCAAGGAGGTGTTTCGCCGGCTGGTCGCCGAGGCCGACGCGGTGTTCGCCAACTTCAAACCCGGAACCCTTGCCGCGCTTGGCTTCTCGTACGACGAGCTGCGCGCGGTCAACCCGCGGATCGTGCTGGCCGAGAGCAGCGCGTACGGCGACACCGGCCCCTGGAGCACGCGGATGGGCTACGGCCCGCTGGTCCGCGCCGCCACGGGCGTCACGCGACTGTGGACGTCCGACTGGGACGCCGAGAAAGACACCGAGACCGACGACGGCAGGCACGCGTTCTACGACGCCACGACGATCTTCCCCGACCACGTCGTCGGGCGGATCACCGCGATCGCGGCGCTGGCCGCGCTGATCCACCGCGACCGGACGGGCCGCGGTGCCCACGTGCACGTCTCCCAGGCCGAGGCCGTGGTCAACCAACTCGACACCCTCTATGTCACCCAGGCGGCGCTGGCCGCCGGCCTCACCCGGATCCGCGACGACACCGCCCTGCACGCCGTGTGCCCCTGCGCTGGGGACGACGAATGGTGCGTCGTCTCCATCCCGTCGGACGACGAATGGCGCCGGGCCGCAGACCTTGTCGACCACCCCGGCTGGATCGACGACCCGCGCTTTGCCACCGGGGAGGCGCGCCTGGCCCACCGCGGGGAGCTGGTCGAGCTGATCTCCGCCTGGACCCGCTCGCGCACGCCGGCGCGCGCGGCCGAACTGTTGCAGTCGGTCGGTGTGCCGGCGGGCCCGATGAACCGGCCGCCCGACATCCTGGAGGACTCACAGCTCGTCGCGCGAAAGCTGTTCAGCGACATGGTCCATCCGCTGATCGAACGCCCGCTGCCGACCGAGACGGGTCCCGCGCCGTTCCGGAACATCCCGCCGGCGCCGCAACGCCCCGCGCCCATGCCGGGCCAGGACACGGTCGCGATCTGCCGGGACCTGCTCGGCATGAGCGCCGCCCAGACCGAGCGGCTGATCGACGAGCGGGTGCTGTTCGGCCCCGCGTAGCCGCGTGAGCATAAGCCGGCGCGTCCCGGAAGCCGGCGTCACGTCCGACGGGCACCGCCCCGCCCCAATCCATAGCCACGCTAAGCTTCCCGGCATGACCGTCGACCCCAGGACACCGGTGCTGATCGGCTACGGCCAGGTGAACCACCGCGACGAGATCGACCCCGCGAAGCGGTCCGTCGAACCGGTCGACCTCATGGAAGCGGCGGCCCGCGAGGCGGCGACCCCGGCCGTCATCGAGGCCGTGGACTCGATCCGCGTCGTGAACATCCTCTCGGCCCAGTACCGCGACCCGGGCCTGCTGCTCGGCAAGCGCATCGGAGCGGCCGGCTTCACCACGCTGTACAGCCCGGTCGGCGGCAACGTGCCGCAGTCGCTGGTCAATCAGGCCTGCCTCGACATCCAGGCGGGCGGGGCGGGGGTCGTGTTGCTCGCCGGCGCGGAAACCTGGCGCACCAGGCGCGGGCTGCGGGCCCAGGGCGGCAAGCTGGTGTGGACGGTGCAGGACGAGTCCGTCCCGATGGCCGAGGTGAGCGGCGACGACGTCCCGATGGCCGGCGACGCCGAAATCAGGATCAAGCTGGACCGGCCGGCCTACGTCTACCCGCTGTTCGAGCAGGCGCTGCGCATCGCCAACGGCGAGTCCATCGACGACCACCTGAAGCGGATCGGCGAGCTGTGGGCGCGCTTCAACGCCGTCGCCGTCGGCAATTCGCACGCCTGGATCCGCAACCCCGTCACCGCCGAGGACATCCGGGAGCCCGGCCCCAAGAACCGGATGATCAGCTGGCCCTACACGAAGCTGATGAACTCCAACAACATGGTGGACCAGGGCGCGGCACTGGTCCTGACCTCGGCCGGGCGGGCGACCGAGCTGGGCATCCCGCGGGAGCGCTGGGTCTTCCCGCACGCCGGCACCGACGCCCACGACACGCCCGCCGTCGCCGAGCGGGACGAGTTGCACCGGTCGGCCGCGATCCGGATCGCCGGCGCCCGGGCGCTGGAGCTGGCCGGCCTCGGCATCGACGACGTCGATTACGTCGACCTCTACTCCTGCTTTCCCTCGGCCGTGCAGGTCGCCGCGGCCGAACTGGGCCTGCCGGTCGACGACCCGGCCCGCCCCCTGACCGTCACTGGCGGCCTGACGTTCGCCGGCGGGCCGTGGAGCAACTACGTGATGCACTCGATCGCCACCATGGCGGAACTGCTGGTGGCCAACCCCGGCCGGCGCGGCCTGATCACCGCCAACGGCGGCTTCCTGACCAAGCACAGCTTCGGCGTCTACGGCACCGAGCCACCCGCGGAGTTCCGCTGGGAGGACACCCAACCCGCCGTGGACCGGGAGCCCACGCGCAAGGGACTGGTTGAGTGGGAGGGCGTGGGCACCGTCGAGGCGTGGACGACCCCCTTCGACCGCGAGGGGCAGCCGGAGAAGGCCTTCGTCTCGGTGCGCACCCCGGACGGCGCGCGCACGCTGGCCGTGATCACCGATGCCGTCGCGGCTCGGGCCACGGTGGGTCACGACATCGGTGGCGCCGACGTTGCCGTCGCCGCCGACGGCAGCGCAACGTTGAAGTAACGATTGCGCACATCACGCCAGCTCACAGCGTCGGCGGCGGAGAATCGGTCGCGCAGGCCAGGCCGGTCTGCCTATTGTCGGGGCGGGACATGGGGCGGGCTAGGGAGGTGCGGCGCGGGTGCGGATCCTGGTGACGGACGCCTCCGGCGCCGTCGGACGGTTGGTCACGCGACAGCTGATCGCGGCCGGGCACACGGTCAGCGGCATCGGTGACTACCCGCACGCCTGCCTCGACCCCAACGTCGATTTCACCTGTGCGCCGCTGCGCGGCCCCACCCTGCAGCGGCTGACCGACGAGGCCGACGCGGTCATGCACCTCGCGCCCGTCGATATCACCGCGCCGGGCGCCGCCGACCTGGACGGCCTGGCCCACGTGACCGACACGGCGGCACGCTCGGGCGCCCGGTTGCTGTTCGTCTCCCAGGCCGCCGGGGAGCCCGACCTGTACGGGCCGGCCGAGGCGCTGGTCGCCGGCAGCTGGGGCCCGAGCCTGGTCGTGCGGATCGCACCGCCGGTCGGGCGCCAGCTCGACTGGATGGTGTGCCGCACGGTCGCCACGCTGCTGCGAGCCAAGGTGTCGACGCTGCCGATGCGGGTGCTGCACCTCGAGGACCTGGTGCGCTTCCTGGTCTTGTCGCTCGGCACCGAACGCGCCGGAATCGTCGACCTGGCGTCCCCGGACACCGTCAACGTCGTCACCGCGTGGCGGATCCTGCGGTCGGTCGACCGGCGCTCGCGGCCGCACCTGCGCGGCTGGGCACAGCTGGCGCCGGACATGGATCTGGCCGCCCTGCAGGAGGATTGGACGTTCGAATTCGGCTGGCAGGCGGCCGAGGCGGTGGCCGACACGGCGCGCGGACTCGTCGGTCGCCGCATCGATGCCGCCGGCGCGACGGGCCACGGCGGCCAGCTGGCGCTGCCGGTGGAGGTTTCGCCGCGCCCCCGGCCTCCCCAGGACGCGCCGAGCGCGGGCCCGGAGGGCATGGAGGGGGAGTTCGACGACCGGATCGACCCCCGGTTCCCGGTGTTCAGCGCGACCGGCCTGGCCGCCGCGCTGCCGGGACCGCTGACCCCGATCACCCTCGACGTCCAGGTGAGCGGGCTGCGCGCGGCCGCGCGCGCGATGGGTCAGGCGCTGGCCCCGGGTGGTGCGGTGGACGACGAGTGGGGGAGCCGGGCCGTCGCGGTGTTCGGTCATCGCGCCTACGTCGGTGTCTCCGCCGAAATCGCCGCGGCGGCCCAGCTGCCCGGCTGGGATCCCGGCGCCGTCGCGCGGGCGGCGCTCGCGGGCCAACCGCACGTCGGGGAGCCGGGTGAACCGACCGGGATCGGGCCGCTGACCAAAGCGGTCGTCGCCGTGCGGTCGATGTCCCTGCTGCGCCACCTCAAGTCGGACACCGCGGCGTTCACCGCCGCCGCCGACGCCGAGCACGTCGACGCCGCCCACCTGGCCGCCGTGACGGACGCGGGTCTGCAGGCTCGCGTGCCCCTGCTGCGCGACCGCATCCATCAGGGCTGGATCCTCGCCGCGCTGTGGTTGATCGAGGCCGGCCGGTCGGGGACCAACGTGTCGGGCCTGGGCATGATCACCGAAAGCACTCTCGTCGCGGCGGAGACCGCCGAGCTCGCCGCCATGCTGCGCGCCGACCCGCCGCTGCGCGCGCTGGCCAGTGAGGGCAACGTCGCCAGCCTCCGCGCGTTGTCACCCAAGACGGCGGCCGCCCTGGATGCCGCCCTCGCCCGCGTCGGCCACCGCGGGCCCGGGGACGCGGAGCTGTCCAGCTCGACCTTTGCCGACGACCCAGCGATGCTGCTGCAGGCCGCGTCGGCCGACCCGGCCACACCGCCGCGGCCGCCGAACGCGAACGGCCGCCCTTCCCGGGAGCAGGCCCACGACGCCATCCTGCGGTTCACGCACGAGCTGCGAATGACACTGCGGGAGCTTGGATCTCGGAGCGTGGCGGCCGACCTGGTCGACGGCGCCGACGACGTGTTCTATCTGACCTGTGACGAGCTGGTCAGCATGCCGGCCGACGCCCGGCTGCGGATCAAGCGCCGCCGCGCCGAACGCGAGCGGTTGCAGGCCCAGCGCCCACCCGACGTGATCGACGGGGCGTGGACCCCCGTCGCGGACACGAGCGATTAGGAGCGCGCCCCGAGCATCTCCCGCAGCGTCAGCGCGTTGCGCACGGCGTGGCCGCCCAGGTCGTTGTTGAAGTACATCCACACGTCCCTGCCCTCGCCCTCCCAGTCCGCGATCAGGTCCGCCCACCGCCGCAGCTCGGAGTCGGGATACGAGCCGGCGTACATCGCGTCCGGATCGGGCCCGTGCATCCGCACGTACACGAGGTCGGTGGTGGCCCGCGGGATGCAGGCCAGACCCGCACCGCTCATCACGACGTAGGCGGCGCGGCGGGCCTCCAGCAACGCGTACACGGCGGGGTCGTTCCACGACGGGTGGCGCAGCTCGACGGCCACGCGGATGGACTCCGGCACGGCCGCAAGGAAGGCGTCCAGTCGCGCGTCGTCGCGCTGCTGTTCGGGGTGCAGCTGAACCAGGAGCACACCGTGCCGGTCGCCCAGCAGCTCCCAGCAACGTTCGAACCGCTCGATCCACGGCTCCGGCGACGCCAGCCGGCGGTAGTGCGTCAGCCCGCGGTGCGCCTTGACCGACATCGTGAACCCGGCCGGCAGCCGCTCGCGCCAGCCCGCGAACGTCGAATCCTTCGGCCAGCGATAGAAACTCGCGTTCAGCTCGACGGTGTCGAACACCTCGACATAGCGTTCCAGCCGGAGCGCCGGCGGCAGCCCGGGCCGGTACAGCATTCCCGCCCAGTGGTTGTAGGACCACCCGGAGGTGCCGATCCTGACAGTCAACTGGCGACCCGGTCGCGCACGTCGTCGTCCAGCGACACCCGCACCAGCGCCGCGGCCAGTCGCGCATTGTCCTGCGGCGCAAGGGATCCCAACTCCTTGGGCCTGGCGGGCAGGCCCAGTTGCTTCGCCGCCGCGGTGGCGCGGGCGTCGAAGTAGGGCCGCACCCACGTCCACACGTCCTGCACCTCGCGCAGGAAGATGTCCGCACCCGTGTCGCCGATCCCCTTGAACTCCTTCAGCATTCGCTTCGCTGCCGCCGGGTCGTGGCCGCTGCGCTCGGCGAGCGCGCGCAGATCGCCGGCATACTCGTCGCGCACCAGGCCGGCCATGTAAGTCAGGCGGGTGGCCGAGCTTTCGTCGTAGCGCACGTAGTGGGCGCGTCCGAAGGCGGCGATCATGGTCTGCCGGTCGGCCGCCAACACCGCCTTCGGTGTGCGCAGCCCCGCCTTGAAGAGTTCACGCGCGGCGGCCATGGCGATCGCCGCATCGATCGGCTTGCTGGCGAGCATGCACAGGACCAACAGCTGGAAAAGGGGCATCGGCTTGTCAGCCATCGTGATGCGCGCCTCGGCCGCATAGGTGGTGCCCGCCGCGTCGAGCAGTCGCCGCACCACTTCCTCGCGCTTGGACATGCCTAGACGGTATAGGGGGCTGGGGCCTCGCTCACATGTGAACGTGGGTTGCGGTCAGGAATTGGGTCCTGGCCGTAGAGCCACAGATGTGGGAGGCCCCAGTGAAGGTTCAGCGTACGAGTGTCGGGT
>NZ_CACRUY010000074.1 GCF_902652685.1 Mycobacterium sp. Marseille-P9652
GGGTGGGCGCCGGCGCGTCAGCGGGCACCAGCCGGTCCGCGGGCGGGCGAAACCGTTTCGCACCGGCAGGGAAGGGGTCGGCATTCAACGGCGCGCCTCCTCGGGTCGTCTATCTCAGCGGTGTCAGTATCTCAGTACCGGGCGATGTGCGCCAAGTCGTGGCGCGCGGTTCTTGAAAGCGCACCGCGCCAATTCCGTCGAACAATTCAATTTCGACCGCCGCCGAATTGAATGGCGATAATTCGGGCATTTTTCACGCACTGCTGGGAGGTGAAGTCCCGTAGTTACTGACTTCAGTATCAGTAGGTCAGTAGGTACGGTTAGCAGGCATGACGCAAGTACTGAACTACGGATCTCCACCTCGAGCTGCGCGTCGAACCCTTTCCTATGAATTTCTTTTCAATCCGTTTTCGAATTGCCGGAGATTGCGCCCGGGCGATAAAGTGCCGTCATCAAAGTCGGTCAGATAATTGTGACGAAGGAGCCGAGATGTCTATTTCGAGTAATTCGGTGCGCCGCGCGGTAGTGGGTGCGGTGGGCGCAGGCGCGGTGGCCGGCGGGCTGCTTTTCGGGGCTTCGGGGACCGCTCAGGCGACGCCCGCTCCCGGTCCGGCGTCGACCGCCGCGCCGGCGGACGCGCCCATGGCGGTGGGTTTCGACAACGCGCCCATGCCGGACTGGTGGCTGCACCACCGCTTGTTCCACCGCTGGTGGTGGTTCTGGTGATCCGGCGAATCGCGGGCCCCGCGGCGGCACTCGGCGCGGCCGTCGTCCTCGCCGCATGCGGGCAGCCGGAGGCGGGCAAGCCCGCGGGCCCGTCGCCGGCTCCGTCGCGGGCGCCCGCCTCCGGCCAGGCGGCGCCTGCGGCGTCCACCGGATATGACATCGCCCGCGTCGGCGACGTCAAGGGCGACTTCCCGGCGGGCTTCAACCCCGAAGCCCGTCCGGCGAAGACGCTCAGTCAGCAGGACATCGACGGCTCCGGCGTCGCGGTCTTCACCAAGGCGCCGGTGAACCCGCCGCAGTGCCGGCCGCTGATCATCCCGCCCTACGCCGAACCCTCCGTCGGCACGCAGGCGGCCGGCGTCCAGGGGCAGGGCGACCAGGGCAGGATCTATGTCGTCGCCCTCCGGTTGCCACAACCGGTCCCGGCCACCGCCGCGCCGGCCGGTTGCGATCGGGTGTCGCTGTCCGGCTCGCCGCAGGCGGCGGGCACCGCCGAGAGGATCGGAGGTCCCGCGATCGACGGTGTCACGACGACGGGGGTGAGGCTGAGTCCGGTCGACGCCGAAGACCCCGACTACATCTTCACCGCGGCGCTGGACGACCAGACGACCGTCGTCGTCATGGGCAGCGCGGACAAACAGCTGGACCCGCCGCAATTGCTGTCGGGGCTGCTCGTCAAGGCCACGTGCGCCGTCCGCGGCCGGTAGGGCCCGTCGGGCCGGCTCAGCGCACCTGCGAGCGGCCGCGCTGCAGCACGGCGTCCCGGTTGGCCGCGATGTCGTCGCCCGACGTCCGGAATTGCCTGGCGGCCATGGCTTCCAGCCACAGCCCCCCGCTGGTCTGCGTGTCGTCGATCCGGTGATAGGACGCGAGCAGCGCCCGGACGGCGTTCTGGTTGTTGCCGACGATCGACGCCGCGATCTGGCGGGCCGCCGCCAGCAGCTGGTCGTGCGGGACGACCTCGGTCACCAGGCCGGCGCGCAGGGCGTCGGCGGCCGACAGGTAGTCGCCGGTCATGCTCATGCGCCGGGCGAGGCCGACCCCGACCTTCTGCGGCAACCGCACACTCAGCCCCCAGGTGGGCAGCAGCCCCACACGGGCGTGGGTGTCGGCGAAGCGGGCTTGTTCGGAGGCGACGAGGATGTCGCAGTACAGCGCCAGCTCGAGACCGCCGGTGACGGCGGCGCCGTTGATGGCGCCGATCACGGGCTTGGTCATCGCCGGCCAGCGCGGCGAGATGTCCGGCAGCGCCGACTGCCCGCCCAGCTCCTTCAGGTCCAGTCCCGCGCAGAACACGGGGTCGGCGCCGGTGACGATGACCACGTCGACGCTGTCGTCGGCGTCCGCGTCGCTCAACGCCGCGAAGAACCGGTCCCGCAGCGCCGCCGACAGCGCGTTGCGGGACTGCGGCCGGTTGAGGGTCAGCGTGCGAACCCGCTCGTCGGTGTCGATCAGAAGGATGTCGTCGGTCATAGGGCAACCGTAGTCAGAGCGGTCCGGTGGCATGCCCGAGCCTGCGCCCAGCGCGTCGAACCTGCGCCCAGCGCGCCCGCGCGCCGAAATCCACGCGCTGAGCGCAGGCTCGCTATGCGGCTGAAGTGAGCAAGGCCCGCGCCTATCGTGGTGGGCATGTGCCGGAACATCACGGAATTGCGCGGCCTGGAGCCCGCGGCCACGCCCGCTGAGATCGCGGCGGCGGCGCGCCAGTACGTGCGCAAGGTCAGCGGCATCACGCGCCCGACGACGGCGAACGCCGACGCGTTCGAGGCGGCGGTCGCCGAGGTGACCGAGACGACCACCCGCCTGCTGGCCGCCCTGCCGCCGCGGCGCCAGCCGCCCAAGACCGTTCCGCCGCTGCGCCGGCCCGAGGTGATCGCCCGGCTGGCGCGGTGACGTCGACGACGCAGCCCGCGCTCAAGGAGTGGAGCGCGGTCGTGCACGCCTTGCTCGACGGCCGTCAGCGGGTGCTGCTGCGCAAGGGCGGCATCGGCGAGAAGCGGTTCGACGTGGCGGCGCGCGAGTTCCTGCTGTTCCCGACGGTTGCGCACAGCCACGCCGAGCGGGTGCGGCCCGAGCACCGCCGGCTGCTGGACTCGGCGGCCGCCGACAGCACCGACGACCACGTGGTCATCCGGGCCGCCGCGAAAGTCGTTGCGGCGCTTGAGGTCAACCGCCCTGACGGGCTCGCCGCCATCGAGGACCTGCATATTTGGACGCCCGAGTCGGTGCGCGCCGACCGGCTCGACTTCCGCCCCAAGCACAAGCTCGCCGTCCTGGTGGTGTCGGCGATCCCGCTGGCCGAGCCGGCGCGGATGCCCCGCGCTCCCGAGTACGCCGGGTGCACCAGCTGGGTTCAGCTCCCGCTGCGGCCGGCGCTCGGGGCGCCGGTGCACGACGAGGCGACCTTAGGCGAGGTCGCCGCCCGGGTCCGCGACGCGGTCGGCTGACAGGTCGGCGGCCCCAACCGGGAGCAGCAGTCGCGAGCGGCCGTAGCGCACGGAGTGAATGGCCGGCTTGGACTCCCGGGCCGTCAGCACCGGCTCGTCGGTGCCCAGGTGGCGGGCGTAGCGGGGGAACCAGCTTCCCGCGATCAGCAGGCGGATGCGGGAGCCTGTGCGGAAGCGGTGTGCGATGTCGTCGAGTTCCACGCGCACGGTCTTTCTGGTCTTTCCCGTGACCTCCAACCGCCGGTAGCCGTCGCTGACATTGCGCGACCGGCCCTTGGCGTCCACCTCGCTGACCCGCACGAACAGGTCGACGTGCGGATGGTCCGCGCTGTGCGCGAGCTCGACGGCGGGCCTGCCGTAGACGCACAGATCGCGGGTGAGGGTGGCGGTGGTGAACGTCAGCACGTCGTCGCGCGTCGCGAGGCTGCTGTCGTCGCGGTACCCGCCGTTGGCCGACAGCAGGGGGCCGCCGATCGTGGGCGTCGGGTCGGCGGGGTCGTACCGGAACGTGGCCGGCGCCAGCTTCAGGCCCATCGGCGCCGTCTCGTCGAGGTAGCCGCCCGGCCGCAGGAACAGCGCGCGCTCGGTGGTGGCCGGGGGCCAGTCGGGCACATTGCGCCAGCCCTGGCCGGTGACGTACACGCGCACCCTGCTCGGGCGGCGCGGGGCGCCGGACCCGCCCAGGTGGGCGTCCAGCCAGTCCAGCGACTCGCGCACGCCGACGGCGAGGCCCCTGGTGAGCAGCTGCGTGTGCGTCCACGGCCCGACGGTGAGTGCGACGTCGGCCTGGTCCCGTCCGCGCAGCCGCAGGTACTGCTCGATCGTCTGCCGGACGAAGATGTCCTGCCAGCCGCCCAGCAGCAGCACCGGCACTCCGACGCGGTCCGGCGCCTCCGGGAACCGCAGCGAGTCCCAGAACGGATGGTCGACGTCGTCATTCTCGATCCAGGACTCGAACCAGGGCGCGCCCTCGCCGAGCAGCACCCTGGCCGCCTCGCCCAGCGGCAGCTCGGCGGCGGCCCGCTCCACCGTGCGGGGCGACCGCAGCTGCCGCAGCGCGAGGCGCAGCCGCCTCGGGTCCTCCTGCTGGGCGACCATGTGGCTCCAGCCGAGGAAGTCGTTGATGGTGAACGCCCCGGTGCCCCAGGTCGACGCGCTGAAGTCGTGCGGGCCGGCTGTGATGACGGCCGCGGCCAGCTCCGGGGGCGGGTCGTTGAGCAGCGCCCACTGGGTGAAGCCCAGGTAGGACACCCCGATCGTCGCGAATCGGCCGGTGAACCAGGGCTGTTCGCGCAACCACGCCACCGTGTCGGCGCCGTCGTCGGCCTCGTTGACCATCGGCTCGAAGACCCCGCCCGAGCCGAACGTCCCCCGCACGCTCTGCAGCACGACGTGATAGCCACGGGACGCGTACAACCGGGCGAACACGTGCGAGAACGGGAACCCGCGGCCGTAGGGTCCGCGGACCAGGACCGTCCCGGCGGGCGCGGGCGTCTCCGGTGCGTAATGGTCGGCCACCAGGTCGACCCCGTCGCGCATCGGCACCAGCTCGCGGCTGACGGCGTAGTTCGTGGTGGGCCCCGGCAGGCCGAGCATTCGGCTCAGCGCCTTGCCGGCGAACCGTCGCAGGGCGAGCGCCTCGGGCCGCGCTCGGCGGATCGACGTGATAGTCACAGGGCCCAGGTTAGGACGCCGGTGGGCTTAGAACTTGTAGTACGGCGCGAGGTCGTTGGCGCGTTGCACGTTGGTCTGCATGCAGTCGACGTCGGGGTTGGAGTAGATCGTCGAGTAGTACAGCGCCTGGTTGAGCACCCCGTAGCTGGTCTTGAACGCGACCATGCAGGAGAAGTACCAGTAGCTGTTGTGGTACGTCGGCTTCATCACCCAGTACTGCGCGGCGCGGTGGCCGGCGATGGTGGTCTCGACGGCGTCGGCGGGTAGGGACTGGTCGTAGGTGCGCCAGACGATGGGCTCGACGGCCAGCTGGTAGTTGCCCGCGTCGAAGTGGCAGCGCAGCCCGTCCTCGTGTTCGGGCGGCGTGAACCCCAGACCGAGCCGCTGGATGACGTCGAGCGGGATGTCCTCGCACGCGTCGAACGGCCGCGGGTCCGTGGTGGCCACGATGGGGCTCTTCATGGTCGTTTCCATCGGCGCGGCGGTCGAGCGCAGGTCGACGGGCCCGGGCCCGCTCGTCCCCGCCGGCGCGCCGTGCCAGCCCGCGGCCCCCCCGACCACCGCGGTCATGAGCGCGCCCAGCGCCCCGACCAGTCGCACACTGACCAACTGACACCCCTGACGCCTCGGCGGTCCCTTTGCCGGAGTGTACAAGTCACACGCTCGCGGTCACAGGGAAACCTGAACATGTTCTAGCGGGCCGTGCGAACGGCCCGTCCCGCGGGGGTCGTTAGGGTGGATGTTCATGGCCCGGCAGGAATCGACGAACGGCGCACAGCCCACGCTGTGGGCCGTCTCGGACCTGCACACCGGTCACCTCGGCAACAAGCCGGTCACCGAATCGCTGCACCCTTCGTCGCCCGAGGACTGGCTGATCGTCGCCGGTGACGTCGCCGAACGCACGGACGAAATCCGGTGGGCGCTCGACCTGCTGAGGCGGCGGTTCGCCAAGGTGATCTGGGTCCCGGGCAACCACGAGCTGTGGACCACCAACCGCGATCCCATGCAGATCTTCGGCAAGGCGCGCTACGACTACCTGGTCAACATGTGTGACGAGTTGGGCATCGTCACGCCCGAGCACCCGTTCCCGGTGTGGACCGAGCGCGGCGGCCCGGCCACGATCGTGCCGATGTTCCTGCTCTACGACTACAGCTTCTTGCCCGCGGGGGCGTCCAGCAAAGCCGAGGGCCTGACCATCGCGCGCGAGCGCAACGTCGTGGCCACCGACGAATTCCTGCTGTCGTCCGAGCCGTACCCGACGCGCGACGCGTGGTGCCGCGAGCGGGTGGCCGCCACGCAGGCCCGCCTCGAACAGCTGGATTGGATCAACCCGACGGTGCTCGTCAACCACTTCCCGCTGGTGCGTGACCCGTGCGACGCGCTGTTCTACCCGGAGTTCTCGCTGTGGTGCGGGACCACCAAGACCGCCGACTGGCACACCCGCTACAACGCCGTGTGCTCGGTCTACGGGCACCTGCACATACCGCGGACCACCTGGTACGACGACGTGCGCTTCGAGGAGGTGTCGGTCGGCTATCCGCGGGAGTGGCGGCGCCGCAAGCCCTTTGGCTGGCTGCGGCAGGTGCTGCCCGATCCCCAGTACCCGCCGGGCTATCTCAACGACTTCGGGGGCCACTTCGTGATCACCGCGGAGATGCGCCAGCAGGCAACGAAATTCCGCGAGCGCCTGCGGCAGCGGCAGGAGCGATGACCGCCCGCACGCTCGTGTCGTCGGTCCTGCCCGACACGCTGCTCGGTTCGGGGGCCGACGACCTCGCCTACGCGGAGCTCTACACCGATCCGCCCGGGCTGGCCCCGATGCCCGAGGAGGAGCCGCTGATCGCCAAGTCGGTGGCCAAGCGGCGCAACGAGTTCATCACCGTCCGGCACTGCGCGCGCCAGGCGCTGGGCCAACTGGGCGTGCCGCCCGCCCCGATCCTCAAGGGCGACAAGGGCGAACCGTGCTGGCCCGACGGCGTCGTCGGCAGCCTCACGCACTGCACGGGCTACCGCGGCGCGGTGGTCGGGCGCGAGGCGGCGGTGCGCTCGGTGGGCATCGACGCCGAACCGCACGACGTGCTGCCCGCCGGCGTGCTCGACGCGATCAGCCTCGACGAGGAACGCCACGAGCTTGCCGCCCTGCCCAAGGGCCTGCACTGGGACCGAATCCTGTTCTGCGCCAAGGAGGCGACGTACAAGGCCTGGTTCCCGCTGACCAAGCGGTGGCTGGGCTTCGAGGACGCGCACATCGTGTTCGACCTCGACCCGCCCGACGGGACCACCACCGGCGTCTTCGTCTCCAAGATTCTGATCGATCCGGAGGCGCTGTCCGGCCCGCCGCTGACCGCGCTGCGGGGCCGCTGGTCGGTGGAGCGGGGGTTGGTGCTCACCGCGATCGTGCTATGAGCGCGGCGGGTCTCGTTATCGTCGACAAGCCCGCCGGGATGACGAGTCACGACGTCGTGGGCCGGTGCCGGCGCATCTTCGGCACCCGCAAGGTCGGGCACGCCGGGACGCTCGACCCGATGGCCACCGGCGTGCTGGTGATTGGCGTCGAGCGCGCGACCAAGATCCTGGGCCTGCTGACGGCCGCGTCCAAGTCGTACGCCGCCACCGTCCGCCTGGGCGAGACCACGACCACCGAGGACGCCGAAGGCGAAGTGCTGCAACGCGTTTCGGCCGGGCATGTGACCGCCGAGCAGATCGCCGGGGCGGTCGCCGGGCTGCGCGGCGACATCGAGCAGGTGCCGTCGTCGGTGAGCGCCATCAAGGTCGGCGGCCGGCGGGCATACCGGCTCGTACGCGAGGGGCATGACGTCGCCCTGCCGGCGCGCCCCGTCCGGATCGACCGGTTCGAGGTGCTCGACGTCCGGCGGCACGGCGACCTTGTCGACGTCGACGTGGAGGTGGACTGCTCGTCGGGCACCTACGTCCGCGCGCTGGTCCGCGACCTCGGGGCCGCGCTCGGGGTGGGGGGTCACCTGACCGCGCTGCGGCGCACCGGCGTCGGCCGTTTCGGCCTCGACCGCGCGCGGTCCCTGGAGGACCTGGCCGACGACCCCCGGCTCACCTACAGCCTCGACGAGGCGTGCCTGGCGGTGTTCCCGCGCCGCGACCTCTCCGCCGGGGAGGCCGAGTCGGCCCGTCACGGCCGTGCGCTGACGCCGGCCGGCGTGGACGGCATCTACGCCGCCTGCGACCCCGACGGCCGGGTCATCGCGCTGCTGCGCGACGAGGGGCCGAAGACCAAGTCGGTGGTGGTGTTACGCCCGGCGACGCTGTAGGCATACCCTGGGCGGATCGCCTCACCGAAAGGGCCACAGTATGTCCAACAAGGTTTACGTCGTCGGCGTCGGGATGACGAAGTTCGAGAAGCCGGGCCGCCGCGAGGGCTGGGACTACCCGGACATGGCGCGGGAGTCGGGGACCAAGGCGCTGGAGGACGCGGGGGTGGACTATCGCGAGGTCGAGCAGGGCTACGTCGGCTACGTCGCGGGCGACTCGACGTCGGGTCAGCGCGCGCTCTACGAGCTGGGCATGACCGGCATCCCCATCGTCAACGTCAACAACAACTGCTCCACGGGGTCCACCGCGCTGTTCCTGGCGGCGCAGGCCGTCCGCGGCGGCATCGCCGACTGCGCGATCGCGCTCGGCTTCGAGAAGATGAAGCCCGGCGCGCTGAGCGGGGGCGCCGAGGACCGCGAATCGCCGATGGGCAAGCACGTCAAGGCGATGGCCGCGATCGACGAGTTCGCCCTGCCCATCGCGCCCTGGATGTTCGGCGCCGCCGGCCGCGAGCACATGAAGCAATACGGCACCACGGCAGAGCATTTCGCCAAGATCGGCTATAAGAACCACAAGCATTCGGTGAACAATCCGTACGCGCAGTTCCAGGAGTCCTACACGCTCGAGGACATCCTGGCGTCGCGGATGATCTCCGACCCGCTCACGAAGCTGCAGTGCTCGCCGACCTCGGACGGTTCGGGGGCGGCGATCGTGGCCTCGGAGTCGTTCGTCGACAGCCACGGACTGGCCGGCCAGGCGGTGGAGATCGTCGGCCAGGCCATGACCACCGACTTCGCGTCGACCTTCGACGGCAGCGCCAAGAACCTGATCGGCTACGACATGAATGTGCAAGCTGCGCAACGGGTTTACGACCAGTCGGGCCTGGGTCCCGAGGACTTCCAGGTGATCGAGCTGCACGACTGCTTCTCCGCCAACGAGCTGCTGCTGTACGAGGCGCTGGGCCTGTGCGGCGCGGGGGAGGCGCCGAAGCTGATCGACAACGGCGACACCACCTACGGCGGGCGCTGGGTGGTCAACCCGTCCGGCGGCCTGATCTCCAAGGGCCACCCGCTGGGCGCGACCGGGCTGGCGCAGTGCGCCGAGCTGACCTGGCAGCTGCGGGGCACGGCCGACAAGCGTCAGGTCGAGGGCGTCACCGCGGCGCTGCAACACAACATCGGGCTGGGCGGCGCCGCCGTCGTCACGGCCTACCAGCGCGCCGAACGCTAGGTCTGCGGCAGCGACAGCGCCTTCTGCGCCGAATGTGCACTCAGCGCGAGAATTCGCGCTGAAAGTCGCAGTGAATGCACGCTCGACGAGACGCTGAGCTAGGCCACCACCCAGATGGCCCGGGCGGCCGGGCTGCCCAGGTCGACGGTCGTCTCCGCGCCGTCGCGCGACTCGATCGCGACCGAGATCATGCCGGCGAACTCGCGGCGCGTCACGACCCGAAGCCGCGAATCGAGGTTGATGCCGACGTCGGTGAAATAGCGCAGCATCTCGGGGTCGGCGTCGGAGATGCGGGCCACCGTCCCGGCCTCGCCGTCGGAGCAGGCCCACAACTGCCGCGCCGGGGGCGTGGGCACCCGCCCGTCGGAAGCGGGGATCGGGTCGCCGTGCGGGTCGCGCCTGGGAAACCCCAGCTTGGCGTCGATGCGCGCCACGAGCCGGTCGGACACCGCATGCTCGAGGACCTCCGCCTCGTCGTGCACCTCGTCCCAGCCGTAACCGAGTTCGTTGACGAGGAAGGTCTCCAGCAGCCGGTGCCGGCGGACCACCTCGAGGGCCGCCCGCCGTCCAGCCTCCGTCAGGGTGACGGCGCCGTATTTCTCGTGGTCGACCAGGCCCTGCTCGGCGAGTTTGCGGATCGACTCCGAGGCCGTGCTGGCCGACACCCCGATCTTCTCGGCCAGCATCTTGGTGCTGACCCTGTGCGGGGCGCCTTCCGGTGACCACTCCTGGGCATTCCAGATGACCTTCAGGTAGTCCTGGCCGACCGCGGTGAGACCGCCAGGCCCGTCGTCAGCCCTCACAACCTACAGAGTTTAGGCAAACCAAGCCTGGATGGGCGTGGGCGGCGCATCTCGTACCACGCGGGCGGGGTCGGGGCCGTAGGCTTGCCATCGTGCAGCGGTGGCGCGGCCAAGACGAGATCCCATCGGACTGGGGCAGATGCGTGCTCACCATCGGGGTGTTCGATGGTGTGCACCGCGGCCACGCCGAGCTGATCGCGCACGCGGTCAAGGCCGCGCGCGCCCGCAACGTGCCGAGCGTCCTGATGACGTTCGACCCGCACCCCATGGAAGTGGTCTATCCCGGCAGCCACCCGGCGCAACTCACCACGCTGACCCGCCGCGCCGAGCTCGTCGAGGAGATGGGCATCGACGTCTTCCTGGTCATGCCGTTCACCAGCGATTTCATGAAGCTCACGCCCGACCGCTACATCCACGAGCTGCTGGTGGAACACCTGCACGTGGTGGAGGTCGTGGTCGGCGAGAACTTCACCTTCGGGAAGAAGGCGGCGGGCAACGTCGAGACCCTGCGCCGCGCCGGCGAGCGGTTCGGGTTCGCGGTGGAGTCGATGTCGCTGCTGTCCGAGCACCACAGCAACGAGACGGTGACGTTCTCCGCGACGTACATCCGCTCCTGCGTGGACGCCGGTGACGTCGTCGCGGCCGCCGACGCGCTCGGCCGCCCGCACCGCGTCGAGGGCGTCGTGGTCCGCGGGTACGGGCGGGGTGCCGAGCTGGGCTTTCCCACGGCGAACGTGGCGCCGCCGATGTATTCGGCCATCCCGGCCGACGGCGTGTACGCCGCGTGGTTCACGGTGCTCGGGCACGGTCCGGTGACCGGCACCGTCATCCCGGGCGAGCGTTACCAGGCCGCCGTGTCCGTGGGCACCAACCCGACCTTCTCCGGGCGCACCCGCACCGTCGAGGCGTTCGTGCTGGACAACACCGCCGACCTGTACGGGCAGCACGTCGCCCTGGACTTCGTCGGGCGCATCCGCGGCCAGCGCAAGTTCGACGCGGTCCGCGATCTCGTCACGGCGATGGAGAAGGACATCGAGCGCGCGCGGGGGCTGCTGTCGGCCGGTTGACGGCTTGCACGTTTGTGAGCGGCGGCCGAACCGCTGCTAAACTGCCGGTCGACAACGGCGCGTGCTGCGGTTCGCGGTGGCCGCGCCCTGAAATTCCTGATCGCGGACCGATTGATGGAGATAGTTTCGTGGCGCTTACTGCCGAGCAGAAAAAAGAAATCCTGGGCACCTACGGCCTGCACGACACCGACACCGGGTCGCCGGAGGCGCAGGTCGCGCTGCTGACCAAGCGGATCGCCGACCTGACCGAGCACCTGAAGGTGCACAAGCACGACCACCACTCCCGGCGCGGGTTGCTGCTGCTGGTGGGTCGTCGTCGCCGGTTGCTGAAGTACGTGTCGCAGGTCGACGTCGAGCGATACCGCTCGCTGGTCGAGCGCCTCGGCCTGCGTCGCTGACCCGGGCAGACCGCCCGGGCCTGCTGGCGGGCCGAGGCGGCCCGTGTAGAGTGGGTTCGTTCTGGGCCGATTCGGCCCGAGCACACGGTGCGGTTCGCGCAGATCCGCGCGCGCCGTTCCAGCGTGTCACGACAGGAGTAGCCCAGTCTGCATCGGGCGGTCCTCGGTAGTGGCTGCCGGGCTCTCCGGATCTGGGGCAGGTCGGCCGCTTCGATCGATGGCCGTAGCCGCATTCAGACTCTTGCTCTCCGGGTCGCGTAAAGGCGCGCGAAATAGCTGAATACCCAGAGAGGCCATACGGACACCAATGTCTGTAGCTGAAATTGACGAAGGCGTGTTCGAGTCGACCGCCACCATCGACAACGGGAGCTTCGGCACCCGCACCGTGCGTTTCGAGACGGGCCGGCTGGCCCAGCAGGCCGCGGGTTCCGTGGTCGCCTACCTCGACGACGAGAACATGCTGCTGTCGGCGACCACCGCCAGCAAGAGCCCGAAGGAGCACTTCGACTTCTTCCCGCTGACCGTGGACGTCGAGGAGCGGATGTACGCCGCGGGCCGCATCCCCGGTTCGTTCTTCCGCCGCGAGGGCCGTCCCTCGACCGACGCCATCCTGACCTGCCGGCTCATCGACCGCCCGCTGCGCCCGTCGTTCGTCTCCGGGCTGCGCAACGAGATCCAGGTCGTCGTCACGATCCTGAGCCTGGACCCCAACGACCTGTACGACGTGCTGGCGATCAACGCCGCCTCGGCGTCCACCCAGCTGAGCGGGCTGCCGTTCTCGGGTCCCATCGGGGGCGTGCGGGTCGCGCTGATCGACGGCACCTGGGTCGCGTTCCCGACCGTCGAGCAGCTCGAGCGCGCCGTGTTCGACATGGTGGTCGCGGGCCGGATAGTCGGCGAGGGTGACGCAAAAGACGTGGCGATCATGATGGTCGAGGCGGAGGCCACCGAGAAGGTCATCGAGCTGGTCGACGGCGGCGCCCAGGCGCCGACGGAAAGCGTTGTGGCGCAAGGCCTGGAGGCCGCGAAGCCGTTCATCGCCGCGCTGTGCACCGCCCAGCAGGAGCTGGCCGACGCGGCCGCCAAGCCCGTCGGCGAGTTCCCGACGTTCCCGGACTACCAGGACGACGTCTACTACTCGGTCGCCTCGGTGGCCACCGACGAGCTGGCCAAGGCGCTGACCATCGGCGGCAAGGCCGAGCGCGACGCGCGCACCGACGAGCTCAAGGCCGAGGTGGTCGCGCGGCTGGCCGGCGAATCCGGGACCTACGCGGGCCGCGAGAAGGAGGTCAGCGCTGCGTTCCGCTCGCTGACCAAGAAGCTGGTCCGCCAGCGCATCCTCACCGACCACTTCCGCATCGACGGCCGCGGCATCACCGACATCCGGGCGCTGAGCGCCGAGGTGGCCGTCGTCCCGCGGGCGCACGGCAGCGCGCTCTTCGAGCGCGGCGAGACCCAGATCCTGGGCATCACCACCCTGGACATGATGAAGATGGCCCAGCAGATCGACTCGCTGGGGCCCGAGACGTCCAAGCGCTACATGCACCACTACAACTTCCCGCCGTACTCGACCGGTGAGACCGGTCGCGTCGGCTCGCCCAAGCGGCGCGAGATCGGGCACGGCGCGCTGGCCGAGCGTGCCCTCATCCCGGTGCTACCCACCGTCGAGGAGTTCCCCTACGCCATCCGGCAGGTGTCCGAGGCGCTCGGCTCCAACGGCTCGACGTCCATGGGTTCGGTGTGCGCGTCCACGCTTGCGCTGCTCAACGCCGGCGTGCCGCTCAAGGCGCCGGTGGCGGGCATCGCGATGGGTCTGGTGTCCGACGACGTCGAGGTGGAGGGCGGCGGAACCGAACGCCGCTTCGTCACCCTCACCGACATCCTGGGCGCCGAGGACGCGTTCGGCGACATGGACTTCAAGTGCGCGGGCACCAAGGACTTCGTCACCGCTTTGCAGCTGGACACCAAGCTCGACGGGATTCCGTCGCAGGTGCTGGCGGGCGCGCTCGAGCAGGCCAAGGACGCCCGGCTGACCATCCTCGAGGTCATGGCCGAGGCCATCGACGGCCCCGACGAGATGAGCCCGTACGCGCCCCGCGTCACCACGATCCGTGTCCCGGTGGACAAGATCGGCGAGGTCATCGGGCCCAAGGGCAAGGTGATCAACGCGATCACCGAGGAAACCGGCGCCCAGATCTCCATCGAGGACGACGGCACCGTGTTCGTCGGCGCCACCGACGGTCCCTCGGCGCAGGCCGCGATCGACCGGATCAACGCGATCGCGAACCCGCAGTTGCCGACGGTCGGCGAGCGGTTCCTCGGAACCGTCGTCAAGACAACGGATTTCGGCGCCTTCGTCTCGCTGCTGCCGGGTCGCGACGGCCTGGTCCACATCTCGAAGCTGGGCAAGGGCAAGCGGATCGCGAAGGTCGAGGACGTGGTGAACGTCGGCGACAAGCTGCGGGTCGAGATCGCCGACATCGACAAGCGGGGCAAGATCTCGCTGGTCCTGGTGGCCGAAGAGGGTTCGGCCGAATCGGCCGGCGGCGCCCCAGACGCGGGAGCCGCCGACTCCGCAGCGCCGGCCGATGCCGCGACCGCCAGCAGCTGACCGCGCCGCGGCGCTGCGCCGCGGCAAGCAGATGGCCGAGGTTAACTCGGAGCAGAAGGGCATTCGGCGCACCACCCTGCCGGGCGGCCTGCGGGTGGTCACCGAACACCTCCCTGCGGTGCGCTCGGCGTCGGTCGGCGTCTGGGTCAATGTCGGGTCGCGTGACGAGGGCGCGACCGTGGCCGGGGCCGCGCACTTCCTGGAGCACCTGCTGTTCAAGGCGACCCCGACCCGCACCGCCGTGGACATCGCCCAGGCGATGGACGCCGTCGGCGGCGAGCTCAACGCCTTCACCGCCAAGGAACACACGTGCTACTACGCGCACGTGCTCGACGCCGACCTCGCGCTGGCCGTCGACCTCGTCGCCGACGTCGTGCTCAACGGGCGCTGCGCGGCCGAGGACGTCGAGCTGGAGCGCGACGTCGTCCTCGAGGAGATCGCCATGCGCGACGACGACCCCGAGGACGCGCTGGGGGACCTGTTCCTGGCCGCGCTGTTCGGCGACCACCCGGTGGGCCGCCCGGTGATCGGCAGCGTGCGGTCGGTGTCGGCGATGACGCGCACCCAGCTGCACTCGTTCCACGTGCGGCGCTACACCCCCGAGCGGATGGTCGTCGCGGTGGCCGGCAACGTCGACCACGCCGAGGTGGTCGCGCTGGTGCGCGAGCACTTCCGCCCGCACTTGGTGCGCGGACGGCAGCCGGTGGCCCCGCGCAAGGGCGCCGGACGGGTGCCGGGGCGCCCGGGGCTGACGCTCGGCAACCGCGACTCCGAGCAGACGCACGTGTCGCTGGGTGTCCGCACGCCGGGACGCACCTGGGAGCACCGCTGGGCCCTGTCGGTGTTGCACACCGCGCTCGGCGGGGGGCTGAGCTCCCGGCTGTTCCAGGAGGTTCGCGAGTCCCGCGGCCTGGCCTACTCGATCTACTCCGCGCTGGACACCTTCGCCGACAGCGGCGCGCTGTCGGTGTACGCCGCGTGCCTGCCCGAGCGCTTCGCCGAGGTGATGCAGGTGACCGCCGATGTCCTCGAATCGGTGGCGCGCGACGGCATCTCGGAGGCCGAGTGCCGCATCGCCAAGGGCTCGTTGCGCGGCGGGCTGGTCCTCGGGCTCGAGGACTCCAGCTCCCGGATGAGCCGGCTGGGCCGCAACGAGCTGAACTACGGCAGGCAGCGCAGCATCGAGGAGAGCCTGCGGCGGATCGACGAGGTGACCGTCGACGAGGTCAACGCGGTGGCCCACCGGTTGCTGGGCCAGCGTTACGGCGCCGCGGTCCTGGGCCCGTATGCCTCGAAACGATCACTGCCCCAACAACTTCGGGCGATGGTATCTTAACCCGCATGTCCGCTTCCACACTCGCGCCGTTCCGGCGCTCGCCGTCAGCGAACTAGCCCGCATGGTACTCGGCTTCTGGGACATCGCGGTGCCCATCGTCGGCGCGCCGATGGCCGGCGGTCCGGGCACCCCGGCGCTGGCCGCGGCGGTGTCCAATGCGGGCGGGCTCGGGTTCATCGCGGGCGGGTACGTCAGCGCCGAGGAGTTCGCCGAGGACATCACGGCGGCCCGCGCGGCCACCACCGGACCGCTCGGGGTGAACCTGTTCGTGCCGCAGCCCAGCGTCGCGGACTGGGTGGCGCTGGACTACTACGCCGACGAACTCGAGGAGATCGCCGACTACTACCAGGTCCAGGTGGGCCGTCCGGAGTTCGGCGACGACGACGACTGGCAGCGCAAGCTCGAGGTGGTCGCCGACCTGCGCCCGGAGCTGGTGTCGTTCACCTTCGGCGTGCCGTCGCCCGATGTCATCGCGCGGCTGGGCGCGCTCGGCCTGCTGGTGATGATCACGGTCACGTCGGCGTACGAAGCCGGGGTGGCCATCGCCGCCGGCGCCGACAGCCTGGTGGTGCAGGGGCCCGACGCCGGCGGGCACCGCGGCACCTTCGCCCCCGACATGGACCCTGGCACCGAGTCGCTGCACGACCTGATCGACCGCATCCACCGCACCCACCGCGACGTCCCGATCATCGCGGCCGGCGGCCTCGGCACCGCCGAGGACGTCGAGGGCGTGCTGCGCCGGGGCGCCGTGGCCGCGCAGGTCGGCACCGCGCTGCTGCTGTCCGACGAGGCGGGCACCAACCCCGCGCACCGCACCGCCATGAAGAACCAGCTGTTCAACAAGACCATCGTGTCGCGCGCCTTCTCGGGACGGTACGCCCGCGGCCTGGAGAACGAGTTCATCCGCATGCTCGACACCGTGGCCCCGCTCGGCTACCCCGAGGTCAACCAGATGACGTTGCCGATCCGCGAGGCGGCGGCCGCCGTCGAGGACCCGAACGGGATGACCCTGTGGGCGGGGACGGCGTTCCGCCAGGCCAAGACCGGGCCGGCGGCCGACATCGTCGCCGGCCTCGGCGTCTAGCGCCCGTGCCGGCGGTGTCGCGCCGGCGGCTGCTGTCGGTGGCCGTGGCGGCGCCCGCTTTGGCCGCGTGCGGGACCGCCCCGGCGCGGCCGGCTCCCGGGGCCGACTCCGCCGCCGTCTACGACCGGCTCGACCGGCTGGAGCGTGAGTACGACGCCCAGGTGGGGGTTTTCGCCGCGGACGCGGCGACGGGACGGGCGGTGGCGCACCGCGACGGCGACCCGTTCGCGATGTGCTCGACGTTCAAGGCCTACGCCGTCGCCCGGGTGCTGCAACTGGCGCAGCGCGGCGACGTGGACCTGCGGCAGCCCGTGGTCATCGACCCGGCGAAGCTCCTGCCCAACTCCCCGGTGACCGAGTCGCGGGCCGGCGGCACCATGGCGCTGGCCGAGCTGTGCGCGGCGGCGTTGCAGCGCAGCGACAATGCCGCCGCCAACCTGCTGCTGCAGACCATCGGCGGGCCGTCGGCCGTCACCGAGTTCGCGCGCTCGATCGGCGACGACCGCACCCGGCTCGACCGCTGGGAGACCGATCTCAACACCGCGACACCCGGTGATCCGCGCGACACCAGCACGCCGCGGGCGCTGGGGGAGGGGATTCAAAGCCTGCTCACCGCAACCGTTCTCGGTGAGGCGCAGCGCCGGCAGCTGGAGGATTGGATGCGCGCCAACGTCACGTCGACCATGCGCGCCGGCCTGCCGCCCGGGTGGACGACCGCGGACAAGACCGGCTCCGGCGCCTACGGCAGCACCAACGACGTCGGCATCGCCTACGGCCCCGACGGGCGGCGGGTGCTGCTGGCGCTGATGACGCGCTCGGCGTCGGCGAACCCCGTCGCCGCGCCGCTGCCGGCGCTCATCGCCGAGGTCACCCGCGCGGTCCTGCCGTGGCTGACCGGAACCGGTTGATCCTCAGGCCAATACGCTCGCCGGGTCGGTGAACGGCAAACCGAGGTCGGCGGCCACCCGCTCGCACAGCAGCGCCCCGTCGTGCGTCGAAAGTC
Source organism: Mycobacterium sp. Marseille-P9652 (assembly GCF_902652685.1). Classification (GTDB taxonomy): domain Bacteria; phylum Actinomycetota; class Actinomycetes; order Mycobacteriales; family Mycobacteriaceae; genus Mycobacterium. Next base: position 17,665 of record NZ_CACRUY010000074.1, read on the forward strand.
CCTTCGCCAGAGCGGGATCCGACCGGCACGCGGCAACCCACCCGTGGTCGGCGATGCGGAGCACGTACGGCATGGTGGCGTTGGTCAGCGCGACGGTGGAGGTCTTGGGCACCGCGCTGGGCATGTTCGCCACGCAGTAGAACAGGGTGTCGTGCACGGCGAACGTCGGGCGGTCGTGGGTGGTCGGGCGCGAATCCTCGAAGCAGCCACCCTGGTCGATGGAGACGTCGACCAGCACGGCACCGCTCTTCATCTGCGCGACAAGCGAATTGGGGACCAGCGTCGGGGCCTTGGCGCCGGGCACCAGCACCGCACCGATCACCAGGTCGGCGCGCTTCAGGGCGCCCGACAGCTCCAGCACCGACGAGTAGCGGGTGCTGACGTGCCCGCCGAACTCCGCGTCGAGCAGCCGGAGCTTGTTGATGTTGACGTCGAAGACCATGACCGACGCGCCCATCCCGGCGGCCACCCGGGCGGCGTTGTAGCCGGCCGTGCCCGCGCCGATCACGACCACGTCGGC
>NZ_CACRUY010000075.1 GCF_902652685.1 Mycobacterium sp. Marseille-P9652
CCCCAGCCGCCGGCCCCTCCCCCCAACCAGTCGCTGTATCCGCCGGCCGCCCACGGGCGGCCCACCTATCCGGGACCGGCGCCCAATTACGCGCCGCACCCGAACATGTCGTCTGCGTCGCCGCATACGGAGATGTCGCCCAGCCTCGCCAAGCCGCCCGAGGTGGGCAACCTGGCGACCAAGATGTTCAACGCGCTGCTGCCCTCCCGGTCGGGCGCCATGCCCAAACCGTCCGGGGCGCAGACCATCGGCCGTTCCACCGACAACGACATCGTCATCCAGGACGTCCTGGCTTCACGCCATCACGCGTTCTTGACCCAGACACCGCTCGGCACCGAGATCCGCGACGCGCACAGCGTCAACGGGACATTCGTCAACGGCGTCCGGGTGGGGTCCGCGGTGCTGACCGAGGGCGACGTGGTCACCATCGGCAACGTCGACCTGGTGTTCACCCGCGACACCCTCGTCCGTCGCACCGAGGCGGCGACGCGCACCGGCGGCCTCGAAGTGAACTCGGTGTGCTACACCGTCGACCAGGGCAAAAAGCAGCTGCTCGACCACATCTCGCTGACCGCCCGCCCCGGGACGCTGACCGCCATCATCGGCGGGTCGGGCGCCGGTAAGACCACGCTGTCGCGGCTGATCGCCGGATACACCAGCCCGACGTCCGGTTCGGTCACCTTCGAGGGCCACAACATCCACACCGAGTACGCGTCGCTGCGCTCCCGGATCGGCATGGTCCCCCAGGACGACGTCGTGCACCGCCAGCTGACCGTCAACCAGGCCCTCAATTACGCGGCCGAATTGCGGCTCCCGCCCGACACCAGCAAAGCCGACCGCGCGCAGGTCGTCGCCCAGGTCCTCGAGGAACTCGAGCTCACCAAGCACGCCGACACCCGCGTCGACAAGCTGTCCGGCGGCCAGCGCAAGCGCGCCTCGGTCGCGCTCGAGCTGCTCACCGGCCCGTCGCTGCTGATCCTCGACGAGCCCACCACCGGCCTCGACCCCGCGCTGGACCGCCAGGTGATGATGATGCTGCGCCAGCTCGCCGACGCCGGCCGCGTGGTGCTGATCGTGACCCACTCGGTGTCCTACCTGGACGTCTGCGACCAGCTGCTGCTGGTTGCGCCCGGCGGGAAGACGGCGTTCCTCGGGCCGCCCAGCCAGATCGGCGCGGCGATGGGGACCACCAACTGGGCCGACATCTTCGCCAAGGTGGGCGCCGACCCCGACGAGGCCAACCGCCGCTTCCTGGCCGAGCAGCGCCAGACTCAGCCGCCGGCCGAACACAGCCCGGCGGCCGACCTGGGCGAACCCGTCCACGCCGACGTGCTGCGCCAGTTCTCCACGGTGGCGCGCCGTCAGATCCGACTGGTGGTCTCCGACCGCGGTTACACCGTCTTCCTGGCGCTGCTCCCGTTCCTGATCGGCGTCCTGACGCTGACCGTCCGCGGCAAGAGCGGGTACGGCATGTCGGATCCGTTGGGCAACAATCCGGCCCAGCCCGACCAGATCCTCGTCATGCTCAACGTGGGCGCGGTCTTCATGGGCACCGCGCTGACGATCCGAGACCTGATCGGCGAACGCCCGATCTTCAAGCGCGAACAGGCGGTCGGCCTGTCGACGGCGGCCTACATGGGCGCCAAAATCGTTGTGTTCTCCGCGTTCGCGATCGTCCAGGCGGCGATCGCCACCACCATCTCGGTGATCGGCTGGGGCAAGCCGCTGTCCGGCCCGGTGCTTCTCGGTGACGTCAGGTTCGAGCTGTTCGTGACCGTCGCCGCCACCTGTGTGGCCTCGGCGCTGCTGGGCATGGCGCTGTCGGCGCTGGCGAACTCGCAGGACCAGATCATGCCGATGCTCGTCGTGTCGATCATGTCGCAGCTGGTCTTCTCGGGCGGCATGATCTGGGTGACCGACCGGATGGTCCTCGACCAGTTGTCGTGGGCCACCCCCGCCCGATGGGGCTTCGCCGCGTCGGCGTCGACGATCGACGCCCACCGGCTGATCCCCGGGCCGACCGACCCCAAGGACCAGCACTGGGACCATAAGGCCAGCGCCTGGCTGTTCGACATGGCCATGCTCGGCGTCTTGTCCGTCGTGTACAGCGCGATCGTGTGGTGGAAGATCCGGCTCAAGCGGCACAACTGATGAACCGGCCCGTGCTGACGGTCCGCTCGGGCCGATCGCAGAGCAGCTTCGCGGCGGGCCGCGACATCGTGGTCGGGAGCGACGTGCGCGCCGACCTGCGCGTGGCCCACCCGCTCGTCGCCCGCGCGCACGTGCTGTTGCGGTTCGACCAGGGCCGATGGGTCGCGATCGACAACAACTCGATGAACGGGATGTTCGTCAACGGGCAGCGGGCGCAGGCGGTCGACATCCAGGACGGCCAGTCGGTCAACATCGGCAAGCCCGACGGCCCGCGGCTCACCTTCGAGGTCGGCCACCACTCCGGGACCGTGGGCATGCTGCCGCCGACGACGGAGAACATCCCGGTGATCGCGCCGCCGCCGCGTCCCCCCGGCGGCTCCGGCCCGTTCGCTCGCCCTCCGCGGCAACCGCCGCGGCCCGGCACGCCGCCCGCCCGGCCGCGACCGCGGTTGCCCCGGCCGAAGGACACCCAGCGCACGACCGTCTTCCCCGTCGCCCCACCGGCCACGGGCCAGAGCGGCGCCGTGCGGGCGCCGGAGCAGAGTCCGCCCACCGAGATCGGGGTGACCGGGGCGGTCACCGAGTTCCCGACCACGCGGGTCAAGACGCCCGGGGACGACGAACTGCGGGCGCCGGTGACCAAGTCGGCCTGGATCGGTCGTGCGCTCGACAACGACATCGTGATCCACGACGTGCTGGCGTCGCGTCATCACGCGTTTCTGACCCCGACGCCGATCGGGACCGAGATCCGCGATGCGCAGAGCATCAACGGGACGTTCGTCAACGGCATCAGGGTCGGGTCGGCGGTGCTCGCCGAGGGCGACGTGGTGACGATCGGCAACGTCGACCTCGTGTTCACCGGCGGTGCGCTGGTGCGGCGCGGGGAGGCGGCCACCCGGACCGGCGGCCTCGAGGTGCGTGAGGTCGACTTCACCATCGACGGCAAGAACCTGCTCGAGCGGGTCTCGCTGACAGCGCGCCCCGGAACGCTCACCGCCATCATCGGCGGGTCCGGCGCCGGCAAGACCACGCTGTCGCGGCTCATCGCCGGGTACGCCACCCCGACGTCGGGCACGGTCACGTTCGAGGGACACAACATCCACACCGAGTACGCGTCGCTGCGCTCCCGGATCGGCATGGTCCCCCAGGACGACGTCGTGCACCGCCAGCTCACGGTCAACCAGGCGCTCGGCTACGCGGCCGAACTGCGGCTGCCGCCGGACACCAGCAAGGCCGACCGCGCCCAGGTCGTCGCGCAGGTCCTCGACGAGCTGGGGATGTCCCAGCACGCCGACACCCGCGTCGACAAGCTCTCGGGCGGCCAACGCAAGCGCGCCTCGGTCGCGCTCGAGCTGCTGACCGGGCCGTCGCTGCTGATCCTCGATGAGCCGACCTCGGGCCTTGATCCCGCGCTCGACCTGCAGGTCATGACCATGCTGCGCCAGCTCGCCGACGCGGGCCGGGTGGTATTGGTGGTTACCCACTCGCTCACCTATCTCGACGTGTGCGACCAGGTGCTGCTGATGGCGCCGGGCGGCAAGACGGCGTTCCTGGGCGCCCCGGGTGAGATCGGCGACGCCATGGGGACCACCAATTGGGCGCAGATCTTCGCCAAGGTGGGCGCCGACCCCGACGAGGCCAACCGCCGGTTTCTGGCCCAAAACCAACCGCCGCCCCCGCCGAAGGAGGCGCCGGGCGACCTGGGCACCCCCGCCCACACCAGCCTGCGCCGGCAGTTCTCGACGATCACCCGCCGGCAGGTCCGCCTGGTGGTGTCCGACCGCGCCTACTTCGCGTTCCTGGCGCTGCTGCCGTTCATCCTGGGTGCGCTGTCGCTGACCGTCCCGGGCAACACCGGCTTCGGCGTCGCAGCGCCGACCAGCGAGACGCCCGACGAGGCCGCGCAGATCCTGACCCTGCTGTCCATCGCCGCGGTCTTCATGGGGACGGCCCTGACGATCCGCGACCTGATCGGCGAGCGGGCCATCTTCCGCCGCGAACAGGCGGTGGGGTTGTCGCCGGGGGCGTACCTGACGGCCAAGATCGCCGTCTTCTGCGTGTTCGCGATCGTGCAGGCGGCGATCGCGACCGCCATCGTGCTGATCGGCAAGGGCCTGCCCAGCCAGCCGGCTCTGCTGTTCGGGTCGTCCCGGTACGCGGCCAGCCTGGAGCTGTTCCTCACCGTCGCGGCGACCTGCGTGGCGTCGGCCATCCTCGGGTTGCTGCTGTCGTCGCTCGCCCGCTCGAACGAGCAGATCATGCCGCTGCTGGTGGTGTCGCTGATGCTGCAGTTGGTGCTGGGCGGCGGCATGGTGCCCATCACCGGCCGCGTGTTCCTCGACCAGCTGTCGTGGCTGGTGCCGTCGCGCTGGGGGTATGCCGCGTCGGCGTCCACGGTGGACCTGGCGAAGCTGGTCCCGGGCACGCTGAGCCCGAAGGACAGCCACTGGAAGCACACGCCCGCCACGTGGCTGTTCGACATGGGGATGCTCGCGGTGCTGTCGGTCGTCTACTCCGTCATCGTGCGGTGGCGCATCCGGCTGAAGCGCTGACCGGCCTACTCCACGCGGATGCCGTGCGCCTGCGCGAAGGCGACCGCCTGCCCGATGTCGACCCGCGCGCCCGTGAGCGACGCCGTCTGCCACAGAGACGGGTCGACGGTGGCGCCGCGCAGGTCGGCGCCGTCCAGCCGGGCGCCGGCGGTGCGGGCACCGGCGAGATCGGCGCCGCGCAGCACGGCCTTGCGCAGGTCCGCCTCAACCAGGCCGGCCTCCCGAAGCCGGCAGCCGCTGAGGTCGACGCCCCGCAGGTCGTTGCCGCCGAGCACGGCCAGCGTGAAGTCGACCTCGTCGAAGGTGATGGGCCGCAGCCGGCAGGCCACGAACACCGACCCGAGCATGCTGCACTGTGCAAAGGAGCTGTGCCACAGCAGCGTCCGCTCGAACGTGCAGTTGCGGAACGCCGACCCGCGGTGCTCGGACTCGGCCAGGGTGGCGCCGCGGAAGTCGCAGCCGGTGAAGACGACCCGCTCGGTGCTCAGCCGGCTGAGGTCATGCTCGGAGAAGTCGTGGCCCTCAAACGCACGGTCGGCCCACCGCTCGGTCAGCTCGCCGCCAGGCTCTGCAGCGCGTACTCGCTGACCGCGATCAGCGCGTCGCGCGCCGATCGGCGGTCGCGGGCGTCGACCGAGATCACCGGGATGTGCGCGGGCAGGGCCAGCGCCTCGCGCACCTCGGCGACGGGGTAGCGCGGCGCGCCGTCGAACTCGTTGACCGCCACCAGAAACGGCAGGTTGCGGTGCTCGAAGAAGTCGACCGCGGCGAAGCTGTCCTGCAGGCGCCGGCAGTCGACCAGGATGATCGCGCCGATCGCGCCGCGGATCAGGTCGTCCCACATGAACCAGAACCGGCGCTGACCGGGGGTGCCGAACAGGTAGAGCACCAGCTCCTCGTCCAGGGTGATCCGGCCGAAGTCCATCGCGACCGTGGTCGTCCGCTTGTCCGGGGTGGCCTCGAGCGCGTCGACGCCGGCCGAGGCATCGGTCAGCATCGCCTCGGTGCGCAGCGGCATGATCTCCGAGACCGCCCCCACGAACGTGGTCTTTCCGGCACCGAAGCCGCCCGCGACGACGATCTTCGTCGACGCGTGGGCGCCCCCCTCAGAGTGCTCGTAAGCCACGCAGTGTCCTTCCTATCAGTTCGTAGCGCTCGTCCCGGGTGGACCGCTCGGTCAAAGTCCTATGCACCCGAAGGTAACCGGAGAGCACCAGATCTCCGACCAGGACGCGCGCGACGCCGACCGGCAAATCCAGCCGGGCCGAGATTTCCGCGACCGACGGGCTGTCCACGCACAGTCCGATGATCCTGCCTCTCGGGTCGTCCGCCGGCCACCGGTGCGCCAGCCCGGCCTCCAGGGCCTGGACCGGCGCCTCGAGCGGGAGGTCGACGTTGGTGTCGGTGCGGCCCGCGGTCAGGGTGTACGGCCGGACGAGGCTCGCCTCGCGTCTGGGCGGCCAGGGCTCGCGTTCGTCCATCCGGGGCTCACCGTACGGTCGACCGGCGCGCGGACTGCACCACGCCGCCCACCCGCTCGACCAGAATAGCCATCTCGTACCCGATCTGACCGATGTCGCAGGACGTGGCCGCCAGCGTGGCCAGGTGCGAGCCGTCACCGACCCGCATCAGCAGCAGGTAGCCGTTCTGCATTTCGACCACGGACTGCAGCACCTGCCCGCCCTCGAACAGCTGCGCGGCGCCGGACGCCAGGCTCGCCAGGCCGGACGCCACCGCGGCGAGCTGGTCGGCGCGCTCCCGCGGCAGATGCTCGCTCGCGGCGATCGGCAGGCCGTCGACCGACACCAGCAACGCGTGCGCCACGCCCGGAACCTCGCGGGCGAACCTCGTCACCAGCCAGTCCAGAGATTCGCCGGGTGCCGTCATTCCTGTTCCTGTTCACGGGCGTGCGAGCGGCCCGTGCGGACGCCGCCGAAATGGCTGCTGATCGAGGCGCGCACGGCCTCCGGGTCGCGGGACAGCGGTGCCGAGGCGGCCGCGTGTTGGGGGTGGCGTCCGTTGGCCGCCTGCTCGTCGTCGGAGTCGTCGGCTTCGTCCGGCTCGGGGCCAGCCGCGCCGGGCACCAGCCGGGCGCCCGGGGTGCGGACCGGCAGCCCGTGGTCGGCGGTGTGCGACTCGACGGGCTTGTCCTCGGCCTCGGCGGCCAGCGACCAGCCGCGGTCCCACACCGACTGCCAGTCCAGGTCGGGGCTGTTGACCAGGTCGTGCGGGTCGCCCAGCATCTCCGAGAGCATCCGCCGGTAGATCACGTCCTCATCGGCCGGGCCGCCTGGGGCGGCGGAACTCTTCGGGGCCTCCGGGATCGCGGGCTCTAGGGGCTTCGCCGGCGGCGGCGCGTCGGTGCTGCGCGAGCGCGCGGAAAAGAACGCCGACGTGTCCGACACGGACTGCTTGGGTTCGGGCGTCGCGGCGGCCTGCTGCCCGCTCTCCCACCAAGGGGTGGGGAGCTCCCGGCGCTCGCGGGCGGGCTGCGGGTCGGCTTGCGGCTCAGGGACTTCGGTGATCCCGCTGGACCCCGGGTTGCGGCGCGGCAGCAGCGTGACGGGCGGGGCCGGGCGCGCCGAGCCGTTCTGGTCGGCCGGCTCGGGCTCCTCGGCGGCGGCGACCGGGGGCGCGGAGGGTGCGCTCGTCCGCGGCGCCACGGCCGTCCGGACGGCCGGCGGCTCCGGCGCCGGGGCCGGCTCGCCACCCTCGAGGACGGTCGACGGCAGGTAGACCTCGGCGGTCGTCCCGGTCCCGGCCTCGTGGGGCGCCGGGCCCCGCAGCCCGACCCGGATGCCGTGGCGGGCGGCGATCCTGCCCACCACGAACAGGCCCATGTGGCGGGCGTTGTCGGGGGTGGGCTCGGGAGCGGATCCCGCAGGGTCGGGACCGCCTGCCTGCAGCCGCATGTTGGCGATGCGCCGGTCGGCGTCGTTCATCCCCAGCCCCTGGTCCGAGACGCGCAGCAGCACTCCCCCGTCACCGCCGCGCGACGCGGCCACCCGGACGGTCGTGGACGGCGGCGAGCACCGCAAGGCGTTGTCGATGAGCTCGGCGAACAGGTGGATGACGCCGCCGGCCGCCGCGCCGACCAGGGCGCAGTCGGGCAGCGCCACAACCTCGACCCGGCGGTAGTCCTCGACCTCGGACACGGCGGCGTTGATCACCGTCGCCAGCGGCACCGGCTCGCGCTGGTCGCGCGCGAGCTGCGCGCCGGCCAGCACCAGCAGGTTGGCGCTGTTGCGGCGCAGCCGGGCCGCCAGGTGATCCAGCCGGAACAGGCTGTCGAGGCGTTCGGGGTCCTCCTCGTTGCGCTCCAGCCGGTCGATCAGCTGGAGCTGCTGGTCGACCAGGGAGCGGCTGCGCCGGGACATGGTCTCGAACATGTCGTTGACCAGCAAACGCAGCCGTGCCTCGTCGCCGGCGAGCTGCAGGGCCTGCGTGTGCAGCTCGTCGACCGCGTGGGCGACCTGGCCGATCTCCTCGGTGGTGTACACCGGCAGCGGCTCGGGGATGGGAGTGGCCCCGCCGGCCTTCACCCGCGCCACCTCCTCCTCGAGGTCGGTGTGGGCGACCTGCAGAGCACCGTCGCGCAGCACGCGCAGCGGCCGGACGAGCGCGCGGGCCACCAGCAGGACGATGATCAGCGCGACCACGATCGCGGCCAGCACCACGGCGGCGTCGACGATCGCGGCGTCGCGCCGGTCGTTCGCCTGCACGTGCACCGACTTGGTCACCGACGCCGTGGCGTCCTGGACGATCTTGTCGGCGATGTCGTCGGTGGTCTGGATCGAGCGCAATAGGTCCGCGTTGTCGACCAGCGGCGTGGCGGGGTCGGACATGAGGGCCATCCGGGTCACCATCTGCTGCTGCAGCGTCTTGGCCTCGGGGGAACCGGCCCCGAGGACCTCGCTCATGCCGAAGAGCGTCGACGGCTCGGTGCCCGCCAGCGTGATCATCGAGGTGCGCAGCTGCGGCTCGGGGAGGTCGGCGCCGCGGGTCACCAGGATCTTTTGCATCGTCATCTGGCCGCGCGCCCCGACCGCCCGGCTCAGGCCCTGCGCCTGCGCGCGCACCTTCTCGTCGTCGACCTGCACCGATGCGTTGACCACGTCCTCGGCCGTCAGCAGGATCGGCGCGTAGGTGGTCACCCGGTCGCGTAGCCCGATGCTGTTGTCGGCCACCTTGTCCAGCAGCGCCTGCCCGCCGCTCAGCAGCGTGTTGACGCCGGACCGGACGTCGGGGGTGACGTCGGTGTCATCCAGCCGCTGCTGCAGCTCGTGCTTGCGGGCCTGGTAGTTCTTCTTCGCGCCGTCGACGTCGCGGTCGGTCGAGCCGGCCAGCAGGGCGACGTCCAGCGCGGACATGTACTTGGTGATCGCCGGCAGGACGTCGGCGCGGGCCGCGGCGAGGCGCAGGCCGGCGGCATTCGCCATCGCGCCCTGGACGCGCAGCGCGCCGAAGGTCGTCGCGAGGACCAGGGGGACCAGCACGATCGCCAGGACCTTCCAGCGGACGGGCCAGTTGCTCGGCGACCACGCCGGGGGGCGCCTGCCCCGCACCGGCTCGGGGGCGCGGGCGTCGGCGACTTCAGCCGCCTCGACCGCGTGGGCCGGGCGGTCGAACATGGTCATGCGTCCACGGCCGGGCAACCGGCCGGCACGCATGGATTCAGCATCGAAACGAACGAGAGCCTCATGAAACTTCCTGCTTTATTTCCACCCGCCGCGCGCGAATAGGCGTGAGCCGTATACGTGGCAATTTGACGAGTATGACAGCCCAACGTCCAGGTCACCAGATTCGCACTGAGCACCGGGGTTGTCGCCGGTGCCGCCGGGTAACGCCGGCAAACACTTTCGGGGACGGCTTTGTCATGATCGGCGGGTGTTCCGGCTGCTGTTCTACTCCCCGCGCATCCCCCCGAATACCGGCAATGCCATTCGGACGGCGGCGGCCACCGGCTGTGAGCTGCATTTGGTGGAGCCGCTGGGATTCGACCTGTCCGAACCGCAGCTGCGGCGGGCCGGGCTGGACTATCACGACCTCGCGTCGGTGACCGTGCATCCGTCGCTGGCGGCCGCGTGGGAGGCCCTGCCGTCGGCGCGGGTGTTCGCGTTCACCTCGCATGCGACGACGCCGTTCGCCGACGTCGCGTATCGGGCCGGCGACGTGCTGATGTTCGGCCCGGAGCCCGATGGCCTGGACGCCGCCACGCTGGCCGACCCGCGCGTCACGCGCCAGGTGCGCATCCCGATGCTGGCGGGCCGGCGCTCGCTGAACCTGTCGAATGCCGCCGCGATCGCCGTGTACGAGGCGTGGCGCCAGCACGGCTATCCCGGGGGCGTGTAGCTCGGTTAGTTCCGGGCGCCGCCTGGGTCAGTACCTTCATGGCGACATTCATCACGATCGGTTACGGGGACGAAGCGGGCTACGACCGCCTGAGCGACGACCGCAAGCGGGCAGCGCATGCCCGCGACGACGAACTGCGCGTGGCCGGCGCGCTCATCGGGATCGCCGGCCAACCGGTTCGCGTGCGCAACGCCGACGCGGCCGGCGTGCAGGTCGAGCCCGGGGCCTACCTGCGGTCGGCGCTGCCGATCGCAGGGTTCGCTGTGCTGGAGGCCGACAGCCTGGACGGCGCGATCGAGCGGGTGAGCCAAACTCCCTGCGCTGTCGCACACGGGGTGGTCGAGGTGTGGCCGCTTGAGTAGCGACTACCAACCGTTCCAGTGGGTCACCTGCTCGGCCGGCAGGCGCTTGGCGGGCCGGAAGTCGGTGCCCTTGGTGTAGGCGATGGGGAACAGACCGGCCTGGCTGTACTTCTCGAACGGAATGCCGAGCACCTCGGCGGCCTGCCGCTCGCCGTCGCCGAGCAGGTGCAGCGTCGTCCAGCAGGTGCCCAGCCCGCGGGACCTCAGTGCCAGGCAGAAGCTCCACACCGCGGGAAACAGGGAGGCCCAGAAGGACACGCCGCCCAGCGGCGTCCGGTCCTCGCGGCCCTCGATGCACGGGATCAGCAGGACGGGCGCCTCGTGCATGTGCTCGGCGAGGTAGGTGGCGGAGTCGCGGACCTTGCCCATCCGCTCGCCGCGGATGTCGCCTTCGGCGTACTCGGCCGCCGGGGCGCTGAGGTAGCCCCGGGCCTTGGACAGGTAGATCTCGCCGAGCGCCTTGCGCTTGTCGGCGTCCTCAACGAACACCCACTGCCAACCCTGCGAGTTGGATCCGGTGGGCGCCTGCAGCGCGAGTTCGAGGCACTCCATCAACACGTCGCGGCCGACCGGCTTGTCGAAGTCGAGGCGCTTGCGGACCGAGCGGGTCGTGGTCAGGACTTCGTCGACGGAGAGGTTGAGGGTCATCAGGCGAGACTATCGTCCCGCGCCGAACGTGAAACTGTGGCGAGTTTCCGGCGGATTTTTCGCCATGGCTTCACGTTCGGCGGGCCCGGCCGCCCGTCAGGGCGGCGGCGGCTGATCGGGGGGAATCGCCCCGTTGCAACCACCGGGCGGCGGTGGGCCCGGGAGGGGTTCGTCGCCGCCGACGCAGTCGAAGTAGAACTGCGGACCCACCATCCAGGTTTTCATCCACTGGTGCCAGAACGACCCATCGGGGTATTTCTCGCCGTCGCACACCGCCAGATTGCCCCACCCCCAGCGACCGCCCGGGCAATAGCCCTTTGTCATGTCCGGCTGGTGTGGGTCGGGAGGGTCTGCGCTGGCGAGGCCGGGGGAAAACACAACGGCGGCAGCACAACCCAATATCGCAGCGCCGTGGCGGGCAAGCGTGAATGTCATATCGACTCCCCATGCGAGGTTGAGTTGCTGACATTTTGCACATTTCGCGCGGGGAATCAGCGAAAGTCACGGGATTTACAGCCAACGCTTAAGGAAATGCGGCCCAACCGCTCGGCGATGACGGTGACGGCGCCGGTGGCGTTTTGGACCTGCCCGCGGACCAGCAGCGCCGGTGCGCTGTTCGCCAGCTTGCGGTGGCGCGCCCACACCGCCGGCGTGCAGAGCACGTTGACCATCCCCGTCTCGTCCTCGAGGTTGAGAAACGTCACCCCCTGGGCCGTTCCCGGCCGCTGCCGGTGCGTCACCGCCCCGGCGATCAGCACGCGGTCGCCGTCGTGCACGCCGAGCAGCTTGTCGGCGGGCACCACCCCCATGGCGTCCAGGTCCTCCCGCAGGAACTGCGTCGGGTAGCTGTCGGGCGAGACTCCGGTGGCCCACACGTCGGCGGCGGCCAGTTCCAGCTCGCTCATGCCGGGCAACGACGGCACGTGCGACGACGAGCCGACCCCGGGCAGCCGGTCCGGCCGTTGCGTGGCGGCTGCCCCGGCCGCCCACAGCCCCTCACGCCGGGACATGCCGAAACAACCCAGCGCTCCGGCCGTCGCCAGCGCCTCGGTCTGCGGCACGGACAGCTGCAGCCGGCCCGTCAGGTTCAGCAGGGAGGTGAAGGGCCCGTTGGCTTTTCGCTCGTCGACCAGTCGCTCGGCGAGGTCGTCGCCGATGTGGCGCACGGCGCCCAGGCCCAGGCGGACCTCGAGTCCGGCGTTTTCCAGCGTGGCGTGCGCCAGGCTGGCGTTGACGTCGGGGCCGTGCACCGTCACGCCGTGCCGGCGGGCGTCGGCCACCAGGGACTGGGGCGAGTAGAAGCCCATTGGCTGCGCGCGCAGCAGCGCCGCGCAGAACGCCGCCGGGTGGTGCAGCTTGAACCACGACGAGTAGAACACCAGCGACGCGAAGCTCAGCGCGTGGCTTTCCGGGAAGCCGAAATTGGCGAAGGCCTCGAGCTTTTCGTAGGTCCGGTCGATCACCTCGTCGGGGGCGCCGTGCAGCGCGCGCATGCCCTCGTAGAACCGGCCGCGCAGCCGCCGCATGCGCTCGGTCGAGCGCTTGGAGCCCATGGCGCGGCGCAACTGGTCGGCCTCGGCGGCGGAAAAGCCGGCGCAGTCGACGGCGAGCTGCATCAGCTGTTCCTGAAACAGCGGCACCCCCAGCGTCTTTCGCAGCGCCGGCTCCATCGACGGGTGGTCGTAGACCACCGGGTCCACCCCGTTGCGCCGCCGGATGTAGGGGTGCACCGACCCGCCCTGGATGGGCCCCGGACGGATCAGCGCGACCTCGACGACCAGGTCGTAGAAGATGCGCGGCTTCAACCGCGGCAGCGTCGCCATCTGCGCGCGTGACTCCACCTGGAACACGCCCACGGAATCGGCGCGCTGCAGCATCTCGTACACCGCGGGCTCGGAGAGGTCGAGCCGGGCCAGGTCGACGTCGATGCCCTTGTGCTCGGCCACCAGGTCGATCGCGTAGTGCAGCGCGGAGAGCATGCCCAGCCCCAGCAGGTCGAACTTCACCAAACCGATTGCGGCGCAGTCGTCCTTGTCCCACTGCAGCACGCTGCGGTTCTCCATGCGCGCCCACTCCACCGGGCACACGTCGGCGATCGGGCGGTCGCAGATCACCATGCCTCCGGAGTGAATGCCCATGTGGCGCGGCAGGTTCCGGATCTGGTTGGCCAGGTCGACCACCTGCGGCGGGATGCCCTCGGCATCGGGCGAATCGGCCCGCCCGTTCCAGTGGGCGAGCTGCTTGCTCCAGGCGTCCTGCTGCCCCTGCGAGAAGCCCAGGGCGCGGGCCATGTCGCGCACCGCGATCCGGCCGCGGTAGGTGATCACGTTGGCGACCTGGGCGGCGTAGTCGCGGCCGTAGCGGTCGTAGACGTACTGGATGACCTTCTCGCGCTGGTCGGACTCGATGTCCATGTCGATGTCGGGCGGACCGTCGCGGGCGGGTGACAGGAACCGCTCGAACAACAGCTCGTTGGCCACCGGATCGACGGCGGTGACGCCCAGGGCATAACAGACCGCGGAGTTGGCCGCCGATCCCCTGCCCTGGCACAGGATGTTGTTCTCACGGCAGAACCGGGCGATGTCGTGCACCACCAGGAAGTAGCCCGGAAAGGTCAGTTGCTCAATGACTTTCAGCTCATGCTCGATCTGCGCGTACGCGCGCGGGGCTTTGTCCGGACGTCCGTAGCGGTCGCGCGCACCCGTCATCGTCAGCTGCCGCAGCCAGCTGTCCTCGGTGTGCCCGTCGGGGACGTCGAACGGCGGCAGCTGCGGCGCGATCAGCGCCAGCCCGAACGCGCACCGCTCGCCGAGTTCGGCCGCGGCGCGCACCGCGTCGGGGTGCCAGGCGAACAGCCGGGCCATCTCCTCGCCGGACCGCAGGTGCGAACCCCCCACCGGGGCAAGCCAACCGGCGGCGGAGTCCAGGGACTCCCGCGCCCGGATCGCGCCCATCGCCATGGCCAGCCGGCCGCGCGACGGCTCCGCGAAATGCGCCCCGGTGGTGGCGACGACGCCGACCCCGAAGCGCGGCGCGAGCGCGGCCAGCGCCGCGTTGCGCTCGTCGTCGAGCGGGTGGCCGTGGTGGGTCAGCTCGATGCTGACCCGGTGGGCGCCGAACCGGTCCACCAGGCCGGCCAGCGCCCGCTCCGCCGCGTCGGGGCCGCCGGTCGAGAACGCCTGTCGCACATGGCCTTTGCGGCAGCCGGTCAGGATGTGCCAATGCCCGCCGGCGGCCTCGGTCAGCGCGTCGAGGTCGTAGCGCGGCTTGCCCTTCTCGCCGCCGGCCAGGTGCGCGGCGGCCAGCTGCCGCGACAGCCTGCGGTAACCCTCGGGGCCGCGGGCCAGCACCAGCAGGTGCGGGCCGGGCGGATCCGGCGTCTCGGTCCGGGCGCCCGGGCCCAAAGACAGCTCCGCCCCGAACACGGTACGGATGTCGAGTTCGGCGGCCGCCTCGGCGAACCGCACCGCGCCGTACAGGCCGTCGTGGTCGGTCAGCGCGAGGGCGCGCAGGTCCAGGCGGGCGGCCTCCTCGACCAGCTCCTCCGGCGTGCTGGCCCCGTCCAGGAAGCTGAACGCCGAATGCGCGTGCAGTTCGGCATAGGCGACGGCCGACCGGGCCCGTCGGCCGTCGGTGGGCGGCTGGTACGCCGAGCGCTTCGGCGACCGTGGGGCCTCGTCGGCCGGGGTGGGTGCCACGTGCTCCCCGGCATGGCGCGGCTTGCTGTCGAGCACCCGCTCCATCTCCGACCAGCTCGGCGGCCCATTAAACCAGCCCACGGAATGAGTCTATCGAAAATATGTTCGATGCACACCGGCCATGGGCGCCGTGAGAAGCTGAGGCGTGCACGAATCGGAGCAGGTCACGATCGACCCCCGGCGCCACGACGCCGTCCTGTTCGACCTCGACGCCGTGGTGGCCCCCGAGGGCAGCGCCTACCAATCGGCCCTGACCCTGGCCCGGCAACTTCACGAGGCCGGGGTCGACACCGGCGTCTTCTCGGCGAACCAGGACGACCGGGACACCCTCGCGTCGGCCGGCATCGGAGGGCTGCTCGACGTCGTCGGCGCCGACCCCCTCGAGGCGGCCAAAGCCCTCGCGGTGCGTCCCGGCCGCTCCGCCGTCGTCGCGACGGACGCGTCGGTGATCGGGGCCGCGCGCGCCGGTGGGTTCGCCGTGGTGATCGGAGTCGACCGCACAGGGAACCGCGACGCGATGCGTGACGTCGGCGCCGACACCGTGGTGGCCGAGCTCAGTGAGGTGTCGGTGCGGACCGGCGACCGCCGAATGTCGCAACTCCCGGACGCGCTGCAGGGCGAGGATTTGGGCGGCGGGCATCCGGCGGTGTTCTTCGACTTCGACGGCACGCTGTCGGAGATCGTCAACGATCCCGACGCGGCCCGGCTCGTCGCCGGGGCGGCCGAGGCGCTGCAGAGGCTGGCCGCCCAATGTCCCGTGGCGGTGCTGTCCGGCCGGGACCTCGCCGACGTGACCAACCGGATCGGCCTGCCCGGCGTCTGGTATGCCGGCAGCCACGGCTTCGAGCTGACCGCACCGGACGGGGCCCACCACCAGAACGATGCCGCCGCGGCGGCCGTACCCGTGCTGGAACAGGCGGCCGGCGACCTGCGCGAGCGGCTGAAGTCCATTCCCGGTGTGGTGGTGGAGCACAAGCGATTCGGCGTGGCGGTGCACTATCGCAACGCGGCCCGTGACCGGGTCGGCGAGGTGGCCTCGGCGGTGCGCGCGGCCGGCCGGCGCGACAAGCTTCGGGTGACCACCGGCCGGGAGGTCATCGAATTGCGCCCGGACATCGACTGGGACAAGGGCAAGACGCTGCGCTGGGTGATGGAACATCTCGACAGGTCGGGCGCGGGTGCGCGGGTGCCCATGTATTTAGGAGACGACATCACCGACGAGGACGCGTTCGACGCCGTCGGGGCCGACGGTATCCCGATCTTGGTGCGCCACAACGAAGACGGTGACCGCGCGACCGCGGCGCGGTATGCGCTGGACAGCCCGGCACAGGTCAGCGAGTTCGTCGACCGGCTGGCGCGCCGGCTGGGTGAGGCCACGGATTGAGTTGTGACCATTGGTCATACACCGACGGTGAACCTGCCAAGGCGCTGGCAACCTCGCCTTTATTACACATGTGACATATACACACGTTAGGCTTCCCGCCGACTCGGGAGGTCAGACATGTCGTTTGTGATCGCTGGGCCGGACGTCATCGGATCGACTGCGACGGACTTGGCGGGCATCAGGTCGGCGATCGGCGCCGCGAATTCGGCGGCCGCCGTCCAGACGACGCAGGTGCAGGCCGCAGCGGCCGACGAGGTGTCGGCGGCTGTCTCGGCACTGTTCGGCCAGTACGGCGAGGCCTATCAGGTGATCGGCGGACAACTCACCGCCTTCCACGACCAGTTCGTCCAGGCTTTGAACGGCGCCGGACTCGCGTATGCCGCGACCGAGGCGGCCAACGCGTCGCCGCTGCAGACCTTTGAGGACGACGTGCTGGCCGCGATCAACGCGCCGACCCAGACGCTGTTGGGGCGCCCGCTGATCGGTGACGGTGCGAATGGGACGGCGGCGAGCCCGGACGGGCAGCCCGGCGGATTCCTGTACGGCAACGGCGGTAACGGCTACTCGCAGGCCGCCGGCTCGGGCCTGAACGGCGGCAACGGCGGCGCCGCCGGGTTGATCGGCAACGGCGGAATCGGCGGCAACGGCGGCAGCGGTGCGGCCGCCGTGGGGTCCGGTGGGAGCGGCGGTTCCGGTGGTTCAGGTGGCGCGGGCGGCCACGGCGGCTTCCTCTATGGCAGCGGTGGCGCCGGCGGCAACGGCGCGGCCGGAGTCGCCGGCGCGACGGGCACTACCTCGGGCGGCGCGGGCGGCAACGGCGGGAGGGGGGGGGGGGGGGGCGCGGC
>NZ_CACRUY010000076.1 GCF_902652685.1 Mycobacterium sp. Marseille-P9652
GGGTGGGGCTCGGCAGCACCGCGCCGGCGAGCCCCACCCACGCCCCGGGCCCGACGCCTCCGGGCACGTCGACGCTGCCGCCGAACCGGACGGTCTCGACCACGTCGAAGACGACGAAGGCCAGCACCAGCAGCACATACGGGACGTTGAGCGCCAGGCGCAGCCGGCCCGGGCGCTCCTGGCCCGACCGCCAGGATCCGGCGACGGCCACCGAGGCGACCGACAGCAGCGTCACCACGAGCAGCGCCACGAACAGTTCCATCCGGCTGCCGGGGATCCCGACGCCGAAGTAGAGGTTCCACGGGAGGAAAAGGGCGATCACGAGCAGGGCGACGGCCGTCAGGTCGACGACGCGGTCCCACCGCCGGGCGGGCACGACGCCGGCAGCCGGAATGCGCGCCGTCGCCGCCTCGCGCGTTTGCTGGGGCCGCCCCGCGATGGGGCCGGTCGGGGCGTCGTCGCTGCTCAGGCTCACTATTCCCCCACGGTGTCGAGAACGGGTGGTGGCGGTGCAACGTCTGATCCCGGTCGGGGGAACCCCCTGCCGCGCCGAGTGCGTTGCTTGCTTGGGAACATAATCTCCGTTCGGACGAGACGGCATCGGTAGGTAGCGTGCGGTTGCTCCGTCAGGCGGCTTTCACAGCCGATCCTCATCGTCCGAATGCATACTGCCAACGGTATCGCAGTGTAGTGATGCCGCGACATTGCTGGTGGTGGGGTTAGCCAGCCGAAGGAGAGCAGCGATGGACGTCGTTCTCGGGGTTGCGGTCACCGGCCCCGTTGCACGCTTGGCGCTGGTGGGGGCGGGCGCGCGGGGCGCTGACGTGATCGATCAATCCGTCGTCAACCTGGACAACCACCCGATCGACAAGCTGACCGAGACCGTGGTGGGCACCAACCGCCTTCTGGCCGACGAAGCGCACCGGCTGGTGGCCACCCGGGTGATCTGGCCCGACGGTCAACAGGCCGACCAGTTGCGGCGCGCCCTCGAGGACTCCGGCGTGCACAACGTCGCGGTCCTGTCCGAGTCGCAGGCCGCCACCGCGTTGATGCGGGCGGCGGGGCGCGCCGGCGGCGTGCTCGTGGTGGACGACGAGACGGCGACGCTGTCGGTGGTCGGCGGCCCCGCGGGCGACACCGACGCGCCCCCGACCATGCTCGCCAGTCAGCCGCTGGCCGCCGGCGACGCGACCGGCGCGCTCGACACGATGATGGCCCGCCTGCCGGACGCCTCCGGCGACCTCTACGTGGTGGGCGCCTCGCCGGACCTGGCCGCCGTCGCCGACCAGCTGCGCGGCGCCTCGACGATGCGGGTGGAAATCCCCGAGGACCCCACCTTCGCGCTGGCCCGCGGCGCCGCGCTGGCCGCTGCCCCCGAGGGGGCGCCCGCCGGGGACGCGACCGCGCTGGCCCCGGCGCTCGGCGACGCGACGGCGATGGCGCCCGCGGCCGGGCTGGCCGGCGACGCGACGACGATGGCGCCCGCGGCCGGGCTGACCGGCGACGAGACGGCCTTCGCGCCGGCGGCCGACCCCGCCGCCTCGGACCAGCAGCTGGCCTACTCGATGGCCGGCGAGGGCGAGCCGTTCGGGGCGGACGACTACGACGACCTGGCCGGCTACGACGAATTGGACGAGGCCGACGGGGTCGATAGCGAGCAGGCGCGGCTGAGCCGGCGCTCGCTGCTGATCGGCAACGCCGTCATCGCGTTCGCGGTCATCGGCTTCGCCTCGCTGGCCGCGGCGGTAGCGATCGCCATCCGGCCGACCGCGGCCACGCAGCCCGTGGTGGGGCACCAGAACGCCGCCCCGGGCAAGTTCATGCCGCTGCTCCCGACGCAGCAGCAGGCGCCGGTGCCGGCGCCCCCGATCGACACGCCCAACGCCGGCTACCAGGGGGGCACCATCCCCGCGCCGAGCGTTCCGCAACAGGTCGCCCCGCCCGTGGTGAACGGGACGCCTGCCGCCCCCGTCGGACCCGAGACGCCGGGCACCCCCGGCTTCGTGCCGAACCCGGACATGCCGATCCCCGTGCCGGTCATCGTGCCGTTCCCGGGCTGGCGTCCGCCGTATCCGTACAACCCCTACAACCCGTACCCGCCGTACACGCCGCCGACGACCACCGTGTCGCCGCCGACGACGTCGGTCGCGCCGCCCACGACCTCGGTTACGCCGCCGACCACCTCGGTCGCGCCGCCGACGACCACCGTCGCGCCGCCGACCACCACGGTCGCGCCGCCCACGACCACGGCCGCGCCGACCACGACGTATTCGCCGCCGACCACGTCGTACTCGCCGCCGACCACGTCGTACGCCCCACCGACGACGACGCAGGCGGCGCCGCCGACCACGTCCTACTCGCCGCCGCCCACCACGTACTCGCCGCCGCCGACGCACACCCAGACGCAGCAGCAGACGGTGCCGCCGCAGACCCACACCCAGGCGCCGGTGACCCCGCAGCAGCCGGTGGTCCCGCAGCAGCCGCACACGGGCGGAGGTGGCACCGGCGGCGGAAGCACCGGTGGCGGCGGAACCGGCGGCAGCGGAACCGGTGGCGGCCACCACGGGTTCGGGTTCTGACCCGACCGATGCCCGAACCGGACGATCGGGTCACGGTCGTGCTGCCGTGCCTCAACGAGGAGGAGTCGCTGCCGGGGGTGCTGGCCGCCATTCCCGGCGGCTACCGGGCACTGGTGGTCGACAACAACAGCACCGACGGCACCGCCGCCGTCGCGGCCCGGCACGGCGCGGCCGTCGTCTTCGAGCCGCGGGCCGGGTACGGCTCGGCGGTGCACGCGGGCGTGCTCGCCGCGACCACGCCGGTGGTGGCGGTCATCGACGCCGACGGCTCGATGGATCCCGCCGACCTGCCCCGGCTGGTCGGCGAGTTGGACCGCGGCGCCGACCTGGTGACCGGCCGCCGGCGGCCGGTGCCGGGGCTGCAGTGGCCGTGGGTGGCGCGCGTCGGCACCGTGGTGATGAGCTGGCGGCTGCGCACCCGCCACGGGCTGCCCGTGCACGACGTCGCGCCGATGCGGGTCGCCCGCCGTGAGGCGCTGCTGAACCTGGGCGTCGCCGACCGGCGGTCCGGCTATCCCCTGGAGCTGCTGGTGCGGGCCGCCGCCGCCGGGTGGCGGGTGGTGGAACTCGACGTCAGCTACGGTCCCCGCACCGGCGGCAAGTCGAAGGTCAGCGGTTCGCTGCGCGGCAGCATCACCGCGATCCTCGACTTCTGGAAGGTGATCTCGTGACCGTGCTGCCGGTGACCGCGCTGGTGGTCGCGAAGGCGCCGGAGCCCGGCAAGGCCAAGACGAGGCTGGCCGCGACGGTCGGCGAGCGGGTTGCAGCGGAGATCGCGGCCGCCGCGCTGCTCGACACGCTCGACGCGGTGGCCGCCGCGCCGGTGGCCGCGCGGGTGGTCGCGCTCACCGGCGACCTGGACGCCGCCGCCTCCGCCGACGAGATCCGGCGGCGGCTCGAGTCGTTCGCGGTCATCCCGCAGCGCGGTGACGGCTTCGCCGACCGGCTCGCCAACGCCCACGCCGACGCCTTCGACGGCCGTCCCGGCCAGCCGGTGCTGCAGATCGGCATGGACACCCCGCAGGTGACTGCCGACCTGTTTTCCGACTGCGCGCGCGAACTGCTGGGCGCGCCGGCCGTGCTGGGCATGGCGCGCGACGGCGGGTGGTGGGTGCTGGGGGTGGCGGCGCCGGCGATGGCCGAATGCCTGCGAGCGGTCCCCATGTCGCGCCCCGACACGGGCGAAATGACCCTGAAGGTGTTGCGCGACAAGGGCATTCGTGTGAGCGCCGTGCCACCGCTGGCCGACGTCGACGTCGTCGACGACGTCGCTACGGTGCGGGACGCCTGCCCGCCCGGCAGCCGGTTCGCGCGGGTCACCCGCGCGGCCGGGCTGTAGTACGTCGAGACTGCAGCCACAGCGAAGAAACGGCCGAAATCACGCGCTCTGTTCAGGGTCGGCGCCATGCACGCGGGCTCGATCTCGGCGACTCACCAGTGCGTCACGATGACGGTGTTCAGCAGCAGGGCCCCGGCGGCGTTGACCGCGAGCCATAGCCGGTGCGAGCGCACCGGCAGCAGGGCCGGCGCCGCGGTGAGCCAGACCGTGAACGGCAGCCAGATCCGTTCGACCTCGGCCTTACTCAGCATGCTCAGGTCGGCGCAGGCGATGGCGGCCAGCATCGCCAGGAGCACCAGGTAAAAGCCCGAGCGGCGGCGGATCGCGGCCCGGTCGAACACGCGGGTGAGCCCGACGACGCTGCCCAACCCGATCGCGCAGACGACGCAGGCCAGGTTCGCCCACACCCAATAGGGGAACGGCCGGTCCTTGGCGATTCCCTGCCAATAGCGTTGCTGCACAAGGTCATAGCCGTCGAACCAGTAGAACCCGGCCACGGCGAAGGTCACGGCCACCGACAGCGCGGCCAGCGTCGCGGGCCCCAGCGCGCGCAGGGCCGCCCGCCAGTCGCGGGCCGACGCCAACACCGCCGCGGCCGGGAGGCCGAGCAGGATCAGGCCGTAGCTCAAGAACACCGCCCAGCCCAGCAGTAGCCCGGCCCCCGCGGCGGCCAGGGCGGGGAAGCGGACCGGCCGGTGCACGGCCAGGGCCAGCAGCGCGAGTCCCCAGGCCGCCACCCCGGCGAAGTATCCGTCCGCGGACACCGCGACCCAGATCGCCGTCGGCGCCACCGCCAGGAACGGCGCGGCCCGCCGCGCGGTCGGTTCGTCGGCCAGTGCGCGCACGGCGATCACCACGGCCGCCGCGGCGCTCGACCCCACCAGCAGGCAGAACAGCCCGGCCCACGCACCGCCGTGCAGCCCGATGCGGTCCAGCCAGACGAACGTCAGCACCGCGCCGGGTGGATGCCCGGAGACGTGCGTGGTCCACGAGTTCGGCTGGTAGTCGAGGATGCGGCTGGAGAAGGTGCGCAGCGTGGCCGGGATGTCGGTGATGGTCGGCACCTGCCACACGTATTCGTCGCGGGTCGTCAGCCGCCCGGCGAAGCCGCGCTGCCAGCCGTCGATCATCGCCAGCGCGAACGCCCACGCGCACGCGGTGCCCCACGTGCCCAGCGTCAGCGCGCGCCACGGCAGCCGGCGCGCCACGCCCGGCCCCCAGATGACGGCCGCCACCGCGATCAGGATGGCGGGCCCGGTGCCCCAGCTGGCGTGCACCTCCCACGCCCCGAAGATCGGCGGGGAGCCGGCGTTGGTGGCGAGCGGCTCCGGTCCGATGTCCGTCCGCGGCCGCACACCCCAGCTCAGGTGCGGCAGCACGAACGCGGCCGCCACCAGGACGATCCCGACCGCGGCGGCCGCCAACTCCCGCCGCGCCGTCCTCACGAGGGACCAGCCTATTGATCGCCGGCGAACCGGCGCGCCAGCGCCTTGCGGTCGACCTTGCCGATGCCCCGGCGCGGCAGCTCCTCGACGATGTGGACCTCGCGCGGCGCGGCGGTCGCGGGCAGCCTGCGTGCCACGTGCGACCGCAACTCCTCCAGCGTCGGCGCCTCGTCGTTCACCACGATCGCGGCCGCCACCCGTTGGCCCAGCCGGTCGTCGGCGACGCCGAAGACCGCGCAGTCGGCTACTGCCGGGTGGGTGGCCAGCACGGCCTCGACGAGCTGGGGCAGCACCGTCAGGCCGCCGGTGCTGATCGCGTCGTCGGCCCGGCCCAACACGGTCAGCGTCCCGGCCGCGTCGAGCGTTCCGAGGTCGCCGGTGCGGAACCAGCCGGACTCGGCGAACGGGTCCGGGTCGACCGGGTTGCGGTAGCCCTTGGCCAGCGTCGCACCGCCGAGGACGATCCGCCCGTCCGGGTCGATTCGAATCCGAACCCCGTCGAGCGGGACGCCGTCGTAGACGCAGCCGCCCGCGGTCTCGCTCATCCCGTAGGTGCGCACCGCCGTGATGCCCGCCGCGGCGGCCGCCTCGAGGACCGGTCGCGGCGCGGGGCCGCCGCCGAGGAGGACGGCGTCCAGGGCCGCGAGCGCGCCGGCCGCCGCGGGGTCGGTGAGCGCCTTGGCCAGTTGGGCGGCGACGAGTGACGTGTAGCGCCGGCCGGGCCCCAATCGCTGGACGGCGGAAGGCAATTCGGCGACGTCGAAGCCGGCCGAGACGTCCAGCTCGACGGGGATCGTGCCGGCCAGTGCGCTGCGCACCAGCACCTGCACCCCGGCGATGTGATGCGGCGGCAACGCCAGCAGCCAGGTGCCCGGGCCGCCGAGGCGGTCGTGGGTGGCCGCCGCGCTGGCCGTCAGGGCGGCGGCGGTCAGGAGCGCGCCCTTCGGGGTTCCCGTCGTCCCCGACGTCGTGGCGACCAGGGCGACGTCGTCGTCGATGTCCTCCCCGACGCGCAGCGCCCCCAGCGCGGCGTCGTCGTCGGGGGCCAGCGGGACCAGCGCGGTGTCCCGGCCGTCGAGCACCCGCTCCAGGGCGGGCAGCAGGGACGGGACGGCCGAACCCGGTCGCACGCAGAGGGCGCGCAGAACCGCTATGCGCGGTCCCCGGCGTCGTCGAACGGCCAGCCCTTGGCGGCCAATCGTTCGCGGACCCGCTCCACGTCCTCCGTGGACGGCAACTCGTCGGTGATCTGGGTGATCAGGACGCCGATGTCGACGTCGTCGAAGTCGCCGCGCTGCATGAGCTCGTGGGCGACGGCGATGACCTCGTCGTGGCTCAGCCGGCGGGTCAAGAGGGCGAGCACCGGGAAGGTGTCGGTCGGCGGAATGCCCTCCGGGTAACCGGCGCGCAACCACGAGACGATCGAGCTGAGAAATCCGTTCACGACGGCGACCCCCCCGGGCATCGGTTCGGCTGGTGGGTGGGCATCTTCCGATGCTACTTCGGCTTGGCTCCGAGGAAGGCCTGGCCCGTCTGGTGCGCGACGAAGTCGCGGGAGACGTAGAGCAGCGCGAAGAGGATGACGGCGATCACCACGGCGTAGATCAGCCAGGAGACGGCGAGCAGCGCGGGATTCTTTTCGGGCCGGCTGCCGTCCGCCGCGACCTCCCCGCTGCCGACGGCGTGGAAGCGGAGCCCCAGCGCGAAGAGTCCGGGCAGGGCCGCGCCGGCCAGCATGCTGAAGACCAGGATCTTCAGGGAGGCCTGGTAGTTGAACCACTCGCTGAACTGGCTCATGAGGGGTTCCCCGCGGTCACGGTGTCACCTTCGGATCCGGCTCGGCGGGGGGTCAACCCGGTGCCGGCGGTGGGGCCGGTATCCGAGGGCGGCTTGTTGTCACCCTCCAGGCCGGCGGTGAGGCTGCCTTCCCATTCGGCGTTGACGTTGTTGTGGTCGACCTTGACCTTCCGCGACCGGATGTAGATCAGGGTGGCGACGGCGACCAGGAGGCCGAACCCGATGATCGCGCCCGGGTATCCGCCGATCAGGTGCACGATCCAGTACGTGACGGCCCCGACCAGCCCCGCCAGGGGCAGGGTGACCAGCCAGGCGACGACCATCCGGCCGGCCACGCCCCAGCGCACCTCGCCGCCCGGCTTGCCCAGCCCGCTGCCCAGCACCGAACCCGTGCAGACCTGGGTCGTGGACAGTGCGTAGCCGAAGTGGGTCGACAGCAAAATGACTGCGGCCGAGGAGGATTCGGCGGCCATGCCCTGCGGCGACTTGATCTCCACCAGTCCCTTGCCGAGGGTGCGGATGATGCGCCACCCGCCCAGGTAGGTGCCCGCCGCCATCGCCAGCGCGCACGCCCCGATCACCCACAGCGGCGGCGCCGTGGTGCTCTTGCTGAGCGACCCGTACGACATCAACGCCAGGAAGATGATGCCCATCGTCTTCTGGGCGTCACCGGTGCCGTGGGCCAGCGACACCAGCGAGGCCGAGCCCCACTGGCCGTAGCGGAATCCCGCCTCGGTGCGGCTGCTGTCGAGGCCCCGGGTGACCCGGTAGACGAGCCAGGTCGCGATGGCGCCGACCACGATGGCCAGGATGGCGGCGACGACGGCCGGGATGAGGACCTTGGACACCAGGCCCTTCCAAATCACACCGTGCCCGCCGACCGCGGCGATCGTGGCGCCGACGATGCCGCCGATGAGCGCGTGCGAAGAGCTCGACGGGATGCCGAGCAGCCAGGTCAGCAGGTTCCACACGATGCCGCCGACCAAGCCGGCGAACACCAGTTCCAGGGTCACGATGTGGCCGTCGATCAGACCCTTGGCGATGGTCGCCGCGACGGCGGTGGACATGAACGCGCCGACGAGGTTCAGCACCGCGGACAGCGCGACCGCCGCCTTGGGCTTCAGCGCCCCACTGGCGATGGATGTCGCCATCGCGTTGCCGGTGTCGTGGAAGCCGTTCGTGAAATCGAAGGCGAGTGCCGTGATTACGACAATGATCAAGAGGAACAAGTCTATGTTCACAGTGCCTGATTCTCGTGGTAGGGGCGATCCATTGTCGAATGCACGGGGAGGGGAAACGAGGCTCGTCGCCGAATGTTACTCCGCCATTAACCGGGCGTTCCGTCGAGTTCATCGCGGGTATCGCGACGCAACGGATGTTCCGGAGGGATTTGGATGAAGATCAGTGTGACGCCGTCGGGGTCGGTCACGTGCATCTCGTGCAGCCCCCACGGTTCGCGGCGCGCCTCGCGGGCGATCGGCACCCCCCGGCCCTCCAGCTCTGCCTGCGTCGCCTCGACGTCGCGGACCTGAAGCCACAGCGCGCCGGGGAACGGCCCGCGCGAGTGGTCGGGGGAGCCGAAGCCGGCCAGCTCCAGCAGCGATTGGCCGGCGAAAAACACTGTGCCCGCGCCGTATTCGCGTGCTATCGCTAGGCCGATCTCGTCGCGGTAGAACCTCAGCGACCGCTCGTAGTCCGCCGGCCGGAGAAGCATCCGGCTGGCCAGGATCTCCATAGCGTCGTGTCTATCACGTCACGGGCGCGCGGCGCACCGGCTCTCGCGCGCCGGCCCGCTCGTCTCAGGCTTCGGGTGCCCGGTTCGGCTGGATGCGCTGCCGCTGCAGAAGGGTGTTGACGAGTCGCGGGCCGAACGTGTCGATCGCCTTGGCCGCGATCGCCATTCGCGGCGCGATCCGCACCGGACGGGTGCGTGCCGCGGTGATCATCCACTCGCCGGCCTCCTCGGAGGTCAGCGCGGGCATCCCCTCGTAGGCCTTGGTCGGCGCGATCATCGGGGTGGCCACCAGCGGGTAGTAGAGCGTCGTCGAGTGCACGCCCCTTCCGCCCCACTCGGTCTCGACGACACGGCTGACCGCGGACAGCGCGGCCTTGGAGGCGTTGTAGACGGCGAACAGCGGCGAGGCCTCCGACAGCACGCCCCATGTCGAGACGTTGATGATGTGCCCGTCGCCGCGCTCGAGCATGCCGGGCGCGAACCCGCGGATGAGCCGCAGCGGGGCGTAGTAGTTGAGCGTCATCGTCCGCTCGACGTCGTGCCAGCGTTCCAGCGACTCGGCCAGCGGCCGGCGGATGGATCGCCCGGCGTTGTTGATGAGGATGTCGACGCCGCCGATGCGGTCTACGACGTCCGCCACCAGCTTGTCGAGGGCGTCGAGGTCGGAGAGGTCACAGGCGACCGACATGGCGTTGCCGCCCGCCGCGGTGATCCGACCGGCGAGGGCGTCCAGCAGGTCCTGGCGGCGGGCGACGGCGACGACGGTGGCGCCCCGGCGCGCGAACTGTTCGGCCGCGGCCTCGCCGATGCCCGACGACGCCCCGGTCAACAGCACGCGCTTGCCGTCGAGGTCGATGGGCTTGATGGCGGGCCGGTTGACCAGTACCTGCGGCGCCGCCGGCGGTCGCATGGTGGCCAGGACGAATTGGTCGGCGATCCGGCGTAGCGGGCTTCTGCTCACGAGGGGCGAGTCTAGGTGGGCCCGTCAGAAGTACCGGGGGAAGCGGCTCCAGTCCGGGGGCCGCTTCTCCAGGAAGGCGTCGCGGCCCTCGACCGCCTCGTCGGTCATGTAGGCCAGGCGGGTGGCCTCGCCCGCGAAGAGCTGCTGGCCCACCAGCCCGTCGTCGAGCAGGTTGAAGGCGAACTTGAGCATCCGCTGGGCCTGGGGCGACTTGGCGTTGATCTCCGAAGCCCATTGCACCGCAACGTTTTCCAGGTCCGCGTGGTCGACGACCTCGTTGACCGCGCCCATGCTGTGCATCTGCTCGGCGGTGTACGGGCGGCCCAGGAAGAAGATCTCCCGCGCGAACTTCTGCCCGACCTGCCGTGCGAGGTAGGCGCTGCCGTAGCCGCCGTCGAAGCTGCCGACGTCGGCGTCGGTCTGTTTGAAGCGGGCGTGCTCGCGGCTGGCCAGTGTGAGATCGCACACCACGTGCAGGCTGTGTCCGCCGCCGGCGGCCCAGCCGTTGACGAGGCAGATGACCACCTTGGGCATGAACCGGATCAGGCGCTGCACCTCGAGGATGTGGAGGCGCCCGGCGCGGGCGGGGTCGACGGTGTCGGCGGTGTCGCCGGACGCGTACTGGTAGCCGCTGCGCCCGCGGATGCGTTGGTCACCGCCCGAGCAGAACGCCCACCCGCCGTCCTTGGGCGAGGGCCCGTTCCCGGTCAGCAGCACCACGCCGACGTCGGGGGACATCCGGGCGTGGTCGAGCACCCGGTACAGCTCGTCGACGGTGTGCGGCCGGAACGCGTTGCGCACCTCGGGCCGGTCGAACGCCACCCGCACCGTCGCGTCGCTGACGTGGCGGTGATAGGTGATGTCGGTCAGGTCGCCGAAGCCGTCGACCACGCGCCACTGGTCGGGTTGAAAGGGATTGTCGCTCAACGTGATTCCAAGGCGTCTAGACGGAACACGGCGCACCGGCCGGCCAGCGCCTCGAACTCCTCGGGGCGGCCGTCGGTGACGAGCCCGGCCCGTTTCATGAAGCCGACGCCGGTCGGGACCTCGGTGGGAAACGCCCGCAGGATGGGCCGCGCGTCCTCGGGCGAGAGCTCGGCCATTCGCACCTTCCGGACATTTCGGCCGCGCGCGATCGTCGCCGCGCCGGCGGCGCGCACGTTGGCCACCCAGTCGGCGCCCGGGAAACCGGCGACGACGTACTCCCGCCCGTCGACCGTCATGGGCGTCACCGGTGTCGAGCGCGGCGCACCGGACTTGCGGCCGGGCACGGTCAACACCACGGGGCTCTCCCCGCCGAAACTGATGCCCAGCCGCGACATTCGGATGAAGAGCTTGTTGGCCGGCTTGAGCCACCACGGGGGCCGGATCGGTTTGCCGCTTCCCATAGGCAGCGACGTTACCTCTGGAAGGGCTCGGCCCCGAGCGGCTGCGGCTCCCCGGTCGCGACGGCGTCCAGGCGTTCGAGCGCGCCCGGGCCCAGCACGACGCCCCCGGCGCCGATGTTCTCCTCGAGATGCGGCAACGATCGAGTCCCGGGGATCAGCAACGTGTTCGGCGCGCGGGCCAGCAGCCAGGCCAGCCCGACCTGCGCCGGCGTGGCGCCGAGGTCCCGGGCGACGTCGGCCACCACCGCGTTGTCGGCGACCTTCGGAAACCCCGGGAAAGACGACCCCAGCGGGAAGTATGGCACCCACGCGATGCCCTCGGCGGTGCAGACGTCGAGCGTCTCCTCCTGCGAGCGGTCGAGCACGCTGTAGGGGTTCTGCACGCACGCGATCCCCGCGGGCAAGGCTCGGCGCAGCACGTCCAGCGGGACGGCGCTGACGCCGATGCCGCCGATCTTGCCCTCGTCGCGCAGGGCGATCATCTCGGCGAGCTGGTCGTCGAGGTCGACGGCCTGGTCGCCCTCGGCGGCCACGCCGGGCCCGAGATCCATGCGCCGCAGGTTCACCACGGGGATGCGCTCGAGTCCGAGCTGACGCAGGTCGTCCTCCACGGCGGCCCGTAGCTCGGCCGGCTTCTGCGCGGCGGCCAGCGGTATCGGTTGTTCGCCGGTGTATCGCGCGCCGACCTTGCTGACGATGACGAGGTCGTCGGGGTAGGGCGCCAGCGCCGCGCGGATCCTGCGGTTCACCTCGCCGGGGCCGTAGAACGACGCGGTGTCGATGTGGTTGACGCCGAGGTCGACCGCGCGGCGCAGCACGGCGGCCGCGTCGTCGGGGGTGGCCTCGAACAGCTGCATGGCGCCGTAGCCGACCCGGGCGACCGGGTATGCGCCCAGGCTGGCGGTGCCGCCGGGCCGTGGTTTGTCGGTCATGATGCTCCCGTCTGAGACACTGGAGAAAATGCGGAGGTCCCTCCGCTTGAACCGAAGCCTAGCAGAGAAACGGAGGATCCTCCGCTTTGGCCGAACCGAGCCGATCCGACGCGCGCCGCAACCGCCAGAAGCTGCTGGGCGCGGCGACCGCGGCGTTCTCGCGGGGCGGCCCCGTGTCGCTCGAGTCCGTCGCGCGCGACGCCGGCGTCGGGATCGGCACGCTCTACCGCCACTTCCCGACCCGCGAGGCCCTGGTGGAGGCGGTCTACCGCGCCGAGCTCGCGGAGGTGGCCGCGGCCGCCGGACAGCTACTCGAGCGGCATCCGCCGGAGGTGGCGCTGCGCCACTGGATGGACCGCTACGCGGGCTTCGTGGCCGCCAAGCGCGGGATGGCCGAGTCGCTGCACGCGATGTTCGACTCCGGTGCCATGCGGCCCAGCCAAACGCGCGACAGCATCGTCGGCGCCGTCGACCAGCTGCTGCGGGCGGGCGCCGACGACGGCAGCCTGCGCGCCGACGTGCGTGCCGACGATGTGGTGTCGAGCCTGATCGGCATCTTCCTGGCCAGCGGCTCGCCGGAGCAGCGCGACCGCATGCTCGACCTGCTGGTGGCGGGCATGACGGCGCCCTGATCGCCGAGCGTCACGCCAGAGTGACCGCGGACGCCCAGCGCCACGCCAGCGTGACGTTCGGCGACACAAACTCAGCCGACGGCCCGGCCGGCGCCCTCCCAGAACCGCGCCCGCACGGCCTTCTTGTCGGGCTTGCCCAGCGCGGTCACCGGCACCGACTCGACGACGATCACCTGCTTGGGCGACTGCACCGAGCCCTTGCGCTCCTTGACCGCGGCCTGGATTTCGACGGTCACCCGCGCCACCGACTCCTCGTCGGAGGGATGGTCGGGCCGTAGCACGATCACCGCGGTGACGGCCTCGCCCCACTTCTCGTCCGGCGTGCCGATCACGCACACCTGCGCGACGGCCGGGTGCTCGGCGACGACGTCCTCGACCTCGCGCGGGAACACGTTGAACCCGCCGGTGACGATCATGTCCTTGACCCGGTCGACGATGAACCAGAAGCCGTCCTCGTCCTCCCGGGCCATGTCACCGGTGTGCAGCCAGCCGTCCTTGAACGTCTTGGCCGTCTCCTCCGGCAGGTTCCAGTAGCCGCCGCTCAGAAGCGGCCCGGACACGCAGATCTCGCCGACCTCGCCCTGCGGCACCGGGTTGCCGTCGGCGTCCAGCAGCGCGGTGCGGGCGAAGAGCGTGGGCCGGCCGCAGGAGGTGAGCCGCTTCTCGTCGTGGTCCTTCTTCGCCAGATACGAGATCACCATCGGGGCTTCGGACTGGCCGTAGTACTGGGCGAAGATCGGCCCGAAGCGGCGGATGGCCTCGGCCAGCCGCACCGGGTTCATCGCCGAGGCGCCGTAATAGACGGTCTCCAGCGAGGACAGGTCGCGGGTGTGCGAATCCGGGTGGTCCATCAGCGCGTAGATCATCGACGGCACCAGCATGGTGGCGGTGATCTGCTGTTCCTCGATCACCCGCAGCACCTCGGCCGGGTCGAACTTGGTCAGCACGATCAGCTCGCCGCCCTTGATGATGGTCGGCACGAAGAACGCCGCCCCGGCGTGCGACAGCGGGGTGCACATCAGAAAGCGCGGGTTCTCCGGCCACTCCCACTCGGCGAGCTGGATCGTGGTCATCGTGGTGATCGACTGCGCGGTCCCCAGCACGCCCTTGGGCTTGCCGGTGGTGCCGCCGGTGTAGGCCATGCCGCCGATGTGGTCGGGCGGAAGTTCGGCCGCCACCAACGGCTTCGGCGCGTACTTCGCGGCCTCGGCCACCAGGTCCACCGCGGATTCGCTGAGCGCTTCGGGGACCGGCCCGATGGTCAGGATCTGCTTGAGGCCGGGCACCTTCTCCAGCAGGCCCTGCGCCCGCTCGACGAACATCGGGTTGGGGTCGATGATCAGCGACGTCACGCCCGCGTCGTTCAGGACGTAGGCGTGGTCGTCGAGCGAGCCCAGGGGGTGCAGCGCCACCCGCCGGTAGCCCTGCGTCTGGCCGGCGCCGATGATCATCAGCACCTCGGGCCGGTTCAGCGACAGCAACCCGACGGTCGCGCCGGTGCCCGCCCCGAGCGCCTCGAACGCCTGGATGTACTGGCTGATGCGCTCGGCGAGCTGACCGCCGGTCAGCGTGGTGTCGCCGAGATACAGCACCGGCTTGTCCTTGTTGCGCTTGAGCGCGCCGACCGTCAGGTGTCCGGAATGAATGGGATGGCGCAACAGCTCGTCACTCATGTTGCCAGACTAGAACGTGTTGCAGTTTGCGTCAGCCACCCCCTGCGGGGGACTAGGGTTTGCACCCATGGCAGCGGCCGATCTCGTCCTCACCGGAACCATCCTGACCGTCGACGAGAAGCGGCCCACGGCCGAGGCGCTCGCCGTCGCCGGCGGCCGCATCGTCGCCGTCGGGACCCGCCAAGACATCGAGGCGCACATCGGCCCCGGAACCGAGACGGTCGACGTCGGCGACGGCTGCGTCATGCCGGGATTCATTGAGGCGCACGGACATCCGCTGATGGAGGCGCTCGCGCTGTCGGACCGGATCGTCGACATCCGGCCCGTCACCATCCCCGAAGCGGACGACGTCGTGGCCGCCGTGCGCGGCGAGGTCGCCAAGCGGGGCGACGCCGGCGCGTACCTCAACGGCTGGGACCCGCTGCTGCAGGCCGGGCTGCCGCAGCCCAGCCTCGACTGGCTCGACGATGTCGCCCCCGACGGGCCGTTGGTCATCATCCACAACTCCGGGCACAAGGCGTTCTTCAATTCGCACGCGGCCCGCCGCGCCGGGCTCACCCGCGACACCCCGGACCCCAAGGGCGCCCGCTTCGGCCGCGACGCGGGCGGCGAGCTCGACGGCACCGCCGAGGAGACCGGGGCCGTCTTCCCGCTGCTGGCCGGCGCCATCGAGCCCGGCAACTACCCGGAGCTGCTGCGCGCCGAATGCGCCCGGCTCAACCGGGCGGGCCTGACCACCTGCTCCGAGATGGCGTTCGACCCGGCGTTCCGGCCGATGGTCGAGAAGCTGAGCGCCGAGCTGACCGTCCGGCTGCGCACCTACGAGATCTCCAATCCGCAGATGCGCAGCGACGCCACCCCCGGCCAGGGCGACGACATGCTGCGCCAGGTCGGCATCAAGATCTGGGTGGACGGCTCGCCGTGGGTCGGCAACATCGCCCTGACCTTCCCCTACCTGGACACCGACGCCAGCCGCACCATCGGGGTGCCGCCCGGTTCCTGCGGGCACGCCAACTACACCAAGGAGCAGCTGACCGAGATCGTCGGCGCCTACTACCCGCGGGGCTGGCCGATGGCCTGCCACGTGCAGGGCGACGCCGGGGTCGACACCATCCTCGACGTGTACGAGGAAGCGCTGCAACGCAATCCGCGCCCCGACCACCGGCTGCGGCTCGAACACGTCGGCGCCATCCGCCCCGACCAGTTGCAAAGGGCCGCCGCGCTCGGCGTCACGTGCAGCATCTTCGTCGACCAGATTCACTACTGGGGCGACGTCATCGTCGACGGCCTGTTCGGGCCCGACCGCGGATCCCGTTGGATGCCAGCGGGTTCCGCGGTCGCCACCGGCATGCGCATCTCGCTGCACAACGACCCGCCGGTCACGCCCGAGGAGCCGCTGCGCAACATCAGCGTGGCCGTGACCCGCACTGCGCCGAGCGGGCGGGTGCTGGGTCCCGAGGAGCGGCTGACCGTCGAGCAGGCGATCCGCGCGCAGACCATCGACGCCGCCTGGCAGCTGTTCTCCGACGACGCCATCGGCTCGCTCGAGGTGGGCAAGTACGCGGACATGGTGGTGCTGTCGGCCGACCCGCGGACCGTGCCGCCCGAGGACATCGCCGACCTCGACGTTCGCGCGACATACCTGGCGGGCCGCCGGGTCTTCGGCGAGTGACTCCCCCCGTAGAGGACCTTCTCGACCGCCTGCACGTCGTCGCACTGCCGATGCGGGTTCGCTTCCGCGGCATCACCACCCGCGAGGTGGCGCTGATCGAGGGGCCCACGGGCTGGGGGGAGTTTGGGGCGTTTCTCGAGTACGAGCCGCCGGAGGCCGCGCACTGGCTCGCCGCCGGCATCGAGGCCGCCTACCGCGAGCCGCCCCCGCTGCGGCGCGACCGCATCCCGATCAACGCCACCGTCCCCGCGGTCGCCGCGGCCGACGTCCCCGACGTGCTGGCCCGGTTCCCCGGGGCGCGGACGGCCAAGGTGAAGGTCGCCGAGCCGGGGCAGACCCTGGCCGACGACGTGGCCCGGGTCAACGCCGTGCGCGAGCGGGTGCCGACGGTGCGGGTGGACGCCAACGGCGCCTGGAGCGTCGACGAGGCGGCGCGGGCCGCCCGGGCCCTGACCGCCGACGGGCCACTGGAATACCTCGAGCAACCCTGCGCCACCGTCCCCGAACTCGCCGAGTTACGCACGCGCACCGACGTTTTGATCGCCGCCGACGAGAGCATCCGCAAGGCCGACGACCCGCTCGCGGTGGTCCGCGCGGGCGCCGCCGACGTCGCGGTGCTCAAAGTCGCTCCGCTGGGCGGGATTTCGGCCCTGCTCCACATCGCCGCGCAGATCGACATCCCCGTCGTGGTGTCCAGCGCGCTCGACTCGGCCGTCGGCATCGGCCAGGGACTCCTCGCCGCGGCCGCGCTGCCGGTGCTGAACCACGCGTGCGGGCTGGGCACCGGGCGCCTATTCATAGAGGACGTG
>NZ_CACRUY010000077.1 GCF_902652685.1 Mycobacterium sp. Marseille-P9652
GTTGTGGACGCTGAAGGTGGGGTGGACCTCGCCGCCGGCGCCGCCGACGCCCCCGGTGCCGAACCGCCCCGCGTTTCCGCCTTGGCCACCGACACCACCATCGCCGGCCGTCACACTTGCGCTGGCGCCTCCGGCTCCGCCCGCGCCGCCGGCGCCATAGATCATTCCGCCCATACCACCGGTTCCCCCGGCGCCGCCGATACCGCCCTGCCCACCGGCGCCGCCGATGCCGAACAAGCCCGCGGCCCCGCCGTTTCCGCCGGCCACCCCGGTGGCCGTACTCGCCCCGCCGGCACCGCCGTTGCCCCAGAGGATCCCGCCCGCTCCGCCGGGCTGGCCGACGCCGCCAACCGTTCCGCCGGGCGCGCCGTCACCGATCAGCGGCCGCCCCAGTAACGTCTGGGTGGGCGCGTTGATGACGCCGAGCAGGTCTTGCGTCAAGGTGTCCAGCGGCGACGCGTTGGCCGCCTCGGCGGTGGCGTAGGCGTTCGCGCCCGCACTCATCAGCTGTACGAACTGCTGGTGGACCGCGTCGGCCGCTTTGCTCAGTTGCTCATACGCCTGGCCATGCGCGCCGAACACCGCCGCAACCGCCGTCGACACCTCGTCGGCGCCCGCGGAAAGCACCTGCGATGTGGGCGTCAGCGCCGCGGCGTTCGCCGCGTTGATCGCGGAGCCGATGTTGGCCACCTCGGCAGCCGCCCCAGTCAAGAATTCCGGCGTCGTGACGACAAAAGACATGTCAGGCCTTCCGCTGGGGGACCACAATGACCCGACCCTAAGCGGGACGGCCCAGCCGCGAATCAGGGTTTTCCCTATACTTCCGCGGCGAGGGCCGATCGGGAACGAATCGCCTAACGCGGCTTGCGCGGCTGCCACACGACGACGGCGGTGCTCTTCGGCAGCACCGCGAGGTCGCGGCGCTGGCCGGCGCGCACCTGCGCCAACTCGTCGGTGAGCTCCTTGACCCGCGACTGCAGCGCCTCGACCTGGTTGGTCAGCTCGATGATGCGCTTGATCCCGGCCAGGTTGACGCCCTCGTCCTGCGACAGCCGCTGCACCTCGCGCAGCAGGTCGACGTCGCGCTCCGAATACCGCCGGCCCCCACCGGAAGTCCGCTCTGGCCGAACCAGGCCGAGGCGGTCGTAGGTGCGCAGGGTCTGCGCGTGCATGCCGGCCAGTTCGGCGGCGACCGAGATCAAAAACGTCCGGGCCTCGTCACCTCTGGAGTTCTTGGCCATCAGCGGTTACCCGCCCATCCCGCGCGCGGATTGAATCCGCTCGCCCGTTCGGCGGCCGCGTAGGCCTCGAGCGCCTCCTGTGCGGCGCCCTCCACGTTGGGCGGCACCGCCACCTTCACGGTGACGAGCAGGTCGCCGCTGCCCCCGCTGCGCTTGGGCACGCCGCGCCCGCGCACCCGCAGGATCCGGCCGTCGGCGGTGCCCTTCGGCACCCGGACGCCGACCTTGCCGTCCAGCGTCGGCACCGAAAGCGTTGTGCCCAGCGCCAATTCGGTGAAGCTGACCGGAACGGTCACCGTCAGGTCGTCGCCGTCGCGGCCGAAGACCTTGTCCGGCCGAACGTGCACCGTGACGTACAGGTCGCCCGACGGCGCACCCCGCAAGCCGGCCTCGCCCTGACCGGGCAGCCGGATGCGCTGGCCGTCCTCGACACCGGGCGGGATCCGCACGTTGATGGTGCGCGTGCGGGTGGTCACGCCCGTGCCTTTGCACTCGTCGCAGGGGTGCTCGATGATCGAGCCGCTGCCCCGGCAGTCGGTGCAGGGCTCGGAGAACCCGAACGCACCCTGGTTGCGGTTGATGACGCCAGAGCCGTTGCAGCTCGGACACACCTTGGGGCTGGTCCCGGGCCGCGCGCCGCTGCCGTGGCAGTTGGTGCACGGCGCGGGGCTGGTCAGCCGAAGCGGCATGGCCACGCCCTTGGCGGCCTCGACGAAATCGAGCTCTGTCTCGGTCTCCAGGTCGTTGCCCCGTCGGGGCCGGCTCGGGCGGGCGGTGGCGCCGCGCCCGAACAGGCCGCCGAACAGGTCGCCGATGTTGGCGCCCCCGCTTCGGCCGGCGGCGTCGAACAGGTCGTTGAGGTTGAACTCCGCGCCGTCACCGCCGAATCCGCCGGTGTCGAACCTGCGGCCCCCGCCGAAACGGCCGCCGGCGAATAGCCGGCGGGTCTCGTCGTACTCCTTGCGCTTGGCCTCGTCGGACAAGACGCTGTAGGCCTCCGAGACCGCCTTGAACCGCTCCGCCCCGCCAGGGTTCTTGTCCGGATGCAGATCGGAAGCGAGCTTGCGGTACGCCGTCTTTATGTCTTTCTGGCTGGCGTCGGAGGAGACGCCCAGCTCCTTATAGAAGTCCTTTTCGACCCATTCACGCTGGGCCATGCCGCGTCACCCCCTCTCACCTTTCTGTTGTCTTGTGCTGATTGTGTGGTCTAGTCACCGGTGCTGCCGGCTTTATCGTCCGATTGCGTGTCGGCGGGGACCGTGTCGACTACGGCGACCAGGGCGTGACGCAGCACCTGCTCGCCGAGCTTGTAGCCCTGCCGCATGACCGTGCCGATCACCGGCTTGGAGCCCTCACCGCCGTCGCCCTCGTGCTGCACGGCCTCGTGCAGGACGGGGTCGAAGTCCTCGCCCTCCTCGCCGAACGCCGTCAGGCCGAGACCGGTCAGCGCGCTCATCAGCTTGTCCGCCACCGACTTCAGCGGGCCGGAGTCCAGGTCGCCGTGCTTGCGGGCCCGCTCGAGATCGTCGAGCACACCGAGTAATTCGGTGACGACGCCGGCCTTGGCCCGGTCCGCCGCCGCTTGCTGGTCGCGCAGCGCCCGCTTGCGGTAGTTGGCGAAGTCGGCCTGGACCCGTTGCAGGTCGCCGAGCAGTTCGGCGGCCTTGTCGGCCTCCTCGGGAGTCTCGCCGGAGAACTCCCCCGGCGCCGACCCACCAGGGGCCGGGCCGGGGGCAGGCGAGCGAACTTCACCGGTTTCAGGGTCGATGCGCCGCTTGTCGGTGACCGTCACCTGTTCCTGGTTGTGCTCCGTCACTTGGACTCCCGGTCGTCGTCGACCACCTCCGCGTCCACGACGTCGTCGGCCGAGCCGGACGGACCGCCGTCACCCGCGCCGCCGGCCTGCGCTCCCTCGGCCTGCGTGGCCTCGTAGATCGCCTGGCCGAGCGCCTGGGACTCCTGGCCCAGCTTCTCCATCGCCGACTTGATCGCGTTGATGTCGGTGCCACCGAGCGCCGTCTTCGCCTCGGCGATCGCGGCGTCGACCTTGTTCAGCGTGTCCTCGGGGACCTTGGATCCGCCTTCGGCACCGCGCTGTTCGGCGACGAACTTCTCCGTCTGGTAGACCAGCGTCTCGGCCTGGTTTCGGACGTCGGCCTCCTCGCGACGCTGGCGGTCCTCCTCGGCGTGCGCCTCGGCGTCCTTGATCATCCGGTCGATCTCGTCCTTGGACAGGCCGGAGCCCTCCTGGATCTTGATCGTGTTCTCCTTGCCGGTGCCCTTGTCCTTGGCCGTGACGTGCACGATGCCGTTGGCGTCGATGTCGAAGGTGACCTCGATCTGCGGGATTCCGCGCGGCGCCGGCGGGATGCCGGTCAGCTCGAAGCTGCCGAGCAGCTTGTTGTGCGCGGCGATCTCGCGCTCACCCTGATAGACCTGGATCTGCACCGACGGCTGGTTGTCGTCGGCGGTGGTGAAGGTCTCCGACCGCTTGGTCGGGATGGTGGTGTTGCGCTCGATCAGCTTGGTCATCACGCCGCCCTTGGTCTCGATACCAAGGCTCAGTGGCGTGACATCAAGCAGCAGAACGTCTTTCACCTCACCCTTGA
Source organism: Mycobacterium sp. Marseille-P9652 (assembly GCF_902652685.1). Classification (GTDB taxonomy): domain Bacteria; phylum Actinomycetota; class Actinomycetes; order Mycobacteriales; family Mycobacteriaceae; genus Mycobacterium. The sequence goes on from NZ_CACRUY010000077.1 coordinate 3,851, forward strand.
GCACACCGGCCTGCAGCGCGGCGCCCACGGCGACGACCTCGTCCGGGTTGACGCCCTTGTTGGGCTCCTTGCCGCCGGTGAGCTCCTTGACCAGTTCGGTCACCGCGGGCATGCGGGTGGAACCACCCACCAGCACGACGTGGTCGATGTCGGCCACCGAGATGCCGGTGTCGGCGATCACCGACTGGAACGGCTTGCGGGTGCGGTCCAGCAGGTCTTGGGTGATCTTCTGGAACTCCGCGCGGGTCAGCTGCTCGTCGAGGAACAGCGGGTTCTTGTCCGCGTCGACCGTGATGTAGGGCAGGTTGATCGACGTGCTGCCCGACGAGGACAGCTCGATCTTGGCCTTCTCGGCCGCTTCCCGCAGCCGCTGCATCGCCATCTTGTCCTTGGTGAGGTCGATGCCGCTGGTGCCCTTGAACTTGTCGACCAGCCACTGCACGACGCGCTCGTCCCAGTCGTCGCCGCCGAGGTGGTTGTCACCGCTGGTGGCACGGACCTCGACCACACCCTCGCCGATCTCCAGCAGGGAGACGTCGAACGTGCCGCCGCCGAGGTCGAAGACCAGGATGGTCTGTTCCTTCTCGCCCTTGTCCAGGCCGTAGGCCAGCGCGGCCGCGGTCGGTTCGTTGACGATCCGCAGCACGTTGAGGCCGGCGATCTGGCCGGCGTCCTTGGTGGCCTGACGCTGGGCGTCGTTGAAGTACGCGGGCACGGTGATGACCGCGTCGGTGATGTCCTCACCGAGGTAGGCCTCGGCGTCGCGCTTGAGCTTCATGAGCACGCGGGCGCTGATCTCCGGGGCGGTGTACTTCTTGCCGTCGATCTCGATGGACCAGTCGCTGCCCATGTGCCGCTTGACCGAGCGGATGGTGCGGTCGACGTTGGTCACCGCCTGGTTCTTGGCGGGTTGCCCGACGAGCACCTCGCCGTTGCGCGCGAACGCGACGATCGAGGGAGTGGTCCTCGAGCCCTCGGAGTTGGCGACGACGACGGGGTCGCCACCCTCCAGAACTGCGACGACGGAGTTGGTGGTCCCGAGGTCGATGCCGACCGCACGAGCCATAGTGATTCCTCCTGAGTAGTAGAGCTTCTGCAGTGCACTATGCTGAGTGAACCTCGCTCAAGCCTGCTACCGGCGACACCGTGGTGTCAACCCAGCCTTGAGTGCGGTTCGCTCAACTTGTTGATCATGCTAACGGCGGGCGGGCGCGTCTTGTTCCCGGGGGTCGTGGCCCGGCGCGTCGAGCCTGCCGTGACGGCGCCGAGCCTGAACACGGATCGCGATTTCGCCGCCAAACGGGCGCTCAGCGCAGTCTCGACGCGCTGGATGCAGTCTCGGCGCAACGGGCGCGCGTCAGCGGACGCCGGCCACTCCCACCGGCGGGATCATCTCCTCGACCAGCGAGAACACCGCGCGGGCGGCGTCGCCGGCCGGGCGCACCGCCGATCGCGCGATATAGAGACGCCAGCACAGGTCCTGGTCGGCGACCCGGACCGTCCTCAGCCCCTCGTCGCCGATCTGGTCGAGGATGAACCGGCTCAGGAAGCCGATCCCGATGCCGTTGCGGATGTGGCTCGCGGTCGTCCCGATGTCGGCGACCTCCAGCGCGACCGTCCGGTGCACCCCCGCGTCGGCGAAGGCCTTGTCGACGACGGCCCGGTTGCCGTAGCCCGGCGAGCCGTCGACGAACGACATCCCGGCCAACTCCGCCAACGCCACCGAGTCCCGCCCGGCCAGCGGGTGATCAACCGGCACGACCAGCAGCAGCGGGTAGGCCGCGACCAGGCGCGTCTCAAGGTCCGCCGGCGGCCCGTCGGTGAAGACGATGAACGCCAGGTCGAGGCCCCCGGCACGGAGTTGACGCAGCAGGCCCGCCGAGCCGGCGCGTGCGGAGCGCAACTGCACCAGCACCCCGGGATGCCGGGCGTGCAGGTCGGCCATCAGCGTGGGCAGGTCGATGACGTTGATCGACGTGAGCGTCCCCAGCGTGACGGTGCCGCGGATCGACCCGCGGGTCGCGGCCACCGCCTCTTTTGCCGCGCGCGCGGCGTCGAGCGTCTTGCGGGCGCGGGGCTCCAGTGCCTGCCCCGCGGCGGTGAGCGCCACGCCACTTCGGCCGCGGACGAACAGTTCTACGCCGAGTTCGCGTTCGAGAGCCTTGATCGTCGCGGACACCCCGGACTGGACGACGTGCAGCCGTTCGGCTGCGCGGGTGAAGCTGCGGTTGTCGGCGACGGCGAGGAAGTACTCCAACTGGCGAAGCTCCACCGCCTTATTATCACTATGTGTGATAGCGCCCATCAAAAACCGGTGTTGGCGCCCGTCACCCCGGCCGACGTAGCGTTCGGTTGGACCTTGCGCCATCGCCCGATGCGGTCCGTCCCTCACTCCCTCACCGTGCCGGATGGTGCCCTTGAGCTCGCCCGCCCCGATCCTGACCAGTATCCGAACGCGCTGGTCCTCGCCGTCTACTGACGACCAGTTCGTGGTGCAGAACCCCGCGACGGGGCAGACGGTGACCGTGGTGCAGGGCGCCGGACCCGACGAGGTGGACCAGGCCGTGCGGGCGGCACACGGGGCACACCTGCGCTGGAAACGGCGGTCGGCGCGCGAGCGCGGCCGCTGCCTGCGGCTCGTCGCCGAGGCGGTCCGCGCCCACGCGGACGAGCTGGCCGCGCTGGAGTCGCTGGAGCTCGGCACTCCGATCGCCCAGGCCCGCGAGCTCGACGTCCAGGCGGCCGCCGGCATCTTCGACCGCTTCGCCGGCGCGATTGAGGAGCCGGCCCGCTCGGATCGCGACGACCTCACCACGCTGGAGCCGTACGGGGTGATCGCCGGCTTCGTGCCGTTCGCCCGGCCGTCCTTCGGCACCGCGGCAACGGTCGCGCCGGCGCTGGCCGTCGGCAACGCGGTCGTCCTGCGGCCGCCGGAGCAGGCGCCGTCGGTGGTGCTGCGCATGGTCGAGTTGATCCGGTCGGTGCTGCCGGACCGCGTCCTGCACGCGACGCCCGGCAGATCGGAGGTCGGCGCCGCACTCGCCGGGAACCGCCTGGTCGGCAAGGTCGCGTTCGCCGGGCCGCCCAGGACGGGCGCCGCGGTGCTGAGGACCGTGGCCCCGATCCTCACCCCCGCGCTGATCGAGCCGGGCGGACGAAACCCGATGGTGGTGTTAGACGACGCCGACCAGCGGCGGGCCGTGCTCGCGGCCCTCGACGGCGGCTTCTTCGACCACGGCGCCCCGGCCTTGCGAATCCTGGTGCAGCACAGCGCGATCGACGAATTCGAGGATCGGCTTTCGGCCGTCGTGCGGAGGCTGCGCGTCGGCGACGGCGCCGACCCGCGCACCGACGTCGGCCCGCTGCCCACCCGCGCACAGCAGGAGCAGACCCTCGACTACCTGAGCATCGGGGTCGCCGAGGGCGCGCGCATCGCCGCGCAGGCACCCGTGCCCGAGGGCCCCCCGCTGGCCGACGGCTTCTTCGTCGCGCCGACCGTGCTGACCGACGTCACGCCCCGCATGCGCGTGGCCCGGGAGGAGTTCTACGGGCCCGTGGTCACCCTCACGCCCTTCACCGACGAGGACGAGGCCGTGCGCATCGCCAACGGCGCCCGCTTCGCCCGGGCCGCGGCGGTGTTCACCCGTGACGACCGCCGGGCGCTGGAGGTCGGCCGGCGGATGCGCGCGAACGCCGTGCTCGTCAACACGGGCGTGGGCCGGTTGCGCCGCGAGAACCCCCGGGAGGAGCTGGCGGAATACGGGTACACGAAGACGATCCGGCTGGCCGACGGGGCGCCCTATTGGCCCGCCGCCGCCCGGGCGCTCGAAGGGTAGGGATTTCGCCATGCGCACCATCGCACTCGAAGAGCATTACGTCACAACGGAATTCCTGAACGGTCCGGGCCGCTGGTTGCGTTCGCGGCCCGGCATCGTGGAGCCGATCAGCGACCTCGGGGAGGGCCGCATCGCGGCGATGGACGAGGCCGGCATCGACTTGGCGGTGCTCTCGCTCGCGGCGCCCGGTGTAGAACAGCTCGACGGGCCGGACGCCGTCCGGCTGGCCCGCGCCGCCAACGACGAGCTCGCGACGGCGATCGACCGGTTCCCGGACCGGCTGGCGGGCTTCGCCACGTTGCCGATGAGCGCCCCCGACCTTGCGGCCGAGGAACTCGAGCGGGCGGTGCGCCACCTCGGCTTTCCCGGTGCGGTGATCAACGGGCACAGCCGGGGCCGCTACCTGGACGACCCCTCCTTCGAGCCCGTCCTCGCCCGGGCGGCGGCGCTCGACGTCCCGATCTATCTGCACCCCACCATCCCGCCGGCGGGGGTGATCGAGTCGAGCTACGCCGGCTTCGCCGACCCGGTGACGTTCGCGCTCGCCACCGTCGGGTGGGGCTGGCACATCAACACCGGCACCCACGTGCTGCGGATGATCCTCGGCGGCGTGTTCGACCGTCACCCGTCGCTGCAGGTGATCATCGGGCACATGGGCGAGGCCACGTCGTTCATGCTGCCGCGGTTCGACGCAACGCTGACCCCGGAACTGACCGGCCTGCGCGGCCCGGTCAGCTCGTACCTGCGGGAAAATTTCACCTACACGTTCGCCAACTTCAACGACGAGGCGACGTACGCCAACCTCGTCGCGCAGGTCGGCGCCGGCCGGGTCGCGTTCTCGGCCGACTACCCCTTCGGCTCGATGCGGGCGGCCCGCCGGTTCCTCGACAACCTGCCGCTCAGCCGCGACGACCGGGCGGCGATCAGCCACCGCAACGCCGAACGGTTGCTGCGGCGCTAGCCCCGCCTAATTTCGGCCAGCGTGCGCGGAGTCCATGGGTTAGCCTGAGTACCCCGGAGCCACCCCACCGCAGGAGCTCGATGTCACCGCCAGACAATGCGCGGCTCACGCGTGAAGACGCGGGCTATCACAAGGGCCTCAAGAACCGTCAAATCCAGATGATCGGCCTGGGCGGGGCCATCGGAACCGGACTCTTCCTCGGCGCCGGCGGCCGGCTCGGCTCGGCGGGCCCCGGCCTGTTCGTGGTGTACGGAATATGCGGCGTCTTCGTCTTCCTGATCCTGCGCGCGCTCGGCGAGCTGGTGCTGCACCGGCCGTCGACGGGCTCGTTCGTGTCGTACGCCCGCGAGTTCTACGGCGAGAAGGTGGCTTTCGCGGCGGGCTGGATGTACTGCATGAACTGGGCGATGACGGGCATCGTCGACACCACCGCGATCGCGCACTACTGCCACTACTGGAAAACCTTCCAGGCGGTGCCCCAGTGGACGCTGGCGTTGATCGCCCTGGTGACCGTCCTGCTGATGAACCTGATCTCGGTGAAGCTCTTCGGCGAGCTGGAGTTCTGGGCCTCCCTGATCAAGGTGCTGGCGCTGGTGACCTTCCTCGTCGTCGGCACGGTCGTCTTGGTCGGGCGGTTCAAGGTGGACGGTCACGACACCGGTCCTTCGCTGTGGGACAGCCACGGCGGCTTCCTGCCCGCCGGCCTCCTGCCGCTCGTGTTGGTCACCTCGGGTGTCGTATTCGCCTACGCTGCAGTGGAACTCGTGGGCATTGCGGCCGGGGAGACGGAAAACCCGGAGAAGATCATGCCGCGCGCGATCAACTCCGTGGTGTTCCGGATCGCGGTCTTCTACATCGGGTCGACGTTCCTGCTGGCGCTGCTCCTGCCCCACACGGCATACAAGGCCAACGTCAGCCCCTTCGTGACCTTCTTCTCCAAGGTCGGGTTCGGCGGGGCGGGCAGCCTGATGAACATCGTGGTGCTGACGGCCGCGCTGTCCAGCCTCAACGCCGGCCTCTACTCCACCGGTCGCATCCTGCGGTCGATGGCGATCAACGGCAGCGGCCCGAAGTTCACGGCACCGATGTCGAAGAACGGGGTGCCGTACGGCGGGATCCTGCTGACGGCCGGCATCGGCTCGCTCGGCATCATTCTCAACGCCGTCAAACCGAGCCAGGCGTTCGAGATCGTCCTCCACATCGCCGCCGTGGGCGTCGTGGTGGCGTGGGGCACCATTGTCGCCAGCCAGCTGCGGTTTCACCGACTGGTGCGCGCCGGCCAACTCCAACCTCCGAGCTTCCGGATGCCGCTCGCCCCGTACAGCGGCTACCTGACGCTGGTGTTCCTCGTCGGCGTCGTCGTGCTGATGTTGTTCGACAAGGTGCAGGGGCCGTGGCTGGCGGGCGCGATCATCTTCGGCACGACGGCGCTGACGGCAGGCTGGTTCGTGGTGCGCCATCGCGTGCGCGCCGCGGCTGAGGACACCTCCCTGCCGCCCTCGCCGCTCAACGACCCGCCGGTGGCGGCCTAATCTCCCGTGACGTCGATGTCGCGGCCGGTCGCAAGGTCGGCGCACTCCACCCTGACGACGTCGTCACGCGCGTTCAGGTAGGCGCCCGCGCCGCGGTCACCCGACAGTCCGGCGAGCACGTCGGACCAGTGCCGTCGCGCCAGCACCACCGGGTGGCCGGGCCGGTCGCCGAAATATGCGCGCGCCAGCCCACTTTCGGACGCGACCGCCGCGCGCAGGACCCGCGCCACCACGTCGGGACCCACGTCGGGGGTGTCGACGACGTGCAGGACCGCGTAGTCGGGCTGCGTGCGGCCGGCTTCGGAAAGGCCCGCGCGCACCGACGCGCTCAGCCCGTCGCTCCAGTCCGGCGCCGTCACGGCGGTGACCCCGGGCGGCGCCGCCACGTCCGCCGCGCCCAGCACGAGGACGACGTCGGTGCACCCGCCGTCACGCAGCGCCGCTACCGCGGTGTCCAGCCACCCGTCCACCAGCACCTTCGGCTTCCCGTACCGCCGGCCGGCCCCCGCGGCCAGCAGTACCCCGACGCTGCGGGGCGGGCCTATCGACTCCGGTAACGGCACTCTCCTATGATGGCATTGAGCTTCTCATTCAGCGACAATCTGATGGAGCGCGATGACTCAGGACGTGCAGGGGGCCCTCACCACGCCGGCTCCGCGATACGCCGGGACCCGGGTCCAGCGGGTCGAGGACGGCCGCCTGCTGACGGGCCACGGCAGCTTTGTCGACGACATCACCCGGCCCGGCATGCTGCACGCGTGCTTCGTGCGCAGCCCGTTCGCCCGCGCGCGCATCAACGGCATCGACGCCTCGGCGGCGCTGGCGCTGCCTGGCGTGCACGCGGTGTTCACCGCGGCCGACCTCAACCCCGGTGTGCACGAGGCGTGGCACGCCGTCGCGGGCAAGGACGTCCCGGACACCCCGCGCCCGCCGCTGGCCGAGGGTGAGGCGAAGTTCGTGGGCGACCCGGTGGCGCTGATCGTCGCCGAGAGCCGCTACGTCGCCGAGGACGCGCTCGAACTGGTCGACGTCGACTACGAGCCGCTGCCCGCGGTCACCGACCTCACCCGCGCGCAATCGTCCGACGTGCTCGTGCACGACGCCTACGCGAACAACGTCGCCGGCGGGCTGGGCGGCGCACCGCCGGACGAGGAGCTTTTCGCTTCGGCGCCGTGCGTCGTCAAAGAGCGGATCTATCAACAGATTTACGCGCCGGTGCCGATCGAGACGCGCGGGCTGGTGGTCGAATGGACCGCCGCCACGGGGGAACTGACGCTGTGGGCGTCCACGCAGACGCCCCACGAGTTGCGGGCGTTTTGCGCGCGACTGTTGGGCATTGCGGCGCAACGGGTTCGAGTCATCATGCGCGACACCGGCGGCGGGTTCGGCCAGAAGGTGGTCCCGATGCGTGAGGACATGTGCATCATGCTGGCCGCCCGCAAGGTGCCGGCCGCCCTGAAGTGGATCGAGGACCGCCGCGAGAACCTGATGTCGGCCGGGCAGGCCCGCCACGTCGACGGGACGGCCCGGATGGCGTTCGACGACGACGGCGCCATCCTGGCCGCTGACATCGACTTCGTGCAGGACGTCGGCGCGTACCCGACGCCCTACCCGGTGCTGACGACGGCCGCCATCGGCATGTTCTTCCCCGGCCCGTACCGGGTGCCCAAGGCCAGCTTCTCCTACCAGACGGTGTTCTCCAACACCAGCGGCCTGGCCGCCTATCGCGGGCCCTGGCAGTACGAGTCGCTGGCCCGGGAGGTCGTGCTCGACGTCGCCGCGCGCAAGCTGGGCCTTGACCCGATCGAGCTGCGCCGGCGAAACCTGTTGCGTCGCGACGAGATGCCGTATTTCAACCCCAACGGCATGCCGTACGACCACGTCGCGCCCATCGAGACGTTCGAGCAGGCGGTCAAAATCCTTGACCACGAGGGCTTTCGGAAGGAGCAGCGCGAGGCGCTGGCGCAGGGCCGCTACCTCGGCCTGGGGTTCGCGGCGTATGTGGAACCGACGGGCGCCGCGACGGGACACCTGGCCACCGAGGGGTGCACGATCCGCATGGAGCCGACGGGCAAGATCAACGTCTACGTCAACGGCGGATCGAGCGGAAACAGCCTCGAAACCACCGTCGTTCAGCTGACCGCCGACGCGCTGGGCGCCGACATCGACGACGTGGCCACCATTCAGGGTGACACCGCGGTCACGCCCTACGGGGCGGGCACGCAGGGCAGCCGCAGCGCGCCGATGACGGCCGGGGCGGTCAGCGAGGCCGGGACGATTCTGCGAGAGAAGATCGTGGCGCTGGCCGCACATCACCTCAAGGTCGCCGAATCCGAAGTGGAGCTGGCCTATTCGGTGGCCAGCGTCCGCGATGACCCGGCGAAGACGGTGCCGTTCGGCGAGCTGGCCTATCTCGCCTATTATTCGCCGCAGTCGCTGCCCGCCGGCATGTCCGCCAATCTGGAGGCGACGGCACGGTTCAACTCGCCCAACCCCATCCACTGGGCCAACGCCACGCACGCCTGCACCTGCGAGGTGGACGTGGCGACCGGGAAGGTCACGCTGCTGCGCTACATCGTCAGCGAGGACGTCGGACCGATGATCAACCCGACGATCGTCGAGGGCCAGATCGCGGGCGGGACCGTGCAGGGGATCGGCGGCGCGCTGATGGAGGACCTCGTCTACGACGACGACGGCAACCCGCTGGCAACGACTTTCGTCGACTACCTGCTTCCGACGGCCACCGAGGTGCCGCCCATCGAGTTCGGCCACGTGGAGATCCCCGGCCCCGGGCCGGGCGGCTACAAGGGCGCAGGCGAGGGCGGGGCGATCGGCTCGACGCCGGCGGTCATCAACGCGATCAACGACGCGCTCGCGCCGCTGGGCGTCACGGTTACGCGCCTGCCGGCCAGCCCGTCGTCCATCGCCGCGCTGCTGAGCGAGGCGGACCGGTGAAGCCCGCCGCCTTCGACTACCACCGCCCCGGCACCGTCGAGGACGCGGCGGGCCTGCTCGCCGAACTGGGCGACGAGGCGAAAATCATTGCCGGGGGCCAGAGCCTGGTGCCGATGCTGGCCATGCGGCTGGCGTACTTCGACCACCTGATTGACATCTCGCGGCTGGACGAGCTGCGGGGCATCGAGCGCAGGGACGGCGAACTGTGGATCGGCGCGGGCACCACCGAGTCCGTCGTCGGCGCGGATCCCCAAGTTCGGCAGGGTGTTCCGCTGCTCGCGCGCGCCACGCCCTTCGTTGGGCACTTCCAGATCCGCAACCGGGGAACCCTCGGCGGGTCGATCGCGCACGCCGACGCCGCCGGCGAGTACCCGGCCGTGGCGCTCACCCTGGACGCGGTGATGGAGGTGCTGTCACCGCGCGGTCGGCGCGAGATCGCCGCCGCCGACTACTTCGCCGGCGTGTGGGAGACCACGATGGAGCCCGACGAGGTGCTGACCGGGGTGCGGTTTCCCGTGTGGCATGGCAGGTCCGGCTTCGCGATCCACGAATTCGCCCGCCGGCACGGGGATTACGCGATCGCGGGCGCGCTGGTCGCGGTGCAGCTCGACGACCGGGACCGGGTGTCGCGCTGCGCGATCGGCCTGCTGGGGCTGGGCTCGACGCCGCGGCGCGCGACGGCGGCCGAGGCCGCGGTCACTGGCCGGCCGATCGGCGAGCTCGATTCCGAGGAGATCGGCCGGGCCGCGATGGAGGGCCTCGACGACATTCCGCACGACCTGCAGGGGTCGGCGTCGTACCGCACCAGGGTGGGGGCCACCATGGCGGCGCGCGCCTGGACGGAAGCCATACGGGAAGCGGGAGCGGCCGATGCCTGAACTGCCGATTGAGTTGTGCGTCAACGGAAGTCGCGTGCACGCGAGCGTCGAACCGCGCATGACGCTCGCGGACTTCCTGCGTGAGCGCTGCGGCCTGACCGGCACGCACCTGGGCTGCGAACACGGCGCGTGCGGGGCGTGCACCGTCCTGCTGGACGACGACGCGGTGCGCTCGTGCCTGATGTTCGCGGTGCAGGCCGACGGCACGGAGGTCACGACCGTCGAGGGCATCGCCTCGGCGGACGGGACGCTCTCGGCCGTGCAGGCAGCGCTGCGCGAATGCCACGGCCTGCAATGCGGCTTCTGCACCCCGGGGTTCGTGACGTCGCTGACGGCGCTGCTGCGCGACAATCCCGAACCCACCGACGCCGAGATACGGGAAGGCCTGTCCGGCAACTTCTGCCGGTGCACCGGCTACCAGGGCATCGTTGCTGCGGCGCACCGGGCCGCCGAGTTGATGCGGGAACCGGTCACGCCGCGGTAAAGCTTCGCCATCGGCGCCGCATCGCGGCGCGTCCCTGCCGTCACCGCCGTCACGTCGTTCGTATCCTGGCTCCTGACATCCGCGATTCTCAGGAGCGGCGCGTGCGGTTTTCGCAAAGGGCACGGTGGAGCCTTGCCGGTGGATCCCTGCTGCTCTGCCCCATTCTGGCCAGTCCGCTGCTGATCGACGGCTGTTCGTCCGTCATCGAGGGCCACCCCGTCGCCGCGCCGGGTGCCGGACCGGTCGAACCCACGTTCCCGACTCCGCGGCCCACCACGTCCACCCCGGCGCCGACGGCCGCGCCCAGCACCGCCCCGGGACCGCCCACGTCTCCGGCGAACCCCACGACGCCGGCCGGCGCGATCCCGCTCCCGCCCGACCAGAACGGCTACGTCTTCATCGAGACCAAGTCCGGCGTGACCCGCTGCCAGATCAACAAGGACACCGTCGGCTGCGAGGCGCCGTTCACCAATTCCCCGCTGCAGGACGGCGAGCACGCCAACGGTGTCAGCATCGGCGCCAACGGCAAGGTGCAATGGGTGCTGGGCAACCTGGGGGCCATCCCGACCGTGACCATCGACTACAAGACCTACAGCGCACAGGGGTGGACGATCAACGCCACCACCGACGGCACGAAGTTCACCAACGACCGCACCGGGCACGGCATGTTCGTCAGCGTCGAGAAGGTCAACACGTTCTGATTTCGCCCGCTGACCTGGGCGTCCGGTTTTGTCGGTGGTCACTGCGATGATGACGGCATGTCATCGACCGCATCCGCTGACGCCGTCGAGGTGAGTCCCAAGGAGCGCCTCGAGGTGTTGTTTGAGGAGTTGGCGGAGCTGGCCGGTCAGCGCAATGCGATTGACGGGCGCATCGCTGGGATTGTGGCCGAGATCGATCGCGACGGGTTGTGGGGGATGACCGGGGCGCGCTCAGTGGCGGCGATGGTGGCCTGGAAGTTGGGCTGGTCGTCGGGCAATGCGCACACGGTCGCCGCGGTCGCGCGGCGGTGGGCGGAGTTCCCGCGCTGCACGCAGGGCCTGCGCGAGGGACGGCTGTCGCTGGATCAGGTCGGGGTGATCGCCGCGCGCGCCGGTGCGGGATCCGATAAGCATTACGTTCAGCTGGCGCAGGTGGCCACGGTCAACCAGTTGCGCACCGCGGTCAACCTCGAACCGCGACCCGACCCCGAGCCTCGCCCCGAGCCCGAGCCCGCGATCACCAAGACCGGCACCGAGCGGGGCAGCCGCTACCGGATCACCCTTGCCCCGCTGGACGCCGCCAAGTTCGACGCCGCGCTGGCCGCCCATCGGGAGGCGTTGGTCGCCGAGTGGAAACGCGACCACGGGGATGGCGGGGCCGGTGGCGAGCGGCCCCCGCTGCCGGGCAACGTGGAGGCGTTTATGCGGCTGGTCGAGACCGGGTGGGACCTTGAGGCGAGCCGCCGCCCGCACAGCGCGCACACCACGGTGGTGGTGCACCTCGACGTCAAGCAGCGCGCCGCCGCGCTGCACCTGGGTCCGCTGCTCTCCGATGCTGATCGCCGCGAGCTGACCTGTGACGCCACCTGTGAGGTGTGGCTGGAACGTCACGGCCAGCCCCTCGGCGCCGGGCGCACCACCCGCACGATCAACCGCCGGCTGCGCCGCGCCCTGGAGCACCGCCACCCCACCTGCGCGGTCCCGGGTTGTGGCGCCACCCGCGGCCTGCACGCCCACCACCTCAAACATTGGGAGGACGGCGGGCCCACCGAGCTGACCAACCTCATCCTGCTCTGCCCCTACCACCACCGGCTCCATCACCGCGGCGAGTTGACCATCACCGGCACCCCCGACGCCCTCACCGTCACCGACAGCGACGGCGAAGTCCTGAGCCCCGGATCGCTGGCGCGCCCACCCACCAC
>NZ_CACRUY010000078.1 GCF_902652685.1 Mycobacterium sp. Marseille-P9652
GCACAGCGTTGCCGCCGAGCCCACCGGCGCCGCCCGCGCCCGTGGCACCGGTGGCGTCACCGCCCGCGCCGCCCGCCCCGGCATGTCCGAGGAGGTACGCGTTGCCGCCCGCGCCGCCCGCGCCTCCAGGGCCGGTGCTGCCCGTGCCGCCGGCCCCACCGTGCGCCCCATTGCCGTAGAGCAGCCCGCCGGCACCACCGTTTCCACCGGTGCCGCCGGCGCCCCCGCCGCCCGCCGCGCCGCCGTATCCGCCGTTGCCGATGAGCCAGGCGCGACCGCCGTCGCCACCGGCCCCACCTGCGCCGGCACCTCCGGTGCCCCCGGCGCCGCCGAATCCGGCGTTGCCGTACAGCAGCCCGCCATTGCCGCCGTGGCCACCCGGGGCGCCGCCGGTGCCGCCGGCGCCGCCGTATCCGCCGTTGCCGATGAGTCCGGCCGAGCCGCCGGCGCCGCCCGCCTGGCCGGGTCCGCCGGATCCGCCATACCCACCGTTGCCATACAGCAGGCCGCCGGCACCACCGGCCTGCCCGGTTCCCGGTGCTCGGTTGGCTCCGTCCCCGATCAACGGGCGCCCCAATAGGTACTCGGTGGGCGCATTGACGGCGTCGAGCACCTGTTGCAGCGGCGACGCGCTGGCGGCGTCGGTGATGGCATACGACCCCGCGCCGGCGGTCAGGGTCTGCACGAACTGGTCGTGGAACAGCGCGGCCTGCGCGCTGAGCGCCTGGAACTGCTGGCCATGCGCCCCGAACAACGCGGCGATGGCTGTCGACACCTCGTCCGAAGCGGCGGCCAGGACGTTGGTGGTCGGGACGGTCACCGCCGCGCGGGCGGCGTCGATCGTCGCGCCGACGCCCGCCAGCTGCGACGCTGCCGACGTCAACGCCTCTGGCGCTGTGACCAGGTAAGACATCCGGGACCACCCAACTCGCTCGGTCACGACAAAACTCGTGCGCAGGTCGCCGTCGCCGACGACGCTCGGGTGATCCGAACGGCACCTCAGAAGGCGAGACAAACTCCATCGCATTAAAAACCGTCTAAACGATACAAAAAGTATCAGACATGCGCAGAATAACGACTTCAGGTTAATAGGCGAGGGGCTGTGCTCCGGACGCCAAATGTGGAGCGCTACCTTGCGCCGCAGGACGAGCGAGCACCATGGGGTGGTGGACGGTCAGCGGATCCGGGCGTGGGGGGCCAGCGGGCTCGCCTCACTCACCGGCCTGGCCGACGGTCCGGCCGATTTCTCCCGCGCCAACGTGCTGGCCCGTGCCGCGGGCGTCGCCGCCGCGGTCGGCGAACCGCTCGGCATCGCCGTCGACGCAGGGTGCCTGCTCGCCGGCCGCGCGGCACTGTCGGGACTGACCCGCCGCGGCCGCGTCTCGGCCGGCGGCGGCACCCGGATCCTCCGGACGCTCGACGGCTGGTGCGCGATCACGCTCTCGCGCCCGGACGACGTCGCGGCCATCCCCGCGCTGCTGGGCGCCAACGCCGTCCCCGACGACTCGTGGCCGGCGCTGACGCGATGGGCCGCGCGCGCGGAATCGTCGACGCTCGTCGACCGGGCCCGACTGCTCGACATCCCGGCGGCGGCCTTGGGGGAGACCGCGCCGGCTCCGCCGCGGATCCGGCCGACCGCGTCGGGAGCGCCACGACGGGAGTGGAGCGACCTGCTGGTCGCGGACCTGTCGTCGATGTGGGCCGGCCCGCTGTGCGGTCGGCTGCTGGCGCGCGCCGGGGCCACCGTCGTCAAGGTGGAAAGCCCGAGCCGCCCCGACGGCACGCGCAATGGCAACCGCGCCTTCTTCGACTGGACCAACGGTGAAAAACTCTGCTACAGCGTCGATTTCGATCGACAGGCCGACGAACTGCGCGAACTGCTCGGCGCGGCCGACCTCGTCATCGAAGGCTCCCGGCCCGCGGCGCTGGCGCGGCGGCGCCTCGGGCCCCGGGACGTGCCCCCTCGACCGGGACGAATCTGGCTGCGCATCAACGGTTATGACGACGGGCGGCCCGCGTTCGGGGACGACGCCGCGGTGGCCGGCGGCCTGGTGGGCGCCAGCGCGGACGGGCCCGTGTTCTGCGGGGACGCGATCGCCGATCCCCTGACGGGCCTGGAGGCGACGGCCGCGGTCGCCGAGTCGCTGGCCCGGGGCGGTGGCGAGCTGATCGAGGTGACCATGGCCGCCGTCGCCGCCACGTACGCCGCGCTGCCGACCATGCCGTCGGCCGCGGAGGTTCCCGCACCGCCGCCGCAGGCACCGCCCGCACCAAGGCCGGCCGCGGCGCTCGGCGCCGACAACGACGCCGTGCGCCACCTGGTAGCCCAAAGGCGTTGCGCCGCATGCTGATCAAGCGGGCGACGCTGCTGGACGGCAGGGCGGTCGACATCCGGGTCGGCGAGCGCGTCGGAGAAATCGGAGACGACCTCGCCGCGAGAGAAGGGGAGGGCGTCCTCTACGCGGGCGGCGGGACCGTCCTGCCCGGGCTGCACGACCACCACGTGCACCTGCGCTCGGCGGCCTCCGCCCTGGACTCCTTCGTCGTCGGCCCGCCCGGGGTCAGCACCAAAGACCAACTCGCCCAACTCCTCTCGAACGCCACGCCGGGACCCGACGGGTGGATCCGCGCCGTCGGCTACCACGAGTCGGTCGCCGGCGAGCTGGACCGCGACGCCCTGGACGCCGTGGTCCGCAGGGTTCCCGTGCGCGTGCAGCACCGCAGCGGGGCGCTGTGGATCCTCAACTCCGAGGCGCTCGGCAGGGTGGGGCTGGCCGATCATCCCGACGGCCGCCTGCGCAGCGCCGACGGTCGCTGGTCGGAGGCGGTGCAGCGGCGGGAGAGCAACCTCGCGGAGCTGAGCCGCCGGATCACCGCGACCGGAGTCACCGGCGTCACGGACGCCACGCCCGGCCTTGGCGCCGAGGACCGGGAATCGCTGCTGACGGCGCACAGTGAGGGCGAATTCCGGCCGCGCGTGCGGTTTTTGGCCCCCGGCAAGAGGATCCTGCACGACGACCAGCTCGACCTCGACGAGCTGACGCACTGGATCGCCGAGCGGCACGCCGAGGGCGAGCCCGTCGCGGTGCACTGCGTGACCGGCGCTCAGCTCGTGGTCACCGTCGCCGCCCTGCGCGCGGCGGGAAGCCGCGCTCGAGACCGGATCGAGCACGCGGCCATGGTGCCCGACGACCTCGTGGCCGACCTGGCCGACATCGGCGTCACGGTGGTGACCCAGCCCAACTTCGTCGCCGAGCGCGGTGACCAGTACCTGGCCGACGTGCCCGCCGCCGACCACGATCAGCTGTGGCGGGTGGCGACCCTGGTGGACGCGGGCGTTCCCGTGGGCCTGTCCACCGACATGCCGTTCGGGCACGGCGACCCATGGACGGCGATGCGCGCGGCGGTGTACCGGACCACGCCGAGTGGTGCGGTTCTCGGTGCGCGCGAACGGGTTTCGGCGCGCCAGGCCCTGACGATGTTTCTCGGCGAACCGGATCGGCCGGCCCGCCCGCGGGCGGTCGCCGTCGGCGAACCGGGGGACCTGTGCGTGCTCAACGAACCGCCGGCGACCGCGCTGGCCGAGCTCGACGCGGGCATGGTGGCGGCCACCGTGATCGGCGGTGAGCTCGTCTACTTCGCCATGTGAGAAGCCGTGTGACGGGCCGTCAGGCCGGCAGCGCCAGGGCGGCGCGCAGCACGGCGCACTGGGCGACGAAGAACGCCCGCGACACGTGCGCCTTGGGCACCGCCAGGTCGAAGCCGTGGAAGGCGCCGGGCACCACCTCGACCTGACACGGCACCCCGGCCGCCGTCAGACGATCGGCGTAGTCGAGGTCCTCGTCGTGGAAAAGGTCGTGAGTCCCGACGCCGATCCAGGCCGGCGGCAACCCGCTCAGGTCCTTGCGGCGCCCCGGGACGGCGACCTCCGGGTCCGCGCCGCCGAGGTAGGCCGTCCAGCCGAAGTGATTGCTGCGCGCGTTCCACAGCCGGTGATTGGGGTTGTGGCCCGTGCCGGAGCTGCGGTCGTCGAGCATGGGGTACGCCAGCAGCTGGAACGCCGGTGACACCTCGCCGCGGTCCCGGGCGAGCAGGGCCAGGGCCGCGGCCAGGCCGCCGCCGGCGCTGGCGCCGCCGATCGCCACCCGCGCGGTGTCCACCCACGGCAGCCCGGCCAGCCAGGTCAGCGCCGAATAGCAGTCCTCCAGCGGCGCCGGGTACGGGTGCTCCGGGGCGAGCCGGTAGTCGACGGACGCGACCGCGATGCCGAGCCGTTGGCTGAATTTGCGGCACAGCCCGTCGTCCTGCGCTGCGGTGCCGATCACGTATCCGCCGCCGTGAATCCACAGCAGCGCCGGTGTCGGCTTGGCGGCGCCGGCGGGCCGGAACAGCCGGACCGCGGCGCCCGGGCCCAGCGCGATCTCCTCGACGTCGGCGGACGCGTCCGGCCTGCGCAGGCGGCCCGACAACCCGGTCAAGGCCCGCATGATCGGCAGGGTCCGGGGCCCGACGAGGGCGCGGGGGGCGATGAGGGCGGCCCGGCGGAGGTCGGGGTGAACGTCGCTGTTCGGCATCCGCCCAGTATCGCTGACGGGAACGTGCCCGCCGCTGCACCGTCTGGAAGCGGCTCGGCGCCGAATCACTCGGGTGAACCGTCGGGCCCGGCGTCGCCCGGGTTAAGTGGCTCATGATCGGGGTACCGATCCAAGTGATCACAATGCTGGCCTTTTGTGGGGCGGCATGTCAGCGACGCGATTCGCGTCCGGGCGCTTGGTCGGATTTCCGCTTGGTCGGACGAGTGCGAGAGGCGTGCAATGCTGGGTCAGCTTTACGATCGGGCGCTCGGCGGCGAGCGATGTTGGATCCGCCATCAGGACGGGGAACTGAAGCCCCTGCCGGCCCACCGCTGGCTGGGGGTGCGCCGTCCCGACGGTCCACCCGATGACGGCTGCGACGAGGTGTTCGACGAGGCCGTCACGCAGATGTGCACCGGGCCGACGATCGAACTCGGGTGCGGGCCCGGCCGGTTGGTGGCGCGGCTCGTCCAGCGCGGGGTGCCCGCGCTCGGTATCGACCGGTCGGCCGCCGCGATCCGCCTGGCCGGCCGCGGCGGCGCGCCCGCCCTGCTGGGCGACGTCTTCGAACCGCTGCCCTGGACCGGCTCCTGGCAGACGGTCCTGCTGGTCGACGGCAACGTCGGCCTCGGCGGCGATCCCCGCCGCATCCTGGGTCGCGCCGTCGAGCTGCTCGCCCGCGGCGGGCGCTGCGTGGCCGAGTTCGACGCCGAGGCCATCGGTGTGCGGGAACGCTGGGTCCGGCTGGAGTCGGCGGGCGGCGTCGGACCATGGTTTCGGTGGGCGTCGGTCGGAGTCGACGGCGCCGACGCGCTGGCCGCTCAGGTCGGCCTGACACTGACCGAAGTGCGCCTCGTCGGCAGCAGAGTCATCGCGAGCCTCGCGGCGCTGTAAGCATTGAGGGACTCGCGGCCCTAGGATCATGCGGGTGAGCCGCTACGGCTTCCCCTCCCGCCTGTGGCAGGCGTTCGACCGCCATCCGCCGCCCGGTGTGCAGCGGCTCGCACGATTCCGGAGCCCCTTGCGCGGTCCCTGGCTCACCTCCGTCTTCGGGCTGGTGCTGCTGATCGCGATGCCCGTCGTCATCGTCACCGGCCTGTTGTCCTACATGGCCTACTCGCCGCAGTTAGGGCAGGCCATCCCCGCGGACGTCGGCTGGTTGCGGCTGCCGGCCTTCGCCTGGCCCACCCGCCCCTCGTGGCTGTACCGGCTCAGCCAGGGCCTGCACGTCGGGCTCGGGCTCGTGCTCATCCCGGTGGTGCTTGCCAAGCTGTGGTCGGTGATTCCCCGGCTGTTCGTGTGGCCGCCCGCGCGCTCGTTAGCCCAACTGCTGGAACGGCTTTCGCTTCTGATGTTGGTCGGCGGCGTGCTGTTCGAGATCGTCACCGGGGTGCTCAACATCCAGTACGACTACATCTTCGGCTTCAGCTTCTACACCGGCCACTACTTCGGCGCCTGGGTGTTCATCGCCGGTTTCCTCATGCACATCGCGCTCAAGATCCCGCGCATGGCCACCGCGTTGGGGTCGGTGTCCATGCGGGACGTGCTGCGCACCGGCCGCGACGACACCCGCCCGGAGCCGCCCGATCCCGACGGGCTGGTGGCCGCCGACCCCGCCGCACCCACGATGAGCAGGCGGGGCGCCCTGGCGCTCGTCGGATCCGGCGCGTTGCTCATCGCCGTGCTGACCGCGGGCCAGACGCTGGGTGGTGCGGCGCGCCGTGCGGCGCTCCTGGTGCCCCGCGGCCGTGGACCGAACGACTTCCCGGTCAACAAGACCGCGGTGGCGGCCGGGATCACGCCCGACAGTGTCGGCGCCACATGGCGGCTGACGCTGCGCGGCGGCGCGCGCGACGTCGTGCTCGACCGCGCGGCGCTGGCCGGCATGCCGCAGCACGACGCCCGGCTGCCGATCGCGTGCGTCGAGGGCTGGTCGACGGTCCAGACCTGGAGCGGGGTGCGGCTGGCCGACCTGGCGCGGGCCGCGGGCGTGCCGGCGCCGCGCGTCGCCCGCGTCGCGTCCCTGCAAGTCGGTGGGGCGTTTGGCTCGGCGATGTTGCAGGACAACCAGATTCGCGACCCCGACGCGCTGCTGGCGCTGCGGGTCAACGGCGTCGACCTGCCCCTGGATCACGGCTACCCCGCCCGCATCATCGTCCCGGCGCTGCCCGGCGTGCACAACACCAAGTGGGTGGCCTCCATCGATTTCGAGGCGGGGTGAAGTGCGCTCGCTGGCAAGGCGTTTCGCCGCCGTCTACGGATCGCATCCCCTGCATCTGATGACGATGCTGGCCGGCTTCGCGCTGCTGGGCTACCTGCTCGCGACGTTCACGCCGGCGGCGCTGTGGAATCCGCGGGTCTGGTGGCAGTCGGTCGCGGTGTGGCTGGCCGCGGCGGTGATCGCCCACGACCTGGTGTTGTTTCCGCTCTACGCGCTGGCCGACCGGGCGCTGTTCGTGGGCGCCCGGCCGTCCCGTCAACCAGAGATCAGCGCCCGCAACCACATTCGCGTTCCCGCGCTCGGCGCTGGGCTGACGCTCCTCGTCTTCCTGCCCGGCATCATCCGTCAGGGTGAGGCCACCTACCAGGCGGCCACGGGGCAGAACCAGGACCCGTTCCTGGCCCGCTGGGCGCTGCTCACCGCGGCCATGTTCGCCACCAGCGCCTTGGTCTACCTCGCGCGCCTGCTGGTCGCGAGGCGGCGCGGCGCAATAGGGGGTTGACGAGAATGTGGGTTTCGCCACACCGCCCGGGGGTACGCTGCGCTACATGACGGCGACGGGACCGAGCATGACGTCTTACACGAAGTGGTTGCTGCGGGCCCGCCCCGCCGACTATGCGCTGGCCATGAGCGTTGCCGGGGCTTCGCTGCCGGTGGTCGGCAAGCACCTCGAGCCGCTCGGCACGCTGACCGCCATGAGCGTCTGGGGCGCCCGTCACGCGCCGGACATGGTCTCATCCATGGCCAGGGACTGGTTCCGGCCGGGCCCGCCTCGCGTCGCCGAACCACCTCCGTCCGAGCCGCTGGACTCGCGCGACGTCGCCCTCGCGGCGCTGCGCGGCATCGTGTCGCCGACGGACCTCGAGGTCGAATGGCCCGCCGCCGAGCGCACCCCCCCGATCTGGGACGCGATGCGCCAGCGCCGCTACCTCTACCGCCGCGCCGTCCACTACGGCGACAGCCCGGCCCAGGTGCTGGACGTCTGGCGCCGCAAGGACCTGCCCGCGCACCCGGCGCCGGTGCTGATCTTCCTTCCGGGCGGGGCCTGGGTGCACGGCAAGTGCATGGGCCAGGGTTCGGCCCTGATGTCGCGGCTGGCCGAGCAGGGCTGGGTTTGTCTTGCGGTCAACTACCGCGTGGCGCCGCACCACCGCTGGCCGCGCCACATCACCGACGTCAAGACCGCCATCGCCTGGGCGCGGGCCAACGTCGACAGGTTCGGCGGCGACCGCGACTTCGTTGCGGTCGCGGGATGTTCGGCCGGCGGGCACCTCTCGGCGCTCGCCGGGCTCACGCCCGAGGAACCCGCACACCGCGAGCACCTGCCCGACGGCGCCGACAGTTCGGTGGACGCGGTGGTGGGCATCTACGGGCGCTACGACTGGGAGGACCGTTCGACTCCGGAACGCGAGCGGTTCGTCGACTTCCTCGAGCGAGTCGTGGTCCGCAAGCGCATCGACCGCCACCCCGAGGTGTTCCGGTCGGCCTCGCCGATGGCACAGGTGCACCGAAATGCCCCGCCCTTCATGGTGATTCACGGCAGCAAGGACAGCGTGATCCCGGTCGAGCAGGCGCGCAGCTTCGTCGATCGGCTGCGCGAGGTGTCGCATTCGATGGTCGGGTACCTGGAGCTGCCGGGCGCGGGCCACGGGTACGACCTCGTCGACGCGGAACGGGCGGGCATCGCCGCGCACGCGACGTCGCTGTTCCTCAATCACGTGTACCGCACGAAAACCAACGCGGCCAAAGAGGTTATCTGAGCCCGCAGCGCTGAGTATGGTCCCTTTATGGGTAAGGGGCAGCGGTGAAAAGGCTGAGCGGGTGGGACGCGGTACTTCTCTACAGCGAGACACCCAACGTGCACATGCACACCATCAAGGCCGCCGTGGTCGAGCTGGAGGCTGGCATTGACTTCGACATCGACACGTTCCGGGAAGTGATCCGCGGACGGCTGGGCAAGCTCGAGCCGTTCTGCTACCAGCTCGTCGAGATCCCGTTCAAGTTCCACCATCCGATGTGGCGGGAGCACTGCGACGTCGACCTGAACTACCACATCCGGCCGTGGCGGCTGCCCGCCAACGGCGGCCGCCGCGAACTCGACGAGGCGATCGGGCAGATCGCCAGCACCCCGCTCGACCGTCGCTACCCCTTGTGGGAGATGTACTTCATCGAGGGCCTGGCCAACAACCGGATCGCCGTCGTCGGCAAGATCCACCACGCGCTGGCCGACGGCGTCGCGTCGGCCAATCTGATGGCGCGCGGCATGGACCTGCAGCCGGGGCCGGAGGGCGGCCCATACGTGTCCGACCCGGCGCCCACGACGGGCCAGCTGATGAGCTCGGCGTTCGCCGACCACATGCGCCACCTCGGGCGCATCCCCCGCAACGTCCGCTACACGGCCGAGGGCTTCGGCCGGGTGCGCCGCAGCTCGCGCAAACTCTCCCCGGAACTGACCCGGCCGTTCGAGCCGCCCCCGACGTTCATCAACCACAAGATCACCCCCGAGCGCCGGTTCGCCACCGCCACCCTGGCGCTGGCCGACGTGAAGGAGACCGGCAAGAAGCTGGGCGCGACCATCAATGACATGGTGCTGTCGATGGCGGCCGGCGCGCTGCGCACGTTGTTGTTGCGGTACGACGGCAAGGCGGAGCCCCTCCTGGCGTCGGTGCCGATGAGCTTCGACTTCTCCCCGGAGCGGATCTCCGGAAATCGCTTCACCGGCGTGCTGGTGGGTCTCGCGACCGATTCCGACGACCCGCTCGAGCGGGTGCGGTGCAGCCACGAGAACGCGATCGCCGCCAAGGAAAGCAACCAGCTGATGGGGCCGGAGCTGGTCAGCCGGTGGGCGGCCTACATGCCGCCGGCGCCCACCGAGGCGTTCTTCCGGTGGGCGTCGGGCCGCGACGGCCACAACAAGATCCTGAACCTCAACATCTCGAACGTGCCGGGGCCGCGCGAGCGCGGCCGGGTCGGCGGCGCGCTGGTCACCGAGATCTACTCGGTGGGCCCGCTCACCGCGGGCAGCGGCATGAACATCACGGTGTGGAGCTACGTCGACCAGCTCAACATCTCGGTGCTCACCGACGGCGCCACCCTCGACGACCCGCACGAGGTGACCGAGGCGATGGTCGCCGACTTCATCGAGATCCGCAGGGCCGCAGGGCTTTCCGAGAAGCTCACCGCGGTCGAGACGGCGATGGCGCCGGCCTGACGAGCTGAGTACCTCCCGCGCCGAGCGTGACGTGGTGGCGGTGATTCGCCGGAATCTCCGCCGTCAGTTCACGCTCGGCGGGTCCCGGACGCACCGAAAGCGGAAATCGCAATCTCGGCTGGGGTCAACGGCGTTTCCGCCAGCCGTTACGATCGGTCGGGTAATCGCCGACGAAGGAGTTGCGCAGCACCGTGAGCACTGGCAACGAAGAGGCCGAGCCCGAAGTTCTCGTCGAACAACGCGACCGGATCCTCATCATCACGATCAACCGGCCGAAGGCCAAGAACGCCGTCAACGCCGCCGTCAGCCGCGGGCTGGCCGACGCGATGGACCGGCTCGACGGCGAGCCCGGCCTCTCGGTGGGCGTCCTGACCGGCGCGGGCGGCTCGTTCTGCGCGGGCATGGACCTCAAGGCCTTCGCCCGCGGTGAGCTCCCGATCGTCGAGGGACGCGGCATGGGGTTCACCGAACGCCCGCCGGACAAGCCCCTGATCGCGGCGGTGGAGGGTTTCGCGCTCGCCGGCGGCACCGAGTTGGCGCTGGCCACCGACCTGATCGTCGCGTCGAGGGAATCGGCGTTCGGCATCCCCGAGGTCAAGCGCGGCCTGGTGGCCGGTGGCGGCGGGCTGCTGCGGCTGCCCGAGCGCATTCCCTACGCGATCGCGATGGAGCTGGCCCTCACCGGCGACAACCTGCCCGCCGAACGCGCGCATGAGCTGGGCCTGGTCAACGTGCTGGCCGAGCCGGGGGGCGCGCTGGAGGCGGCCATCGCGCTGGCGGAGAAGATCGCCGCCAACGGGCCGCTCGCCGTGGCCGCCACCAAGCGGATCATCGTCGAGTCCCGCGGCTGGAGCCGCGAGACGATGTTCGCCGACCAGAACAAGATCCTGATGCCGGTGTTCGCGTCCAACGACGCCAAGGAAGGCGCGATCGCGTTCGCCGAGAAGCGGCCGCCGCGCTGGACGGGCACCTGACAAGTCGACCGGGCGGGTTACACTACAGCTTGGATCTGTAAAGCGTCAGCAGTCGGGGAGAACGCGGATGAGCATTTCGTTGCTGCTCGAGATGGCTGCGTCGAGCAACCCCGACCGCACGGCCGTCGTCTCCGATGGTGCGCGCCTGACGACGCAGCAGCTCAGCGATCTCGCCGACGGCGGCGCGGGGGTCATCGCGGCCTCGGGCGCCAGGCACGTCGCCTATGTCGGCACCGGCGGTGCGACGCTGCCGTCGCTGATCTTCGCCTCGGCCCGCGCCAGCGTGGCCTTTACCCCCATCAACTACCGGCTGTCCGGCGAGGGCATCCGCGCGCTGATCGACCGGCTGCCCGACCCGCTGGTGGTCGTCGACGAGCGCTACCGCGACGCGCTCGGCGACGCGTCAGCGCGGCTCATGACCACCGACGGGTTCCTGACCGCCGCGCGTGACGCCGAGCCCGCGGCCGAGTTCCCCGACCCGGAATCCGTTGCGGTGGTGCTCTTTACGTCGGGCACCACGTCGCAGCCCAAGGCCGTCGAGCTCTCGCACAACAACCTGACCAGCTACGTGATGGGGACGGTGGAATTCGACTCGGCCGACCCCGACGACGCCGCGCTCATCTGCGTGCCGCCGTATCACATCGCGGGGGTGGGCGCCGCGCTGTCGAACCTGTACGCGGGCCGCAAGATGGTGTACCTGCCGACCTTCGACCCGCGCGAGTGGGTGCGGCTGGTCGACGCCGAGCGGGTCACCACCGCGACCGTGGTGCCGACCATGCTGGACCGGATCGTCGCGGTGCTGGAGGCCGAGGGTCACCAGCTGCCGTCGCTGCGCACCCTCGCCTACGGCGGCTCCAAGGTGGGCCTGCCGCTCGTGCGCCGGGCCCTGAAGCTGTTGCCGCACGTCGGTTTCGTCAACGCCTACGGTCTGACGGAGACCAGTTCGACGATCGCGGTGCTGACCCCCGACGACCACCGCGAGGCACACTCGGCCTCGGAGCCGCACGTCGCCAGGCGACTGGGATCGGTCGGCCGGCCGGTGCCCGGCATCGAGGTGCAGATCCGCGACGACGACGGCAAGGTGCTCGGGCCCGGCGAGCCCGGCGAGTTGTTCGTGCGCGGCGAGCAGGTGTCCGGCCGCTACACCGGGATCGGCTCGGTGCTCGATGAACAGGGGTGGTTTCCGACCAGGGACGTCGCCCTGCTCGACGAGGACGGCTACCTGTTCATCAGCGGGCGCAGCGACGACACCATCATCCGCGGGGGCGAGAACATCGCTCCGGCCGAACTCGAGGAGGTGCTCATCGAGCACTCCCACGTGCACGACGTGGCCGTCGTCGGGGTCGAGGACCCGCAGTGGGGACAGGCGATCGTCGCCGTCGTGGTGCCGGCCGCCGGGATCGACCCCGACCCCGAAGAGTTGCGCGAGCATGTTCGTAGAACATTGCGGGGGTCCCGGACTCCCGACCGGGTGGTGTTCCGCGACGAGCTGCCGACCACCCCCACGGGCAAGGTGCTGCGCCGCGAAATAGTCGAAGAGCTACAAGGACGCTGAAGGATAGGTAGATGATCAAGAACGGAACCCGCCTCGCCAGCCAGGTGTGCGACACCCAGGTCATCGTGGTCAGGAGCGCCGACAGCCTCGACGACCTGCGCTGCGGCGGCGCGCCAATGGTGGAGATCGGGGCGCCGCGTTCGGGCGAGCTCGACCCTGCGTTCGCCGGGGGCAGCGTGATGGGCAAGCGCTACGTCGACGAGACCGGCGCCGAGGTGCTGGTGACCAAGCCGGGCGCCGGCAGCCTGAGCGTCGGGACGACCCCGCTGCACCTCAAAGAGGTCAAGCCGCTGCCCGCCAGCGACTGAGTCACGTCTGCCCGTCGGCCCCGGGCGCCCCGAGCGGCAACCCGCCGTTGCCGCCCACCCACGGCGGGTGTTACTCCGCGATCTTGTTCCGGACGACGAATTCCCTTGCCTTGATCAGGAATTCGAGCTGCTCGCCCACCTGGCGCAGCGGCTCGACGCTGCGCGTCGAGCGCGCCAGGACGACGGCGCCCTCCAGCGCGGCGATTGACATCACCGACAGCGATGCCGCGCAGGGTTCCTCGAAGCCGTCGGTGACGAACGCGCGCGTCAGGGCCGCGCACCAGTGCCGGAGGATTTCGCCGGCCTCAACGGACAGGTTCGGGTCGTCGTCCGAGCCGATCGCCGCCGCGACGACAGGGCAGCCGGCGGCGAAGTCGCCCTCACTCAGCGTTCGTTCCCAGAAGTCGATGAACTCGCCCAACAGCGCCTTGGCGCCCCAGCCGGCGGCATCGTCGATCATCTCGGTGATCGAGTCACCCGAGTAGCGCAGCGCCTCGGTCAGGATCTGGTTGCGCCCCTCGGGGAAGTGGTAGTACACCGAGCCGCGTGGTGCGCCGCTGCGGGCGAGCACCTCGTCGATGGTGACCCCGGCCGCCCCGCGTTCGCGCATCACCTGGGCGGCGCTCACCAGCATCTTCGTGCGGGTGTCGCAACGCTTCGTCGAGGTCTTGAGCTTGGGTTTGTCAGTCGTCGTCGTGGGCACTGTCGTACCTCCCATGGCGAGCGTCATGCAGCGTGCGGGTGCCGCGAAACCGGCCAGTGCATGTTACGTCGGCTGAACCGAAACGTCCGGCGCTTGAAGTCGGGCACCTCGCGGGTGAACTGATAGCCCGCGACGTTGAGCTCGATGATCCACATTGTTCTCTCCCGGCCTATTGAGGCCAATATTATGCTGAGAAGCATATAAGACATCGGTAAACTAAGCAACTTCTATTCCCTAACTAAACGAGATAGCTTGGCAAACGGTTCAAAACGGGATGTCAAGCGTCCGAATCAGGGCGATCCTAAGGCGCACATATTATGCTGTATAGCATAATCGCTGGTCAGGGCGGTCCCATCCGCGTCAGGCCAGACGAGAGCGCGCCGAGCGTGTAACCAGTGCGAAAAATCGGCCGAAATCTCGCAGTGGCTGCACGCTCGGCGCGGTCGACGGTGGCGAGCCGAGCAGGCCACGCCTCCGAATGCCCGGGATGCCCCTAACTGGTGCCGCCGCCCTGGCCTGGATCGCCATGTTTACCGGGTTTGCCGCCGGGCGGCTGGCCCTTGCCCCCCGCGCCGCCGTCGCCCGGGCCGCCACCGCTGCCCGCGCCGGCCCTGCCGGTGCCGCCGTTGCCGCCGGTGCCGCCGTCGCCGCCGCTGCCGCCGTGGCCGGCACCGCCGCTCACCGTTCCGCCATTCCCGCCAACGCCACCGGTGCCGCCGGTGCCACCCCTCCCGCCGGCGATGGACCCGACGGGCGCACCACCGGTACCGCCGAGGCCCCCGGTGCCGCCGTGACCACCCAAGCCGGCGGTGCCGGTGCCGCTGACATTGCCCCCTTGGCCACCATCGCCGCCGACGCCCCCGGCCCCGCCCGCCGTCGCCGCACCGCCGGTGCCGGCCGAAGCACCCTGACCGCCGCCGCCGCCGGTGCCGCCGAGACCACCCGTGCCGCCATTGGCGGCGCCGCTCGCGCTGCCGCCGGCGCCACCAGTCCCGGCCGTGCCGCCGGTTCCGCCGGCCCCGCTGATGCCCGGGGCGCCGGGGCTGGAGCCGGCGGCCCCGCCGTTGCCCGCCCGGCCGCCATTGCCGCCCGTCCCACCGGTGCCACCGGTGCCGGCGCCGGTGACGCTGCCGCCCTGGCCGCCCGTCCCGCCCGCGCCGCCGTGGCCGCCGCTCCCGCCGTCACCATTCCTGGCGCCGGAGTGGTCAGCCGCGCGGGAGGTGCCGCCGGTGCCGCCGTTGCCGGCCGCGCCGCCGTTGCCGCCGGTGCCGCCGCTGTCACTGGTGCCGGCCATGGCGTTGCCGCCGTCGCCGCCTCTGCCGCCGGTGCCGCCGTCACCACCTCGACCGCCGAGACCGCCTCGGCCGTCTTCGCCGTCGCCGGCGTTGCCCCCCTTACCGCCGTTGCCGGCCGCGCCGCCGTTTCCGCCGGTGCCGGCGTCGTTGGCGCCGGTGTCCGCGGCACCTCGGGTGGCGTTGCCGCCGTCGCCGCCTCTGCCACCCTGCCCGCCGTTGCCATTGACTGCATCGTTTCCGTTGCCGCCCCTGCCGCCGTTGCCGCCATTGCCGCCTGTGCCGCCCGTGGACC
>NZ_CACRUY010000079.1 GCF_902652685.1 Mycobacterium sp. Marseille-P9652
GTACATGCCGGGCCCACCGTAGGGGCCGGGCCCGTACATCATCCCCGGGTGGTAGCGGTGGCAGTGGTGGTTGTGTCCCAGGATGACCGCGCCGGCGAAGAACACCGTCAACACGATGAAGACGATCCCGGCCACGATCACCACCCAGGCCGCGGCCGCGTAGAGCCTCGGCGGCTTCGCGCGCTCCACCGCCGGCGGCGGCGCGGCGGCGGCGGAAGTCGGTCGCGTCGTGGGTTCAGGGGTTTCGGTCATAACTTGATACTGCCCTGCACGGCGGCCGGTATAAACCGCGGCGCGGGCATGAACTTGCTGAGAATCGCCGCTAAGCGTCAGGTGGCCCGGCGCTCACGGGAGCGCCGGGCCACGACTCGTTCACTTGTCGGTGCGGAACCTACGGGGTCCGGGAGGGCGCGACGGACGACGGGACCTGGCTGGGTCCGGGCGCTCCCGGCGCGACGGATGCCGGGCCGTTGCCCGGGGTGGCCGCGGGACCGCCGGCACCGGGACCGCCGGCACCGGGGCCTCCGGGGCCGCCGGGGCCGCCCATGCGGTGGTGCATCATGGCGTGGTGCTTGTGGCCGTGGTGGCCGCCGCCGTGATGGCCGAGCGCCATCCCGGTGAAGAAGATCACCGAGATGATGAACACGACTCCGGCGACGATGGCGACCCATGCCGCGGCGATGAAGACGCGGGGGGTCCGGTACAGGGCCGGTTCGGCTGCCGGCGCGGGTGCGGTTGCGGTTCCCCTCCGCACGGTTGGGGTTTCAGATGTTTCACTCATGAGACTCATGATGCGGCAGTGATCAGTAGCCATGGCTATGCACTAGTTAAGTACCAGCTATGAGCCGAAACGCGCGTCACCTGGCGAAACGGCGAGTTTGCGCGGAATGTCGTTTCTGATCGCGGTATGGAAACGATGGCGTCGGCCTGCCGGGGTTGACTGGAAGGAACCGTGGCGCGCCTCGGAGCACCGTCGGGATCGTTGACGACGGCGCCGCCTTGCCGTCGAGCTGCCGGAAGCACGTCTCTATCAACGCTCGGCACTGTGCGGAGAGCCCTTCAACGGTGGGATTTGCGGCGCTGAACGCGGCCACGGGATACAACCAAATCAGCCACCGGTTCGTTCACCGAGGCTTTACGCTGCCTGAAACACGCAGGTGTGAGGTTTCCCTGCCCGACCGACAAACTGCCGAGCCTGGATGAGGAGAAAGCCATGACGTTGTTTGTCAGTCACTCCAGCCAGGACAAGGCGGCGATCCAAAATCTCCTGACCTCCTTGCGCGACGCCCATCAGCAAGTGTGGGTCGACGAGAAGCTGGGCGGCGGCGACAAGTGGTGGCGCACGATCCTCGAGCAGATTCGCGGCTGCGAGGTGTTCGTCTTCGCGCTGTCGACGAATTCGCTGGCGTCGAAACCCTGCCAGGCCGAGCTTCGCTATGCCGAGGCCCTGCACCGGCCGATCCTGCCCGTTCAGGTCGGCCCCGTGGACAGCATGCGGGTCACTCCGCTGGCCGCGAGGCAGATCGTCGACTACCGAAATCCGACCGTCGACAAGGGGATTCAGCTGGTCGAAGCGGTGCATGAATTGAAGGAGAAGGCGGGGCCCCTGCCGTCGCCGCTGCCCGACGAGCCGCCCGTGCCGTTCGCCTACCTGATGCGGCTGGGTACCACCCTGGCGGACCCGGAACTCAGCGCCCACCAACAGGCCGAGCTGGTGTCCGAGCTCAAGGCCGGGCTCTACGAGGACGGTGCCGATCCGGCTGCCCGCCGCGACATCGCCCGGCTGCTGCACCAGTTGCGCGATCGCCCCGATGTCACCTATCACACCCGGACCAGCATCGACGCCTTGCTGGAGTCGATCGAGGAGGAGCCCCCCACGCCGGCCGCCGAACCGGTCACCCCGGCGCCGCCTGAGCCGGCCGCGGCGTCGGAGGACGCCGGCGTCGCCCCGCCCCAAGACGTCAACGCGGGCAAGAGGCGCCGGCCGCGCACCAAATGGTTCGTTGCGGGTGGGACGGCCCTTGCGATTGTCATCGCGATCGTCGTCGCGGCGGTGTTGCTCAACCGTCAGAAGCATGGCGCTGCCGCTCTGTCCCTGGAGTCCGTCCTGGTGAGCGACGCGGAAATCAATTCCATCACGCGCACCTCCAACATGACGACGACGCCGGACAACCAGGGCAAGACGCTCAAGGACGTCAGCAAGGCGGTCGATGTGTCGCCGCGCTTCTGCGTGGGCGTGCTCTACCCCGCCGCGGATCTCACGTACGAAGACAGCGGAGAAAGCGGGGTGAGCTGGCGGGCGCTGGAGGACTCGGGCGGCTGGGTGCGCGCCGGCGAGGGCAACCATCACTTCGTCGACCAAGCGGTGGTGGCTTTCCCGAGCACCGACCGGGCATCGGACGTGTTGAGGCGTTCGGCGAACGAGTGGAAGGCCTGTGACGGCCAAATTGTGACCGCGACATATCGGGACAATGCCCGCTCGTACACGTGGCTCGTCGACAACCTCACCGGGAGCGCCCCGCGAATCACCCAGACTTACAGCCAACAGGGCGGCGGCCCCGGCTATAGCTGCCAACGCGTCCTGCAGTCGATATCCACCTACGTGATCGACGTCAAAGCCTGCGGGGACCACATCACGGACGAGGCCAGCCGAATCGTCGACAAGATCGTCGCCAACATGCCCAAGCCCTCGGGCCCGAAGTTCTGACGTCACGCGCCAAGTGCGCGCCGGCTCACTTCGGCGTGCGTATCACCTGCAAGCCTGCCGACGCGAGGATGGTCGGGATCTCGCGCACGAAGATGCGGTCGTATTCGGCTACCTCGTCCGGCAACTCGGCAAACGGCACCAGATACGGCGTCTTCTTGTGTTCCACGTCCTTTTCGCCCGACGTCCAGCCGTCCGCGACGCGCTCGGTGATCCAGCGGTCGTGTTCGGCGATCGCGAGCGCCTCGACCTCGTCGCCGCTGAACACGAATTCCGAAGCGTCCCAGTCGCGCAACGGCGCGATGTCGCAGCCGATGCTGCGCAGCTTGACCGCGATGTGACGGGCCTGCGCGCGGTTGGAGTCCCTGCGCGATTCGTCCAGCTCCGACCAGGGCGGCGCGGGGTTGCCGGAGGCGATTTGCTCGGCACACCAGCGCCGATGGATGGCGTGGGCGATGGCCTCATAAGACCCGCCCCGGGTGAGTTCGACTGTGCAGGTCCGTTCGAGCGTCGGGAAGACGTCGATGTCGGGTCCGCCGGCGCCGCCGGCCTTGTCCAGGAGCCGGGCCACTCCGCGTGCCCGCTCCAACGCGACTACCAGGGGTATGGCCGCGTCCAGTTCGTGTCGCAATTCCAGCGCCAACTCGACCGATAACTCGTCGTTCTCGGCCGTTACATAGGCGCGGTTCAGCGGCGGCGCCGCCGCTTCGGCGTGAGCGGCCCGCAGCCGGTGGATCTGGCTGACATACGCGGGCAGAGTGATGAAGCTACACACTTTTTCCAGGGCGGGATAACGACCCAGAAGCAACGTGACTCGTTGGTCGGCTTGATTGTCGACAACGGTCACGACCAGAGCCATGGTGTCGTCGGTGCGACGCTCGTACCAATCACGAGCCGCGTGGTACACCACCCAGGCACCCAGGACGCCGAGACCACCGACGAGGATGTGCGGGCGGTCGCATCCGGTGTCGACGGGAAACTCATCGAGCAGGAGCCGCGCGCTGATCTCGTCGGTGTTGAAGAAGTCGAGCGCCGAGACGTCGTCAGCGCGTCCGGCCTCCTGGATCCGCAACAGCGCGCACAGTTCCGGGTCACCAATCTGGGCCAGGCACGACAGCACACCACCGGGCCGGCCATCCGCGAGTTGGCTTGCAACAGCGACGATTTCGGTGTTGACGGCGTCGTGCGGACACAGAGCGAGGAGCCGCGCCGCGTGACGAATACCGGCCGATTGCAAGGTCCGTTCCTGCTGTGCGTCACCCACGATCACCGGAACCCCCCAGCCGTGGCACAGCTGAATGTGCGGGTTGGTCGCGTTGGAGTCGACGACAACCACCCGGTCCCCTGCCTCGCGCAGGTGGCGCAGGAATGCGCCGCCGACATCACCCAGCCCGCACACCACCACGTGGCCGCGCATGAGCGGGATGCGCATCTGCTGCACGCGGTCACGGAAGAGCGCCGCCAAGCCGCTCAGCCCGGCGAAACTGGCCACGATCGGAGCGAGGAAGCGGGCGATGTCCAACGAGATCGGCAGGTGGTTGTCGACCGGCGTCGACGCCAGGAACAGCTTGAAGCTCCAGAAGATGACGTCGCTGGTCGCCGGACGGTGGTCCCACACCTGGTAGAACCCGATGTTGCCCAACACGAGCGCGATGACGCCCACCACGGTGAGCACGTACCAGCGATACTCGGCCAAGAACCGTGCGAGAGGGCGTAGCAACCTCATGCCGCACCGTCCGGGGCGACTCTACTGTCGTTCACGCCGATATCGTGTCACCGCTGGTCAACGGTGTCTGCATATTCGCGAGGCGGCGCTAGTCCGGCTTGAACGGGTTCACCGCGAACTGAATCACCCGGTACGGCGCGCTCACCCGCGCGCGGGTGTCCCACTGGCTGACAAAGATCCGCAGTTCGTCGAGCGTCGAACCGGGCGAGATGTAGCCGCCGTACGGTTGCGCGAGCCGGTTGTCGTACGGCGGTGGCAGGCTTTCCGCGGGCTCGGGCCATTCGTCGTGCTGCACCACCGTGGTGACCGGCGCGTCACCGAGACCGGTCGGATCGTTGGCGACGCGGACCTCCATGTTGCCGTTGTCGGCATTGAAGTAGGACAGCACCGCCTTGCCGTCGATCTGCCGGAAGCACATCTCGCCCACCTGCTCGGGCCACAGCGGCGTCGGCGGCTTGTTCCACCCGCCGTCGGGGCCGGCCGCCCAGCCCTGCCAGCGGGACCGGTCGGTGAAACTCTGCGGGGTGGCTCGGTACAGCAGCACGGGGTCGCGCCGGGTGAAGCTGTTGGCCACGATGTAGACCCATCCCGTCGGCGAATCGGCGGTGGGGATCGGGTCGTAGAAGCCGCTGATCTGCGTCTGCGAGCCGCCCTGGAACGAGGCGTCGCGCCGCGAACCGGGAACGGTTTTCCACCGCGCGTGGGCTGGTTCGGCCGTCACCAGGCGCGAGTTCTGCGGCTCGAGGTTCTTCGTCGTCGTCACCATCAGGTAGTTGCGCCGGTTGATCTCCACCACGCCCGCGGGCAGCTGCGAGTCCCCCGCGGGCGTCGGGTCGGCCAGCAGCGGATCCCGCACGCCCATCACCCCGGCGTAGCGCACCCCCGCCGGATCGTCGACCGACGACGTCTCGACGCGCAGCGCGATGGGCGCGAAGTCGCGACCGAAGCCGACGCCTTGCCCGGGAAAACTGTCACCGCAGATCTGCAGCACTTCGCTCGGAAACTCCATGAATTCGCACAGATCGGTGGCGCCGATGTCGTAATCCCTTGTGGGCGTGCCCGTTCCGGCCGTGGGGCCGATCCTCAGCACCTGACCCGGCGCCAGCGGCGCCAGCACGGGTTCCGGCGCGGGCGCGGCCGGATCGGCACGCGCGATGCACACCCACTGGGGCACGAGCAGCGCGACGAGCAGCGACGCGTGGGCGAAGCAAACCCCGCGAATCACCGCTCGGCGGCGAGCAATTCGGCGATCTGGATGGTGTTCAGCGCCGCCCCCTTGCGCAGGTTGTCCCCCGACACGAACAGGGCCAGTCCGCGACCGTCGGGCACGCCCGGGTCGTGCCGGATGCGGCCCACCAGCGACTCGTCGACGCCGGCCGCCTCCAGCGGCGTGGGGACGTCGACGACCTTGACCCCGGGCGCGCCGTCGAGCAACTGGCGGGCGCGTTCGGGCGACAGCGGACGGGCGAACTCGGCGTTGATCGACAACGAGTGCCCGGTGAACACCGGGACCCGCACGCACGTCCCGCTCACCAAAAGGTCTGGGATGCCAAGGATCTTGCGGCTTTCGAAGCGCAGCTTCTGGTCCTCGTCGGTCTCGCCGGAGTCGTCATCGACGAGCGATCCGGCCAATGGCACCACGTTGAACGCGATGGGCGCGACGTAGGTCTTCGGCGGTGGGAACGTCAGCGCCGCACCGTTGTACACCAGCTGCTCGGCGTCGCCGACCACCGCGCGGGCCTGCGTGGCCAGCTCCTCGACCCCGGCGAGTCCGCTGCCCGACACCGCCTGGTAACTCGAGACCACCAGCCGCACCAGCTCGGCCTCGTCGTGCAGCACCTTGAGCACCGGCATCGCGGCCATCGTCGTGCAGTTGGGGTTGGCGATGATGCCCTTCTTGAGTGACCGGGGCCCGCCGGCGACGTCCCTCGCGAAGTTCACCTCGGACACCACCAGCGGCACGTCGGGGTCCTTGCGCCACGCCGACGAGTTGTCGATGACGGTGACCCCGGCGGCGGCGAACCGCGGCGCCTGCACCCGCGACATCTTCGAGCCGGCGGAGAACAGCGCGATGTCCAGGCCGCTGGGGTCGGCCGTCTCGGCGTCCTCGACCTCGATCTCCTGGCCGCGGAATCCCAGCTTGCGGCCCTGGGAGCGGGCCGAGGCGAAGAACCGCACGGTGCCAGCCGGGAAGTCGCGCTCCTCTAGCAGCGTGCGCATCACCTGGCCCACCTGGCCGGTGGCCCCGACCACGCCGATGGCAACCATCTCTATCGCCCCGTCCCCGCGTACACCGTCGCGGTCTCGTCGCCCCCGAGGCCGAACGCCTCGTGCAACGCCACGACGGCCTTGTCCAATTCGGTGTCGCGGCACAGCACCGAGATGCGGATCTCGGAGGTGGAGATCAGCTCGATGTTGACGCCCACGGCGGCCAGCGCCTCGCAGAAGGTGGCAGTGACGCCCGGATGGCTGCGCATGCCCGCGCCGATCAGCGACACCTTGCCGATGTGGTCGTCGTAGAGCAGCTGGCTGAAGCCGATCTCGTCTCGCAGCGCGTCCAGCTTGGCCACCGCGGTGGGCCCGCTGTCGCGCGAGCAGGTGAAGGTGATGTCGGTCTTGCCGTCCTCCACCTTCGAGACGTTCTGCAGCACCATGTCGATGTTGACGTCCGCGTCGGCCACGGCGCGGAACACCCTGGCGGCGTAGCCCGGGATGTCGGGGATGCCGACGACGGTGACCTTGGCCTCGCTGCGGTCGTGCGCGACTCCGGTCAGGATGGGGTCTTCCATGGGTTTGTCCTTGATCGATCCGACGACGACGGTGCCCGGCAGCTCTGAGTACGACGAGCGGACGTGCACCGGGATGTTGTAGCGGCGGGCGTACTCCACACAGCGCAGCATCAGCACCTTGGCGCCGCACGCGGCCATCTCGAGCATCTCCTCGAAGGTCACCGTGTCGAGCTTGCGCGCGTTGTGCACGATCCTGGGGTCGGCGCTGAAGATGCCGTCGACGTCGGTGTAGATCTCGCACACGTCGGCGCCCAGCGCGGCGGCCAGCGCGACGGCGGTGGTGTCCGAGCCGCCGCGGCCCAGCGTCGTCACGTCACGGGTGTCCTGGCTGACGCCCTGGAACCCGGCGACCAGCACGATCCGCCCCTCGGCCAGCGCGTCCCGCAGCCGGCCCGGCGTGACCTCGATGATCTTCGCGTTGCCGTGGGTGCCGGTGGTGATCACGCCGGCCTGCGAACCGGTGAACGACCGGGCCTGAGCGCCCAGGGACTCGATCGCCATGGCCACCAGCGCATTCGAGATGCGCTCGCCGGCGGTCAGCAGCATGTCGAGCTCGCGCGGCGGCGGGGCGGGGCACACCTGCTGCGCCAGGTCCAGGAGGTCGTCGGTGGTGTCGCCCATCGCGGAGACGACCACGACGACGTCGTTGCCCTGCTTCTTGGTGGCGACGATGCGCTCGGCGACGCGGCGGATCCGGTCGGCGTCGGCCACCGAAGATCCGCCGTACTTCTGCACGACGAGCGCCACTGTTTCCCTTTCCGGCTTGGCCCCTAAGTCCACAACAGAATACGTGGCGGCGCATCCGGGTTTTCTCCGCGCCGAACGTGGGTCCCGGGTACGAAAACCATCCCGGTTTCGTCCATGAGCCACACGTTCGGCGCGCGTTTTGGTCCCAAGGCGGATCGCGGTAGAGTGGCACACCGTGCAGCGGGTGCTCCTCCTCGGACGCCGCGACGGGGTCTGATCCAGACCGGCTTCCCGTCGCGGGGGTTCGCGATGCGCCGGTCTGAGGTTCCTTCTGACACCCCGGAGCAACTACCGTGACCATTTCCGATTCACCCGACGCTTACAAATCCGCACGCACCATCGTCAAACCCGCGGGCCCGGCGGCGCCCGGCCAGCCCGCGTGGAATCCCCAGCGCGGCTCGGCGATGCCCGTCGGCCGCTACCGGCCGTTCGCCGAGGAAGTCGAGCCGATCCGGGTTCCCGACCGCACCTGGCCCGACCGCGTCATCGACCGCGCGCCGCTGTGGTGCGCGGTGGACCTGCGCGACGGCAACCAGGCGCTGATCGACCCGATGAGCCCGGCGCGCAAGCGCCGCATGTTCGACCTGCTGGTGAGCATGGGCTACAAGGAGATCGAGGTCGGCTTCCCCTCGGCCAGCCAGACCGACTTCGACTTCGTCCGCGAGATCATCACCGACGGCGCCATCCCCGACGACGTCACCATCCAGGTGCTCACCCAGTGCCGACCCGAGCTGATCGAGCGCACCTTCGAGGCATGTGAGGGCGCGCCGCGGGCGATCGTGCACTTCTACAACTCGACGTCGATCCTGCAGCGGCGGGTCGTCTTCCGAGCCGACCGCGCGGCGGTGCAGGCCATCGCCGTCGACGGCGCCCGCAAGTGCGTCGAGGAGGCCGCCAAGTACCCGGGCACGCAGTGGCGGTTCGAG
This sequence comes from Mycobacterium sp. Marseille-P9652, assembly GCF_902652685.1. Taxonomy (GTDB): domain Bacteria; phylum Actinomycetota; class Actinomycetes; order Mycobacteriales; family Mycobacteriaceae; genus Mycobacterium. Next base: position 8,893 of record NZ_CACRUY010000079.1, read on the forward strand.
TACTCCCCCGAGTCCTACACGGGCACCGAGCTCGAGTACGCCAAGCAGGTGTGCGACGCCGTCGGCGACGTCATCGCGCCGACCCCGGACAACCCGATCATCTTCAACCTGCCCGCCACCGTGGAGATGGCCACTCCCAACGTGTACGCCGACTCGATCGAGTGGATGAGCCGCAACCTGGCGCGTCGCGACTCGGTGATCCTGAGCCTGCATCCGCACAACGACCGCGGGACCGCCGTCGCCGCAGCGGAATTGGGCTACCAGGCCGGCGCCGACCGGATCGAGGGCTGCCTGTTCGGCAACGGGGAGCGCACCGGCAACGTGTGCCTGGTGACGCTGGGCCTGAACCTGTTTTCCCGCGGCGTCGATCCCCAGATCGATTTCTCCAACATCGACGAGGTCCGGCGAACCGTCGAGTACTGCAACCAGTTGCCGGTGCACGAGCGCCACCCCTACGGCGGCGACCTCGTCTACACCGCGTTCTCGGGCAGCCACCAGGACGCCATCAACAAGGGCCTGGACCAGATGAAGATCGACGCCGACGAGGCCGACACCGACGTCGAGGACATGCTCTGGCAGGTGCCGTATCTGCCCATCGACCCCAAGGACGTCGGACGCACCTATGAGGCCGTGATCCGGGTGAACTCGCAGTCCGGCAAGGGCGGGGTGGCCTACATCATGAAGGCGGACCACGGCCTGGCGCTCCCGCGGCGGTTGCAGATCGAGTTTTCCCAGGTGATTCAGAAGATGGCCGACGGCGAGGGCGGCGAGGTGTCGCCCAAGGAGATGTGGGACGCGTTCTCCGAGGAGTACCTCGCGCCGGTGTGGCCGCTGGAGCGGATCAAGCAGCGCGTCGACGCCTCCGAGGAGGACGGCGGCTCGACGACGATCACCACGACCGTGAAGGTCAACGGGACGGAGACCGAGATCGTCGGCGTCGGCAACGGTCCGCTCGCGGCGTTCGTCCACGCGCTGGGAACCGTCGGCTTCGACGTGGCCGTCCTGGACTACTCCGAGCACGCGATGAGCGCCGGTGACGACGCGCAGGCCGCGGCGTACGTGGAGGCGTCCGTTGGCGGCCGGACGGTGTGGGGCGTCGGGATCGCGCCGTCGATCACCACCGCGTCGCTGCGCGCCGTGGTGTCGGCGGTGAACCGCGCCGCGCGGGGCTGATCAGAACAGCGCGAGCTGCTGGTCGAGCCCCGTGACGTCGGTGAACTCCTCCATGCTGGTGCCGCCGACGACGGAACCGACGCTGAGCATGAAGTGCTCGTCGGGCACGAGCGGCACGCCCAGCTGACGCGCCAGGTAGCCCTTGCCCTGCTCGGGCGCGTCGGCGTTGCAGATCACCAGCGAGGTGTCGCGGTCGACGACGTCGGTGTAGGCCAGGCCGGCGTGCAGAATTCGCTCGACGAGTTCCTCGTGCGTGCGCGCCACCTCGGCCGCCAGCGCCACCCGCATGCCCTGGACCAGCGGCCTGCCCGTCACGTAGCGCCCCGGGTTGAGGTACGCGCACGGCATCCGGGACGCGAGCACCTTCAGCGGGCGCAGCTCGTCGTGGGTCACCCGGCCGTTCGGCCAGCGGCGGCGGGTCACCGGGTGGACGGGCAGCCAGATGTCCATCTTTCGTGCCCGCTCCAGTGCGGGCCCCAGGATTCCCGAGAGGACCTGGGCATCGTCGAACGCGTCGTGCGGCCGTTCCTGGGTCACGCCCCAGTGCGCGGCGAGCGTCTCCAAGCGCAGGTTCTCGGTGCCGAGTTCCAGCCGCCGCGCCAGCTCGACGGTGCACATGACGGTGTCGACCGGAAGTTCGGCGTCGGCCATCTCGGCCTCCGCGGCCAGGAAGGCGTAATCGAACGCGACGTTGTGGGCGACCAGCGTGCGGCCGCGCAGAACCTCGGCGACGTCGCCGACGATGTCGGCGAACTGCGGCTGGTCTTCCAGCATGGCCGCGGTGAGGCCGTGCACGTGCGTGGGGCCGGGGTCCACGCCGGGGTTGAGCAGGCTCACCACCGACCGCTCGACCTGACCGTCCTGGTCCAGGCCGAGCACGGCCAGGCTGAGGACCCGGGCATGGCCCGGGCGGAAGCCCGAGGTCTCAACGTCGACGACGGCCCAACCTGCGCCCGGCTCGCCGGCCGGACGACCCCAGGACACCCGGTTCATGAACCACAGGATGGCACGCCGCACCGACATCGCCGGGTCGCTGCGCCGCCGTGTCGGTCGCTGAATTCTGCGAGGGCGACCCGCGGCGCCCGGCGCTCTGCGCCGCGCTTGCGATCGCCCTTAAACTTCCCGGGTGATCACCACCCGCGCCCGCCTGGCCCTCGCCGCGGGCGCGAGCGCGCGCTGGGCGTCGCGGGTGACCGGGCGCGGGGCCGGCGCGATGATCGGCGGGTTGGTCGCCATGACGCTGGACCCGTCGGTGCTGCGCCAGCTCGGGGCGGGCCGGCGCACGGTGATCGTCACCGGCACCAACGGCAAGTCGACCACCACCCGGATGACCGCCGCGGCCCTGGGCACGATCGGCCCCGTCGCCACCAACGCCGAGGGCGCCAACATGGACGCCGCGGTGGCGGCCGCGCTGGCCGCGCGGCGTGACGCCGGGCTCGCGGCCCTCGAGGTCGACGAGATGCACGTCCCGCACGTCGCCGACGCCGTCGACCCCAGCGTCATCGTGCTGCTCAACCTGTCCCGCGACCAGCTGGACCGGGTCGGGGAGATCAACGTCATCGAGCGGACGCTGCGGGGCGGCCTGGCCCGCCACCCGGACGCGGTCGTCGTCGCCAACTGCGACGACGTGCTGATGACCTCCGCCGCGTACGACAACCCGCGCGTCGTGTGGGTGGCCGCGGGCAGTTCCTGGGCGAACGACTCGGTGAGCTGCCCCCGCAGCGGCGAGGTCATCGTCCGCGACAAACACCACTGGTACTCCACCGGCGCCGACTTCAAGCGGCCCAGCCCGCAGTGGTGGTTCGACGACGACACGCTGTACGGGCCCGACGGCCTGGCCCTGCCGATGCGGCTGGCGCTCCCGGGTGCCGTGAACCGCGGCAACGCCGCCCAAGCCGTCGCCGCCGCCGTCGCGCTGGGCGCCGATCCCGCGGCGGCCGTGGGCGCCGTCTCCCGGGTCGACGAGGTGGCCGGCCGGTATCGAACCGTCCGCCTGGGCGAGCATGAGGCCCGGTTGCTGCTGGCCAAGAACCCCGCGGGCTGGCAGGAGGCGCTGGCGATGGTCGACCGGCGGGCCGCCGGCATCGTCATCGCGGTCAACGGGCAGGTGCCCGACGGCGAGGACCTGTCGTGGCTGTGGGACGTCCGGTTCGAGCATCTCGAGCACACGGCGGTGGTGGCCGCCGGCGAACGCGGCACGGACCTCGCGGTACGACTCGGGTATGCGGGGGTGCGGCACACCCTGGTGCACGACACGATGGCGGCGATCGCGTCGTGCCCGCCGGGGCGCGTGGAGGTCGTCGCCAACTACACCGCGTTCCTGCAGCTGCAGCGGGCATTGGCACGCCATGGCTGACTCGGCCGTGCGGATCGGGCTCGTGCTGCCCGACGTGATGGGCACCTACGGCGACGGCGGCAACGCTCTGGTCCTGCGCCAGCGGCTGCTCATGCGGGAGATCCCCGCCGAGATCGTCGAGATCACGCTGGACGACCCGGTGCCCGAGGCGCTGGACCTCTACACCCTGGGCGGTGCGGAGGACTACGCGCAGCGGCTGGCGACGCGGCACCTGATCCGATACCCCGGCCTGCAGCGCGCCGCGGAACGCGGCGCGCCGGTGCTGGCCATCTGCGCGGCCGTGCAGGTGCTCGGCCACTGGTACGAGACGTCGGCCGGGGAACGCGTCGAGGGCGTGGGCATGCTGGACGCGACGACGTCGCCGCAGGCTTCGCGCACGATCGGCGAGCTGGTGGCCAAGCCGTTGCTCGCCGGTCTGACGCAGCCGCTGACCGGTTTCGAGAACCACCGCGGCGGCACGGTCCTGGGGCCCGCGGCGTCGCCGCTGGGCGCGGTGGTCAAGGGGGCGGGCAACCGGGCCGGTGACGGCTTCGACGGGGTGGTGCAGGGTTCCGTCGTCGCCACCTACATGCACGGGCCGTGCCTGGCCCGCAATCCGGAGCTGGCCGATCTGCTGCTGGGCAAGGTCGTGGGTCCGTTGCCGCCGCTGGAGCTGCCCGAGGTGGAGTTGCTGCGCCGCGAGCGGCTCTCGGCCCGCTGAGCCGATGACCTGGGCTTCAAGAATCCGTCAAGGATCCGTTGAGGCCCGGCGCCCAGCCTCGAGGGCATGAACACCATCGGGCGAGCCACGCTCGCCGCGTTCTGCCTGTCGGCCGCCTTGACCGTCGGAGCGGCCGGACCGGCCCACGCCGCCCGCGACGGGATGCACGGCGATCCGGCCGCCGCGGCGCCGTACTGGCGCTACCAGCAGCAGGAGCTGGACTGCGGGGAGATGGCCGTGGCCGACGTGATCGGCCAGATCACCGGCCGCGAACCCACCGAAGACGAGATCACCGGCGTGGCCGCGAGCATTCCGAGCGAAAGCCGTTCGGGACCGATCTATCGCCCGTCGGGCAGAACCAAGAACGGGGACCTCGCGGTGCTGCTGCGGCATTACGGTCTCCAGGCCTCCGCCGTACACACCGACCTCGGCGGCTTGGAGCGGGCCCTCGACGGCGGGACCAAGGTGATCGTCGGGCTCAACGACAGGATCATCTGGAACGAGCCCGGCGACCGCAGCGTGGAGAACCACTTCGTGGTGGTCACCGGCATCGACACCGCCGCCGGCGTCGTGCACCTCAACGACAGCGGCATCAAGGCGGGCCGTGACGAGCAGGTGCCCATCGGCGCCTTCGAGCAGGCGTGGGCCACCAGCGACCACTTCGCCGTCCTGGCCGGCTAAAGCCCTAGACCATCGCCCGCCGGCCAGTCAGCGCGCGGCCCAGGGTCAACTCGTCGGCGAACTCCAGGTCCCCGCCCATCGGCAGCCCGGACGCGATCCGGGTGACGGTCAGGCCGGGGATGTCGCGGAGCATCCGGACCAGGTAGGTGGCCGTCGCCTCGCCCTCGGTGTTGGGATCGGTCGCGATGATCACCTCGGTGATGTCGACGTCGTCGACCCGCTGCCCGATCCGGCTCAGCAGCTCCCGGATCCTCAGCTGATCGGGACCGACGCCGGACAGCGGGTCGAGCGCCCCGCCCAGCACGTGGTAGCGGCCGCGGAATTCCCGCGTGCGCTCGACGGCCTGGACGTCCTTGGGCTCCTCGACCACGCACACCAGGGACGCGTCGCGGCGCGGGTCGGCGCAGATGCGGCATCGCTCGTTGTCGGAGACGTTGCCGCATACCGCGCAGAACCGCACGCCGTCGCGGACGCGGGACAGCGCCGCGGTCAGCCGGTCGATGTCGGGCGGCTCGACGGAGAGCAGGTGAAAGGCGATGCGCTGGGCGCTCTTGGGTCCGATGCCCGGCAGCTTCCCGAGCTCGTCGATCAGATCCTGGACGGGTCCTTCGAACATCGCGGAGGGGCTACAGGCCCGGCACCTGGGTGGGCGGCGCGGGCGGCGGTGCGCCCCCGGCCGCGCCGTCTCGGTCTGGGCGGCCAGCGACCACAGCGTCCCCCCGTCCAACCCCCGGCCCACGAGGTGCCCCGAGATCGGCCGCCCGGCGTCACCGCCCCCCCCGCGCCCCCACCCCCGGCCGGGCCCCCGTCCTGTCCGCCGCGCCCCCCACCGCCGCCCCCGCCGGCGCTGACGATCCTGCCGATGACCCCGCCGTCGGTCGAGTCTGCGCGTACGCCGCGCCCCGGCACGGCTTCCGGTGACTTCTCCGACCCGGTCGCCTCGCCGGCGTGGATACCTTCATTGCATTCCCGGCCGCTGACCTCGCTCAGCCGGCCGTAGGCCGGACCCGCCA
>NZ_CACRUY010000080.1 GCF_902652685.1 Mycobacterium sp. Marseille-P9652
CACGGCGCGACCGCACTTCCCCGGACCCGACCCCGGGGAAGTTCGGTCCGTCGCCGCTGACGACGCCGGCCACCTGGTCGCGGTGGTTGCTGCTGGGCACGGCGCTCGCGGCGGGCGGGCCGGCAGTCCCCGCACCGGTGGCCCTTGCCGTCGCCGGCCTGGGCTTCGTCGGCGGGGTGCCTCACGGCGCGGTCGACCACGTCATCGCCGCACGACTGGCCGACCGGCCCATCGGGCTGGTGGCCGCGGTGTACGCGGGCGTGGCGGCCGCGGCGTGGGCGCTGCTGCAGTGGGCCGATCCGCTCGCGCTGATCCTGGCGGTGGCCCTCAGCGCCTTACACTTTGGCCTCGGCGAGCTCGACGTGGTGCACCGGGTCGCGGGCTGGCGACCGCCAGCCAGGCTGGCGCTGCCGATCGTCGTCGCCGGCTCCGGGGCGCTGCTGCTGCCGCTGGCACGCTGTGGCGATCAGCTGCGGGCGGTGGCGACGACGATCTCCCCGGCGCTGGCGTCGCTGATCGGCCGGGTGCCGGTGCAGACGGGCCTCGTCGTGGTGTGGCTGCTCGCGGCTCTGGTCGCGGTGGCCGGTTCGGTGCGGTCGGGTCATAACGCTGTCGCGGTGGACATCGCGACCGTGGGCGCCGTCGGCATGCTGGCGCCGCCCCTGGTCGCCTTCGCCGTCTGGTTCGGCGGCTGGCACGCCCTGCGCCATGGTGCGCGAATCCTGACGGTGGAGCCCGGCTGCGCCGCGCTGCTGACGGCGGGCCGAACCCGGACGGCGGTCCTGCGGCTGGTGCGGCTGGCCGCGGTACCCACCCTCGCCGCGTGGGCCACGTTGGCCGGCCTCACGTGGTGCACGGTGACGGCGCCGGATCCGACCGTGGTGGTGGCCGAGGTCCTGCGGCTGCTGCTCGCCCTGACGGTGCCGCACGCGTTGGTCGTGCTGTGGCTCGATCGGGTCGCGGCGCGGCGGCCGATTACGCCGGCAGGCGGCGGTTGATCAGCAGCGCCGCGAGGGCCGCCACCGCCAGCACCAAGGCACCCAACCGCACCCAGCCGACGCTGGCGTCGCCCTTGATGGTCTCGTAGCCGATCTGTTCCTGCAGCGTCGCGTAGACGGCCTTCAACTCGGCCAGGCTCGCGGCGTTGTACCAGCTCCCGCCGGACAGCTCGGCCACCTTCTTCATCGTGGAGTCGTCGACGGGCACTGGCTGGCGCTGGTCGTTGATCTCGACGAAGCCGTACGGGGTGCCGAAGGAGATCGTCGAGATCGGCACGCCCTGATCCTTGGCGGTGCGCGCCGCCGTGAAGGCGCCCTTGGGGTTGTCCGGGTTGGTCGGCATCGTCTCCTTGCCGTCGGAGAACAGCACGATGCGCGCCGGCGGCGGCTTGTCGCCGCCGCCGATGACCGCCCCGACCGTCGCGATGGCCTGCAGCGCGGTGAAGATGCCCTCGCCGGTGGCGGTGCGGTCGGCGAACTGCAGCTTGTCCAGCCCGATCTTTGTCGCCTCCCGGTTGGTGGTCGGCTGCACCAACACCGTCGCGGTGCCCGCGTACTCGATCAGCCCGAGGTTGATGCCCGGCGTCAGCTCGTCGGCGAACTGCTTGGCGGCCTCCTGCGCGGCGGCCATCCGGTTGGGCTGGACGTCGGTGGCGCGCATACTCTGCGACACGTCGATCACCAGCATCACGACCGCGCGGTTGCGCGGGATCCGGACGTCGTTGGTGGGCCCGGCCATCGCGATCGTGAACAGCACCAGCGACAGCACCAGCAGGATGGCCGGCACGTGCCGCCACCGCGAAGGGCGTTGCGGCGCAACGCTTTCCAGCAGCTCCATGTTGGCGAACCGCAGCATCCGGCGCTGGCGCGCCAGCTGCATCACGACATACAGCGCGGCCAGCCCGGCGACGGCCAGGAAGAACAGGAAGAACCAGGCGTGCGCGAAGCCGGACAGAGACATCGCGCCGAAGAACGGCAGACTCACTGCCGCCCCGCCATCGCTCCCCGACGGCGCGACTCCACGAAGCGGACGATGTCGGCGATCCAGTCGCGGTCGGTGCGCAACGTCATCACCGGGGCGCCGCAGCTGCGGACCGTGCGGGCCACCTCGGCGCGGTGCGCGGCCGCGGCCTTGGCGAAGTCGTCACGCAGCTGCGCGTCGATGGTGAACTCGCGGGTCACCCCGGACTCGGCGTCCTGCAGCACCACGTCGCCCACGTCGGGCAGCTCGACGTCGCGGGGATCGAGCACCTCGATCGCCAGCACCTCGTGCCGGGCGGCGACCGCCCGCAGCGGCCGCATCCAGTTGATCGGGCCGAGGAAGTCGCTGATGATCACGGCCATCCCGCGCCGGCGTTCAGGCCGGCGCAGCGCGTCGATGGCCATGGCCAGGTCCCCCCGCACCCCGACGGGTGCCCGGGGCGTCGTGGCGATGGTCCGCAGCAGCGTCTGCTCGTGCTGGCGCCCGGACCGCGCGGGCACCCGGGTGATCGTCTGGCCGTTGGCGATGATGGCGCCGAACCGGTTGCCGCCTCCGCTGTTGAGGTAGGTGATGGCCGCCGCCGCCGCGACAGCCAGGTCGCGCTTCTCGCAGCCGACGGTGCCGAAGTCCAGGCTGGCCGACATGTCGACGACCATCCACGTCTCCAACTCGCGGTCGGCGATCATCTGCCGCACGTGCGGGTGCGTGGTGCGCGCGGTGACGGCCCAGTCCATGCGCCGGACGTCGTCGCCGGGCTGGTACTCCCGCGACTCCCCCGGCTCGGATCCCGGGCCGGGGATCAGTCCGAGATGGTCACCGTGCAGGACGCCGTCCAGCTTGCGCTTGACGCTGAGCTCGAGGTTGCGCAGCGCCGCCGCCAGCTTCGGGTCGACGATCTGCCCGCGCTGCATCGACGGCGGGTGGCGGACCGCCGGCGGCTCGGGATTGGTCACCGACCGCTGGCCGCCCCCGCGGCCTGCATCACCGGCGGCACCGACTGGCCTTGCTGCGGAACGGCATTCACCTGAGGCAGCGCGACCGTCTGCAGCACCCGGTTGATGACGATCTCCGGCGAGATCTCGTCGGCGAGCGCGTCGTAGGTGAGCACCAGCCGGTGGCGCAGGACGTCGGGGATGACGTCGACGACGTCCTGCGGGATGACGTAGTCGCGGCCGCGAACCAGCGCCAGCGAGCGGGACGCCGCGATGATGCCCAGCGAGGCCCGCGGGGACGCACCGAACGAGATCCAGGTCTTGACGTCGTTCATGCCCAACTGCTCGGGGTGGCGGGTGGCGGTCACGACGCGGACCACGTAGTCGACCAGCGCGTGGTGGACGAAGTTGTTGGCCGCGATGTCCTGCAGCCGCAGCAGGTCGCCGGTCTGCATGATCTGCTTGGGCTCCGGCGGGCGAACGCCCATCCGGTAGATGATCTCCCGCTCCTCCTCCGGCGTCGGGTAGCCGACGTTGATCTTGAACAGGAAGCGGTCGCGCTGCGCCTCGGGCAGCGGATACACGCCCTCGTGCTCGATCGGGTTCTGCGTCGCCATCACCAGGAACGGGTTGGGCAGCGAGAAGGTCCGGCCGCCGATCGAGACGTGCCGCTCCTGCATGACCTCCAGCAGCGCCGACTGCACCTTCGCCGGGGCGCGGTTGATCTCGTCGGCGAGCAGGAAGTTGACCACCACGGGACCGAGCTCGGTGTCGAACTCCTCCTTGCCCTGCCGGTAGATGCGGGTACCGATGATGTCGGTGGGCACCAGGTCCGGGGTGAACTGGATGCGCGCGAACGTGCCGCCGACGACCTTCGCGAACGTCTCCACGGCCAGCGTCTTGGCGACGCCGGGAACGCCCTCGAGCAGCACGTGGCCCTTGGACAGCAGGCCGACGAGCATCCGCTCCACGAGCTGGTCCTGGCCGACGATGATCCGCTTGACCTCGAAGATGGCCCGCTCCAGCGTGTGGACCTCGGCGGCCAGCCCGTCACCGCCGCCGGAAGGCGCCTCGTGGGCCGGGCCGGGAGGACCACCCGGGCCCGAGTAACCGCTGGCGCCCGGGGGCGGCCCACCTGCTGTTGTCATCAAGAACCCTCCACAGCTCAATCGGACACGACTGCCGGGCAGCGACGTGCCCGCGTCCAACTATTCCAGGCGCGCGTAATTCCGTCGACGCGCGGATAGCCGGCCGGTCGTCAGTACTCGATGATCCTAGTCAGGAACGGCGTCATGCCGGGCTTGCGCACCGGGCTGACGGTGACGTGACCGGCGAGGCTGGAGGCCTCGAGCATCTGGCCGTTGCCGAGGTACATGGTGACGTGCTGGCCGCCGTTCGGGCCGTAGAAGATGAGGTCGCCGCGCCGGGCCTGGTCCTGCGGGATGTGACGGCCGGCGTTGTACTGGTCGCCGGAAAACCGCGGGATCAGCACGCCCACGCCGGCGAAGCCGTAGCGCATCAGGCCCGAGCAGTCGAACCCGGTGATGTTGGCGCCGTCGCCGACGCCCTTGCTCGGACCGTCCAGGGAACCACCGCCCCAGGAGTAGGGCACGCCCATCTGCGACCCCATGCGCTTGATCACGTACTCGACGGCCTGCCGGCCGTAGACCCGCGGGATCTTGCCGCCCGGGTTGGTGGGGGTGGCCGCCGCGGGTGCCGGATCCCCGAGGATGTTGATTCCAAGGCCGCCCAGGAATTGCCTGCCCAGGTCCATCGTCGTCTGGGTGGCCTGCGCGGTGGCCTGCAGCGAGGCGTTGGCGACGGCGAGGGGATCACCCGGGGCGCCGGCGCTGATGGTCGCCGGCAGGGTGGGATCCCACGGTCCGGGGTCGGCCGTGGCGGGGGCCGCCCCGGAAATGGCAGAAGACAACGTCAGCCCGGTCACCAAGGCGGTGATCCAGGCAAGGTTGATCAGGCGAAATCGCTTGCGGCCCATGGCTCCTCGTTCACTGCTCATTTACTCACCACTCGATGTACCGGACCACGTAGGGAGTCATGCCGCTGGTGCGCACCGGTGCGACGCGGACCTTCAGGCCGATGTCGGGCGCCTCGAGCATCTGCCCGTCACCGAGGTAGATGGTGACGTGCTGGCTGCCGCCCGGCCCGTAGAAGATGACGTCGCCGCGGCGCATCTGCGAGGACGGGATCTTGCGGCCCAGGTTGTACTGCGAACCGGAGTAGTGCGGCAGCTTGATGCCGACCCCGGCGAACGAGTAGAGGACGAGCCCCGAACAGTCGAAGCCCGTGATGCCGGCGCCGGAGTCGATGCCCTTGCTCGGCCCGGCCGCGTTGCCGCCGCCCCAGGAGTAGGGCACGCCGATCTGCGACATGCCGCGCCGGATCACGTACTCGGTGGCCTGCCGCCCGTACACCCGCGGGATGCGCGCGGCCGTACCGCCGGGCGCCGCGTTGGTGATGCCGGTGTCGTTGGGCTTGAGGATGCCCAGCTGCTGCAGGAATCCGCGACCCATGTTGGCGGTGACCTGCGTGGAGGTCGCCGAGATGCCGAGGACCTGGTTGATGACGGCGATCGGGTCGCCCGGGACGTTGGCGCTCGGGACCGCGGGCAGCGTGGGGTCCCAGATGCCGTCCCAGCGGCGCGCGCCGGCCTGCGGCGCGGGGCCGCCGCTCCCGTTCTCCCACCGGTCGCCCGACGCCGGGGCGCCGGCGCCGCCCTGTCCCGCCGACCATTCGGCGGCGGCCTCGCGCTTGGCCGCCTCGAGCCTGGCCTGCGCCTCGTCGCGCTGGGCGGCGAGGCGGGCGATCTGTTCGCGCTGGTCGTCGAACTTGCGCTTGGAGTTGGTGAGCGCGGCGACCGCCGCGTCCTGACTGGCCTCGGCGTCCGCGGCGGCCTTGTCGGCCTTCTGCTTGGCCAGCCGGGCCGCCGATTCCCTGTTCACCTGCTCGGTGCGGGCGCGCTGCAGCTTGTCCAGCACCGCCTGCGAGCTGGCGGTCAGGTTCCGCGATGCCGCTTCGGTGGCGATGACGTCCTCGGGGCTGCGCGCGAGCAGATAGCCGCGCGACGGGCCGTTCATGTAGGTCGCCGCCGCGAAGGTGTCGAACCGCTGCTGCGCCGCCGCGATCGCGGTGTTGGAGTCCTTGACCGCCTGCTGGCTGGCGTCCAGGTCGTGCTGGGCGGCGGCGACGTTGTCGCGCGCGCTCTCGACGTCGACCAGGGCCTTGTTGACGCTCTCCTGCTCGGTCTGGATTTCGGCGCTCAGGTCCTCGAGCCGCTGGTTGGCCTTGGCCACGTCGGCGATCAGCGCGGCCATCGCGTCGGCGTTGGAATCGCCGCGCGCGAGCCCCGGCGTGCAGACCAGAATCGCCAGGCTGAGAACCGACGGCAGCACCGGCCGGACCAGCCTCGCGGCCGGTCGCGCGGACGAGCCCCAGCGTGCGCGTCTCATTCGACTCAGGTCTCCCAACGGCGTAACGCGGACGGCGGCGCCGGCCACAGCTTTCTCTGAGGCGCCAAAGACAACACCAGCATCATTTGCACCGTACGTCACAGAAGAAGGCGTGCAAGGCCTCTAAACAAACTGCGCTCTGGACGTGCGTTTACTGTGACCGAATGGTGACCTGCGATGTTTGCCGCAGTGGCGTGCCCGCGCCGGCCCAATCGGACCGGCCCAACCCGCTCGGCGTGATCAGGCCGTGTTGGTGGGCGTCGCCATCTCCGAGGCCGCGTCGTCGCCCGGCGTTGCTGACCGCCGTGCGCGCACCTGCAGCAACCGGGCGCCCACGGCGGCCGCCAGCACGGCGATCAAGAGGAAGATGGTCAGGCCCGTCCAGGGGAATTCCGGGGCTTCGAGCTCGTTGAGGAAGTGCTGCGCCGAGACCACGGGATTGCCCGTCTTGGCGTGATCCTCGCCGGCCTCCAGGGTGACGCGCGGGTACTGCGTGCTGTAGGTGCCGACGAAGCTCGGGCTGAGCGTCAGCACCGTGGCGTCGTGGTAGTCGGCGCCGACCACCGTGGAGATGTCCCGCAGCGGAGTGTCGCTGGGGGGATTGTGGTCGAGCACCACGATCTTGAGGTTGATGCCGTGCGCGTGCGCCTGGTTGACGATGTCGAGCAGCCCGGGCATCGCAGCCGGCGGGGCGCTGACGGCGTCGGCGGCCACCTGCGCCTTGATCGCGGCCACATCGACGTCCTGCGGAATGTAGGCGGGGAGGTCGTGCCCGGTCATCGTGTCCTCTCCTGCTCGGTCGGTCACGCTGGCGTGACGCTCGGCCACGGCGGTCACTCTAGCGCGACGCTCGGCGCGAATCCGGCAAGCGGCGGGGGTTTAAACCCTCGCGGGACCAGACAAGACTGGACGGTGCGAGTGACCCCGCCGGAATACAGGACAAGCGTACTGTTAGAGTTGGCGCGGGCATTCGAAGCGTCATCGACATGGCCCGTCGGCGGAAGAACTTAATGCAGGGAGTTGATTGTGACTAGCAAGGATTCTGTGAACTCATTCGGAGCACGCGACACCCTCGAGGTCGGCGACAAGAGCTATCAGATCTACCGTCTGGACGCCGTCCGGGGCACCGAGAAACTCCCCTACAGCCTCAAGGTGCTCGCGGAGAACCTGCTGCGCAACGAGGACGGCAGCAACATCACCAAGGACCACATCGAGGCCATCGCGAACTGGGATCCCAAGGCGGAGCCCAGCATCGAGATCCAGTACACGCCCGCCCGCGTCGTCATGCAGGACTTCACCGGGGTGCCGTGCATCGTCGACCTGGCGACGATGCGCGAGGCCATCGGCGACCTCGGCGGCAAGGCCGAGAAGGTGAACCCGCTCGCTCCCGCCGACCTGGTGATCGACCACTCGGTTATCGCCGACCTGTTCGGCCGAGCCGACGCGTTCGAGCGCAACGTCGAGATCGAGTACGAGCGCAACGGCGAGCGCTACCAATTCCTGCGCTGGGGCCAGGGCGCCTTCCGTGACTTCAAGGTCGTGCCGCCGGGCACCGGCATCGTGCATCAGGTCAACATCGAGTACCTCGCCCATGTCGTGATGACGCGCGACGGCGTCGCCTACCCGGACACCTGCGTGGGCACCGACTCGCACACCACGATGGTCAACGGCCTCGGTGTGCTCGGCTGGGGCGTCGGCGGCATCGAGGCCGAGGCCGCGATGCTCGGCCAGCCGGTCTCGATGCTGATCCCCCGCGTCGTCGGCTTCAAGCTGACCGGCGAGATCCAACCCGCCGTCACCGCCACCGACGTCGTGCTGACGGTCACCGAGATGCTGCGCAAGCACGGCGTGGTGGGCAAGTTCGTCGAGTTCTACGGCGACGGCGTCGCCGAGGTGCCGCTGGCCAACCGCGCCACCCTGGGCAACATGAGCCCCGAATTCGGTTCCACCGCAGCCATTTTCCCGATCGACGAAGAGACCATCTCCTATCTGCGGTTCACCGGCCGCAGCGAGGAGCAGCTGGCCCTCGTCGAGGCCTACGCCAAAGCGCAGGGCATGTGGCACGACCCGGAGCACGAGCCGGCGTTCTCCGAGTACCTCGAACTCGACCTCTCCAGCGTCGTGCCGTCCATCGCCGGGCCGAAGCGCCCCCAGGACCGGATCGCGCTGTCGGAGGCCAAGTCCACGTTCCGCGGGCAGATCGGTGACTACGTCGGCGACGACCCCGACAAGACGCAGTACTCCAAGCTCGACGAGGCGGTCGACGAGTCCTTCCCGGCCAGCGACCCCGGAGCGCTGGAGAACGGCCACGCCGACGACGCCCCGAAGTTCGAATCGGCTGCGGCACATGCCAAGGGCCGGGTGAGCAACCCGGTCCGGGTGCGCTCCGAGGACCGCGGCGAGTTCGAGCTCGACCACGGCGCCGTGGTGATCGCCGCGATCACCTCATGCACCAACACCTCCAACCCCGAGGTGATGCTGGGCGCGGCGCTGCTGGCCCGCAACGCCGTCGACAAGGGGCTGACCTCCAAGCCGTGGGTGAAGACCACCATGGCGCCGGGGTCGCAGGTGGTCAGCGACTACTACGAAAAGGCCGGGCTGTGGCCGTATCTGGAGAAGCTGGGCTTCTTCCTGGTGGGCTACGGCTGCACCACCTGCATCGGCAACTCCGGCCCGCTGCCCGACGAGATCTCGAAGGCCATCAACGACAACGACCTGTCGGTCGCGGCGGTGCTGTCCGGTAACCGCAACTTCGAGGGCCGGATCAATCCGGACGTGAAGATGAACTACCTGGCCTCCCCGCCGCTGGTGGTGGCCTACGCGCTGGCCGGGTCGATGGACTTCGACTTCGAGTCCCAGCCGCTGGGTCAGGACAAGGACGGCAACGACGTCTACCTGAAGGACATCTGGCCGTCGCAGAAGGACGTCTCGGACACCATCGCGTCGGCGATCAACCAAGAGATGTTCACCAAGAACTACGCCGACGTGTTCAAGGGCGACGAGCGGTGGCGCAACCTACCCACGCCGAGCGGCAACACCTTCGAGTGGGACCCCGACTCGACCTACGTACGCAAGCCCCCCTACTTCGAGGGCATGTCGGCGGAGCCGGAGCCGGTCGGCGACATCACCGGCGCGAGAGTGCTTGCGCTATTGGGTGATTCGGTGACCACCGACCACATCTCCCCCGCCGGCAGCATCAAGCCGGGCACACCCGCCGCCCAGTACCTCGACGAGCACGGCGTCGACCGCAAGGACTACAACTCGTTCGGGTCGCGGCGCGGCAACCACGAGGTGATGATCCGCGGGACGTTCGCCAACATCCGCCTGCGCAACCAACTGCTCGACGACGTGGCCGGCGGTTACACCCGCGACTTCACCCAGGACGGCGGTCCGCAGGCGTTCATCTACGACGCCGCGCAAAACTATGCGGCACAGAACATTCCGCTGGTGGTGCTCGGAGGCAAGGAGTACGGCTCGGGCTCGTCGCGCGACTGGGCGGCCAAGGGCACGCTGCTGCTGGGGGTGCGGGCGGTGATCGCCGAGTCGTTCGAGCGCATCCACCGCTCCAACCTGATCGGCATGGGCGTGATCCCGCTGCAGTTCCCCGAGGGCAAGTCCGCGACGGAGCTGGGGCTCGACGGCACCGAGGTCTTCGACATCACCGGGATCGAGGCCCTCAACGACGGCAAGACCCCGAAGACGGTGCACGTCAAGGCCACCAGGGACTCGGGCGACCCGATCGAGTTCGACGCGGTGGTGCGTATCGACACCCCGGGCGAGGCCGACTACTACCGCAACGGCGGCATCCTGCAGTACGTGCTGCGCAACATGCTCAAGTCGTAGCCGCCTGCACCGTGCCGAAAGTAAGCCAGGACCATCTGGCGGCCCGCCGTCGCCAGATCCTGGACGGCGCCCGCCGTTGCTTCGCCGAGTACGGCTACGACAAGGCGACGGTGCGGCGCCTGGAACAGGCGATCGGGATGTCGCGCGGGGCGATCTTCCACCACTTCCGCGACAAGGACGCCCTGTTCTTCGCGCTGGCGCACGAGGACGCCGAGCGCATGGCCGACGTCGCGTCGCGCGAGGGTCTCGTCCAGGTCATGCGCGACATGCTCGCCGCGCCCGACCAATTCGATTGGCTGGCCACCCGGTTGGAGATCGCGCGCAAGCTGCGCAACGACCCGGCGTTCAGCCGCGGCTGGGCCGAGCGTTCGGCGGAACTCGCGGCGGCGACCACAGACCGGCTGCGCCGCCAGCGGGAGGCGCAGCGGCTGCGCGACGACGTCCCGGGGGACGTTCTGCAGTGCTACCTGGAGCTGGTGCTCGACGGCCTGGTGGCCCGGCTGGCCTCCGGCGAGGACCCGGCGCGGCTGTCCGCGGTGCTGGACATGGTGGAGAACTCCATGCGGCGCAGCACGTCCGAGGAATCTGGGCGTAGCGCCACTGCGAACAAGGGGATGGGAATTTCGCAGTGACGCTACGCCCGGGCGGACCTCGACCGGTGGTTCGGCCCGCCACGACCTCGCAGCGTGGTGCCCGACTCGCGCAGCATGCTGTGCACCGACCCGTAGGATCTGCCGGTGGTGGCGGCCAGGTTGCGGATGCTGGCCCCGCCCTCGTAGGCGTTGCGCAATTCATGCAGCAACTCGTCACGAGTGTTCTTCGAAAGTTTCATTCTCCGGCCCGCTCCATGCTTGAACCCGCTCCACGCTTGAACGGGTGTCAGCACATAGGGTAGGAAGCGGCCGACGGTCGCGGGCGACTTTGACCAAACCGCCTGCGGTGAAGCGCTCTACGCGAGCTCGATCAGGTCCCGGTACTCGTCGGACCAGTAGTCCTCGGTGCCGTCGGGCAACAGCACGACGCGTTGCGGGTCGAGCGCCTCGGCCGCCCCGGGGTCGTGGGTCACCAGCACGACCGCGCCCTGATAGCTGCGCAGCGCGTCGAGGACCTGCTCACGCGACGCCGGGTCGAGGTTGTTGGTCGGCTCGTCGAGCAGCAGGACGTTCGCCGTGGACGCCACCAGACCGGCGAGCGCGAGGCGGGTCTTCTCCCCGCCCGACAGCGTCCCCGCGGGTTGGTCGAGTTGCGGACCGCTGAACATGAAAGCGCCGAGCAGCCCCCGCAGGTCCTGGTCGCCGGAGTCGGGCGCGGCGTGCCGGATGTTCTCCCACACCGTCGCGTCGTTGTCCAGGGTGTCGTGCTCCTGCGCGAAATACCCTGTGCGCAAACCGTGTCCGGGCTCGATGGCTCCGGTATCGGGGCGCTCCACGCCGGCCAGGATGCGCAGCAGCGTGGTCTTGCCGGCGCCGTTGAGGCCCAGCACCACCACCCGCGAGCCGCGGTCGATGGCCAGGTCGACGCCGGCGAACACCTCCAGCGATCCGTAGGCCTTGCTCAACCCGGAGGCCGTCAGCGGTGTGCGCCCGCAGGCGGCCGGGGTGGGGAACCTGATCCGGGCCACCTTGTCGGACACCCGTTCCTCGTCGAGCGCGGCCATCATCCGGTCGGCGCGACGCAACATGTTCTGCGCCGCAACGGCTTTGGTGGCCTTCGCGCCGAGCTTGGCGGCCTGCGTGCGCAACGCCGCAGCCTTGCGCTCGGCGTTCGAGCGCTCCCGGCGACGCCGCTGCTCGTCGGTGGCGCGCGCGTCGAGGTACTTCTGCCAATCCATGTTGTAGACGTCGACCTCGCCGCGCACCGCGTCGAGGAACCACACCCGGTTGACCACGTCGGCCAGCAGCTCCACGTTGTGGCTGATGATCACCAGGCCGCCGGAGTGGCCGCGCAGGAAGTCGCGCAGCCAGCCGATCGAGTCGGCGTCGAGGTGGTTGGTCGGCTCGTCGAGCAGCAGGGTGGTCGACGAGCCCGAGCCGGTGTCGGACGCGGCGAACAGGATCCGGGCGAGCTCGACCCGCCGGCGCTGCCCGCCGGACAGCGTGCGCAGCTTCTGGGTCAGCACCCGTTCGGGCAGACCGAGGCTGGCGCAGATGCGGCTGGCCTCGCTCTCGGCGCCGTAGCCGCCCAGCGCGACGAACCGCTCCTCCAGCTGCCCGTAGCGGCGGATCGCCCGGTCGCGCGCGTCGTCGTCGGCCACCTCGGCCATCAGCGCCTGCTGCTTCTCGAGGTCGGTGAGCAACACGTCGAGGTCGCGGGCCGAGAGCACCCGGTCGCGGGCCAGCACGTCGAGGTCACCCTCCCTGGGATCCTGCGGTAGGTAACCGACCTCGCCGCTGCGGGCGACGGACCCGGCGTACGGCTCACCCTCCCCGGCGAGGATGCGCAGGGTGGTGGTCTTGCCCGCGCCGTTGCGGCCGACCAGGCCGATGCGGTCGCCGGGCTGCACGCGGAGGTCCGGACCGTCCGGTGAGAGCAGGATGCGCGCGCCAGCGCGGACCTCGAGGTCCGTGGCCGTGATCACATCAGCTCCCCTGGCTTGTCATTTGTCGTCGGTGAACACCGCGGGTCGGCGCTCTGCGCGCGCGGCAACCGCTTCTTCGAAGTTGGCGGTGAGCAGGCGGACGAAAAGCTGTCCCAAGCCCTCGGCTTGCATGTGCCCCTCCAGGCTACCGGCGTCCAGCCCACTCCACAGTGTGCGCTTGGTCAACTCGGTTCCCGGCCGGGAGAACGCGGCGATCCGGGCGGCGATGGCGTAGCAGGTGTCGAGCAGTTGCCCCTCGGGCACCTGGTTCGACACCAGCCCGATGCGCTCGGCCTCCTCGGCGGTGACGTCGCGGCCGGTCAGCATGATCTCGAACGCGCGCGACGCCCCGATGGCCCTCGGCAGCAGGTAGGACAGCCCCAGCTCACTGGCCGTCAGCCCGTTGTTGATGCCCGCCGCGCGGAAGTAGGCGCTGGTCGAGGCCACCCGGATGTCGCAGGCCAGCGCCAGGCACAGCCCACCCCCGATCGCCGGGCCGTTCACCGCGGCGATCACGGGCTGGTGCAACCGCCGCAGGGCCAGGATGACCTCGTCGAGCACCTCCATCGAGCGCAGCGCATAGGTCGGGCGGGTGAGCCCCTCGACATGCGGCACGCTGCCCGCGGACTTGTGGTCGGCACCCGAGGAGAACCCCCGGCCGGCGCCCGTCAACACGACCACCCGCACGGAGTTGTCGTAGGTGACCTTGTCCAGGGCCTCCTTGAGCGGCAGCATGACGTCGAACGCCATCGAGTTCATCCGCTCGGGCCGATTCAGGGTTATCAGCGCGACCCCCGGCCGCGGGTGGTCTACCAGTACCAGGCTCACCCGTGCACGGTAGCGCGCACTGCGATGTCAGGCCGGTTCGGCTGGCCCGTCGGCCGACGCCTGCACGGCCGCGTCGATGTCGAAGTCCCTGATTTGCTGGACCAGGTCCTCGAGGGCCGCCGGCGGCAGCGCACCCGGCTGGTTGAACAGGAGATGGCCCTTCTTGAAGGCCATCAGCGTGGGAATGGACCGAATCTGCGCGGCAGCGGCGAGCTGTTGCTGCGCTTCCGTGTCGACCTTGGCGTGCACGATGTCGGGGTGCTTCTCCGACGACGCCTC
Organism: Mycobacterium sp. Marseille-P9652; assembly: GCF_902652685.1. Lineage (GTDB taxonomy): Bacteria > Actinomycetota > Actinomycetes > Mycobacteriales > Mycobacteriaceae > Mycobacterium. Next base: position 13,908 of record NZ_CACRUY010000080.1, read on the forward strand.
GAACGTCGGCCCGAACTGTCGGCACGGCCCGCACCAGGACGCCCAGAAGTCGACGAGGACGATGTCGTTGCCCTCGATCGTTTCGTTGAACTTCTCGGCGGTCAGATCAAGTGTTGTCACGTGCTCGTCAACGCTTGAGGCCGACGCGGTGTTCCCCCCGCCGCGCCCACCGGGCAATATAGGCACGGAAACTGAAAATCGTCATTCACGGATCTTCCAGTCGGGATACGATTGTCAATCCGCGACGCATCACCGGGAGGTGGGCGATGTCTTTCATGTTCGTCGATACGGATGTGGTCTCCGGCGCAGCCGGTGATTTGGCGCGCATCGGTTCGGTGATGAACGAGGTCAGCTCGGCGGCGGCGGCGCAGACGACTGCCGTGGTGGCCCCGGCCGCCGACCAGGTGTCGGCCATCGTCGCGGCGCTTTTTGGTGCGCACGGCCAGGAATTCCAGGCGGTGAGCGCCGAGGTCGCGCAGTTTCACGACCAGTTCGTGCAGACCCTGCTCGGCGGGGCGCAGGCGTACTCGGCCACTGAGGCCGCCAACGCCGGGCCCCTCCAGCCCGTGCTCGATCTCATCAACGAGCCCACCCGGATCCTCGTCGGCCGCCCGCTGATCGGTGACGGCAACGCCGGTACCGCGCCCGGCCAGGCGGGCGAGGGCGGCGGGATCCTGTTCGGCAACGGCGGCGCCGGCGGGCCCGGCGCGCCCGGCGGGTCCGCGCTGTTCTTCGGCAGCGGCGGCCCGGGCGGCGACGGTCTGCCCGGTGGGACCGGCGGCGCCGGCGGCAACGGCGGGATCTTCTGGGGCACCGGCGGTACCGGCGGTGCCCCAGAAGAT
>NZ_CACRUY010000081.1 GCF_902652685.1 Mycobacterium sp. Marseille-P9652
CGGTGGCCGTCGAACCGCCGCCCGCGGAGGCCCCGCTGCCGCCTTGACCGCCGTCGAGGACGCCGCCACCTTTGGCCCCGCTGCCTGCGGTGATTCCTGTGCCGGTCGCTCCGACGCTTGCGGCGCCGCCGCCGCCACCGCCACCGCCGAGACCGCCAGCGATTCCAACATGCCTGCTGCCGAATCCGCCGTCACCGCCGGAGCCATCGGCTTCATTCGGCACGGTACTCGAGTTGATTCGGACATCACCGCCGGCGCCGCCGCGACCGCCGTCACCGCCGTGGCCGGTGGAGCTGATACCACCAGCGCCGCCGCCGCCACCACCACCGCCGGCGAGGGTGCCCTGCGTAACGTTGTTGAGCACACCGCCACCGCCGGCTCCGCCGTCCCCGCCGTTGCCGCCGTTTCCGCCGACGCTGTTGCCGCCATTGCCGCCGTTGCCGCCGTGACCGCCGATGGTGCCGCTGGCGGCCAAGAGGGCACCGTCGCCGCCGTGGCCGCCATTGCCGCCGTTTCCGTCGACTCCCGCGGCGGCGCCGACGCCGCCAGCGCCGCCGCCAAAGCCGGCGTCACCGCCGTTGCCGCCATTACCGCCCGAGCCGCCGAGAAGGGGGGTACCCCCCTGGCCGCCTTGTCCTCCGTCGCCACCAGCGCCGCCGCCACCGTTGGCGCCCGCCTGGCCGCCGAACAAGCCCGCCAATCCCTGCGGTTGACCGCCAACCCCGCCAGTACCGCCGTTACCGCCATGACCGCCGTCGGTGGCGTTCGTGGCAAGCACCCCAGAGGCGCCCGTCCCGCCGGGACCGCCCAAGCCGCCAATACCACCGACACCGCCTGAGCCGCCGCTGCCCCAAAGCAAACCGCCATTGCCGCCGGCCCCGCCGGTTCCACCGGTGCCGCCGACGCCGCCGTTGGTGTGGTTGGCCGCCGAGCCCGGAGTGCCGGTGACGCCGGTCCCACCGGCCCCGCCCTGGCCGCCGTTGCCGAACAACCAAGCGTTGCCGCCCCGGCCGCCGGGCTGCCCGGGCGCGCCGGACCCGCCGTCGCCGCCGTCGCCCCACAAGAGCCCGCCCGGCCCGCCGGCCTGCCCAGTCCCCGGCGCACCATTGATTCCCTTGCCGATCAACGGGGCGCCCAACAGCAGCTCGGTGGGCGTATTGATGACCGCGAGCACGCTTTGCGAGGCGGTATCTAGCGGCGAGGTGCTGGCCGCCTCGGTGGCAAGATATGCAGCCCCGGCACCGCCAAGGGTCTGCACGAACTGGGCATGGAACGCCGCAGCCTGCGCGCTCAGCTGTTGAAATGCCTGTCCATGCTCGGCAAACAGCGACGCCACCGCCGCCGACACTTCGTCCTCGGCGGCCGCGAGCAGGCGCGTGGTCGGACTCGCGGCGGCCGCGTTCGCGGCAGTCAATGTGGAGCCGAGGTTCGACAGATCCGTTGCTGCCGAAGCGAAAAGCTCCGGGGTTGCCACCAGGTATGACATCGCTATCCTCCGCCGGTTTATCGGGCGCATTGCCGAAGCGGTTTAACCTGAGGGTGACAGCGTAGGCCTCTGCGACCTGAGATTCCGGCGTTTGCCAGAAATGTTCGGCTCGGTCTTTCGGCGGCAAAACCGCCTCTGAACTGCGTCGGGCTGACAGGATTTGAACCTGCGACCACTTGACCCCCAGTCAAGTGCGCTACCAAACTGCGCCACAGCCCGGTGCCGCCTCACCATCGGCAGCAGGTCGAAAGCCTACCGCAACCGGCCTGCCACTCCCGCACGGCCTATCGAGTGGGGACTCTTGGCTTTGAGTTGTACCCAGGGCGGAGAAAGAGCGGAATCGCGCACATCGGCTCACAGTCAAAACCGTGAGTGCACACTCAGCGGCGCTTGGCCCCGCGCTTCTCGCGCACCCGCACGTTGATCCGGATCGGGCTGCCCTCGAATCCGAACGTCTCGCGCAGCCGGCGCTCCAGGAAACGTCGATAACCCGCCTCCAGGAAACCCGTGGTGAACAGCACGAACGTCGGCGGCCGCGCGGTCGCCTGGGTCGCGAACAGTATCCGCGGCTGCTTGCCGCCCCGCACCGGGGGCGGGGTGGCAGCGACGACCTCCTTGACCCAGGTGTTCAGCGGCCCGGTGGCGATGCGCGCATCCCACGATGCGAGGGCGGTCTCCATCGCCGGCACCAGCTTCTGCACCGACCGGCCCGTCTTGGCCGAGATGTTCACCCGCTGCGCCCAGCGCACCTGCACCAGCTCGCGGTCGATCTCGCGTTCGAGCAGGTCGCGCCGGTCCTCGTCGACCAGGTCCCACTTGTTGAACGCCAGCACCAGCGCCCGCCCCGCCTCGATCACCATCGAGAGCACCCGCTGGTCCTGCTCGGTCAGCGGCTGCGACGCGTCGATGAGCACGATCACCACCTCGGCGGAGTCGATCGCCGCGTGCGTGCGCACCGACGCATAGAACTCGTGCCCACTGGCCTGGCCGACCTTGCGCCGCAAGCCTGCGGTGTCGACGAACCGCCAGACCTTGCCGCCGAGTTCGATCAGCGAGTCGACCGGATCGACCGTCGTCCCGGCGACGTCGTGCACCACCGAACGCTGGTCGCCCGCAAGCTTGTTCAGCAGCGAGCTCTTGCCCACGTTGGGCTTGCCAACCAGCGCCACCCGCCGCGGGCCGCCTTGTGCCGGTGCCGCTTCGGAAACCTCGGGCAGCGCGGCCAGCACCTCGTCGAGCAGATCGGCCACCCCGCGGCCGTGCATCGCACTGACGGCATGCGGCTCGCCGAGCCCCAGCGACCACAGCGCCGCCGCGTCCGCTTCGCCCTTCTCGTTGTCAACCTTGTTGGCCGCCAAGAACACCGGCTTGCCGGAGCGCAGCAGGATGCGCGCGGCGGCCTCGTCGGCCGCGGTGGCCCCGACGGTCGCGTCGACGACGAGGATCACGGCGTCGGCCGTGCGCATGGCAACCGACGCCTGCTCGGCCACCAGCTGCTGCAGGCCCTTCGCGTCGGGCTCCCATCCCCCGGTGTCCTGCACGACGAACCGCCGGCCGGACCACAGGGCGTCGTAGGAGACACGGTCGCGGGTGACGCCGGGAACGTCCTGCACCACCGCCTCCCGGCGGCCCAGGATCCGGTTGACCAGTGTCGACTTGCCGACGTTGGGCCGTCCGACGATCGCGACGACGGGCGCCAGCGGCGCCTCTTCGAACTCGTCCCCGGAATCGCTGAATTCCCAGTCGCTTTCGTCGGCCCAGGTGCCGTCCTCGGTCACCGCACGGCGCCGTTCCGCTGAGTGACCAGTTCCAGAATGTGGTCGATCACCTGAGTCTCGGTCATATCGCTGGTGTCCACCACCACGGCGTCGGAGGCGGCCCGCAGGGGCGACACGGCCCGGGTGGAGTCGAGGTGGTCGCGTCGGCGGACGTCGGCCAGGACGGCGTCGTAGTCGTCGATCAGGCCGGATGCGACGTTCTGGTCGTTTCTACGACGGGCGCGGGTCTCGGGCGACGCGGTGAGAAAGATCTTGACCGGGGCGTCGGGGAGCACCACCGTGCCGATGTCACGGCCCTCTACGACGACACTTCCCGAGCCCCCGGCCATGGCGCGCTGCAACGCGACGAGCCGGGAACGCACCGCGGGCACCGACGACACGGCGGAAACGGCGCGAGTGACCTCGTCGCCGCGGATTTCGCCCGAAACGTTCTCGCCCGCAAGGTAGTACCGGTCGCCGCCGGGATCGTAGTCGACCGACATCTGCACCGACGATGCGATCGAAGCAACGGCGTCGGCATCTGCCGGGTCGACGCCGGCCCTCAGCACCGCCAGGGTCACGATCCGGTACATGGCCCCCGTGTCGAGGTATCGCGCGCCCAGCGCGCTCGCCAATCCCCTTGACACCGAAGACTTTCCGGTGCCCGCGGGACCGTCGATGGCGACCACGACGTCGTTCACAGCCCGATGGTTCGCTGCACTCCCGCCACTCACTGCGTTCGTTCCGCTCGTTCCACTCACAGCCCCACCGCCTTATAGAGCTGCCCGATCTCCCCCTGGCTCAAGGCCCGGAAGCTGCCCGGACGCTGCTTGCCGAGAGTGACCGGGCCGATGTCGGTGCGCACCAACGCCTCCACCGGGAAACCCGCCGCGGCCAGCAGCCGGCGCACGATGCGGTTTCGCCCCTCGTGCAGCGTCACTCGCACCAGTGTCTTGCCCGGAATCGCGTCGACCACCGCAAAATCATCGACCTTGGCCGGGCCGTCCTCCAACTCGATGCCCGCCTTCAGCTTCTTGCCCACGCCCCGCGGCACCGTCCCGCTCACCGTGGCCAGATACGTCTTGGGCACCTCGTGGGACGGATGCATCAGCCGATGGGCCAGCTCGCCGTCGTTGGTCAGCAGGATCAACCCTTCGGTGTCGGCGTCCAACCGGCCCACGTGGAACAGGTTCTTGGTGCCGCGGACCTTGCGCTCGATCAGGTCGCCGATGCACGGCCGGCCCCGGTCGTCGGACATGGTCGAGTGCATCCCGCGCGGCTTGTTCAGGGCCAGGTACACCAGGGACTCGTCGAGCACCACGCGGGCCCCGTCGACGTGGATGACCGACGTGTCGGGATCGACGCGGGTGCCCAGCTCCGTCACGACCTGCCCGTCCACGTCGACCCGGCCCTCGAGGATCAACTTCTCGGCCGCCCGACGCGACGCAATGCCGGCCTGTGACAACACTTTCTGCAGCCGGATCCCTTCGGTGTCGACCATCAATCCTGGTCCACGTCGAACGACAGGGCCTGCTCGGACGCCGGACGGCCCGAAAGCCTGACGAAACGTGGCTCGCTGTCCAGGGATTCGCTGAGATCTTCGATCGTGTCCACGTCGGGCAGCAGGGGCGCGATGTCGGGGAGGTCCGCGAGGGACGTCAGGCCCAGGCGCTCCAGGAAGAGGTCGGTGGTGGCGAACGTGGTGGCCCCGGTGTCCTCATCGGCCCCGGCCTCGGTGATGAGCCCGCGCGCCAGCAGGGTGCGCATGACGGCGTCGACGTTGACCCCGCGAACGGCACTCACCCGCGCGCGCGTGACCGGCTGGCGGTAGGCCACGACGGCCAGCGTCTCCAGCGCGGCCCGGGTGAGCTTGGATCGCGCACCGTCGAGCAGCAGCTTCTCGACGTACGGCGCGAACCGGGACCGGGTGTACATCCGCCAGCCCTCGCTGGTCTGCCGCAGGTCGATGCCGCTGTCGCGTTCGGTCAGCTCGTCGGCCATCTGCTGCAGCTTCGCCGCGATCCGGTAGACGGGTTGCTGCGTGGCCGAGGCCAGCGCCTCGGCGGTGACGGGCGTGTCGACCACCAACAGCAGCGCCTCGAGCACGGACTGCAACTCCTCGGCGTCCATGGGCGCCGCCTCGGCGATGTCCAGGATCCCCGGGACATCTGAGACGTCGATGTCGAGTTCGTCATCCGTCATGAGCGCCGCTCCTCCTCATCGCTTCGCTATGCATTGTCGCGGCGCGCGTCATCATTCGTCCCGCACTTCTACCAAGGCTTCTTCGGCCGGACGTTCCCCGGTCCACGAAATCTGGAGCACGCCAAGCGGCTCTGACTGGTCGAATGCTACCGCCCGCGACCGATACAGTTCGAGCAGCGCCAGGAAGCGCCCGACGATCTCGATCGGGGCCGCACAGTCGGCGACCAGCTCAGAGAACGTGGCCCACGCGCCTGTGCCCCGCTCCTCCAGGATGGACAGCAATTTCTTGGCCTGCTCGGGCACCGACACCTGCACCTCGTGCAGGTGCGCCAGTCCGACCGTCGGCACGGGCCGCGGGCTGAAGGCGATGGCGGCGATCTGCGCGAAGCGCTCGGCGTCGACGCCGAGCATCACCTCCGGGAGCAGCTCGGTGAACCGGTCCTCCAGCGACACCGAGCGCGGGTAGCTGCGCAGCGCCGTGGCTTCCAGCTCGGCGAACATCTCGGCGACGTGCTTGAACGCGCGGTACTGCAGCAGCCGCGCGAACAGCAGGTCGCGCACCTCCAGCAGCGCCATGTCCTCCTCGTCGTCGACCTGCCCGGCGGGCAGCAGCCGGGCCGCCTTGAGGTCGAGCAGGGTCGCGGCGATCACCAGGAAGGCCGTGGTCTCCTCCAGCTCGAGCCGCGACCCGATCTCCTTGGTATAGGCGATGAACTCGTCGGTGACCTGATGCAGCGCGACCTCGGTGACGTCGAGGCGATGAGCGAAGATCAACTGCAGCAGCAGGTCGAACGGCCCCTCGAAGTTGGTCAGCCGGACCTGAAAGCCGTTCTGGGTGGGTGCCTGACCGTTCCCGGTGCCCGTCACGCGCCGAATCGGTCGATGAACTCGCGGGCCAGCTCGCGGTAGGCGATGGCGCCGGTGGATTTCGGCGCCCAGGTGGTGATGGGCTCGCCCGCGACGCTGGTCTCGGGGAAACGGACGGTGCGCGTGATGACGGTGTCGAAGACCAGGTCGCCGAAGCGCTCCACGACGCGGGCCATCACCTCGCGGGCGTTGACGGCGCGGCGGTCGTACCGGGTGAGCAGGATGCCGCTGATCTCCAGCTTGGGGTTCAGCCGGTCGCGCACCTTGTCGACGGTGTCGGTGAGCAGCGCCAGGCCGCGCAGCGAGAAGAACTCGCACTCGGTGGGGATCACCACGCCGTCCGCGCACGCCAGCCCGTTGACGGTGAGCAGGCCGAGCGACGGCTGGCAGTCGATCAGGACGTAGTCGTAACGGTCGAGCACGGGGTGCAGCGCGCGGGCCAGCGTCTGCTCGCGGCCGACCTCGTTGACCAGCTGGATTTCGGCTGCCGACAGGTCGATGTTGCTGGGCACCAAATCGAGGTTGCGGTGGCGCGTGTGGATGAGCACGTCGTCGATCGATACCCGCGGCTCGACCAGCACGTTGTGAATCGTCTTTTCCAGCTCGTAGTGCGGCACCCCGAGCCCAGCGGACAGCGCGCCCTGGGGGTCCATGTCGACCAGGAGCACCCGCCGGCCGTACTCGGCGAGCGCGGCCCCGAGGTTGATCGTCGACGTCGTCTTGCCCACCCCACCCTTTTGGTTGCACATCGCGACGACCTTGGCCGGGCCGTGGGACGTGCGAGGCTGCGGCTCGGGGATCGCCCGCGGGGGGCGTCCCGTCAGGCCGACCTCGATGACGCTTTCCGGGTTTTCGGTCGTGATGCCCGGGCTGCTTGGGGGGTGCATATCGGGGGCAAGTCTAACTTCTTCCCGCTGTTAGACCGGGCGACCCGCAGGGCGTTTCACCTGGGAATATGGGATGTTTGTGCCGTTGTGTCACATGCGTCTCACCAGCACCAGAATGCGGCACTATCGTGGTCTGCTGTGGACCTCAAGCGGCGCATCCCCCTCCTGCGGTGGTCGGTCTGGCGGATGGCCGCGGCGCAGCGCAACATCCTGACCAAGGGCCAGATCGGCGACGGGCGGGAAGCGGCCGCGGTCGACTACGTGCTGAAGAACGCCCGGGCCGGAGACGTCGACGACGTGCTGGCCACGATCGACGAGTTCGCCTATCGGAAGTCGATCCTCATCAACGTCGGCGACGAGAAGGGTCAGATCCTCGACGCCGCAGTCCGCCGGGCCGATCCCGCGGTCGCGTTGGAGCTGGGCACCTATTGCGGCTACGGCGCGCTGAGGATCGCGCGGGCCGCTCCGCGGGCCAGGGTGTTCTCGGTGGAGCTGGCCGAGGCGAACGCCGCCAACGCCCGCCGGATCTGGGCGCACGCGGGGGTGGCCGACCGGGTGACGTGCGTGGTCGGCACCATCGGCGACGGCGGGCGGACGCTCGACGCGCTGGCCGACGAGCACGGATTCGACTCCGGCTCACTGTCTTTCGTATTCCTCGACCATGACAAGGACGCCTACCTCGACGACCTGATGAGCATCATGGACCGCGGCTGGCTCGCCCCCGGCGCCATCGTCGTCGCCGACAACGTGCGGATCCCGGGCGCACCGAAATACCGCGAGTACATGCGCCGGCAGCAGGGCAAGCAGTGGAACACCGTGGAGCACAAGGCCCACCTGGAGTATCAGTCGCTGGTTTCCGATCTGGTGCTGGAATCCGAGCGGCTGGGCTGACTCCGGTTTATATCCCCGTGCAGAGGGTCGGGGCGTCGCAGACGTTGCCGGGGCAATAGATGTTGTGCGCGGCGTTGACCATGGTTCCGACGTCCAGCAAGGTGACACCCCGCCTGTTGAGGCGGTCGTGGACGTCGTCGGCGATCTCTTGCGGCGTCCACCCCCAGCTGAGGTCGTAGCAGATGAGGTGCGCCTCGCCGATGAGCGCCTCTTCGCTGTTGGGCGGCCAGCTGAGGCCGACGGCCTGCAGCTTGGCGAGGTAGGCCTGGTCTTGAGGCGTGACGGCGTTCGCCGTCGCCGCGCTGGCGAGCAGGGCGGCGGTGGCGATCGTCGGGACGGTCAGTGTGGCGAGCCAGCGGTGTGAGGGCATCGGAGTGGCTTCCTTTCGCGCGTTCCGGGGGCCGAACGTCGAGTTGATGATCGGATGCGGTCGAACCCGACGCAACAGGTCGACGTTCGGCGCGGGGCCTACTGGGCCCGCGGGTGCGCCCCGGCCCACACCTCGCGCAACGCGTGGACGGTCACCAGCGTGTAGATCTGCGTCGTCGTCACCGACGCGTGCCCCAGTAACTCCTGCACGACGCGGACATCGGCGCCGCCCTCGAGCAGGTGGGTGGCGAACGAATGCCGCAGCATGTGCGGCGACACCCCCGACGTGATGCCCGCCCGCTCGGCGGCGTTCTGCAGCACCTGCCAGGCGCTCTGCCGCGACAACCGGCCGCCGCGCACGTTGAGGAAGATCGCGGGAGTGCCGCGCCCGCGGCGCGCCAGCTCCGGGCGCCCGCGCACCAGGTAGGCGTCCAGCGCCTGCACCGCCGGCCGGCCGATCGGCACCAGCCGTTGCTTGCCGCCCTTGCCGCGCAACAACACCGACCGGGCCTCGGTGTCGATGTCGTCGACGTCGAGACCGACGGCCTCGGAGATCCGTGATCCCGTGGAGTACAACAGCTCCAGCAGCGCGCGATTGCGCAGCGTCAACGGTCCGTCGGCGGGGCTGTCGCCGCCGGCGGCTTCCAGCAGGGCCAGCACCTCGTCGATGGTGAGGCTTTTGGGCAGGCGGCGCCCGGGCGTCGGCGGCCGGACGGCGCGCGCCACGTCGAGTTCGGTCAGCCCCTCGGCGGCCGCGAAGCGGTGCAGGCCGCGCACCGCGATCAGGGCCCGCGCCGCCGACACCGCGGACAGCGCCGCGTTGCCCGCCTCCGGGTCGCCGCGGCGCAGCGCCACCAGGAACTCGCTCACGTCGTCCTCACCGACCTTGGCCAGATCGTGAATCCCGCGATCCGCCAGATGTTTTGAATAGCGGAGCAGGTCGCGGCGATAGGAGCTCAGCGTGTTCTTCGCGACGCCCCGCTCGATGGTCAGGTGATCCAGGTAGCCCTGGAGTTGCGAGTCCAGAACCGCCGTCGTCACCGGGTGGCCTTTCGCGCGACGAACGACGTGGGCCTGTCGGTCCACGGGCTGTCCAGCGGCCGCGGCTCGGCCAGACCGTGCGTCACGGCCTGCGCGGCCAGCAGGCCGGCGACGGCGATGGCGTTGACGACCTCGCCGCTGAACACCATGCGGACGGCCTCCGCGAGGGGATACCAGTGCAACGTCAGGTCGGCTTCCTCGTGCTCGCCTTCAGGCCGGCCCACCTCGCTCAGGCCGGTCGCGAGGAAGACGCGCACCGACTCGTCACTGAAACCCGGCGTGGAGTCCAGGTCGACCAGCACCTTCCAGGTGGCGGCCCGCAGGCCGGCCTCCTCCTCGAGTTCACGCGCGGCCGTGTGGTGTGGGGGCTCCCCCGTGACGTCGAGCAACCCGGCCGGCAGCTCCCACAGGCGCCGGCCCAGGGGGTGCCGGTACTGGTAGATCATCGGGACGTTGCCGTCGTCGTCCATCGCCACGACGGCCACCGCGCCGTAATGCTCGACCACCTCGCGCACCGCGGTGGTGCCGCCCGGCATGCGAACCTGGTCGCGCCGCAGCGCGAAAATCTTTCCCGTATAGAGGGTTTCGGACGCGGCCGTCTCGAAGACGTGCTCAGCCACGGGCAGCGGGCGTCGGTAGCGGCCGCTCCGCGCTGTCCCGGTGGTTGCCGTTGGGCGACTGCTCGGAGATCTCCATCGGGAGCAACTCGCCCGCCTTGTAGTCGATGGCCGCGCCGACGAAGGCGACGAACAGCGGATGCGGCCGGGTGGGCCGGCTCTTGAGTTCCGGGTGGGCCTGGGTGCCCACGACGAACGGGTGGATCTCGGGTGGGTATTCGACGAACTCCACCAGGTGGCCGTCGGGCGAGGTGCCCGAGAATCTCAGGCCGCTCTCGGCGATCTTCTCGCGGTAGGCGTTGTTGACCTCGTACCGGTGCCGGTGGCGTTCGGACACCTCCGTCGTGCCATACGCCTCGGCCACAATGGAATTCGGCTCCAACACCGCCGGATAGGCCCCCAGCCGCATGCTGCCGCCGAGGTCGGCCTGACCCGCGACGATGTCGAGCTGGTCGGCCATCGTGGAGATGACGGGATCCGGTGTGTCGGGGTCGAATTCGGCCGAGCTCGCCTCGGTGAGGCCGGCCGAGCGCGCGGCCTCGATGACGATGCACTGCAGGCCCAGGCACAGACCCAGCACCGGCAACCCGCGCGCCCGGGCGTGCCGGACGGCGCCGATCTTGCCCTCGATGCCGCGGATCCCGAACCCGCCGGGGATCAGCACGCCGTGCACGTCGCCCAGCGCCGACGCGGCCCCGCTTGCGGTTTCGCAGTCGTCGGACGGCACCCAGTGCATCTCGACCTTGGCGTGATGTTTGAAGCCACCGGCACGCAGCGCCTCGGTGACCGACAGGTAGGCGTCCGACAGCTCGACATACTTGCCCACCAACGCAATTCGGACGGTTTCATGCGGCTCGTGGACCCGGCGCAGCAGGTCGTCCCACTCGGTCCAGTCGACGTCACGGAACGGCAGGTTCAGCCGGCGCACCACGAACGCGTCGAGTTCCTCACGGTGTAGCACCTTGGGGATGTCGTAGATCGACGGCGCGTCCGGGGTGGAGATGACGCCGTCGATGTCGACGTCACACATCAGCGCGATCTTGTTCTTCAGCGCCTCGGGCACGTTGCGGTCGGAGCGCAGGATCAGCGCATCGGGCGTGATACCGATGCTGCGCAGGGCGGCCACGGAGTGCTGGGTGGGCTTCGTCTTCAGCTCGCCCGACGGGGCCAGGTACGGCACCAGGGACACGTGCAGGAAAAACACGTTCTCGCGGCCGAGGTCGTGGCGGACCTGCCGCGCCGCCTCCAGGAAGGGTTGCGACTCGATGTCGCCGACCGTGCCGCCGATCTCGGTGATGACGACGTCGGGGCGGTTGCCGTCGGCGTCGGGCTGCGCCATCGCCAGGATGCGGCTCTTGATCTCGTCGGTGATGTGCGGGATGACCTGGACGGTGTCGCCGAGGTACTCGCCGCGCCGTTCCTTGGCGATGACGGTCGAATACACCTGGCCCGTAGTGACATTCGCGGACCCGGACAGGTCGCGGTCCAGGAAGCGCTCGTAGTGGCCGACGTCGAGGTCGGTTTCGGCGCCGTCCTCGGTGACGAACACCTCCCCGTGCTGAAACGGGTTCATCGTGCCCGGGTCGACGTTGAGGTACGGGTCGAGCTTCTGCATGGTGACGTGCAGCCCCCGCGCCGTCAGCAGCTGTCCCAGGCTGCTGGCCGTCAGTCCCTTGCCGAGCGACGACGCGACACCACCGCTGACGAAGAGGTGCTTGGTGGCGGTTTGCGGATGCCTACGCAATGAGCAACCTCCGTGAAGACGGGCAGGGCTTAGACTTTTGCGACCGTTTGCGACTGACTGAGCCTGCTGGGCCTGCCGACCCACGGAAACCCACCCTAACACCAGGCAGCCCGGGCCGCCGGTAACACGCCAGAGGGAGCTACTGCGGCACCGTCAGCGAGGTGGCGCCCCGACCGGTGCCGTACTGGCCCGGGTGGCCGCCGGCCAGCAGGTCGTGCAGGCCGAGGACCGCGGTGATCCGGCCGGCGGCGGTGTCGACGTCGTCGACGGTGCTGACCGCGGAGTTCATGCCCGCATCGGCGCGGGTCACCGCGACGGCGGCTCCGCCGTTGGCCGAGCCGTCGCGACCGGCGAGCAGGGTGCCCGAGCCGTGCGGCGCCAGCGCGGCCGCGAACCGCGCCACGGTGGCGCCCTGGTTACCCGCATCCTGCGGGAGCGCACCGCCGGTGACCACCAGCGCGGCGTTCGCCCCGCCCATGTGGTCGGTCGGCTGGTAGGTGATGAACCCGGTGTCCCGCAGCGCCGCGAGCGCCGTTTGGCGCTGGGGGTCCTGGACCTCCGGGACGGGCGGGCCGCCGGGGCTGGCATTGGTCAGCAGCACGATGCCCAGCAGGTCGCCGGCCTGGGAACCCTGGTCGACGAGCTTGGTGCTGAGCTGCTGACCGGCGGGCAGGATCGACGAGTTCACCACGGTCTGCAGCTTCTCGGCCGAGTTGGCGTCGACGAACTCCTGCGTCAGCGACACGGTCCCGGTGACCGCGCCGCCGGCCTGGCCGACGAGTTTGGCGGCCGCGGCCACGTCGTCGTCCTTGGCGTCCGGGGTGCGGAACACCACCACCGACTTGCCGGCGAGCGCGTCGTGCACCATCCGGCCTGCCATTTGGGTGTCGAAATTGTTTGCGGCGCTGAGCTTTTGGTTCAGCACGTTCTTCTGGTCGTTGAGCCCGTTGATCTGCGAGTAAAGGTCGCGCTTCTCGTCGCGCAGGCTGGAGAGCAGGGTGTCGGACAGCAGCCCGGAACCCAGCACGACCCCGACGGCCAGCGCCAGGAAGACGGCGGCCAGCGAGAGCGCGTGTTGGCGTAACGAGATCATGAGTGCACGCTCCTCGGCATGGCTAGGTGATCAGGTGCTGCACCCACAGGGACAAGCGGTTCCAGTAGTCGACTATCCAGTGCAGCACCGACGCGTCGGTGCGCGACACCCACAGCGCGACGACCACGGCGATCAGCATGGTCAGCGCCAGCAGCGCGATGGCGCCCGCCGAGATGTGGCTGCGGTACAACGTGGCGACGGCCTTGGCGTCCACCACCTTCTCCCCCACCCGCAACCGGGTCAGGAAGGTCGACGGGTTGCTCTGCGCCCGGGTCCGGTCGAAGAACGTCTCGATGTTGGCCGTGTGCCCGGCCGTCACCAGCAACGCGGCGCCGTGGTGGTCGGCCAGCAGCAGGGCCAGGTCCATCGCCGACCCGGCGGCCGGGAACGTCATGGCGCCGACGCCCAGATCCTGGATGCGCTCGAGGCCGGGCGCGTGGCCGTCGGCGTCGGCCGGGAGCACCACGTGGGCGCCGCACTTGAGGGCGTCGGTGCTGATCTGGTCGGGGTCGCCGACGATGATCTGCGGCCGGTAGCCGGCCTTGCGCAGGGTGTCCGCGCCGGTGCCCACGCCGATCAGCACCGGCTGGTACTCCTTGATGAACGGCTTGAGGGATTTCAGGTCGTCCTCGGCGCTGGGCTCGTCGGCCACCAGCACCACGTGGCGGCGGCGCAGGTCGACGTCAATGTCCGGGATGCCGATGCCGTCGATCAGCAGCGGGCTCTCGCTCTTGATGAACTCGATCGTGTTGCCCGCGAACGCCTCCAGGTGCGCGGCCAGCCCGCTCTTGGCCTCGCGCATCAAGTCGGCGATGTCGTGGTCGGTGCGCTCGGTGCCGCGGACCAGGCGGCGGTCGCCGGCGTACACGCCGCCCTCGTACAGGCGGATCTTCGAGCCGTCCTTGACCTTCTTGAAGACCTCGGGGCCGGCCTCGTCGATCAGCGTGACCCCGTTGTTGACCAGCACCTCGGGGCCCATGTTCGGGTAGCGACCCGACACGGACGGCGAGGCGTTGATCACCGCGGCGATGTCGGCTTCCACCAGCGCGTCGGCGGTGATGCGGTCCAGGTCCAGGACGTCGAGCACCACGATGTCGCCGGGGCACACCCTGCGGAGCAGGCGGTCGATGTTGCGGTCGACCCGGGCGGTGCCGACGAGGCCCGGCCGAGACGTATTACGGGACAGTAGACCTGACATCTTCATGACGCCTGATTCTGTCCGCGAGGCGTCGGATCGGCGGGGAGGCGCGCCGTAACATCCGTCACAGAAGTTATCTAGAGTCACAGCAGTAACAGGCTCGTCACGGCTTGGCTGCGGCCGCGTCGCGCGAGGGTGCGCAAATGTACGGGCTACGCGGCGTGTCGCCGTACAAACACTCAGTGTCAGGGTGGCGTTGCCGCGTTTGCGGTGGTTGGGTCCGGATCACCCGGTGTCTGGCTCTTACAAACACTGCCGCCTTGAGGAGGTTGGCGTTCGTGCGTTGTGTCGGCATCGGGTGTGAAGGACCGACCGGCGTGACTTGATAGGAGCGTGGCATCGCCCCGACT
>NZ_CACRUY010000082.1 GCF_902652685.1 Mycobacterium sp. Marseille-P9652
ACCCGACACTCGTACGCTGAACCTTCACTGGGGCCTCCCACATCTGTGGCTCTACGGCCAGGACCCAATTCCTGACCGCAACCCACGTTCACATGTGAGCGAGGCCCCAGCCCCCTATACCGTCTAGTCGCGCGCAGCGAACTCAGGCCTTCTTGGGCGTCTTCTTATCTCGTTGCCGCCACCAGGCGAGGATGAACAAGGTCATCGCGGCGACGAGCGCTATCAACACCCACAGCACTAGGGCCTGGTCCACCCACGAACCGGGCGGCGGGGAGCCCGGGAAGAAGTTGCGCAGGGGGACCACCGCGAACAACATACCGGCGTACCAGGTCCCGAAGGGCGGCAGGAACGACGTCCTGCCCAACACCATCGGAATGGCCACCCACAACGCCAGGACCGGCAGCGCGATGAGGATCAGGCACAGCCCCACGTCGAAGATCAGCGGGCCCTTGGACCTGTGCAACGTGATGAGGACGTTGTCCTTCACGTCCGGGTTCGAATCGTCGGGGTCGTGGACCCGCGTGACGCTCGCGTCCCAGCCGTCCAGCTTCCCGGTGACTTCCACACGGGCAGGGGACTTTTCGCGGTTTGTGCCGGTGCCGGTGAACACGTCGGCCGCAATGGTTTCGGTGCTGTAGGAGTCGAACGGCCAGTTTCCGGGATCGCCGTGGGCCGAGATCGAGGTGCTCACCTGCGCCGGCGCCTTGCCCACCGGGTACTGCAGGTCGCCCAGGTCGTTGTCCGGGTACAAACGCACGGCGGCGTCGGTGGTCAGCACCCCGAAGTTCTTGTCGTACAGCGAGTCCCTCGGATAGACAAGCACGTTCACCGTCAGACGGTTTGCGACGGTGTCGAGCTTCTCCAGGTGCACCTGCACCACGTTGTCCTCGGCCTCGAGCTTGCTGAAGTCCACGGCGGGCAGCGCGGGGGCCGACTTGGCGAGCAGGTGGACGGCGATCAGCGACAGGACGTAGATGACGATGACGGCGACGATCACCCCGAAGGCGATCGCGATCTGCCGTCCGCGTCCCGCGGGCGCGGCCGGCGCCGGGGCCTGTGCGTGCGGGGGCGGGGGCGGCGGCTGGGTGCTCATAGAGGCCTCACGGGGGCCGATGCTAGCAGTGAGTTGAGTGCGAGCAGAAGCATTTTCACTTCTCGGGCGAGCGCGTGTGCCGGAGGCTCGCGGCCCACCAGGCCGTCAGTCGCGCGAGAATGCCAGGGCCACTTGCTTTTCCACGTCCGCATAGGGCCGGCCGGACAGGTCGACGGTGACCTGAGCGATGGTGCCGCCGGTGAACTCGAACGGCGCCTTGTACCGGCTGCACACCGCCGAGCCCCCGTTGCGGCCCACAGCGGTGCTCGCGCCCGCCAGGCCGAACGTCCCGGGATGGGCTTGTACGTCCGCGAGCGTCGCGACCGCGTCGTCGTCGACGTACAACGTGACGTCGCCGAGCGGCGTGTGGCTGTTCGGAACGGTTCCGGTTCGCGAGTAGCTGACGCCGAACAGATGCCTGCCCAGCGGCACCGCGCCCGGTGACGAGACCGTCTGCTGCCGCTCGCCGAGGAAGTTGTAGACGTAGTGCAGGCGCCCGTCCTGGATGAACAACACGTGCCCCCCGTGGGCGCCGCCCTGCTTGAACAACACTCCTTCGGCGCCCGTGCTGTCCACGGTGACCTCGGCCACCACCGCGAACGACCGGCCGCGGATCTCGGCGGCGGCGCCCATGCCGACGTCGGCGCAATCCGGGTAGTAGACATAGCTGGAGCGATCGCCGACCAGGTACGGGCGCCACCGCATCATCGTCTCCACGATGTTGAGGTCCGACAACGGCAGCCCGTTGTACTTCGCGGCCTCCGAAAACCACAGCGCCTTCAGCTCTTCGAGCTTCTCGGGGTGTTGTGCGGCCAGGTCGTGGCACTGGCTGCGGTCGGCCTCGATGTGGTAGAGCTCCCAGCGATCGGCGTCGAAATGTGACCAACCGGCGGGTGAGGCCGCATGGACGGCGCTGGCGAACCAGCCCTGGTGCCATATCCCGCGAGTCCCGAGCATGGTGTAGAACTGCGTGTCCTTGCCGGTTTCCGCACCCGGATCGTCAAGTGCTGCCTTGAAACTCACGCCGTCGAGCGGCTTCTGCGGTATTCCCCGGACGGTGTCCGGCGGCGTCATGCCCAACAGGTCGTAGACCGTCGGGGTCACGTCGCAGACGTTGACGTAGGTGTCGCGCACCTCGCCGTGAGCGGCAATCCCGTTGGGCCACGAGATGATTGCGGTGTCGGCGATGCCGCCCTCGTGCGAGGCGTACCGCTTGTAGAGCTTGTAGGGGCTGTTGAAGGCCATCGCCCAGCCGATCGGGTAGTGGTTGTAGGTCTCCGGGCCGCCGAGATGCTCGAGCAGCTTCATGCTCTCCTCGACCGTGTCGATGTAGCCGTTGAAGAATTTGCCCTCGTTCACCGACCCGTTCGGGCCGCCCTCGCCGCTGGCGCCGTTGTCGGAGATCACCACGATGATCGTGTTGTCGAGCTGGCCCGAGTCCTCCAAATAGTCCAGGATGCGGCCGATTTGAGCGTCGGTGTAGCTGAGGAAGCCGGCGAACACCTCGGCCATCCGGCTGAAGAGCTTCTTCTCTTCATCGCTGAGGGAGTCCCAGGGCCGCACCGTGTCCTGCAGCGGCCAGGGTTCGCCGCCCGGCCCCTTGACGTCGAGGCAGGGGTTCACCGGCGACAATTCGGTGTCCGGCGGCACGATTCCCAGGGCCTTCTGCTTCTCGAGCACGATCTCGCGGTAGCGTTCGTAACCCATGTCGAAGCGCCCCGCGTACTTGTCGGCCCACTCCTTGAAGACGTGATGCGGCGCGTGCCCCGCCCCGGGGCAGACGTAGGAAAACCACGGTTTGTCGGGCGCGATCACCTTGGCGTCGCGGATGAATTCGATTGTCCTGTCGGCGATGTCCTTCGACAGGTGGTAGCCGTCCTCGGGCGTCCCCGGTGGGTCGACCGGGTGGTTGTCGTACACCAGGTCCGGGTACCACTGGTCCGTCTCGCCGCCCATGAACCCGTAGAAGCGCTCGAAGCCGCGCGAGTTGGGCCAGTGCCGCTTCGTCGCCGCCAGGTTGCACTCCTCGAGTGGCGTCAGGTGCCACTTGCCGACGCAGTAGGTGTTGTAACCGCGCTCGGCGAGGACCTCGGAAAGCAGCGCCGTGTCGAAGGGGATGCGGCCGTTGCAGTTGGGGAAGCCGTCGGTGAACTCCTCGATGGTGGCCATCCCGACCGTGGTGGCGTTGCGCCCCGTCAGCAGCGACGCCCGCGTCGGCGAGCACAGCGCGGTGGTGTGGAACTGCGACAGTCGCACGCCGCGTTCGGCGATCCGCGTCATCGCGGGCATCTCGACCAGGCCGCCGAAACAGTCCCAGGTCGCGATGCCGGTGTCGTCCCAGACCAGGTACAGGATGTTCGGCGAGTTCTCCGGCGTGGTCGGCGCGGCGTAGGGGCCCCAGTCGGGTTCCGAGTCGCGGATGTCGACCTCGATCTTGCCTTTGAACTCCGTTGACCCGGTCACTGACAGCCTCACTCCCGTTGGTGGACGCCTCACGCGCGTGGCGTGGAGACTACACCGGGCGGGTGGCCGAAAAACGAAATCGCCCGAGACCGTGGTCTCGGGCGATCCGTCGTCGGTTCGGGTGCTACTTGGCGCGTTCCAGGATTTCGACCAGGCGCCAGCGCTTGGTCGCCGAGGTGGGCCGCGTCTCCATCAGCGAGACGCGGTCGCCGATGCCGGCGCTGCCGTTCTCGTCGTGCGCCTTGACCTTCTTCGTGGTCCGGATGATCTTGCCGTACAAGGGGTGCCGCACGCGGTCTTCCAGCTCGACCACGATGGTCTTCTGCATCTTGTCGCTCACCACGTACCCGATGCGCACCTTGCGGCGACCGCGCACCTTCGGCGTGGCCGGGGTGTGCTTGGGACCCTTGTCCTTCGGCGCGGCCTCCTTGGCGGCGGCCTTCTTGGGGGCGGCCTTCGCGGCCTTTGCTTCTGCCATCACGACTCCTTGGTTCCGTCGAGACCCTCGGGACCGGAAGCCAGGCCGAGTTCCCGTTCGCGCAGCACGGTGTAGACGCGCGCGATCTCCCGGCGCACCGTGCGCAGCCGGCGGTTGTTGGTGAGCTGTCCGGTCGCCATCTGGAAGCGCAGGTTGAACAGCTCTTCCTTCGACTCGCGCAGGCGCTCGGTCAGCTCGTCGTCGTTGAGCTCACGCAGTTCGCCAGGCGAAACTCCCACTGCCATCAGAACTGTTCCTCTCGGGTCACGATGCGTGCCTTGATCGGCAGCTTGTGGATCGCGCGGGTCAGCGCCGCGCGGGCGATCTGCTCGTTCGGGTAGCTGAGCTCGAACAGCACGCGGCCGGGCTTGACGTTGACGACCCACCACTCCGGCGAACCCTTACCCGAACCCATGCGGGTCTCGGCGGGCTTCTTGGTCAGTGGGCGGTCGGGGAACACGTTGATCCACACCTTGCCGCCACGCTTGATGTGCCGGTTGATGGCGATACGGGCCGACTCGATCTGCCGGTTGGTGACGTAGGCGTGCTCGAGGGCCTGGATGCCGTAGTCGCCGAAGTTCACCGCCGTGCCGCCGCTGGCGATGCCTCGCTGGCGCGGGTGGTGCTGCTTGCGGTGCTTGACCTTGCGGGGAATCAACATGTTCTAGCTCTCCGTGCTCTGCGGTTCGGGGGCGGGCGCGGCCGCAGCGTCTGCAACCGGCGCGGCGGCCTGCTCCTCACCCGCGGCGCGACCGGCCTCGGTGCTGGTCGCGGTGGTGCCCGACGCTCCGCTGCGCCGCGGACGGGTGCCCGACGGGCGCTCGCGGCGGGGACGGTCGGCGCCGGCCGGCGCGGCGGCGGCGAGCTCGCGCTTGCCACCGACGATGTCGCCCTTGTAGATCCACACCTTCACGCCGATCCGGCCGAAGGTGGTCTTGGCCTCGTAGAGGCCGTAGTCGATGTCGGCGCGCAGGGTGTGCAGCGGCACGCGGCCCTCGCGGTAGAACTCTGAGCGGCTCATCTCCGCGCCGCCGAGGCGGCCGGAGCACTGCACCCGGATGCCCTTGACGTTGGGCTGGCGCATCGCCGACTGGATCGCCTTGCGCATCGCGCGGCGGAACGCCACGCGATTGCTCAGCTGCTCGGCGACGCCCTGGGCCACCAATTGTGCCTGTGACTCAGGGTTTTTCACCTCGAGGATGTTCAGCTGGACCTGCTTGCCGGTCAGCTTCTCCAGATCCGCGCGGATCCGGTCGGCCTCGGTGCCGCGGCGGCCGATGACGATGCCGGGACGCGCGGTGTGGATGTCGACGCGGACCCGGTCGCGGGTGCGCTCGATCTCCACGTCGGCGATGCCGGCGCGCTCCAGGCCGGTCGACAGCAGCCGGCGGATCGCCACGTCCTCCTTGACGTACTCCGAGTACTGCTTGTCGGCGTACCACCGGGACTTCCAGTCGGTGGTGATGCCCAGGCGGAAGCCGTGCGGATTGATCTTCTGGCCCACTACTCTGAGCCTCCCTTCGCGTCAGAGGTCTCGGTGGCCGCAGTGGCTTTCGCGGGCGCCTTCTTCGCGGCCGCCTTCTTCGCCGGCGCCTTCTTCGCCGGCGAACCAGCGGCAGCCTTCTTGGCGGGTGCCTTGGCGGCGGCCTTGCTGCCCTCGGCGCGCCGGGACCTGGCCGACTTCGCCGACCGCTCGTCGCGGACCGGCCGGCTCTCCACCACGACCGTGATGTGGCTGGTGCGGCGGCGGATCCGGAAGGCGCGCCCCTGGGCGCGCGGGCGGATGCGCTTGGCCGTCGGACCCTCGTCGGCGTAGACCGTGGCGACCACCAGGGTCGCCGGGTCGAGCCCGTTGTTGTTCTGCGCGTTGGCGGCCGCGCTCGCGATCACCTTGGCCACCGGCTCGCTCGCCGCCTGCGGCGCCCAGCGCAGGATGTCCAGCGCGTCGTTCACCGACTTGCCGCGGACCAGGTCGATCACCCGGCGCGCCTTGGTCGGCGACACCCGCACGAACCGCGCCTTGGCTGTCGCCGACGGAAACTCCGTTGTCGTCATCGCCGCTTGGCCTTCCGGTCGTCCTTGATGTGTCCCTTAAAGGTGCGCGTCGGCGCGAACTCGCCCAGCTTGTGGCCGACCATCGCCTCGGTGACGAACACCGGGACGTGCTTGCGCCCGTCGTGCACCGCGAAGGTGTGACCGATGAAGTCCGGGATGATGGTCGAACGCCGCGACCAGGTCTTGATCACCTGCTTGGTGTTCTTCTCGTTCTGGACGTCCACCTTCTTGAGCAGGTGGTCGTCGACGAACGGGCCCTTCTTCAGGCTGCGTGGCATTGTTGGCTACTCCTCGAGTTCCTAGCGACCGTGCTTCTTGCCGGTGCGCCGGCGCCGGACGATGAGCTTGTTGCTGGCCTTGTTCGGCTGGCGGGTGCGGCCCTCCGGCTTGCCCCACGGGCTCACCGGGTGCCGGCCGCCGGAGGTCTTGCCCTCGCCGCCGCCGTGCGGGTGGTCCACCGGGTTCATCACGACGCCACGGACGGACGGGCGCTTGCCCTTCCACCGCATGCGGCCGGCCTTGCCCCAGTTGATGTTCGCCTGCTCGGCGTTGCCGACCTCGCCGACCGTCGCGCGGCAGCGCACGTCGACGCGGCGGATCTCACCGCTGGGCATGCGCAGCGACGCGTAGCTGCCCTCCTTGCCGAGCAACTGGATGCTCGACCCCGCCGACCGCGCGAGCTTGGCCCCGCCGCCCGGGCGCAACTCCACCGCGTGCACGACGGTTCCCGACGGGATGTTGCGCAGCGGCAGGTTATTGCCCGGCTTGATGTCGGCGTTGGCGCCGGACTCCACCACGTCACCCTGCCGAAGTCCTTGCGGCGCAATGATGTAACGCTTGTCGCCGTCCAGGAAGTGCAGCAGCGCGATGTTGGCCGTGCGGTTCGGGTCGTACTCGATGTGCGCGACCTTGGCGTTGACGCCGTCCTTGTCGTTGCGGCGGAAGTCGATCAGCCGGTAGGCGCGCTTGTGGCCGCCGCCCTTGTGGCGAGTGGTGATGCGGCCGTGTGCATTACGGCCACCGTGACCGTGCAGCGGGCGCACCAGCGACTTCTCCGGGGTCGAGCGGGTGATCTCGGCGAAGTCGGACACGCTGGACCCGCGACGGCCCGGCGTCGTCGGCTTGTACTTGCGAATAGCCATGTGTGGTCAGCTCTTTCTAGCTCGGTGCGCCGAACAGGTCGATCGGCTTGCTTCCGGGCGCCAGGGTGACGATGGCACGCTTCGTGCTCTTGCGCCTGCCGAAGCCGGTGCGGGTGCGCTTGCGCTTGCCCTGCCGGTTGGCGGTGTTCACCGATGCGACCTTGACGGAGAAGATCTTCTCGATGGCGATCTTGATCTGCGTCTTGTTCGAATCGGGGTGCACGACGAACGTGTACACGTTGTCGTCCAGCAGCCCATAGGACTTCTCGGAGATGACCGGCGCCAGGATGATGTCCCGGGGGTCAGCGATGGTCGCCATTACGCCGTTACCTCCTTGGCGGTGCCGGTGTTGGCCGCGATGTAGGCGTTGAGGGCCTCGACGCTGAACACCACGTCGTCGGAGCGCAGCACGTCGTAGGTGTTGAGCTGGTCGGGCGCCAGGATGTGCACACCCGGCAGGTTGCGCACGCTCTTGAGGCCGGTCTCGTCGCTCCGGCCGATCACGACCAGGACCTGCTTGCGCTCGGTCAGGCTGCCGAGGAACGTCCGGGCGCTCTTGGTCGACGGGGTCTGGCCGGCGACCAGCTCGGTCACGGCGTGGATGCGGCCGTTGCGGGCCCGGTCGGACAGCGCGCCGCGCAGCGCCGCGGCGATCATCTTCTTGGGCGTGCGCTGGCTGTAGTCGCGCGGCTTGGGGCCGTGCACCACACCACCACCGGTGAACTGGGGGGCCCGGGTCGAGCCTTGGCGGGCGCGTCCGGTCCCCTTCTGCCGGTAGGGCTTACGGCCGCCGCCGCTGACGTCGCCGCGGGTCTTGGTCGAGTGCGTGCCCTGGCGGGCCGCCGCGAGCTGGGCGGTGACCACCTGGTGCATCAGCGCGATGTTGGCCGGGGCGTCGAACAACTCGGCCGGCAGCTCGACGGAGCCGTCGACCTTTCCGTCCGGCGTCTTGACGTCAATGCTGAGTGCCATTACTTCTCACCTCGTTTGACCGCGCTGCGCACCATCACGAGCCCGCCAGTGCGGCCGGGGACCGCACCCTTGATCAACAGCACGCCGTTCTCCGGATCGACCTTGTGCACCACCAGGTTCTGCACGGTCACGCGGTCGTTGCCCATCCGGCCGGCCATCCGCGTGCCCTTGAAGACACGGGCCGGCGTGGCGCAACCGCCGATGGAGCCCGGGCGGCGGTGCACCGCCTGGGCGCCGTGGCTGGCGCCCTGCCCCCGGAAGCCGTGCCGCTTCATGGTGCCGGCGAAGCCCTTGCCCTTGGACGTGCCGGTGACATCGACGTAGGCGCCGTCGGCGAAGATCTCCGCCGTCAGCTCCTGGCCGACCTCGTAGTCGGCCGCGGCGGCCTCGTCGTCCAACCGCAACTCGGCGAGGTGCCGGCGGGGGTTGACGCCCGCGGCGGAGTACTGGCCCGTCACCGGCTTGTTCACCTTGCGCGGGCTGATCTCGCCGTAGGCCAGCTGAACGGCGCTGTAGCCGTCGCGCTCCGGGGTCCGGATGCGGGTCACCACGTTCGGCCCGGCCTTGACCACCGTCACGGGCACGACGCGGTTGTTCTCGTCGAAGACCTGCGTCATGCCCAGCTTGGTGCCCAGAATGCCTCTTCTTGCCATTGCCTTCAAAGCTCCTACTGGATGTTGACGTCGACACTGGCCGGCAGGTCGATGCGCATGAGCGCGTCCACCGTCTTCGGCGTCGGGTCGAGGATGTCGATCAACCGCTTGTGGGTGCGCATCTCGAAGTGCTCCCGCGAGTCCTTGTACTTATGCGGGGAGCGGATGACGCAGTACACATTCTTTTCGGTCGGCAGCGGCACCGGCCCTACGACGCTGGCACCCGTGCGGACGACGGTCTCGACGATCTTGCGCGCCGACGCGTCGATGGCCTCATGGTCGTAGGCCTTGAGCCTGATGCGGATCTTCTGTCCCGCCACGCTTCTCCTACCCTCACTCCACTAAATAGTCCCTGTTCGGGACTGGTGCCCCCGCGCGCGAGCCGTCCGCCCCCGTTGGGGCCGATCGAGCGTCGCGCCGGATACTGCGCCGCTGTTTACCTGTCGTGGTCCACCGGCCCCCGCGGTCGGGTGTGTCACCCTCGCGCAGCCTCATTCGCGGCCGAAATCAGTCGCTCAAAGGATGGGACCGGACGCGCCCGTTGTGGGCGCTGGTCGTATGCCCGGCCAGGCGCAAACCTGGCCCAAGGCAACCCGAACAGTATGCCCTAGATCATGGGTTCTTCAAAATCTCGCGCCCAGGCCTTCCCGGGACGGCCGGCCTCAGGCACCTGCCGATTCGGTGGTGGCCGCGCCCGCCCGCCGCTGCGCCCGCTGAACGTGCAGGAATCCGTCGACGGCGGCGAGCGCGCACTCCCGATAGTCGAAGTCCGGCAACGTGGACAGACGGCCGAGCACCAGGGGGCCGATCAGCAGCGCGATCGCGCGGGACCGGTCCACCTCGCCCAGCTCGGCGACGGTGTCGGGGTGGGCGAAGATCGCGTCGAACGGCGCGGCGTACTGCTGCGCGATGCGCTCGCGCAGGGTGGTGATCGCGGCGGGTTGCGGCATGCCGCTCAGCTCGGGCCCCAGCGCCAGCCATGACATCGCGGTGAGCGTGGTGGGCGCCTCGGCGACGGACTCGGCCTGCGCCAGCACCAAGGCGACCAGCCGATCCCGCAGCGAGCCGTCCTGCGGCGGCATCGGCGGGGGCGGGAGCAGGCTGCCGAACGCCGCCGCGAGCAGGTCGTTCCCGCTGGAGAAGTGGCGATACAGGGTGGCCCGCGCGACGTTGGCCGTGCGGGCGACCGCGTCGACGGTCACCGCGCTCGGCCCCCCGGAACGCAGCAGCGCGGCGGCGGCTTCGAGCAGGCGGGCCCTGGACCGCGCCGGCCGAGGATCGGTACTCCCGCCGGTGATTGTGATGCACCTCCCTGTTTGAGACCGGCCGTATCGGCTATTTCTGAGACGGATTGTCTCAAAACTTCCCCAAAGCTCTTGAAGCCCCCTCGAGGAGGCGCTTTCCTATGGTTCAAATCCTTCCGCGGACTGACCAGCGTAGTGACGTCGCCGTCATCGGCGGTAGCCCACGCGCGCAAGTCTGGACCCTGACCGTCGCGTGCATGGGCGTCGGGCTCGTGGTCGCGTCGATGACCGCACTCAACACGGCGCTTGGTGACCTGGCCGTGGCCACCTCGGCGACCCAGACGCAGCTCACCTGGATCGTCGACGGCTACACCCTGGCGCTGGCGTGCCTGCTGCTCCCCGCGGGGGCCATCGGCGACCGCTACGGAAGGCGGGGCGCCCTGCTCACCGGTTTGGTGATCTTCGCGCTCGGCTCGGCCGCCCCCGCGATCTTGCACAGTCCCACCCAGATCATCGCGGGCCGGGCGCTGGCCGGGGTGGGCGCCGCCTTCGTGATGCCCGCAACGCTGTCCCTGTTGACGGTGGCCTACCCCAAGGAGCAGCGGATGAAAGCCGTCGGCATCTGGGCGGGGACCGCGGGTTCCGGTGGGGTGCTCGGCATGCTCGGTTCCGGCCTGCTGCTCCGTTTCTGGGACTGGCATGCGATCTTCTGGTCACTCGGCATCGCCGGGCTGGTGATCTTCGCGCTCGCGTGCACGGTGTCGTCGTCGCGCGAAAGTGACGCCCCGCGGGTCGATTGGCTTGGCGCGGTCCTGATCGGCACTGCGGTCGCGATCGCGGTGTTCGCGATCCTGGAAGCGCCCGATCGCGGCTGGACCGACTCCCTGGTCTGGGGCGGCCTGGTGGCCGGAACAGTCATCGGCATCGTGTTCGGCATCGTCGAATTCCGGCGCAGGCAACCGCTTCTGGACGTTCGGTTGTTCGCCGATCCCAACTTCGCGACCGGCGTCGCGGCGATCGTCATCCTGTTCGGCGCGACGTTCGGGTTCTTCTATATCGGCATGCAGTACGTGCAGCAGATCATGGGGTATTCCCCGCTCGGCACGGCGATTTCCTTCGGGCCGTTCATGGTGCCGCTGGGCATCTTCTCGGCGCTGTCCTTCTGGTACGTGCCCAAGCTGGGTCTGCGACTCGTGCTGTTTGTCGGCACATTGCTCATGGCGGTCGGCTTCGCATGCATGTCCGGGCTGGGCCTGCATTCCACCTACCTCCAATTCGCTTGGCCCACGCTGATTCTGGCGACCGGAATTGGCATATGCACGGCCCCCACGACGTCGGCGATCATGGGCGCCGTCTCCGACGACAAGCAGGGCGTCGCCTCCGCGGTGAACGACACCTCACGGGAAATGGGCGGTGCGCTGGGCATCGCCGTGGCGGGTTCGATCCTGGCCGGCCGCTATTCGCACGAACTTGCGCCCAAACTCACGGGCTTCCCGGCAGCGGTCCGTGGCCCCGCCACCGACTCGCTGGCCAAGGCCGTCGAGGTGGCGGGGCGCCTCGGACCCCAGGGGCGGCAGCTGGCCGACGTCAGCAAGGCCGCGTTCCTGACCGCCCTGCACGCATCGACCATCACGATGGCCGTGATCGTCGCCGTCGCCGCCGTGCTGATCGGCGTGTGGGCGCCCGGGCGCGACGACCGTCAGTTGCGCCCCGTGGCCGCGATCCGCGCCCGTCGGCACAGTGACTGAGGGCGTCCGAGCCGGCCCGCCTCGGCCCCCACCAATTGTGTTGCCGGGCAGGTGAATCGCCCCAAAAAACCGCTTCGCGGATTCTTGCAATGCGCTGTCGAATCTGGTATCAGAAATGTATATCGACAGGTGCAGGTCATCTCGCTCCGATGAGGTGGAATGTGGTGTTGATGCGCGACGGCATGACGCTTGCGGCGGAGCCCGAAAGCTCGGCGGTGCTCGAGGCGGCGGCGATCGTGGAGGCCGAGTGGGTACGCCTCACACGAGTCGGTCCGCCGGATTGGCATGGCGCCGCCGAACTGCCCGATGCGCGCCGGCGCGTACGCCGGCACTCCACCATGGTCACCCTCGACCGCGAGCGGCCCGAGCCCCTCGGTGCCAGTAGCGGACCGAGGCCGCACTGGGCGGCCCACACGGTGTGGGCGCGTGAGCGGTCGCCTCCGCGCGCGTGATGATCCGCGGAACGGCCGCATGTCCCGAAGGGAGGTGATCGACGAAGCGATACGGCGGCGAGAGGCTGTCGTGCCGTCCACGAATATTGCGACGCAACGTCGGCGCCTGACGGATCAAGGCGCGCGCACCGCCACTGTCGTGGCCATCTACGTGGACAGCATGAATTCCCTCGCAGGAACATAGGTCGGCGGCGGGCCGCGCCCTCGTGTGTTGCCCGCCGCCGCCAGTGTTCACCGCGAAGCCCAGTAAAACGCCTCGGCGTCTTCGCCCGCCGCGCTAACATCGTCTCTGTAGCACTCGCGCGATGGGGCGGGCGGGTGCTATCCGGCCTAGCTGGGGGGATTTTTCAATGTCATGGGTGATCGCGGCACCGGAACACGTGTCCGCCGCCGCCGCCGACCTGGGGAATATCGGCTCGTCGATCGACGACGCCAACGCGGCGGCCTCGGTCCCGACGTCAACCGTGCTGGCCCCGGGTGCCGACGAGGTCTCCGCGGGCATCGCCGCCCTCTTCGACGCGCACTCCCAGATCTACCAGGCGCTGAGCGCCCAGGCCGCGGCGTTTCACGCACAGTTCGTGCAGTTGATGAACACCGGCGCGTCCGAATACGCGCTGACCGAGGCGGCCAACGCTTCGCCCCTGCAGACCACCGAGCAGGGGGTCCTCAGCGGCGCCAATTCGCCCGGCCAGGCCCTGTCGACCGCGCAACCGCTGATGTCCGCCTCGGCCGCGCCCGTCTCGGCGGCCTCCGCAGTGCCCTCGGCGTTGATGGGGGTGACCGGCGGCTCGGCGCACGCCGCTCCCGCGGCCGTTTCGCCGGCCGCGGCCGTCGCCCCGGCATCGCCTCCCCTGATGCCCGGCGCCACGCCGATCGGGGCTCCGCTTGCGTCGGCGATGAACGCGACCGGTGCGCCGGTGGCGCCGCCACCGCCCTCGACCCCGCTGCAGCCGGCGACCCCGGGGTATGCCCCCACGACGGGCGAACCGGTCGCGGCGCTCCCCGAACCCACCCCCGCGCCGGTGACGGCGGTGCCCACCGATACACCGGTGGTACCTCCGGCGACGGCCGCGACGCCGCTGATGACCTCGCCCGTGTCGGCCGCCCCCCAGTCGACGCAGGCGTACCGGCCCGCGACGCCGGCCTATTCGACCGGAGCGTACGAGGAGCAGCAGGCTCAGGCCTGACCCTTTCCCGATTGCGGTGTGTCGCAAGGACACATCGAAGGCGGCGACTTTCTTCCTTTGGGCAAAGCGCGTCTGCGAGCGGCATTGCGGCATTACCATCCGCTTGAAACGGCACTGATCGCGGAGGCCACATGTCGTACCTCTTTGCCGCGCCCGAGTATGTGTCGGCCGCGGCCACCGAGCTGGCGGGCCTCGGGACCGCGATCTCCAGCGCAAATTCGGCCGCCCTGGGCCCGACGTCGAGCGTCGCCGCCGCAGCCGCCGACGAGGTCTCGGCGACCATCGCGGCCCTCTTCGGCGCGCACGCGCAGGCCTATCAGGCGCTCAGCGCCCAGGCTGCGTCGTTTCATGAGCAGTTCGTGGCGCTGCTGAACGGAGGAGCGGCGCAATACGCGCTGACCGAGGCCGCCAACTCCAACCCGCTGCAGGCGGTGCAGCAAGAAATCCTCGACGCGATCAACGCGCCGAGCCAGGCGCTGACGGGGCGCCCGCTGATCGGCAACGGCGCCAACGGCCAACCGGGCACCGGAGCGAACGGCGGCAACGCCGGATGGCTGATCGGCAGAGGCGGTGACGGCGGGTACGGAGCGACGGGCCAGAACGGCGGAAACGGCGGAGCCGGTGGCCTGTTCGGGGGCGCCGGTGGGGCCGGTGGCGCCGGCGGGTTCGGCGCGGCCGGAGGAACCGGCGGGGCCGGCGGACTCCTGGGCGGCTCCGGCGGGGCCGGCGGAAGCGGCG
Organism: Mycobacterium sp. Marseille-P9652; assembly: GCF_902652685.1. GTDB lineage: Bacteria > Actinomycetota > Actinomycetes > Mycobacteriales > Mycobacteriaceae > Mycobacterium. Next base: position 14,226 of record NZ_CACRUY010000082.1, read on the forward strand.
GCATCAACACTGCCGGGACGGTGGGCGCGGGCGGCTCGGGTGGCTCAGGC
>NZ_CACRUY010000083.1 GCF_902652685.1 Mycobacterium sp. Marseille-P9652
CAGGTACGCGCGGTGCACGCGAACGTATTCGGGCAGGCGGGTGAGCCGGTCGACGTGCGCGAGCGGCCGAAGCGTCCTGCGCACCCGGGCCATCGGCGTCAGCGCCGCGGCCGCGACCGCGACCGCCCGGCAGAGCAGCCCGGCGTCGAGCACCGGCCACCCCTTCAGTTCCCCGCCGAGATCCGCTCCCCCGCCCCGAGCCACAACACCGGCACCGTCGCGGGGTTTGGCACCGGGTTTCCGTCGAGGGCGACGACGCCGAACGTGTGTCCGGGCAGGGCCAGGCTGCGGGTCTCGGTGGCGCTGCCGTTGAGCACATGCAGCAGCACCCGCTGCCCGGTCTGGACACGGATCGGGTCGCCATGGCCCAGCATCCGTCCGTTGACGGCGAACGCGCCGTAGCCGACCTCGAACCCGCGCGGGTCGGCCCGGGCGAGCGAGGCGTTCATCGACGACTCGCCCCGCTCCTTGAGGTCGGCGTCCTGTTCGCCGGCGAGGAAGTCGCTCGCCATGTCGCCGCCCCGGCTGAACGTGGGCTCGAATTCCTTGAGCGTCAGGAAGATTTCCTGGTCGTAGGTTCCCGGGTTCTCCTTCGGCTCGATGTAGACGGGGCCGACCAGGCCGCTGTACTGACCGCGGGCCAGGTCGTCGCGCGGCACCACATGGGTGTGATAGAAGCGGAAGCCGGCCGGGCCGGGGACGAACGAGATGCGCCGGGAGCCGCGTGCGGGGATGTACGGCGTCCCCTCCTCCGCCGCGCCGTCGACGTCCGTGCCGACATGCTGGCCGTGCCAGTGCAGTTGCTCGGGCGAGTCGGTGTCGTTGACGATGTCCACCCACGCCCGTTGCCCCTCCTTGAAACGCACCAGGGGCCCGGGGAATTGGCCGTTGTAGGTCAGGGTCGACACCACCTGATCGGGGGCCAGCTCCACCATTCCGGTCCCGATGCGCAGCGTGTAATCGACCTTTCCGTTCGGGGGGCCGGGCGGGGCGGCGGGCGAGCACCCGGAGGCGGCGGCGACGCCGGCGCCCGCGGACACCAGTCCCTTCAGGAAGTCGCGCCGGTCGATCGACACGATCATCGTCCCCCGAGCGCGGGCAGCAGGAACTCGATGCGCTCATCCAATTCATTTGCAATGGAGCGGAATTCGCGGTAGGTGCCGCGGGCGGCAGCCGGGTCGGGCAGGCTCCAGTGCGTCGTCGTCACCGGCCCGTGCTCGCGGGTGTACTCGCGGACCTTGTCGCACAGGGTGATCACGTGGTCGAACCGGCGCCGCCCGACCGCGGCCAGGGACTGCGGCCGTCTTCCGGACAGGTCGATGCCGTACATCTCGCGCATGACCCGCACCGCGTTGCGGTGGATTTCGGGTTTGGGGTGGCTGCCGGCGCTGCAGGCGCGGACGCGCCCGCCACCCTTGTGCGACAGCAGCGCCTCGGCAATCGGGGAGCGCGCGCTGTTGCCGGTGCACAGAAACAGCACCGACCCGGAGGGCATGGCTTCGGGCGCCGGCGCAAGTGCGGGGTGCAGGGCGCCGGCCGCCTCGGCGAAGGCGTGGCCACAGTGGCGCAGGTCCAGACGGTAATACGTGTCGCGCCCGTCGAACGCGCTGCGCCGCCCACCGACGAGGCCGGCCGACCGCAGCAGGCGCAGGTGATACGAGACGAGGTTCTGCGGCTCGTCAACGGCCGCAGCCAGTTCCCGCACCCGGCGGTCGCCGCCCGCGAGCTCGCTCAGCAGCGCCCAGCGCAGCGGGTGCGCCGCCATGCGCATCAGCGCCGGGACCTCCACCCGATCGGTTGCGGTCACCTGTGCGACAATACATCAAATTGTTTTGATACGTTCAACTGCGACCGAGGAGCCGGAGTGCCCGACCGCAAGCGCCCGAACACCGTGCCCGGCCACGGCGAACTCCGGCGCAGCCTCGGCCTGTTCGACGCGGTGATGATCGGTCTGGGGTCGATGATCGGCGCCGGCATCTTCGCCGCCCTCGGTCCCGCGGCCCACGCCGCCGGTTCGGGGTTGTTGCTCGGGTTGGCGCTGGCGGCGGTGGTGGCGTACTGCAACGGCACCTCGTCGGCGCGGCTGGCAGCGCGCTATCCCGCCTCGGGCGGGACGTACGTGTGCGGCCGCGAGCGGCTCGGCGACTTCTGGGGTTACCTGGCCGGCTGGGGGTTCGTCGTCGGCAAGACCGCCTCGTGCGCGGCGATGGCCCTGACCGTCGGCGCCTACGCCGCGCCGACGTATGCCCACCCGGTGGCGGTCGCCGCCGTGGTGGCGCTGACCGCGGTCAATTACACCGGGGTGCAGAAGTCGGCCTGGCTGACGCGGGTCATCGTCGCCCTTGTGCTCGCGGTGCTGGCGGCCGTGGTGGTCGCCGTCTTCTCGTCCGCGCCGCCGACCGCCGACAACCTTCGGTTCACGGGGGCCCCGGTCTGGGGCGTCGTTCAGGCGGCGGGCCTGCTGTTCTTCGCCTTCGCCGGGTACGCGCGCATCGCCACCCTCGGGGAGGAGGTGCGCGACCCGGCGCGCACCATCCCGCGGGCGATCCCCCTGGCGCTCGGCATCACCCTGGCCGTCTATGCGCTGGTCGCCGTCGCCGCCCTCACCGCACTGGGCCCGCACCGGCTGGCCACGGCCACCGCGCCGCTCGCCGACGCGGTGCGGGCGGCCGGGCAGGGCTGGCTCGTCCCGGTCGTGCAGGTGGGCGCGGTGGTCGCCGCGCTGGGTTCGCTGCTCGCGCTGATCCTGGGCGTGTCGCGCACCACGCTGGCCATGGCCAGGGACGGTCACCTCCCCCACCCGCTGTCTGCCGTGCATCCGCGAACCCGGGTGCCGCACCGCGCCGAACTGGTCATCGGTGCCGTGGTCGCGGTGCTGGCCGCCACCGTCGACCTGCGCGGCGCGATCGGTTTCTCGTCGTTCGCGGTGCTGATCTACTACGCGGTGGCCAACGCCTCCGCCTTCACCCTCAAGGCCGACGAGGGCCGCCCACACTGGGCGATCCCGGTGCTCGGGCTCATCGGATGCGTGGTGCTGGCGTTCGCGATGCCGCTGTCCTCGGTGATCTCCGGAGTGGCGGTCCTGGGCATCGGGGCCGCGGCCTACGCGGTCCGGCGCGTCGTCCGGTGACCACATTCGCGTGCACTTTGATTCGATGTGTGTTTATATAGACGAATGTCGAATCAAACGCCGGGATGCTGCCCCACGCTGCGGGCGGGCGCACTGGATGCGGCACAGGCGGCGGAGCTGTCGGCGATGTTCAAGGCCCTCGGCGACCCGGTGCGGTTGCGCCTGCTCAGCCTGATCGCGAGCCACCCCGGCGGTGAGGCGTGCGTGTGCGAGATCTCGGCGACGTTCGACGTCTCCCAGCCGACGATCTCCCACCACCTCAAGGCGCTTCGCTCCGCGGGACTGCTGGACTGCGAACGCCGCGGAACATGGGTGTACTACTGGGTCATTCCCGATGCGCTGCAACGGCTTTCGTCGGTGCTCCACGCCGACGACCACGTACCCGCCACGGCCGCGGGATGCGGGCCGTGACCGACGTGGCGACCGCGGCAACCCCGCGGATCCGGCTGTCGACGCTCGACCGCTTCCTGCCCGTGTGGATCGGGTTGGCGATGGCCGCCGGTCTGGTGCTCGGGCGGCTGTTCGCGGGCCTCGGACCGGCCCTGGGCCGCGTCGAGATCGACGGCATCTCGCTGCCCATCGCCGTCGGCCTGCTGGTGATGATGTATCCGGTGTTAGCCAAGGTGCGCTACGACCGGCTCGCCGAGGTCACCGCCGACCGCAGGCTCATGACGGCATCGCTGATCCTGAACTGGATCGTCGGACCGGCGGTGATGTTCGCCCTGGCGTGGCTGCTGCTCGCCGACCTGCCCGAGTACCGCACCGGCCTGATCATCGTCGGCCTGGCCCGCTGCATCGCGATGGTCATCATCTGGAACGACCTCGCCCGCGGGGACAGGGAAGCGGCCGCCGTCCTGGTGGCGCTGAACTCGCTGTTCCAGGTGGCCATGTTCGCCGCGCTGGGGTGGTTCTACCTCGCGGTGCTGCCCGGTTGGCTCGGACTGCCGCAAAGCGGCATCGACGTCTCCCCCTGGCAGATCGCCAAGTCGGTGCTCATCTTCCTGGGCATTCCCCTGGTGGCCGGGTACCTGTCGCGCCGACTGGGCGAAAAGACAAGGGGCCGAGAGGCTTACGAGACGAAGTTCCTGCCGCTCATCGGGCCCTGGGCGCTCTACGGCCTGCTCTTCACGATCGTGATCCTGTTCGCCCTGCAGGGCCACCACATCGCCTCCCGCCCGTGGGACGTCGCGCGCATCGCGGTGCCGCTGCTCTGCTACTTTGCGATCATGTGGGCCGGCGGCTACGCGCTCGGCCTCGTGCTGCGGCTCGGCTACGCCCGCACGACGACCCTGGCGTTCACCGCCGCGGGCAACAACTTCGAACTCGCCATCGCGGTGGCCATCGCGACCTACGGCGCCGGCTCGGGACAGGCCATGGCCGGCGTCGTCGGGCCGCTGATCGAGGTGCCCGTTCTCGTGGCGCTGGTCTACGTCTCCCTGGCGCTGCGCGCCCGCCTCTTCGACCCGTCGGCGCCCGACTGATGGCCGGCAAGCCCAGCGTCCTGTTCGTCTGCGTCCACAACGCCGGCCGCTCACAGATGGCCGCCGCGCTGCTGACCCGTCTGGCCGGGGAGCGCGTCGAGGTGCTCAGCGCCGGAACCGAACCCGCGGACCGGATCAATCCCGCCGCCGTCACCGCGATGGCCGAGCTCGGCATCGACCTCACCTCAGCCACGCCCAAGCTCCTCACCGCCGACGCTGTGCGGCGAACCGACGTGGTGATCACCATGGGCTGCGGCGACACCTGCCCGTACTTCCCGGGCGTCTCCTATCGCGACTGGCCGCTGCCCGACCCCGCCGGCCGGCCGCTGGAAGAGGTCCGCGCCATTCGCGACCAGATCGCCGAGCGCGTCCGAGCCCTGGTCGCCGAGCTGCTGCCGGCCCCCATCGACAACTGACCCGCACCAAGAAAGGAAACCACCATGTCGCGCGTGCAACTGGCCCTCAACGTCGACGACCTCGACGAGGCAATCGCGTTCTACACCAAGCTATTCGACACCGAACCCGCCAAGGTCAAACCCGGCTACGCGAACTTCGCGATCGCCGAGCCGCCACTGAAGCTGGTCCTCATCGAAAATCCCGGGCAAGGCGGCAGCCTCAACCATCTCGGCGTCGAGGTCGATTCCAGCGAGACCGTGCACGCGGAGATCGACCGCCTCGGCGAGGCGGGATTGCTGCCCGACGAGCAGATCAACACCACCTGTTGCTTCGCGGTGCAGGACAAGGTCTGGGTGAACGGGCCCGCCGGGGAGCGCTGGGAGGTGTACACCGTCTTGGCCGACTCCGACACCTTCGGGCCCACCGTCGACCGACCGGACGAAAGCTGTTGCACCGTTTGAGCCGGGATACGATTCCCCATCCACCCGAACGGGAAGGCTGAGGGGATGGCGGAACCGGGAAGCGAACCTTTCGAGAAGCTGGTCGCGCTGCTCGACTATCCCATGTTCGTCGTCACCACCCTGGCCGACGGCGTCGCGGCCGGGTGCCTCGTCGGCTTCGCCAGCCAGACCAGCATCAACCCACCCCGCTTCCTGGTGGGCCTGTCCAAGCGCAACCACACCTTCCGGGTGGCCGCCACCGCCACGCACCTCGCCGTCCACGTGTTCGACCGCCGGCACCTCGGCGTCGTGGAACTCTTCGGCGGCCAGACGAGCGACAAGGTGGACAAGTTCGCGCGCTGCTCATGGCACGACGGCCCGCACGGCGTGCCGATCCTCGACGACGCGGCCGCCTGGTTCGTCGGCGCGATCGTGCAGCGGTTCACCCTGGGGGACCATGTCGGCCACCTGCTCGAACCGATCGACGGGCGGCCGCCGCAGGAACTGCAGGAGTGGGTGTCGTTCGGCGACGTCCACCACCTGGAGCCGGGTCACGAGGCCTGAGCGTGAACGGTCCCAGGGTGGGCGTCGTCGGCGGCATCGCCGATCTCGCGCCGTACTACGACGATCCGCCCGACGGGGTTCGGGTCAACATGATCTTCAGCGCCGACGGCGCTGCCGCATTCGGCGGGCGCGCCGGGCCGCTGTCGAACCCCACCGACCAGGAACTGCTGCGGACGCTGCGCGGCTACGCCGACGTGGTGCTCGTGGGCGCCGGCACCGCGCGCGCCGAGAATTACGGGCCGGTGCGGCTGACCCCGCAGCGACGGGCGCGGCGGCGCGCCGAAGGAAGGACCACGTCGCCGCCGATCGCCGTCATCAGCCGGACCGGAGAGCTGCCCGCCCGCCTGTTCGGCGACCCCGACCAGCCCCCGATCGTGGTGACCTGCGCCCGGGCGCGGGGCGCCCATGCGCCCGACGACCGGCGCCGGGTCGTCCTGGCGGGCGAGGAGTCCGTCGACGTGGCGAGGGCTGTGACCTTGCTGCGCGAGGCGGGCATGCCCCGCGTCCTGTGCGAGGGTGGCCCCACCGTCCTCGACGCCCTGGTGGAGGCCGACGCCGTCGCCGAGATCTGCGTGACGCTGGCGCCCAAACTCGCCGCGAGTCAGCCCGTCGGACACCGGTCCCTTCCGTCGGGGCTGCCCGCGCCTCACACGATGCGGTTGGACCACGCGTTGGTGCACGGCGATTACGTCTTTGTGAAATATCGGCGCTGACCCCGCTCGGCATGCACCGATTCCCATCGGTTCCTATGATGAAAGTTCGGGGACTGCTGATCGATTTGCCTGCGCGACATTGACTTCAGTGCCTCCCTCGCGGACACAGGAGGGCCATCGGGCAGGTGGGCGAATCACACGACGAGGACGAATTCCGCAACCTGGCGGTCAACCGGCTGCGGCCCGGCGAGTTGCAGTGGGCGCTGAACAACGATGCGGTGCACGGGATCGCATACGCCTTCAAGAACCCTGTCGCCGTGGCCGATTCGCTCGACGACCCGCACGACGACAGGAAGACCTACCTCATCCGCGTCAGGCGTGACGACCTCGCCTCGGCGCTCGGCAAGATCAACGATTGGATCGTGAAGAACCCCGGCTCGGCCGGCATGCAGGCCTACGGCTTCGTGCGGGCCCTCTCCCGGGAGGGGCTCAGCGAACGCAAGACCGGTGACGAGGAACGTCACTAGCGGGTGTTTCTCCCCCACCGCCGGATTGCTGGCTTTCACCATTCGTCGTGCCTGCCCCGCAGGTGAACCATTAGCCTTATGCCTGGCATGCCACCGCTTTCGGCGGGGTGAGGAGTCGGGCGATGGGTGAAACGACCGCGGGTTCGCGGGAGGGCTCGCAGTTCGGGCCCTACCTGCTGCGGCGTCTGGTGGGTCGCGGCGGGATGGGCGACGTCTACGAGGCCGAGGACACGGTGCGTGAGCGGATCGTGGCGCTCAAGCTGATGTCCCAGACGCTGTCCAACGACCCGGTGTTCCGCTCGAGGATGCAGCGCGAGGCCCGCACGGCCGGGCGCCTGCAGGAGCCGCACGTCGTCCCCATCCACGACTACGGCGAGATCGACGGCCAGCTGTACGTCGACATGCGCCTCATCGACGGCAAGGACCTGGCCACCATGCTGAACCGGTACGGGCCGTTGTCGCCGCCGCGGGCGGTGGCGATCGTGCGCCAGATCGGGTCGGCCCTCGACGCGGCCCACGCCGCCGGGGTGCTGCACCGGGACGTCAAGCCGGAGAACATCCTGGTGAGCCGCGACGACTTCGCCTACCTGGTGGACTTCGGGATCGCCAGCGCCACCGCGGACGAGAAGCTGACGCAGTTCGGCACCACCGTGGGCACCGTCAAGTACATGGCCCCGGAACGGTTCAGCGACGCCGAGGTCACGCCCCGGGCCGACATCTACGCACTAGCGTGCGTCCTCTACGAGTGCCTGACGGGATCCCCGCCCTACACCGGCGACCAGATCAGCGTGATGGGCGCGCACCTGAACCAGGCGATCCCCCGGCCCAGCGCGGCCCGGCCGTCCATCCCGGCCGCCTTTGACCGCGTCATCGCCCGCGGGATGGCCAAGGATCCCGCCGACCGCTACGCCACCTGCGGTGACCTGTCGGCGGCCGCCTACGAGGCCCTGGCAACACCGGATCAGGACCGCGCCACCGACATCCTGCAGCGCAGCCAGGTCGCGAGCCTGCCGACCGCGTACGCGGGGCAGCCCAGCGGTTTCGCGTCCGCGCCGGCCGCGTTCGCGACCCCGGCCCCTCCGGCGAGCCAGGGCTGGTCGACGCCGTCGGCTCCGGGCATGCCGGCCGGTTCCGGCATCCAGCAGCCGACGGGATGGAGCGGCGGTCATCCCGGGTGGGGCGGCGGGGACGCCGGCACCGCCGGGCCGCCGCTGTGGGGCCCGCCGCCGCGCCGCCGGCGTAACCCCTGGCTGTGGGTCGGGGTGGGCGCCACCGCGGTGGTGGCCGTCGTCGGGCTGGTGCTGGCCCTCGTGCGGCCGTGGGAGTCGCCGTCGCCCGAGGCGCCGCCGGCGCCGGCCCCGCCACCCCCGGACGCGGTCGCGCTGCGCGTCCTCGATGACGGCGTCTACATCGGCAGCTCGGCGGCGTCGACGACCATCGACATCTTCAACGAGCCCATCTGCCCGCCGTGCGGCGCCTTCATCCGGTCGAACTCCGCCGACATCGACACCGCGATCAACAACAAGAAACTCGCGGTGCGCTACCACCTGCTGAACTTCCTCGACGACCGGTCGCACAGCAAGACGTACTCGACGCGCGCGGTGGCGGCCACGTATTGCGTTGCGGCACAGAATGATCCGAAGCTGTATTCCAGTTTCTACGCCGGCCTGTTCGCCAGCACGTTCCAGCCTCAGGAGGGTGCGGCCGAGGACCGCACCGACGGCGAGCTGGCGCAGCTGGCCAAGACCGTCGGCGCCGGATCGACCGTGATCACCTGCATCAAGTCCGGCGACGACGTCGGCACCGCCAAGGCCAAGGCCGCGAACGGGTACGCGTCGCTGGCCGGGCTCAATGCGAATGCGACGCCGTTCGTGTGGGACGGCACGTCTGCGGTGAACTACCAGGACGCGACCTGGCTCACCAAGCTGATCGGCTGAGCCACCATGGGCTCGTGGCGATCGCGAGCGCGGCGTAGCCGGGCGATGCGGGTCGCCACCATGGGCCTCGTGGCGATCGCGAGCGCGGCGTAGCCGGGCGATGCGGGTCGCCACCACGGGCCTCGCGGCGATCGCGAGCGCGGCGTAGCCGGGCGATGCGGGTCGCCACCATGGGCCTAGTCGCCGAGACGGGTGAACGCGATGTCGACGTCGGTGCTCTTGCCGCACGGCGAGGGCGGGCCCGAGATGTCTTCGTGGCCGTGCGCGGTGATCTGCGTGACGGGGTCCTGCGGCGGCTGCGGAAGCGGGAACTGCGCGGTGATGTGCACGTGAGAGGTGACCCCGCCCCGGGGGCAGCGCGAGTCGAACTCGCGGTCGTAGACCCAGTGGCCGTCGCCGAAGACCAGCGCCATGGCGGTCGCCGGCGGCTTGTGGAACAGGCTGATGCAGCGGTCGCCGGCGCGCGTGCAGTCGGTGTGGACGACGAACTCGTTGGCCTCGCGGTAGCCGTTGGGCTGTGACCCGGTTTCCCGGTAGTGGCCGCGCAGCCCCTCGGCCGGTGACACGACGCGGGGCGGGAGGGTCGCCGGGTCGGCGAGGCTGTTGAGGTCGACGTCGGAGAGCCGGGTGAAGGTGACCGCGCGCTTGTTGGCGCACCCCCGCGTCTGGGTTTGGGCGGATTCGCCGGCGAAGCTGCCGTCGGGACGGGCCTGCAGCGTGATGACCTCGAAGACCTCGCCCTCCAGGTTGTTGCAGCTGCCCGAGCTGAGGCTGACGGCCTGCCAGGTGTCGCCGAGCTGGTCGAAGACCACGGTGGGCACCTGCATGGTCTCGCCCGTCAGGCGCGACGCCGTCGCGACGCAGCCCGAGGCGCCGCAGACCGACCGCACGCCCCACGTCTCGCCGGTCGGCGGCAGACCCGGGGCCGGCTGGCCCTCCACGCTGGTGACCCGCCCGAAGTCGGCCTTGTAGACGCCCGTGAAGGGACCGGTGTTGGGCGGCGGGGGTTTCGGCGTCGCCGAGGCGGTGGGCTTCGCGGTGGTGGCCGGGGCGTGGTGGCCGGTGAGCTCGAGCCCGGCGACCACGCCGCCCGCGGCCAGCGCCGCGGCGGCCGCCAGCGCGCCGATCAGGACCGCCCGCCTCGGGCGCTTGCCGCCTTCCGTGGGCAGCGCGACCGTGGGTGCGACCGCGCCGAACCCGGGGCGCGTTTCCTCGGTGTCCGGCCGGCCTGGAAGCTCGCCGGCGTACGCGGGGGCGGCGGGCGAGCCGAGCTGGGCCGCGAACTCCCCGCAGCTGCCGAACCGCCCGGAGGGATCTTTGGCCATCGCGGTCGCGAAGACGGGCTCGAGCGTCGCCAGGTCGGCGCGGCGCGCGCCGATCGAGGGCGGCGGGGCGTTGACGTGCTGGCTGATGACCACCGCCGGGTTGGAGTCGACATACGGCTGCGCCCCCGTCAGGAGATGAAATGCCGTGCATGCCAACGCATACTGGTCGGCGCGTCCGTCGACGGGCTCACCCTTCAACTGTTCGGGGGCGGCGTAGGCGGCGGTGCCGACCGTCATGTTGGTCTCGGTGAGCCCGGTGGCGTCGTCGATGCGACGGGCGATGCCGAAGTCCGCCAAAAAGACTCGGCGCGCCTGCCCGTCGGGATCGGTCAGCAGAATGTTGGCCGGCTTGACGTCGCGATGCAGCAGGCCGCGGTGGTGCGCGTAGTCGAGCGCCGAGGCGACGGCGGCGACGATGGGCACCACCTCGTCGAGCGGCATCCCGTTCGGGTAGTGCTCACGCAGCAACCGCCCGACGTCGGTGCCGGCGACGTAGTCCATCGAGATCCACAGGTGGCCTTCGCATTCCCCGCGATCGTGGACCCGCACGATGTGCGGGTGCGACAACCCGGCCACCAGGTCGGCCTCGCGCAGGAACCGGGCGCGGAACTCGGGATCGGTGGTGAGGTCCGCGGGCAGCACCTTGAGCGCGTCTTCGCGCGGCAGCCGCGGGTGCGCCGCCAGGTACACCTGGCCCATGCCGCCCGAGCCGAGCACGCGCACGATGCGGTACCCGGCGAACACCTGGCCCACGTCGAGCGGCATGGCCGAATCGTAGATCTTGTCGGGCGAGATTTCGGGCACCTCGAGTTCCTTTCCGCGGGACCGCGGCGGAACTTGAAGGCGCCGGGTCGCTACCCCTCCCCCGGTAGGTTGCGACCCTGCGCTTGCCACATCTTGGCGGACTTCTTGCGGAATTCTTGCGGCTCGGAGAGGGTGAGCGCGCGACGGGCGGTCGAGTGTGAAACCCCGGCGTCGAGTGTGCGCCTACGGCGCCAAATCAGCGGAAAATCCCACCGAGTGTTCACGTTCGACGCCCTGTGTTCACAGTCAATGACGGTGCGGTTCTACAGGATGTAGAGCATCTCCTGGTAGGTCGGCAGCGGCCAGAGATCATCGGCGACAACGCTTTCCAACATGTCGGCTGCGGAGCGCACCGCGTCCATCGCGGGCAGCAACGCCTGCTGGGCGTGCTTGGCCTCGTCGAGCGCCGACGCGGCGGAGTGATCGGACAGCGCCGACTTCAGCGCCGCGAGCGCCGCGGTCAGATCGGCCAGCGGCGCCGAAACCGCCTCCAGCGCAGTCGTATCCGGATTCAGGCCGGCCGCCTTGCACGCCGCCACATTCTGCGCGAGCTCGGTCTGGTAGCGGATCGCGGCCGGCAGGATGACCGTCGTCCCGAGCTCGTGCGTCAGCTTCGCCTCGACCCCGATGGTCAGCGCGTACTGCTCGAGACGGACCTCGTATCGGCTGTGCAGCTCGCGCTCGCTGAACACCCCGTATTTCGAGAAGACGTCCACCGATTCGGGCTTGATGAGCTCCGGGATGGCGTCCAGCGTCGTCTTGAGGTTCGGCAGGCCCCGCTCGGCGGCCTCGATCTGCCAGTTCTCCGAGTAGCCGTCGCCGTTGAACACCACGGCACCGTGTTCGGTGATGACGTCGGTGAGCAGCTTCTGCACGGCCGCGTCGAAGTCCTCGCCGTCCTCGACCGCCTTCTCCAGGACGGTGGCCAGGTAGTCCAAGGAGTCCGCCATGATCGTGTTGAGCACGATCATCGGCACCGCGACGGTCTGCCCGGAGCCCGGAGCGCGGAACTCGAACCTGTTGCCGGTGAACGCGAACGGGCTGGTGCGGTTGCGGTCGCCCGGGTCGGTGGGCAGCGGCGGCAGGGTGTCCACACCGATCATCATGGTGCCCTTGCCCTTTGACGACGTGGCCGCGCCCTTGGCGATCTGCTCGAACACGTCGGCCAGCTGCTCGCCGAGGAAGATCGAGATGATCGCCGGCGGCGCCTCGTTGGCGCCGAGCCGGTGGTCGTTGGTCGCCGACGCCACCGAGACGCGAAGCAGCCCGGCGAATTTGTGCACGGCGCGGATCACCGCCGCGCAGAACACCAGGAATTGGGCGTTCTCGTGCGGGGTGTCACCCGGCACCAGCAGCGAGCCCAGTTCCGCGTTGCCCACGGAGAAGTTGACGTGCTTGCCCGACCCGTTCACCCCGGCGAACGGCTTCTCGTGGAAGAGGCATTCCATGCCGTGCTTTTTGGCCAGCGTCTTGAACACGGTCATCAGCAGCTGCTGGTGGTCGGAGGCGATGTTGGCGCGCTCGAACATCGGCGCCACCTCGAACTGGCCGGGGGCCACCTCGTTGTGCCGGGTCTTGGCGGGGATGCCGAGTTTGAACAGCTCACGCTCGGCGTCCATCATGAACCCGAGGACCCGCTCGGGCACCGACCCGAAGTAGTGGTCGTCGAATTCCTGGCCCTTGGGCGGCTTGGCGCCGAACAGCGTGCGGCCGGCGTTCACCAGATCCGGGCGGGCCAGGAAGAAGTGCCGATCGACGAGGAAGTACTCCTGCTCGGGCCCGCAGAAAGAGACGACCTTCTCGGGCTCTTTGTGCCCGAACAGCTTCAGGATGCGCTCGGCGTGGATGCCCATGGCCTGCTGACTGCGCAGCAGCGGCGTCTTGTAGTCGAGCGCCTCACCGGTCATCGACACGAAGATCGTCGGGACGCACAGGGTGTTGCCGTTCGGGTTTTCCAGCACGTACGCCGGGCTGGTGACGTCCCAGCCCGTGTAGCCGCGGGCCTCGAAGGTGCTGCGCAGGCCGCCCGACGGGAAGCTCGAGGCGTCCGGCTCGCCCTGGATCAAGGTCTTGCCCGCGAACTCGGCCAGCGTCTGACCGTCGGAGACCGGCTCCAGGAAGCTGTCGTGCTTCTCGGCGGTGAGGCCGGTCATCGGGTAGAAGACGTGGGCGTAGTGGGTGGCGCCCTTCTCCAGCGCCCAGTCCTTCATGGCCGCGGCGACGGAGTCGGCGACGGCCGGATCGAGCTTGCTGCCCTTCTCGATCGTGGCCACGACGGACTTGTACACCGACTTGGGCAGGCGGGCCTGCATCTCGGCCTTGGTGAAGACGTTGGAGCCGAAAATCTTGCCCGGCGTCTCGCCGGCGACGAAGCTGACGGCCGGCGGGACGTATGCCTCGACGTTGTTGATTGCCTGAAGGCGCACTGCATTGCCGCTCAATGGGGTTCCTATCTCTGATGGACCGCCCCACCGTAGAAAGCTTCGATGGCAGATTTGTTACACCGGTGTCAAAGATAGGCTCGCGTCGGTTGCGGGCATGATGCGCGGCGGCCGCGCCCACCGCCCGAAAAGCTTTTCAAAAAAGTGTCCGAATTCGGTGCGCCGCCCGCTCCTACCTACGAGAGCGACCCACTCCGGGGTCGCGCCCCCGAGGAGGAGCACCGATGAATCGACAGGACGACCCCGACAAGACGACCTACGTGCCGCGCGGCGACGACTCCACGATCGCGCAGGCGTGGGCGTCCAGTCCGCTCGGCGAACCGGCCCAGTTGGACGCTTCTCCCCCACATCGCAACCCGACCGGCACGCGCAGGCGCATTCCCGCGGAGGTGCTGGCCGCGGCAGTGGCCGGCGCCGTCGGCCTTGTCGGCGCGGTCGGCATGATCTTCTCCGGCGACTCCGGCCAGCCCCACCCGGTCAGCGTGACGCCGGCACCGGCCGTGCCCGCCGACGCTGGCAATAAGTGTGCGCGTGCAC
>NZ_CACRUY010000084.1 GCF_902652685.1 Mycobacterium sp. Marseille-P9652
CGCTGCCTCAAACGCCGCCTGGCGCGCGTCGTCTTCACCCGACTGCGAGCCGACCACCACCCCCACCCCGCACTGCAAACAGCTGCCTAAACCTGCTCCTTGACATAGGAGCAACGCACGCTCGCGGCCGACGGGCTAGGAGGTGTCGACCCAGTCGAGCGTCCGCTCGACGGCCTTGCGCCAGCCCGCATACCCGGCCTCGCGCTGGTCGTCGCTCCACGCCGGCGTCCAGCGCTTGTCCTCGCGCCAGTTGGCGCGCAGGTCCGACGGGTCGGCCCAGAACCCCACCGCCAGGCCGGCGGCGTACGCGGCGCCCAGCGCGGTCGTCTCGGCGACCACCGGCCGCACCACGTCCACGCCCAGCACGTCGGCCTGAATCTGCATGCACAGGTCGTTGCCGGTGATGCCGCCGTCGACCTTCAGCTCCTCGAGGCGCACGCCGGAATCGGCCGCCATCGCGTCGACCACGTCGCGGCTCTGGTAGCAGATCGCTTCCAGCGTCGCGCGGGCCAGGTGCGCGTTCGTGTTGAAGCGGGACAGGCCCACGATCGCTCCCCGGGCGTCCGACCGCCAGTACGGGGCGAACAGCCCGGAGAACGCGGGCACGAAGTAGACGCCGCCGTTGTCGGGCACCTGACGCGCCAGCGCCTCGCTCTGGGCGGCGCCGCTGATGATGCCCAGCTGGTCGCGCAGCCACTGCACCGCCGCGCCGGTGACGGCGATCGAACCCTCGAGCGCGTACACGGGTTTGGCGTCGCCGAACTGGTAGCAGACGGTGGTCAGCAGACCGTGCTCGGATCGCACGATCGATTCACCGGTGTTGAGCAGCAGGAAGTTTCCGGTGCCGTAGGTGTTCTTCGCGTCGCCCTCGGCGAGGCAGACCTGGCCCACCATGGCCGCGTGCTGGTCGCCGAGCATTCCGGTGATCGGCACCTCCCCACCAACGGGCCCGTTCTCGTGGGTGACACCGTACGGTTCCCGCGGCGACGACGGCGCGATCGCCGGCAGCATCCGGCGCGGGACGCCGAAGAACGACAGCAGCTCGTCGTCCCAGTCCAGCGTCTCGAGATTCATCAACATCGTGCGGCTGGCGTTGGTGACGTCGGTGACGTGGACGCCGCCGCGCGGGCCCCCGGTTAGATTCCACAGCAGCCAGGTGTCGGCGGTGCCGAACAGGGCGTCGCCGCTCTCGGCGGCGGCCCGGACCCCGTCGACGTTGTCCAGGATCCACTTCAGCTTGCCGCCGGAGAAGTAGGTGGCCGGCGGTAGGCCCGCCTTGCGCCGGATCACCTCGCCGTGGCCGTCGCGCTCCAGCGCCGAGGCGATCTTGTCGGTGCGGGTGTCCTGCCAGACGATCGCGTTGCAGTAGGGGCGTCCCGTGCGCCGGTTCCACACCAGGCTGGTCTCGCGCTGATTCGTGATGCCAAGGGCCGCAATGTCTTTGGCGCTCAGATTGGATCGGTTCAGCACCGACATCAGCACCGACGAGGTGCGCTCCCAGATCTCGACCGGGTCGTGCTCGACCCAGCCGGCGCGCGGCAGGATCTGTTCGTGCTCGAGCTGGTGGCGGGCCACCTCGGCTCCGTCGTGGTCGAAGATCATGCAGCGGGTGCTGGTGGTGCCCTGGTCGATGGCGGCCACGAACTCAGCGGACTCGGCCAATTTCTCTCCCCTGCCCCGTCGTGTGACTTGTGCTGTCAACCGTCCATGGTCGCAGGTCGTTCGCCCACGCTTGCGTTACCGCCGGTGAACCTGTTGCATCGGCGGTGTGGGCGAAGAGGTCAAGCGCGCCAACTACACCCGCGAGCATCGGCAGGAATACCGGCGCAAGGTGCAGGTTTGTCTCGACGTCCTCGAGACGATGCTCGCCTGCTCGCGCTTCGACGCCGACCGGCCGCTCACCGGCATGGAGATCGAGTGCAACCTCGTCGACGCCGACTACCAGCCGGCGATGTCGAATCGCTACGTGCTCGCCGCCATCGGAGATCCGGCGTACCAGTCCGAATTGGGCGCCTACAACATCGAATTCAATGTGCCGCCCCGGCCGTTGCCCGGGCACACCGGCCTGGACCTGGAAGCCGACGTGCGGGCGAGCCTCAACGACGCGGAATCCAAGGCCGGCGCGGGCGGCGCCCACATCGTGATGATCGGCATCCTGCCCACCTTGATGCCCGAACACCTGGACAAGGGCTGGATGAGCGAGTCGATGCGCTACGCCGCGCTCAACGACTCGATCTTCACCGCCCGCGGCGAGGACATCCCGATCAACATCGACGGGCCCGAGCCGCTGAGCTGGCAGGCCGTGTCGATCGCGCCCGAATCCGCCTGCACCAGTATGCAATTGCATCTGCAGGTGGCCCCCGAGGATTTCGCCGCCAACTGGAACGCGGCCCAGGTGGTGGCCGGCGCGCAACTGGCGCTGGGCGCGAACTCGCCCTACTTCTTCGGACACCAGCTCTGGTCGGAGACGCGCATCGAGCTCTTCGCCCAGTCCACCGACACCCGGCCCGAGGAGCTCAAGTCCCAGGGGGTTCGGCCCCGGGTGTGGTTCGGCGAGCGCTGGATCGACTCGGTCCTCGACCTCTACCGGGAGAACGTCCGCTACTTCCCGCCGCTGTTGCCCGAGGTGTCCGACGAGGACCCGGCGGCCGAGCTGGCCGCCGGGCGCACGCCGCATCTGTCCGAATTGCGGCTGCACAACGGCACCGTGTACCGGTGGAACCGGCCCGTCTACGACGTGGTGGACGGGCGCCCACACCTGCGGCTGGAGAACCGGGTGCTGCCCGCGGGCCCGACGGTCGTCGACATGCTCGCGAACTCGGCGTTCTACTACGGCATGTTGCGCGCGCTGTCCGAGGACGAGAACCCGCTCTGGGAGAGAACGGGTTTCGTTGTGGCACGGGCGAATTTCCTCGAGGCGGCGCGCAACGGCATCGACGCCCACCTGGTCTGGCCCGGCCTGGGCGAGGTGTCGGCGCGCGAACTCGTGCTCACGACGTTGCTGCCGATCGCGCACGACGGACTGCGCCGCTGGGGGGTGGACGCGGAGGTGCGCGACCGGTTCCTCGGCGTCATCGAGGGTCGCGCCAGCTCCGGCCGCAACGGAGCAAGTTGGCAGGTCTCGACCGTGCGTACGCTGGAGGCCGGCGGGATGACCAGGCCCGCCGCACTGGCCGAGATGCTGCGGCGCTACTGCGAGCACATGCACGCCAACGAACCGGTGCACACCTGGGATCAGTGACAGCCACGCGTGAGGGGAGCCATGTCACCGGAAGTCATGGATTGGGACAACGCCTATCGCGAGCAGGGCGAGTTCGAGGGACCGCCGCCGTGGAACATCGGTGAGCCGCAACCGGAATTGGCGGCGCTGGCCGCGGCGGGCAGGTTCCGCAGCGACGTGCTCGACGCGGGCTGCGGATTCGCCGAGCTGTCGTTGGCGCTGGCCGCCGAGGGCCACACGGTGGTGGGCATCGACCTGACGCCCACGGCGGTCGCTGCGGCCACCAAAGCGGCCGCCGAGCGCGGCCTGACCACCGCCAGCTTTCATCAGGCCGACATCACGGACTTCTCGGCCTATCCGCAGGGCTCGGCGGGCCGCTTCAACACGGTCGTCGACTCGACGCTGTTCCACTCGCTGCCCGTCGAGGGCCGTGACGCCTACCTGAGCTCCGTGCACCGCGCGGCGGCTCCCGGCGCGAGTTACTTCGTGCTGGTGTTCGCCAAGGGCGCGTTCCCCGCCGACATGGACGCGGGGCCCAACGAAGTCGACGAGGACGAGTTGCGCGAGGCCGTGGGCAAGTACTGGGAGATCGACGAGATCCGCGCCGCCTATATCCACGCCAACATGCCCGACGGTCCCGGGGCGCCGTTCCAGATGCCGCCGCACGAGCGCGACGCGCGGGGCCGGATGAAGCTGCCGGCCTACCTGCTGACCGCGCACAAGGCGGGCTGAGTCAGCATTCGTCGCGCCGGCTGGGTCAGCCGCCCACGCCCAGCAGGCTGGCCGCGACATCTCGCGCCACCGCAGCGGCGAAGTCGACACCCGTGACGAGCCCGTCCGGCCAGGTGGGAATCGGCGGAATGACGAACTGACTGTAGGACACGGGAGCCAGCGTGATCTGCGGGACATTCACGTCGGGCAGGTCGAAGCCGCCGACACCGATGGGCGGGGTCGTCACCGGAGAGGTTGCGAAAGCCGGCCACGAGACTTGCGGCAGCGTGAAACCGCCGACGCCGATCGGCGGCGTGGTGACCGCCGGGGTGGCGAAGTCCGGCCAACTCACTTGCGGCAGCGTGAAGCCGCCCACGGCGATCGGCGGCGTGGTGACCGCCGGGGTGGCGAAGTCCGGCCAACTGACTTGCGGCAGCGTGAAGCCGCCGACGGCGATGGGTGGCACGGTGGTCGACGGGAGGGTGAAGCCGGAGAGGCTGACGGACGGGAAGGTGTAACCGCCCGGGGAGCCGACGGTCACGGTTGGCAGATTGAGCTGCCCAATCTGGATCGCGGGGATGGTGAATTGGGTGATATAGCCTCCTCCGCCGACGACCCCTATCGACGGCGCGATGTCGAATGTCTCGAGGTTGATGTCGTAGTCGGGGAAGAGGACGTTGCCCGTGTGCAGGTGGACCACAGTCTGGCCGCCGCCATTGACGTGGATATTCGGGATCTGGATCGCCGGGAAGGTGAACTGGGGCACGGTGATCGACGGCAGGTTCCACCCGGTGACGGCGATGGGCGGCGTCGTGAACTGGGGTATCGTCACCGCGGGCAGGGTGATGCCCGAAATCTGTATCGCGGGCGTCGTGATCTGCGGCAGGTTGAACGCCCCCACGGTCACGTTCGCAAGCGTGGAGCCCGCCGGGATGTTCACCGACGGGATCGTCAGCTGCGGCAACGTGAACGGACTCACCGTCAGGTTCGCCAGCGTGGAGCCCGCCGGGATGTTCACCGACGGAATCGTGAACTGCGGCAACGTGAACGGACTCACCGTCAGGTTCGCCAGCGTGGAGCCCGCCGGGATGTTGAGCGACGGGATGCTGAGCTGCGGCAGGGTGAAGGGCGCGACGTGTATCGGGGGTACGTTCACAGCCGGCAGGATGAACTCGGGCGTACTGATGGTGAAGCCGATGCCGCCCGTCCCGATGTTGATGTCCAGCAGGCCGTTGAAGAGGTTGAACGTGCGATACGTGGCGGCGGGGACGGCCGGGGGGGGCACGGCCGCGGCGGCCGCCGGTGCCCCGCTCACCGCGCCCGCCAAGTTCTGCAGCGCGCTGAACGGCGTCAGCGTCGAGACGGCACTCGCGGCCTGGCCGTAGTAGTCGACCATCGCCGCGACGTCGGCGGCCCACATCTCCTCGTACTCCGCCTCGACGGCCGCGATCGCCGGGGTGTTGAAGCCGAACAGGTTCGTCCGCACCAGCGAGAGCAAGCCGGCGCGGTTGGCCGCGACGATCACGGGGTGGACCACCGCCGCGCGCACGGCCTCGAACGCACCCGCCACCGTCCGGACCTGGGCGGCCGCATGCTCGGCCTGGGCGGTCACCGTGTTCAGCCACCCGACGTAGGGGGCGGCCGCGGCCGTCATCGCCTGCGCCGCCGGCCCCTGCCACGACGTACCAGCCAAGTCGGAAACCACCGAGTCGAATGCTGTTGCGGCTGAGGATAATTCGCTAGCCAGTCCGTCCCAGGCCGCCGCCGCCTCCAGCATGGGACCGGACCCCGCGCCCGCGAAAATCCGGATCGAGTTGATCTCCGGCGGCAACACCAAGAAGCTCATCTCGCACCCTTTCGAACCACTCGTCGTCGAGCGGCGCGCCGCTGCGGGGCCGACCCCTGGTCCGGCACGCGCCGTGGAGGCAAGAATTACAACACACACGCCTAATAGGGACCAGCGTTTCCGTACCTTTCATAGAATTCGACGGCTTGTTACCGGCGCGGTGTATGTCCGGTTTCTGGGCGCCGTTCGCGTCGGCGCGTCGGACACTAGGTGCCGGTCGCCGCGGTGGCCGCGAGCAGGGCCTCGGCGAAGGTTTCGAGGTCCTCAGGGCTGGTGTCCACGTGTGGGGAGATCCGTAGCACCGGTGCCGACAGCTCGTGCGGCGCCCGCGCCACACCCGCGTAGGTGGTGAGGATTCTCCGCTCGGCGAGCAACCACGCCCGCACCTTCTCCGGGTCCGCGCCGTCGAGCGGAGCCAGCGTGGTGATGGCGCTCGGCTCGTCGGCCTCTTCGACCACAACCCAACCGTCGACGTCGGAAAGCAGGGTGCGGGCCACGTTGCCCCGCCGCGCGAGCTCGGCACGGACCGGCTCCGGCCCGTGGGCCAGGTATTCACCGAGCGCGACCGAAAAACCAACGCGTGCGGCGACATTGGCCTCGCCGAAACCCAGTTGCTCCGCCACCGACAGGCCCGGGGCCCACGAGGGCGCCGGCAACCGCGGCGTCAACCGGTCCATCACCGCGGGTGACGCGGCGAGCACTCCGACCCCGCGCGGACCGGCGATCCATTTGCGCGACGACGAGTACACGACGTCGGCGTGGACGGCACAGTCGATGTGACCCAGCGCCTGGGCGGCGTCGACCACCAGCGGCACGCCCAGGCCCCGGCAGAGCTCGGCCACCATGGCGAGCGGCTGCACCACGCCCCGATGGCTCGCCAGCGGCGTGAGATGGACGAAATCCGGTGGGGCGTCCTCGAGTACGAAGGCCGCGTCGTCCAGCGCCAGCCTGCCGTCGTCCAGGGTTGGCAGGGTGCGCACCTCGAACCCGTGCGCCGCCATCACGGCCAGGTTGGGCCCGTACTCGCCGGGCAGGCACGCCAGCGTGCGCCGGTCGGCCGGCCAGCCGCCCAGCAGCAGATCCAGCGCGTGCAGCGAGCCGGTGGTGAACACGACCTCGGCGTCGGGAATGCCGCACAGCGCCGCGACCGCCGCCCGCCCGGCGTCGAGCACCGGCGCGGCCGCCTCGGCCGCGACGTATCCGCCCACCTCCGACTCGTGACGCGCGTGTTGCGCCGCCGCCTCGATGGCCGCGAGGCTCTGCCGCGAACAGGCGGCGCTGTCCAGGTGCAACCCGGCCACCGGGGGCCGCGCCGCCCGCCACCGGTCGGCGAGCGAATCCTGCGTCACTTCACCGCCAACGACAGCCCGAAGTCGCCCGCGCCGTCGGTCCACCACCTGGTGCGGCGCAAGCCCACGGCGGCCAGTTCGGCGCTCACCGTGTCGGGGCGGAACTTGCAGGACACCTCGGTCAGCATCTCCTCGCCGGCCGTGAAGTCGACCGTCAGCCCGAGCGCGCCGACGCGCACGCGCTGCGCGACGCCGGAGCGCAACCACATTTCGATGCGTTCCTCGGCCGCGTTCCAGCGCGCGACGTGACGAAAGGCGTCGATGTCGAAGTCGGCGTCGAGCTCGCGGTTGATCACCGCCAGCACGTTGCGGTTGAACGCCGCCGTGACACCCGCGGCGTCGTCGTAGGCGCGCACCAGCCGGTCGACGTCCTTGACCAGGTCGGTGCCCAGCAGCAGGCTGTCGCCCGGCCGCATCTGCGCGGCCAGCGTCGACAGGAATCGGGCCCGGGGCCCGGGTGTGAGGTTGCCGATCGTCGAGCCGAGGAACACGAACAGCCGCCGCCCGCCGCCGGGAATCTCGCTCAGGTGCTCCTCAAAATCCCCACACACCGCCTGGATCTCGACACCCGGGTACTCCCGCTGGATGGCCGCCGCCGCCGAGGACAGCACGGTTGCGTCGACGTCGAAGGGCACGAACCGGCGCAGGCGTCCGTGGTCGCGCAGCGCGTCGAGCAGCATCCGCGTCTTCTCCGACGTGCCGCTGCCCAGTTCGACCAGGGTGTCGGCCTCGCTGGCCGACGCCACCTCCGCCGCGCGGGCCCGCAGGATCTCCGCCTCCGCGCGCGTCGGGTAGTACTCGGGCAGCCGGGTGATCTGGTCGAACAGATCGCTCCCCACCGCGTCGTAGAACCACTTGGGCGGCAACGACTTCGGGGTCGCCCGGAGGCCGTCGAGCACATCGCGGCGGAGCGCGTGGTACGCCGAGTCGGCGCCGAGGTGGTTGGACAACGACAGCGTCATCAAGATCCTTTCGGCTCGTCCAGCGGAGTCATCGTGACCCCGCCGGCCGTCACTTCCACAAGGTGACGGTCGGGGACGTCCGCCCATGCCGGGTCGTCGTCGTAGGGTTCGCTCGCCAGCACCACGCCGTCGTCGCGGCGCAGGACGGACAGCGTGTCACCCCAGACCGTCGCGAGCAGGCGGGAGCCGTCCGCGGCCAGGATGTTCAGCCGGGCGTTCGGGTCGGCGGACCCGACCCCGACGATTGTGTCACCGAGCGCGTCGAGACCCCGCTCGAAGATGGCTGCGGCCAATATCGCGCTGTCGCAGACGGATTCGGCGGCGGCGGTGCGGGGCAGCACGGCGCGGTCGACGATCCCGTTGTGCGACAACAACCACCGGCCGTCGGTGAACGGCGCCGTCGCGCTGGCCTCGATCGGCATCCCCACCGTCGCCGACCGGACCGCGGCCACCACGCAGTGGCTGCGCAGCGCCGGGGCGACGGAGTCGAACGACACGTCACCCCACAGCGGCGCCGGGCTGCGCCACCGCCGGGGCGTGCCGCCGTCGAAAAACCCGACGCCCCAGCCGTCGGCGTTCAGCAGGCCGTGCTTCTGCCGGCGGGGGGCGTAGGACTGCAGCCGAAGGCCGTAGGGCGGGTCCAGGATCAGCGACGACACCGGGACGGCGGCGCCCAGCCAGCCGAGATGACGGCACATCAGGCCGTGCCTCCAGCGTCCTCGGCGTCCCACGCCAGCCGGACGCCGGCGAAGATCTGGCGGCGGTAGGGGTGGTCCCAGTTGCGGAAACTGGGCCGCAGGATGCCCGGCTCGACGGCCCACGACCCGCCCCGCAACACCCGGTAGTCGCCGTCGAAGAACGGCTGCGAATAGCGCTCGTAGATCATCGGGGCGAAACCCGGCCAGGGCCGCAGCGGGGAGGAGGTCCATTCCCAGACGTCACCGAGCATCTGCTCGGCCCCGTACGCGGAGGCGCCGGCAGGGTAGGCGCCGACGGGCGCCGGGCGCAGCGCGGTGCCACCGAGGTTCGCGAGCGCGTCCGACGGGGGCTGCTCGCCCCAGGCGTAGCGGCGCCGGGCGCCGGTCGCCGGGTCCCAGGCGCACGCCTTCTCCCACTCCGCTTCGGTGGGTAGCCGGGCGCCGGCCCAGGCCGCGTAGGCCTCGGCCTCGAAGTAGGTGACGTGCTGGACGGGCTCGTCGGCGGGGACCGCCTCGACGTGGCCGAACCGGGTGCGGGTGGCGCCGTCGGCGCTCCAGAACTGCGGCGCGGTGAGCCCGGCCCCCTGCCGGTGCGCCCACCCGCGCTCGGACCACCAGCGGGGGTCGGCGTAGCCGCCGTCGTCCATGAATTCTCGCCACTCGGCGTTGGTGACGGGGACCCGCCCGATCCGGAAGGCCGGCACGTCGACGATGTGGGCGGGCCGTTCGTTGTCCAGCGAATAGGGTTCGGTCGCGGCGTCCACACCCAGCAGGAACGGGCCGCCGTGCACCGGGACCGAGGTGCCGGCCAGGCCGGGGCGGCCGGGCGGCAGCGCCGACGTCTCGCTCAGAAGCGGTGCGCCGCTGCGCAGGTTCAGCGCCTGCAGCATGGTCTCGGTGTGCTGGTTCTCGTGGCTGACCACCATGCCGAAGGTGAAGCCGCTGGCATCGTCAGGCAGTGCGTCCAGGGCATCGAGCGCGGCGGATCGCACCGTCCGGCAATAGGCGTGCGCCTCCTTGGGCGACAGGAGCGGCAGGTCGACCCGACTGGCCCGCGAGTGGACGAACGCGTCGTAGAGACCCTCGACGGACGGCGGCAGCATGCCGGGCCGGGCCCCGTCGCCGCCGCGCAGCAGCCAGAATTCCTCCTGCTGGCCGATGTGCGCGAGGTCCCACACGAGCGGGCTCATCAGCGGGTCGTACTGCCGGCAGAGCTCGTCGTCGTCGAAGTCGACCAGGCGCAGTGTCCGCGCCCGCGCCCGCGCCAAATCGTCGGCGAGCCTCTCGCGGTACGTCACAGCCCCCCTCGCGCCAGCCGCGCCACCATGGGCGCGACGCCCTGCTCGATCACGTCGTCGGCGAAGTCGTCACCCGGACATCGACCACGTTCGACGTTACGGACCAGCCGTTGCATCGCGTCGGCGAGTTCCGGGGGCGCCTGGTCCGCGGCGAGGCCCACGCAGGCGTTGGCCGCCGCATGAAGGCGCCGGTCGCGCAGGCCCACCCGGGCCGCGATGTCCCACGCGGTGGCCACCGGTTCGACCGCCTCCGCCGCGGCCGCGGCGGCCTGGCGATCGTCGAGCAGCGTGACGAGCGTGAACACCACCGCCGGCCAGTACTCGTCCGGAACGCTGTCCAGGTAGCGGATCTCCAGCCAGCGCCGCGGGCGTACCGGCGGGAACAGCGTGGTGAGGTGATATTCGAGGTCGTCGACCGTGGGACGGCGACCGCCGAGCAGCACCCGTCCGTCGGCCCAGTCGATGAACGGCGCCCAGTCCGTGACCGCCACGGGCTCGGGATCGTTGACCATCATCACGGGCGCCTTGAGCGCGTACCGCGCCCAGTCGGTTCCCGGGTCGTCGCCGCTGGCGCCGAGCACCGGCCCGCAGCGCGCCGAGTCCATGCGCCCCCACACCCGCTGCCGGGTCGAGACCCAGCCGGTGAACTCCCCGCCCAGCATCGGCGAGTTCGCCGTCAGCGCGATCATCGTGGGGCCCAGCGCGTGCGCGAGCCGCACCCGGTCGGCCCAGCCGTCCCTGGGCCCGGCGTCGAGGTTGACCTGGACCGAGGCGGTGGACGTCATCATGGCGGCGCCCGCCTCGCCGGAGCGGCTGGCGGCGAAGAACTGCTCCATGGCGACGTACCGCGGGCCGGGGTTGATACGCCGGGGCGGACGAAGCGGGTCGGCGCCCAGGAAGACCAGCCCCAGTCCGGCGTCGGCGAACGCCGACCGCAGGACGGCCTGGTCGGCGTGCATGGCATCGATGGCGGCGACGACGCCGTCGGCCGGCGGCCCGGACAGTTCCACGGCGCCGCCCGGCTCCACCGTGAGGCGGCTGCCGCACGGCAGGCCCGGAAGCGACTCGGCGACCTCCCGGATCTCCTCCCAGCTCGGCCGGCGGTGCGGATCGGCCGGGTCGTGGCAGTGGGCCTCCACCTCGAGCCCGATGCGCCGCAACGGACCGTCGGACAGGCAGCCCTCGGCGATGTACCGCGCGGCGGCCGACGAGTCGGCCAGCTCGGCATCGCCCCGCGGCGACCCGTCGACCTGAGGTTCCGCGTGGGTCGCGGCGGCGCACGCCATATCAGGATCCCTTCGGGCCGGGAACGGTCATAGCCACGTCCTGTGGTTCATCTTCCGGACCGCACCGACATATTCCCGTTTCCGCGCACGACTATTGACCCAGCGCGTTCTGCATCGCCCCGGCCAGCACGTTGACCGCGGGCCCGCCGTTGCCAGACTGGCAAACTTTCGCCTGCAGAACGACGTTTTCGCGCAGCCTGGTTTGATTGAAGCACCGCCGGTCGGAGCCCACCTGCTGCTTGGTCCAGTTCTCGTCGGCGGCGCCGGCCGGCCCGCCGTCGAACGACCAATCCTGGGTGGCGCCGTTGTCCAGGTGCACCGCGGTCGTCTGTCCCGAGCAGCCCACGGTCCGGTCGACGACCCGGTGGAACGCCCGGCCCGCGGCGTCGTTGGTGGCGAACACCCCGACCGCCTGCTTGACGAAGTGCGTCTGGTCGGTGGCGGACGTCTGCGTGACGGCGCCGTTGAACGACGCGAGGTCGGGGTCGTTGTACACCTCCGGCAGCCCGATGTCGGCCCAGTTGTTGCACACCGGCAGATCGACCCAGTCACCCTGCACCGGCTGGCTGAAGGTCGACTCCCAGCCCATCTGGCCGCCGACGATGTTGCCCACCGAGCCTTTGCCGAGAACGGCGTAATTCACCACCCCGGGATCCGACGGGTGGGCGGCTGCGGCGGGAGCGGTCGACGACGCCGCAACCGCAACCCCGAGGGCCAGCGCGGCGGCGGAGATCCGCACGGGCTAGACCTTGGCGGACACGTCGATGTCGACGTTGCCCCGGGTCGCCTTGGAGTACGGACACACCTGGTGGGCCTGGTGCACGAGATCGTCGGCGGCGCTCTGGTCGAGGCCGGGCAGGTAGCCGACGATCGTGCCGGTGAGGCCGAAGCCGCCCTCGGAGTCCTTGCCGAACCCGATCTGCACGCTCACATTGGTCGCGTCGTCCAGCTTGACCTTCGACTTGCCCGCCACCAGGCGCAGCGCGCCCAGGAAGCAGGCCGCGTACCCCGCGGCGAACAACTGCTCGGGATTGGCCCCCTCACCGCTGCCGCCCATCGCCTTCGGCGGCCGCGTGTCGAGGTCGATGCGGCCGTCGTCGGACTTCACGTGCCCGTCGCGACCCCCTCCGGTCGCCGTGGATTCCGTGGTGTACACGACTTCGATGGTCATGTGTTCCGATCATGCCAGGCGGCGACCCCGGCGCGAACCTCGAGTTACTGGGCGCGGACGCCCTCCTCGACCTTCTTGCCGAGGTCGGGGTCGACGTTGCGCCAATACTCGAACACCCGCGACAGCACCGGCTCCTTCACGCCCTTGGACACGTGACCGATGATGTTGTGCGCCAAGCGTTCCCGGGCCGCGTCGTCGAGGACCTCACGCACCATGGTGCCGGCCTGGCCCCAGTCGTCGTCCTCGGCGTGCAGCGTGTACGCCGCGCGGACCATGTCGCCGTCGGCGTGCCAGCGGATCTCGGCCGCGCGCGCCGGGTCGGCGTGCGGACCGCCGAACGAGTTCGGCGCGTAGACGGGATCGGAGACGTTCTTCACCCGCATGGCACCGTCTTTCGAGTAGCTGTTCACCTCGACCTTGGGCTCGTTGACCGGGATCTGGCGGTAGTTGGTGCCCAGCCGGGCGCGGTGCGCGTCCGAGTAGGAGAAGCCGCGGGCCTGCAGCATCTTGTCGGGGCTCAGCCCGGTGCCGGGGACGGTGTTGTTCGGCTCGAAGGCGGCCTGCTCCATTTCGGTGTGGTAGTCGGTGACGTTGCGGTTGAGCGTCATCCTGCCGACGTCGATCAGCGGGTAGTCGCCGTGCGGCCACACCTTCGTCAGGTCGAACGGGTTGAACCGGTAATTGCGGGCCTCCTCGTACGGCATGATCTGCATCTTGAGCGTCCAGCTCGGGTGGTCCCCGCCCTCGATCGCCTCGTAGAGGTCGCGCTGGTGGTAGTCACCGTCCTCGCCGGCCAGCCGGTCGGCGTCCTCCTGGGTCAGGAAGTCGACGCCCTGGTCGGAGATGAAGTGATACTTCACCCAGAAGATCTCGCCCGACGCGTTGATCCAGCTGTAGGTGTGGCTGCTGTAGCCGTTCATGTGGCGCCACGTCTTGGGAATGCCCCGGTCGCCCATCAGCCAGGTCACCTGGTGCGCGGACTCCGGGGACAGGGTCCAGAAGTCCCATTGCATGTTGTGGTCGCGCACATTGCTTGCCTGCAAACGCTTTTGGGATCGGATGAAGTGCTGGAACTTCATCGGGTCGCGCATGAAGAAGATCGGCGTGTTGTTGCCGACCATGTCGAAGTTGCCCTCGGTCGTGTAGAACTTCAGGGCGAAGCCGCGCGGGTCGCGCCAGGTGTCCGGGCTGCCGCGCTCGCCGGCGACCGTGGAGAACCTGGCGAGCATCTCGGTCTTGACGCCCGGCTGGAACATCGCCGCCCGGGTGTACTGGCTGACGTCGTTGGTCACCTCGAACTGCCCGAACGCGCCGCCGCCCTTGGCGTGCGGCTGACGCTCCGGGATGCGCTCGCGGTTGAACTGGGCCATCTGCTCGATCAGGTAGTGGTCCTGCAGCAGGATCGGGCCGTCGGGACCGACCGTCAGCGACTGGTCGTCGCTGGGGGCCGCGATGCCGGCGTCGGTGGTGGTGAAGCGCTCCGTCATGTTCACTCTCTCCTCAATGGCTGCATGGAACTTGAATGCGCTGCGGCCCAGACGCTTTCGGCGGGGGAGGGCTACCGGCCCGGGCGGCTCCCCGGCTCTTTTTACAATTCGGAGCC
>NZ_CACRUY010000085.1 GCF_902652685.1 Mycobacterium sp. Marseille-P9652
CCGCCCGCGTCGCCCTCGACGATCTCGACCGCATCGTAACCCGTTGGCACGCCCAGCATTTGGAGCTTCACATCCTACTGGTCCGACCAGAAGTACGGCACGTCGTCGTAGGCCTGGGCGGAGTCCGGGCCCGCGAGGAGCGTCCGGGCCGCTGCCGCGCCCTGCCGTCCCGCGTCCTCCCCGCGCTCGGTGCGCCGGCGCCGCCCGCTCCGCCTCCGTTGCCCTCGGAGCCATTCGCGCCGCCGTACTGCGGCGGCACATACGGGGCGGTAGCCGGTGGCGGCGGCGGAGCCGGGTTCGACGTGGGCGGTGCCGCGGGCGCGCTACTGGCGGGCGTGCTCGCGGCGGCGCCTCCGCCGAAGGCAACCGCCAGACTGATCCCGGCTGCACCACCGAGTAGCGCGATGGCACGCTTGGCCTCTGATCGCATTACATCCCCCTTGGAAGTCGGATGTTTCGGCGAATACCCGGCAGGCCGCTCCCGACACCATTCTCAGGTGAACGCGGGCAGAACTTTTTCGGTGAGCAACTGCACCGACTTCCAGGCTTCGTCGATCGGCATGCCCCCGACCAGCGGGTGCAGCACCAGCGGCCCGAAGTCGTCGGCGCCCCGTATTTCGTCGATCAACTCCTGCGGGGTCAGGAACCGGTACCGACCCGAGGCCTTCACCTCGTCGAGGGTCCGGACGCCCGGCAGATGCATGAGCGAGCGCTGGTCGGTGGACCATTGGCCGTAAGTGACCGCCTCCCAAAGGATGTACTCACCGAGCTCCGCCCACGCGCGGTCGGGGTCCTCGTGCAGGTAGATCATGCCGCGGTTCACCGGACCCGGCATCACCACAATCGGCGTCGAGCCGGCGTCGGCGCACAGCTGGCGATAGAGGGCGGCGACGTCGGGCAGGTGGTCGGCGAGGCTGAGCGGGAGGCGGAAGCGCGCCGCGCGTCGTGCGGTGGCCCGCGACCCGCCGCCGACGTACAGGGGCGGGTGCGGGCGGGTAAACGTCCCGGTGCAGACGGCCGCGTCGGGCCCGTCGCCGGACCAGACCGACAGCATGCGCTCGACGAGGGCGTCCATCAGCTCGCCCCGCTGCGCGAAATCCGTTCCGAGCGCGTCGTATTCCACCGTGCGATAGCCCAGGCCGACCGTCGTGAGCAGCCG
Organism: Mycobacterium sp. Marseille-P9652; assembly: GCF_902652685.1. Taxonomy (GTDB): domain Bacteria; phylum Actinomycetota; class Actinomycetes; order Mycobacteriales; family Mycobacteriaceae; genus Mycobacterium. The sequence continues at coordinate 1,160 of NZ_CACRUY010000085.1, forward strand.
GCCGCGGCTCATGTTGTCGACCAGGGCGATGTCCTCGGCGAGACGGACCGGGTTCCACAGCGGCCCCAACGCGCAGTCGACGCTGGCGAACAGGCTCGAGGTCCGCGCCAGAAACATCGCGGCGGCCATGATCGGGTTGCAGCTCCAGCCGTGACCCGTCGCGTGATGCTCGTCGACACTGATCGAGGTGATGCCGTGGGATTCGCCCCATTGCGCCAGTTCCAGCGCGGCGGACAACAGCGCGCTCTGCGTTCGTGGTTCCCCGTGCGGGGAGGCGAAGTTGAACCGCAGGACCGTCAGCAGCATGTCAGTCTTCCGCCGCCATCGACAGCAGGAATGCCGGGAAGTCGGGAAACAGTGAGCGATCGACGATTTCGATGCGCGTCCCGGCCCGGTCGACGTAGTAGGCGAACAGCGCCAGATCGGAGCCGGGCACGTCGGCGGTCATCTCGAGGCTGAACCCCTGGCGTTCGAGCAACTCTCCCGACTCGGCCAGGTTGTCGGTGAAGTAGCCGAGGTGGTGCACCGCGTGGCCCGGCGCCGCCGTCCACGGGCTCCCGGGGACCTCCTGGACGAGTTCGACGTGCGGGCTCTGCAACGAGTACACGATCGTCGACGTCAGCTCGCGGCTGCCGGCGGCGGTGCGGAACGGCAGCGTGTAGCTCATGGGCTTGATCCAGCGGTAGCCGGCCAGCGCGGTGAGGCGCGCCGTCGCGGCTTCGAGGTCGGGTACCACGATGCCGGTGTGGTAGCAGTCCTCGGGTCGTAGGGCGAATGTCATTGGTTCCGTCCCTTTCACACGCAGTCGGATGCGCCGTCGACGACGAAGACCGCGCCGGTGGTGTAGCTGCTCTGTTCGGTGCACAGAAAGGCTATCGTGGGGGCGATCTCGGCGACCGACCCGAACCGGCGCACCGGGATGTGCGCCAGCTCGGACTCCACCAGTTCGGCCGCGGCGTGCATGGGCGCGGTCATCGGGGTGTCGATGGTGCCGGGAGCCACCGCGTTCACGCGAATGCCCTTCGGCGCCCACTTGACGGCGAGATTCCTTGTGATGTCGACGATTCCGGCCTTGGCGGCGCCATACCCCGGCACCAGCGGGACGGCTCGCAGTGCCGACATCGACGCCAGGTTGACGACGCTGGCGCCGCCTGCGGCCGTTGACGCGCGCAACGCGCGGTAGAGCCCGACCGTCAGCCGGTAGGGTCCGGTGAGGTTGACCGCGACGGACGCCTCGAAGCCGTCGGGCTTCGATTCGTCCAGTCCTCCGGGGAAGTTGGCGCCGGCGTTGTTGACCAGAACGTCGAGATGGGCAAACTCGCGCGCCAATTCGTCGACCGAGCCGTGATCGGTGATCCGCAGCTGCCGGTAGGACATGCCGGACAGGTCCGAATCGTATTCCGCCGCGCTCGGTTTCGTCCCGGTGACGGTGACCTGCGCCCCCGCGTCGCGGAACAGCACCGCCGTGGCGTGCCCGATCCCGCTGGTGCCGCCGGTGACCAGCGCCGCGGTGCCGGTGAAGTCGAAGGTGACCCGCGCGGTCATGAGTGCTTCGCCACCTGCTGTGTGAGCCAGGCGGTTTCCCAGAAGTTGGCGCTGCCGGCCAGCAGGCGTTCGTGCGCCGCGCGCAGCACGCCGCGGGCGCCGTCGTGGTCCGGTGCGACGAGCTCGGCGAGGTGGATGGCGTGCAGCGGGCGGCCTGCGTCCAGGTGCGCCCGTGCCCGTTCCACCAGCGCGTCGGCGCCGGCGAGCTCGGCGATGTCGGCGGCCACCGCGTCCAACCCGACGGGATAGAGCTCGGTGGTGGACGAGTGGTGAAACCAGCCGGAGTAGTTCTCCCAGATCGCCCGTACGTCCCAGGCCACCTTTCCGTAGCCCTGCCCCACTTCGCATTCCGCAGGCAGCGTGATCTCGCGCATCAGCGTCCGGACGTCCGTGCCGGCGTTCATTCCCGCCACCGTCTGGTCGTGCACGTACTCGATCGCGTCGCGCAGCCGGGTCAGCTCGGCGTCGATGCGGTCGGCGCCCGCGATCGGGTCGAAGTGGCCAGTCACGAGGAGTTCGGGCCGCAAGGCGCGCACCCGCTCCACCGAGGCGATCGCGGTCAGGGCGTCGCGGTAGCGGTCGCCGCGAATGGTGACGAGGTTGGGGATGTGTCCGAACAACGGGCCGAAGGTGTTGCCGCACAGGCAGATCTGCTCGTCGGGCAGCCACACCACCAGCGAGTCCGTGGTTTCGCCGCCCAGGACCGAGATCAGCTCCAGTCGGCGGTTACCCACCTCGAGGGTCAGGGTGTCCTCGAAGTCGATGTCGACGACGGGAACGCTCTGTCCGGGCAGCCGCTTGGTGCCCAGGCGCCGCTGGATCGCCTGGATGCCGGTCGCGAGCGTGTCCTTGAACGCGAATGCGCTGCGGCTGGCGCGGTAGGGGATGAGGCGTTCGTTGTCGTCGCGCCATGCGGTCCAGTTCGCCTGCGCGACAACCTTTGTGTCCGGGTCGCGCACGCTGTCAAGTCCGCCGACGTGGTCGACGTGGCCTTGGGTGAAGATGATGTAGCGCACCGGGGAGGAGTCGACGGCGTCGAAGTTCGCGCGGTGCACCGGCCCCTCGAAGCCCATGCCGGTGTTGACGATGACGCGGCCGTCGTCAGTGGTCAGCAGGTAGGAGTTCGACAGGCCCGGTGAGCACCACAGCCCGGGGGCGACCGGCTCGGCCCGTTCGGCACACGCCGGGCGCATGGCGTCGGCCCCCGGTCTGGCGCGGTAGATCGGGTCGAACATGGTTGTTGACTCCTTCATTCGGGCCGGACGTCGAACCTGTCGAAATAGAAGCCGAAGCGCGCGCGCAGCTCGTCGGGCGAGACCCCGAAGTGGCGCTGCAGGTCGTAGCGGACACGGCCGTGCTTGCCGCGGGGATTGCCGTCGAGGTAGCGCTGGAAACGCCGGCGGGCCTTGGGGGTCAATTCCGTGCCACCGCACTCGTAAAGCCCTTCCAGCACGGACATTTCGTCGCCGTCGAGGTGGTGGAATCCGACGTCGATGCTGCGGTCGGCCGGCACCAGGTCGCGGTCGCGCACACACGCGCTCAACAACCGGTGCACGCGGTCACTCCAGTAGTCCACCAGCCAGCCGGGATCGATGCTGGTGCGGCGCAGCCGGTCGGAGTAGGCCATCATCGTGATCGCCGACTGGATCACGGCGACGGGGTCGCGGTGGGTGAAGGCCACGGTGGCGTCGGGGAAGGTGGCCATCAGCGGCCCGAGTTGCTCGCAGTGCTGGGGGCTCTTCAGCACCCAGGTGCGCGGCCCGCGCAGGAACGTCAACGCCTGCAACACCTTTTTCAGGTAGGCGTAGTGCCGGTACTGGTCGAGGCCGAGGTAGTAGTCGCGCCAACCCGGCACGCGGGCATGCCATTCCAGGACGTAGGCGGCCAGGTCGAGGTCGAGCAGCTCGACCTCCTCCTCGATCGCCTCGGGGAAGCGGTCGTGCATGGCGGCCACCACGGGCGCGCTGGCCATCAGCGCGTCGTGCTCGGCCTTGGCGCGCGCGTAGCGCGGGTCGACCCCGGAGATGTCGGGGCCCTGGCCGCGCGCCGGGATGGGTTCCTGGCTCTCCCAGTACGGCAGCGCGCGGCGGCGCGGATCCGCCGCGATGAGATTGACCAGGTGCGTGGTGCCCGAACGCGGCATGCCGACGACGATGAACGGGTGGTCGATGGGGATCTCGTGGATCTCCGGGTACCGCGCGAGCAGGTCCGTCAGCGACAACCGGTTGCGCAACAGCCGGACCACGCGCTGGCGCAACGAGCCGCGGGTGAGCTGTGTCAGCCCGTCGTCGGCCTCGATCGCGCCGATGTGCGCGGCGAGGCGGTCACCGAAGCCGTCCCCGTCGTCCAGGTCGTCCAGGGTGTCTGAGCCCGCCTGATCGACCGCCTCCGCGAGCATGTGGTCGAGGTCGAACTCGACGTGCCTGGCTTCGGTGTACTCGAGAACCTGGCGCTGGGTGTCGGTCAGCCTCGGGGACGTGAGGTCGTCGAAGTCGATGTCGTCGATCGCCGAACCCACCGGATCCCTACAGGTTGGCGAGATCGTCGGGCACGTCGACCTTGTGCTCCAGCAGCGCCTCGAGCGGCACAACCTCGAGGGTGCGCTCGTGGGTGGACGCCAGCACGACCGGGGCGGCGCACCCGTCGTTGTGGGCGCGAAGCCAGTTCAGGGCGGTGACGCACCAACGGTCGCCGGGCAGCAGGCCGGGGAACCGGTACTCGGGGACCGGGGTCAACAGGTCGTTGCCGATCGAACGCTGATGCTCGAGGAATTCGGTGGTCATCACCGCGCAGATGGTGTGCCGGCCCAGGTCCTCGGGGCCCGTCGAGCAACAGCCGTCGCGGTAATACCCCGTGAGTGGCTCGTTACCGCATGGTTCCAGCGGACCGCCCAGCACGTTGCGTTCAGGCACGCACCTAGTATTGCCCCCTCTGGGGTCATCTTTGAAGGGCTTTTACACCTACGGCCAGCAAATTGTCGCGACCGTCGGGGGCGAACATCCTTCACCACTCGGCCCCGGGCCGGTGGTTCGCCGGCTGTCCGGGCGAATCTCGGCGGTTGACCGGCGCCGACGGCCACCGCGATGTACCTTCGGCGTGTGATTCTCACCGGGGCCTTCCTGGCCGAAGCCGCCGCGACGGTGGACAACAAGCTGAATGTGTCGGGCGGCGTGCTGTCGAAGTACACGGTCGGACCGGACCGTGTCGCCCGGCTGGTGCTTGTGGTGTTGTTGCGGGCGGGTGGTGACGAGACGAACCGGTTCATCGATGTCGACATCAAGCCTCCAACGCTCGATGACTCGCTGCACGAGAGGTTCGAGGCGCCCGAGGCCTCCGTCGGAGAGTTTCCCGGCTTCGCTTTCTTCCCGTTCGACGTGTTCCTGTCCGTCGACGGCCGGTGGGTGATCGAGGTGACCGGCGGCGAGGAGACGGTATCGCTTCCGCTCATAGTGGACGCTTGGGCGCCGCCGCCAATGGACATCTGAGTCCAAATCCTCTCGACGCGAACGGTTTTGGCGGATAGCGCTGCCGTCGACCCGTTGGCGACCGCCGAATGCCTTTAGGTCACAAGAAGATAACGATCGTCGGCGTACCTGTGAGCTGACGCGACGCGCTGCGTAAATCCCCGGGACAGGGCCTTAAGAATTTTATCGTCTTTTCGTGCAACGTCGTACGGCCCTCAAGCTGCCCCTGCTGCTCGCGGCTGGCACGGCGATGGCGCACATGCCTCGCGGCTCGGCCGAACCCGTACCCCGCTCGTCGGGTGAAGTGATGCGCTGGTCTCCCGATCGGGCGAACCGGTGGTATCAAGCGCAAGGGTGGCTTGTCGGCGCGAACTACATCACCTCCAGTGCCATCAACCAACTCGAGATGTTCCAGCCCCAGACCTACGACCCGCGGCGGATCAGAACCGAGCTGGGGTGGGCGAGGGCGTACGGCCTCAACAGCGTGCGGGTCTTTCTGCACGATCAGCTGTGGGCCCAGGACCCGAACGGTTTTCAGACCCGTCTGGCGCAGTTCGTCAACATCGCGGCGGGGCACGGCATCAGGCCGTTGTTCGTGTTCTTCGACTCGTGCTGGGACCCGCTGCCCAAGATCGGGCCGCAACGCGCGCCCCGGCCGGGCGTCCATAACTCCGGGTGGGTGCAGAGCCCGGGTGCCGAGCGGCTGGGCGACCCCGGGTACACCCGCGTCCTGCAGGACTACGTCACCAGCGTCCTGACCCAATTCCGCAGCGACAATCGCGTGTTGGGTTGGGACCTGTGGAATGAACCCGACAATCCCGCACGGGTGTACGCCAAAGTCGAGCGCAGGGACAAGCTGGAGCGGGTCGCGGAACTGCTGCCCCAGGTGTTCCGGTGGGCGCGGGCGGTCGACCCGAGTCAGCCGCTGACGAGCGGCGTGTGGCGCGGCGCCGACCAAGGGACACAAGGCGGCCGGAGCACGATCAGCGACATCCAGCTCAGCAATGCCGACGTGATCACGTTCCACTCCTATGCGGAGCCCGCCGGCTTCGAGTCGCGGATCGCCGAACTCGCGCCGCTGGGGCGCCCGGTCATCTGCACCGAGTACATGGCACGGCCGCAGGGCAGCACCATCGAGTCGATCCTGCCGGTGGCGAAGCGCCACAACGTCGGCGCGTTCAACTGGGGCCTGGTCGCCGGGAAGACCCAGACCTACTACCCCTGGGACTCCTGGGATCACCCGTACACCTCGGTGCCGAAGGTGTGGTTCCACGACCTGCTGCAGCCCGACGGGCGGCCGTTCCGGGAGAGCGAACCGCTAGCCGCGCGGACGCTGGCCGGTAGCCCCTCGTGACCTGGGCACATGCCGAGGAATTTGGCGGTGGCGGAGGGATTTGAACCCTCGGACGGTGTTAGCCGTCACACGCTTTCGAGGCGTGCTCCTTAGGCCGCTCGGACACGCCACCGCCAGGCAGCTTACCGAACCGACTGCCGCTCACCCCAATCGCTGAGCTCACCCAGATTGCCGGCACGGTCGTGGTTGCTCACCCGAGCGCAGCCCTCGCGGCAATCTCGACGTCACGAGCGGTGGCGCGCGAAGAACGCCTCCAACGGCGCGGCGCACTCCCCGGCCAGGACGCCGCCGCGCACCTCCGGGCGATGGTTGAGCCGGCGGTCGCGCACCACGTCCCACAGCGAGCCGACTGCTCCCGTCTTCGGTTCCCAGGCACCGAACACGAGCCGCTCGACGCGCGCCTGCACGATCGCGCCCGCACACATCGTGCAGGGTTCGAGGGTGACGGCGAGCGTCGCGCCCTCCAGCCGCCAGCCGTCGCCGAGCACGCGGGCCGCCGCACGGATCGCCAGGATCTCGGCGTGTGCGGTGGGGTCGCCGAGCGCCTCGCGCGCGTTCACCGCCCGGGCCAGCTCCGTGCCGTCGCGCCCGATGATCACCGCGCCGACGGGCACGTCGCGTGGGCCGGCCGTCGCGGCGACCGCCAGCGCGGAACGGATCAGGTCTTCGTCGCTGTTCACCGACGACAGCGGTCACCGACCGAGGCGTTCGAGCACCGCGGACAGCTCGTCTGAGAAACCCATCTCACGGGCGATGCGGCCCAACTGCTCGTCGGCGTACAGGTCCGACTCGTCGACGATGACGCCCAGCACCGCCTCGGGCAACCCGATGTCGGACAGCAACCCCAGGTCACCCTCCTCGAACGGGTCGGAGTCCTCGAGGTCCTCGGGATCGATGTCGGCGTCAAGCTTGTCCAACACCTCCGCGGCGATGTCGTAGTCGAGGGCTGCGGTGGCGTCGGACAGCAGCAGCCGCGTGCCGGAGGGCGCCGGGCGCAGGATGACGAAGAATTCGTCGTCGACGTCGAGCAGCCCGAAGACGGCGCCTGCGCTGCGCAGCTCGCGCAACTCGGTCTCCGCCGCCTTGAGGCTCGTCAACGACTTGGCGGCCATGGGAGCGCAGCGCCACTTGCCCTCTTCCCGCACGACGGCGACCCCGAAGCCGTCCGGCGTCTCGGCGGACAGGCCCTGGGCTGAGGCCCGTTGTGCTCCCATGGCCGCCTACGGTAGTCCTCGACCAGGCCACCTGACCAGACGAAAGCATTCGGCGGCACGGGGCACACCGTTGCGCACCGATTTGTGCCAACCTGGGACCGTGGCAAGCCCCCTCGACCGCCATGGCTCCGAGCCGCCGGTCTGCGTGCTGGGACTGGGGCTCATCGGCGGATCCATCATGCGCGCCGCGGCGGCGGCCGGGCGCGAGGTGTTCGGTTACAACCGCTCGGTGGAGGGCGCGCACGGCGCGGTCGCCGACGGCTTCGACGCGAGCACCGATCTCACCGAAACCCTGCGCCGCGCCGCCGGCAGCGACGCGCTGATCGTTCTCGCCGTGCCGATGCCGGCGCTGCCGAGCATGCTCGACCATATCCGCGACCTGGCGCCGGCCTGCCCGCTCACCGACGTCACCAGCGTCAAATGCGCGGTGCTCGACGCGGTCACCGAAGCCGGCCTGCGGGAACGCTTCGTCGGTGGCCACCCGATGACGGGCACCGCGCACTCCGGGTGGGCGGCCGGCCACGTCGGGTTGTTCACCAGGACGCCGTGGGTGTTGAGCGTCGACGACCACGTCGACCCGGTGGTGTGGTCGATGGCGATGACCCTGGCGCTGGACTGCGGCGCAATGGTGTTGCCCGCCAAATCCGACGAGCACGACGCCGCGGCGGCCGCGATCTCGCACCTGCCGCACCTGCTGGCCGAGGCGCTGGCCATCATCGCCGGGGAGGTGCCGCTCGCCTTCGCGTTGGCCGCCGGATCCTTCCGCGACGGCACCCGCGTGGCGGCCACGGCCCCCGATCTGGTGCGGGCCATGTGCGAGGGCAACACGCGCGAGCTCCTGACGGCCGCGGACCGGGCCATCGAACTGCTGACCCGGGCGCGCGAGTCGCTGGAGAGCCACCATTCGGTGGCCGAGCTCGTCGAGGCCGGCCACGCCGCGCGGACGCGCTATGACAGCTTTCCCCGCAGCGAGATCTTCCACATCGTCATCGGCGAGGAGAAGTGGCGTGACGAGCTGGCCGCCGCCGGACGGGCCGGCGGGGTGATCAGATCCGCTCTGCCAAGCCTGGGTAGTCCACGATGAAACCCTCGTCGTCGACGCTGACGACGGTGTCGGCGACCGGGGAGCGCAGCTTGATCTCCTCGGGCCGGCCCTCGCTGGCGTAGCTCACCAGCTCCGCCGCGACCGACATCTCCGGCACGTTCACGTACACCATCGGCAGGGCCACCGAGTCCGCCCGCTCGTGCAACCCGACGCGCCGGATCGGCAGCGCGTTGAAGAACGGGCTGAACACCACGTCGACGTCCAGCGCCCCGTTGTAGCCGGCGCGCCGCTCCCCCTGATGGTCGGTCACCAACCACATGTTCTCTTCGTCACGGGCGATGGCGAGCTGTCGCTCGCGCTCGGCCAACGTGACGGTCAACCCGAAACGCTTGGTCGCGCCGGTCTCGTCGGTCTGCAGGTCGTAGTACGCGCCGAACGCCGGATTCGTCGCCGTGGCCGCCGCCACGATGCGGCCGTTGGCACGGATCCGCTTGCCGGACACCTGGACTCGCACCGACTCCATGCGTGAGACATCCTGCGCGCGCCAGGTCAGCATCGCTTGCCAGATGCGCCGGTTGGGTTCAGAGGGGGCTGAGCTCACCCATCTACCGTAGAACGTGGCCGCGGACCGCGACGTATTTGTCGATAAGTGCGGACCGCGGACCCCCGCAACCGGCCGGTCCCGGGCACCGATACCCAGGCCGCCCAGGCCAGCATGCCGTCGAGGACCAGCGCCAACGCCGCCACCATCAGCGCGCCCACCAGGGCGAGCTGGAACTCCCGCTCCTTGATGCCGTCGATCAGGTACCGGCCCAACCCGCCGAGGCTGGCGTAGGCGGCCACCGTTGCGGTCGCGACCACCTGCAGCATGGCGTTGCGCAGTCCGCCGAGGATCAGCGGCATCGCGTTGGGCACCTCGACGCGCAGCAACACCTGGGCCTCCGTCATGCCGATCGCCCGGGCCGCGTCGACGACCGTCGGCTCCACGCTGGCGATACCCGCGTAGGTTCCGGCCAGCAGTGGCGGAATGCCGAGCAGCATCAGCGCGACGAGCGGTGGCCCCAACCCGAGCCCGAACAGCAGGACGCCCAGCAGCAGCACGCCCAGCGTCGGCAGCGAGCGCAGCGCGTTGACCCCGCCGACCACCAGCAGCGTGCCGCGGCCGGTGTGACCGATGACCATGCCGACCGGGACGGCGATCAGCGCCGACGCCCCCACCGCAATCGCGGTGTACTCGAGATGCTCGGCGATGCGGGCGCCCAACCCCACCGGCCCCGTCCAGTTCTGCGGCGTCAGCAGATAGGCGATCGCCTGCTGTACGAAGCTCATCGCGCACCGCCCACGACGGGAGCCACGACCCGCGTCCGCCCGGCGCGTTCCCACGGTGTGGCCGCCCGGCCGGCCAGCACGATCAGGACGTCGAGGACGACGGCCAGCGCGAACAGGGCGATGATGCCGCCGACGATCTGATCGCTCTTGTCGGTCTCGTAGCCCTCGGTGAACCAGGTGCCCAGCCCGCCGATGCCGATGACCGAACCCACCGAGACCATCGCGATGTTGGTCACCACCACGACGCGCAGGCCGGCGACGAGTATCGGGATGGCCAGCGGCAGCTCGACTTTCAGGACACGGCGAACGGCCGGGTAGCCGACGGCGGTGGCGGCGTCGCGCACCTGCGCCGGCACGGCGTCCAGCGCCTCGAGCACGGCGCGGATCAGCAGGGCGGCGGTGTACGCGGTGAGGGCGACGACGACGTTGGCCTCGTCGAGGATGCGTGTCCCGATGATCACCGGTAGGACCACGAACAGCGCCAGCGACGGAATCGTGAACACGATGGTCGCGGCCGCGGTCGTCACCCGGCGCGCGACCGGCGCGCGCCGCACCGCGACGCCCAGAGGCACCGCGACCGCCATCCCGAGGAGCACCGGCAGCAACGACAGCCTCAGGTGGACCACGGTGAGGGCCCACGCGTCGTGCAGGTGCGTGAGGAGGTAGTGCATCCGTCAAACCCCTCGCCGGGCATCGGCCGCGGCCAGCACGTCGCTCGCCAGGACACCACCGATCACCCTGCCCCGGTCGTCGACCGCAAGGCCCACCCCGGAGGGAGAGGACAGCGCGGCGTCCAGCGCGTGGCTGAGGTTGCCGTCGGGGCGGAGCAGCGAGCCCACGCCGCTCATTGCGTCCGGCAGCGATGCGCCCGCACGGTGCCGCCGCACACCGTCGGCGTCGATCCAGCCGATCGGCGCGCCCTCGGCGTCGACGACCAGCGTCCAACCCTCCGGTCGGACGTCCCGGACGCCCTCCGCCGCTACCGATTCCACGTGGTGCAGGCGCAGCCCGGCGACGTCCTGGAGCTGCAGCCATCGATAGCCCCGGCCCAGCCCGATGAACCGGGAGACGAAGTCGTTGACCGGCCGCGCGAGCAACTCCGTGGGCTCGTCGTACTGCTGCAGGGACCCGCCCCTGAACACGGCGACCCGATCGGCGAGCTTGAGCGCCTCGTCGATGTCGTGGGTCACGAACACGATGGTTTTGCGCAATTCGCTTTGCAGGCGCAACATTTCGTTCTGCAGCTCGTTCCGCACGACGGGGTCCACGGCGGAGAACGGCTCGTCCATCAACAAGATGGGCGGGTCAGCCGCCAGGGCTCGCGCCACACCGACCCGTTGCTGTTCACCGCCGGAGAGCTGGGCGGGGTAGCGGCCGGCGAGCTTGGGGTCGAGTCCCACACGCTCGAGCACCTCGTAGGCCGCCTTGCGGGCCGCGCGGCGGGACTCGCCCCTGAGCACGGGAACCGTTGCGACGTTGTCGATCACCCGCTGATGCGGCATCAGCCCCGCGTTCTGGATGACGTAGCCGATGCCCAGGCGCAGCCTGACCGGGTTCACGCCCGCCACGTTCGCGCCGTCGACGGTGATGGTGCCCGACGTCGGCTCGACCATGCGGTTGATCATGCGCAGCGCCGTGGTCTTGCCGCTGCCGGACGAACCGACGAACACGGTGAACTCCCCACCGGGAACTTCGAGGCTCAGATGACCGACGGCGGTGGTGCCGTCGGCGAAAACCTTGCTGACGTCGTTGAAGACGATCGTCGCGTCGCGGCCGGCCGTCATGGCCCCATCGGATGGTTGAAGCCGTTGTCGCGAACCCAGTCTCGGGCCGCCTGGCTCGGGTCGACGCCGTTGTTGCCCGCCACCCTCGCATTCAGCGTAGTCACCGCCGGCGATGTCAGCCGCGCGGACACGGCGTCGAGAACCAGCTTCAGCCGGTCCGACTTCTTCTCCGAATTGACAAGCGGCACAATGTTTCCCGCCAGGAAGTTGTGCTCGGGGTCGGCCAGTACCACCAGATGGTCCTGTGGGATCGCCGGCGAGGTGCTGTAGATGTCGGCGGCCGTTACGCGCCCCTCCAGGAGGGCGCGCACGGTCACCGCGCCGCCGCCGTCCTCGATGGCGACGAAATCGCCGGGCCTGATGTCGAGTCCGTATTTGCGCTGCAGGCCGGGCATGCCTTCCGGCCGCGTTTGAAACGACGACGACGCCCCGAACTTCACCTCGGGCGAATGCGCCGCCAGGTCGCCGATCGTCTTGAGGTGCCATGCGGTAGCCGTCGCGCCTGTGACGGTCACGGTGTCGGTGTCGGAGGCCGGCGCCGGCGTCAGGATCGACAGGTACGGTGGGAGCCGTTGGTCCAGTTCGGATTTCACGGCGTCCAGCATGGTCGCAGTCGAGTCCGACGCGAAGTAGAGCAGCAGGTTCCCGACGTATTCGGGCACCAGATCGATGGAGTGGTCCTTGAGTGCGGGGATGTAGGTCTCGCGGCTGCCGACCCCCATCCGCCGGCCGACGTCAAAACCATTGGCCTGCAAGGCTTCCGCGTAGATCTCGGCGACGATCTCCGATTCCGGGAAGTCGCCCGAACCGACCACGATGGATTTCGGGTTGCGGGTCTGCGCCCCGAGCGGGTCGGGGTTGCTGCACGCCGCGATCACGCACGCCGCCGCCAGCCACACCGCCGCCCGCACGATCGGCACGCGCCGCGGCGATTTCATACCGCCGACAGTAACCGTCGAGCCGCCCAACCGCGGACACCGGCGGCGGCAATGTTTCATTTCCGCGGCCGATCGGACAAAGATGGACCCATGAGCAGCCACCCCCCTGCCG
>NZ_CACRUY010000086.1 GCF_902652685.1 Mycobacterium sp. Marseille-P9652
TCGCCGTCGAACTCAACAACCGCCCCCGCAAACGCTTCGACTGGGACAGCCCCGCCCAAATCCTCAACCGACTACTGTCAACCCCACCAGAAACCACTGTTGCAACCAAACCGTGAATCCACCCCGGAATCGGTCGCAGCCGTTTATGTCTGGCGGAAGCAGGGTTGCGTGCGGCGGCGGGGCTTATACCCGCCGGCGCCGGCGACCGACCTGTCGACGTCCGAGAGGCCGGAATGCGTCTTTGACCTTCTCGCCGGCGTCGCGCAGATGAGCCGCGCGCTGATCCGCTCTGCCCTCCGCTTCCAGCCTGCGATCGTTGGTGGCGCGGCCGATGGCCGCCTTGACCCTGCCCCTGACCTGGTCCACCTTGTTTCGGGCCTTATCCGTCGCGCTCACAAGCGTGTCCTCTCGAGGTTCTGATTTGCGCTGGGAGTCGAATACCGGCTAGTCCGAAGACTTGTCGGAGTCGTCGGAGTCGTCGTCGTCGTCGTCAGAGTCGTCATCGGAGTCTTCCGACTTGTCGGAGTCCTCGGAGTCCTTTCGGTCCTTCTCGCCGTCCTTCGACTTCTTCGAATCCTCGGAATCCTTCTTTTTCTTCTTCGAGTCGTCGGAGTCTTTGGAGTCGCCGGACTTCTCCGCGTCGTCGGCCTTGTCCGCGTATTTCGTCAGCAGGCCGGCTAGTTTGCGGGCTTCCTCAGCCGTCAGCGAATCGTCGAACAATCGCTCCTCACGGTCGGAGATGCGGCCAATGTAGACCTCATCGTCCTTGACCCCGACGTCCCACCGGCCACCTTCTTCACGAGCCATCTGCCTCCGCCTTCCGACTGCTCTTACTGAGAATCGGCGCGCCCGTCCGGGCGCGCTAGGCGTTGTTTACCCATTTGCGCGGTCGGTGCCGCACTTAATTGAGCAGGCGCGGGTCGGCTAACTCGCTAACTCGCGGGGTCGCCAAGACAGTGGTCGTGGTCGGCGAGGACGGTTCCGCCGCCCGCCATGGCGGACGCGGCCGCCTCGGCTTCCTCCCGGGTGGGGCCCCAGCCCCCGTAGTACTTCGAGTGGGCGGCGTTCATGGCCAGCGCGAGGCACCCGCCCTGCCCGCTGGCCAGGATCCGGCAGTCACTGACCCGCTTGCGGCACTCCTGCATCACCACCTGCTCGGCGGCGGACCGGCTGGCCGATCCCCCGCCCGAGAACTTGATCTGCCCCGTGGAATCCGAAATCGCCATGGAAATCCAGTCGTTGTCGGCGTGCGCAACGGGAGCAACGGCAATTGACGCGCCGAGCGCGAGCGCTATTCCTGCAAATTTCTTCATAGCCTTTCGACCTTTTCTTCCCCCGAGGCACAGTCGTCGGTTCAGCACCCCGTGCACGAAATCCCCATTATGGGGGCGGCAGCGCCGTAGCGCAGCGCGGGCGAAACGGATCGGCCGTTTTACGGCCTTTCATAGGCGGCGCACTGCACCACGGTGTTGGCGAGCTGGGAATCGAATCCCATCTGGGCGACTCGCTGCGCCTCCGCGTCGGGGGAAACACCGGAATCGAGATCCATCTCGACCTGCCGGGCAAGCTGCAAGCTCAAAGGGTCGTGCTCGTTGATCGGCACCTGCTTGACGCTCGCCACACAACGCCGGTACCCGCTGATGTCGGCACGCGCGGACGGCGCCCCGACGAGCACGAGCGGGCCTATCGAGAGGACGGCAACGGCGATGCTGACCGGTGCGGCGACATTGCTGAGACGCATTTCCGCATACTATCCCCGGGCTTGCCGCCGGCATAGGCCCAAACGCGACCGCACAGCGAAAAGCGTTGCCGCACATGCCTACGCGATGCGAAATGGGTTGCAGCTCAATGGCTTTTCGCTTTGCCGACGACAACCACATTCCCAGTCTGCTTTGTTTTCCGGCCCGAAGGGTGGATTCTGAGCACCATGAACGCCGAGAACCGAACGCGACGGTGGAGCACCGGCCTGCTGGCCGGCGGGTTGGCCTTGACGGCTCTGGGCCTGGCCGGTGGCACCGCCGAGGCGGCCCCGCCCCCGCCACCGAGCGGGCACTGGTGTCCCGGCGAACCATGGAACCCCGGCTGGGGCAAGGTCACGGACTGGGACTGGAACCAGTGCCACGACTGGCCGGGACCGGGCGCACCGTTCGGTCCGGGGGGCTGGGGGCCGTGGGGCCCGCCACCGATATGGGCGCCGCCGCAGCCCCCTCCGCCGCCGTGGGCGCCCGGGGCCAACCTCATGTGGAACCCGGTCGCGAACACCTGGGGCCTGTACAACCACGGTGTGTGGACCCCGATCTAAAAGCGCTGGTCAGGCAGCCGATTGCGAAGGCCTCCGCGCAGGGGTGTGAGCCGCGCCACGGAGGGGTACCTTGTGGGGATCGGGTCCCCTTTTTCTATTGCCGACACGATTGAAGTCGCAGTCGTTCGAATGAAAATTCCGTCACTGAGCCAGCATTTGTACGAGTTTGCGGTGGAATTGCGTCAATTGGCCTATACGATGCCGGGCGGGCACGAGGACCCGCTCGTGCACCTCAGCGAGAGGATGGTTCGCTGCGCCCGGGAGCAGGCCCTCGAGCCGGCGCCCATCCAGGGGGCGCTCTAGCGGGCCCCGCACCGCCAGGTGCGACCCGCCGAACCGCGTCGGTGCTCCGGCTCGAACGAGGATCAGTGGCGGTAGAGCCAGCGGGAGGAAGAGATGGCTCTGCGCAACGTCATCGCCCGCGCGGCAATGCAACGCGGGTGGGAGCACGTCTGGTCGTCGTCGATCATGCAGGAGTACCGCAGGGGCGACACCACCATCAAGGTGCGCTACCTCCACACCGGCGCCATATGGCACGCCGAGTGGTTCCGGGAGGGAGCACGCCGCAACGTGGAGTCGCAGGACTCGAACAAGCGTGAGGTGATCATGGCGTGGTTCGACGAGGGCGGCGCCTCCGACTGGCCGGATGACCGCTTGTGGGGCGGCCGCGGCTGAGCAACGGCCGCTTATCGCTCAGCGGGCGGCGGCTCTGGCGGCGGGAGGCGCGGCGCCTCGGGCGGCGGCGACGGCGGCGGCGCCTGCTGGGAGCAGTCGGGCAGGTAGGTCCACACGCCGCCGGTCCGCGTCCAGGTGATCCCGCACGCCAGCGGCGCGACGGCGGGTTGCTCCGGCGCGGCGATCAACGGCGCGATCACCGCGCCGGACAGCACCGCGACCCCGGCGAGCCACCGGCGCGCGATCGTCTTGACGGCCATCGCCCAAGTCTGGGATCCCGCGCGGGCGGACGCAACTCGGACGATTCGATGGGGTTGCCGCGCAACCGCGCCCACCCTGTGTGCCATCCGCGGGGCCAACACGGTCGGGTCGGGGTGTGCCAACCTCAGGCCTGAATGCCCTGGCGCGCAAACTCTTCCACCAGGTCCGCGGCCCTGGCGGCGCTCTGGTCGGCCGGGGTGGTCAGGGTCGCGACCTCGCGCGCGCGGTCGGCGCATTGGGGCGCGAGTATCGCGGCCAGGTCCGCGACGAGCGAGTCCTCGGTGGTCGCGGTGAACGGGCGCCCCACGCCCACGCCCAGGCGTTCGACGGCCGCGGCCCAGACCGGCTGGTCGAGCCAGAGCCACAGGATGACGGCGGGGATTCCGGCGCGCAGGCCCGCGGCCGTCGTGCCCGCGCCCCCGTGGTGGACGATCGCCCGGCACGACGGCAGAACCGCGGCATGGTTCACCGCGTCCACCACCTTGACGTGGTCGAGACGCGACACGTCACCAAAGTCGTTGGGCCCGCTGCACATCAACGCCCGCACACCCAGCCGCGAACACGCCGCGGCAACCATGGCGACCGTGTCCGCCGGCGACGCGATCGGCGTGCCCCCCATGCCGAAACAGATCGGCGGCGAACCCGCGGCGATCCATGCCGACACCTCGGCGTCGGCGTCCGTCGGCGCCTGCAGCGTCAGCGCGCCGACGAAGGGCCGCCGGGCGGCGGCATCCCCCCAGGTGCCCGCCAACCCCGGCACGCAGACCTCGTCGTAGCCCTGGATCTCGAGCGACGGCGGCCCCTGCCCTTCGGGCAGCCTCAGCCCGCGGCGCTGGGCGTTCGCCACCTCGCGCATCATGCCGGCATGCAGCACTCCCGGCGACAGGAGCTCGGCCGGGAAGAAGTGTAGCGCCGCGAACGGAATGCCTTGCGATTCAGCGATGTTCGCGGCGAGCTGCTGCTCGGTCATGCCCGCCACCAGAAGGTCGGCGTCGGCCGCCAGCGACGCCAGCGTCGCCGTCTTCGCCGACCAGGTCTGCGACAGCTCCTCCAGGACGCCGGGCAACGCGTTGATCGGATTCGCCACGCGTCCAACCACCTTGGCGAAGACATCCATCCTTCCGCGGGTGTCCGGACCGTAGGCGACGCCGGTGAGCCCCACCGCCTCGACGAGGGCCAGCCGGTCGGGCGGGACCGCCACGCGCACGTCGTGACCGCGGCGCATCAGCTCGCGACCGAGGGCGGCGCAGGGCTCGACGTCGCCGCGGCTCCCGTACGCGACCACCACGACTTTCATGGCGACAAACCTAAGCCGCGTGAGCTGCGCGGGTTGAGCCGCACCGCACGATCACGGCATGCTGGGTCGATGCATGTGATCAGCGGAGTCCGCGACCCGGCCGGGAGTTTCCCCCTCGACACCGGGGTCGACGACGCCGGCGAGCGGCGCCAGGCCAACCGTGCCGTCGCCGTCAGCGCCGTGGGGCTGGCCCTCACGGGCCTCATCGAGCTGGCGATCGCGCTGGTGTCCGGGTCGGTCGCGCTCCTGGGCGATGCGCTGCACAACCTGTCGGACGTCTCGACCAGCGTCCTGGTGTTCGTCGGATTCCGGGCTTCCCGCAGGCTCCCCACCGAGCGTTACCCGTACGGCTACGAGCGCGCCGAGGACCTCGCCGGCCTTGGCGTGGCCGTGGTGATCTGGGCCAGTGCCGCGGTCGCCGGCTTCGAAAGCGTCAGCAAGCTGCTGCGCCACGGCACCACCGGCCACGTCGGCTGGGGCATCGCCGCGGCGGCCGTGGGCATCGCCGGCAACCAGCTGGTCGCCCGCTACAAGCTGGTGGTCGGCCGGCGGATCCGCTCGGCCACCATGGTGGCCGACGCCAAGCACTCCTGGCTCGACGCGCTGTCGTCGGGCGGGGCGATGCTCGGCCTGATCGGCGTCGCGCTCGGCTGGAACTGGGCCGACGCGGTGGCCGGCATCGTCGTCACCGGCTTCATCTGCCACGTCGGGTGGGAGGTCACCGCCGACATCGCGCACCGCCTGCTCGACGGCGTCGACCCTGAGATCGTCACGACGGCCGAAACGGTCGCCGCCACCGTCCCCGGTGTCCTGCATGCGCACGCGCGGGCCCGCTGGACCGGCCGCACCCTGCGCGTGGAGGTCGAAGGGTTCTTGGACCCGGGCACGTCGCTGGCCGCCGCCGATCAGATCGGCCGCGACGTCGCCGCCGCGCTGGGGCCGCGAATCCCCGACATGCAGAACTTCTCCTGGACGGCCAGGGCGGCCTGACTCAGGCGGGCATCCCGGCCTTGATCGCGGCGTCCTGCTTGCGCCCGAGGTCGAGGATGAGATCCTGCGGCAGCGGATCGTTCGGCGCGCTCTCGAACTCCAGCACGGCCAGGACCTTTCCCTCGGTGAACATCACGATGCCCTTGGACTTGGTGCCGTCCGGCGAGGGTCCCACTGCCATCTGGCCGCCGGTGCCCACCTCGACCGGCGCAGGCGGCGCCTTCACGCTCAGCTCCTGAATGCCCTTGACGTTGGCGTCGAGCGCCTGCGCCGCCGCGCCGGCGTCGGGATAGACGTAGATCGTGTCGTCGATCTTGCGTGACCCACTCTGGTTCATGAAGACGCCCTCGGTTCCCGCCGGGTTGGGCACCGGGACCGTCTGTAACAGCGTGAAGGTGTCCCCCGGCACGACGATGTCGGTCGCCTTGATCAGGAGGTTGCTGTAGTCCGACGGCTGGGCGGCCGCGCTGCTCGACGCCGGCGGGGCCGACGAGGTGGACGTCGACGTGGCCGAGGACGACGACGATGACGTCGCGGACGACGACGGGCTCGACGACTTCCCGCCCCCGCATCCAGCGAGCGCCGCACCGGCGACCAGTGCTCCGACTACCAGGACAGATGCCTTCATAACCATCGGCTCCTTCGCCGCGGGATGACTAGCTGGGTCCCGGAAAAGATAACCGACCGTTCAACATTCGTCTAATTGGGATTCCCCCCGGCGCGCGGAGGAGGTTATCGCCAGCCGTCCGGCAGGTCGCCCGCATGGCCGGGGCAGTAGTCGTTCGTGGCCGCCAGCAGCGTGTGGGCGGCGTCCACCGGTGGCATCTCCGTGGAAAGCACCGCCATGGCGTATTGGGCGGGCGTCGACCCGTAGCCCAGATGGATCGCGGACGCGTGATCGTCCATCAGCGCGCACGCTTCGCGCTCGTGGTTGTTGTCGGCCCGGGCTACGCCGGAGCCGATGCCGGAGCACCACAACGCGGCCGAACCCAGTGCCGCCATGGTCATCAGAGTGGAACGGGCGCAACGCAACTGGCGCATGTGCAATTTCGAGGCGTACATATGCGACCCTACCCCGATTCGCCGCAATCCAAACCTGGGCCGGCTCGGCGCCCGAAATGTCAGCCGCGGCCGAACCGTTCACGCAGCTGGGGGTCGTTCTCCCACCACAGTCCCGAGGGCGCGACGTCCCCGCTCTCGTCCTCCCGCGCCGCGTCCAGTTGCGCGTCGACCTCGACGGCGTGCGCCTTGTCGTCGCGCGAGAGCGCGCGCATCAGCAGCAGCACGAGCGGCCACCCGACCAGGTCCCCGAGGATCCACAACACGCCGGCGCCGATCGTCTGATCGAGGCGCGGGTCGGGTCCCCACGACCGGTGCAGTTCCGCGTAGTACGACGAGCCGATCAGCGCGCCCTGCCACAGCACCAGCCCCAGCACACCGTCGCCGAGCGCCTCGGCGACGGTGATCAGCAGCGAGATGGTCTGCGGGTAGCGGCGGGGAACCGGGTCCGCCTGCAGCCGGGCGTAGAAGTATCCGAAACCCGCCAGCACCAACAGGATTCGGGTGGGGGCGCCCACCCACTCGTTCCGGAGGGACGCGGTGTACCAGGGCGTCAGGTAGAGCAGCCAGGGCACACCGAGCATGACCAGTGACGTCGTCAGCGGATGGGCGAGCACCCTGGCGAACCGGGTGTCCAATAGGCGGTCGACGCGTCGGCGGCCGGCCGCGCCGAGACCCAGGCGCAGCACCGTGACCGGCTTCCCCAGCGCGACGAAGAACGACACCACGTAGAGCAGCAGCAGCACCTGCAGCGCACGCACCCAGAACAGGACGTAGGCATACGCGCCGACGGCGCTCATCGTCGCCACGATCCACAGCCCGACGCCGACGCCGAAACACACCGCCGAACCGGGACCGACCGCCCGCCCGGATTCGCGCCTCGCGGCCCGGTAGCACCACCCGTAGGCCCCGGCCGCGACGACGATCACCACCGCGGCCGTCGGGTCGAAGTGCCAGGTGTGCGCCAGTGCACCCCACGTCAGCGGCCCCGTGTCGACGCGCATGCCGACAAGGGTATGACTACGCGGCCGGAGCCCGGGACAGCCTCATCGACCGCAGCCTGCCCCCGCCCATCCGCAGCGAGTCGGGCAGCTCTCCGAGTTGCCGGCCCTCCGGGACTTCCCAGACGTCGCCGACCAGCTCGCCGGGCAGGCCGGCCTCGCTGGCGACGAACACGGGTCGCTCGCCGCGGGCGGCCTGGCGGTGGAAGTCGCGCAGCGCCGCGAACGCCCACTTGCCGAGCAGGCAGATCGCCACCAGGTTGGCGATGGCCATCAGTGCCATGGTGAGGTCGGCGAGCGCCCACACCAGCGAGAGCTCGGACATCGCGCCCATCATGATCGCGAGCAGGGTCACCACCTTCAGCACGTTGATCGCGAAGCGGCGGCCGCCCAGGAAGAACAGATTTGCCTCGGCCACAACGTAATTGCTGAGCACCGAGGAGAACGCGAAGACGAAGACCACCGCGGTCATCAGCACGGTGGTCCACGAACCCAGGCCCGCGGCGATCGCCGACTCGGTCAGGCTGGCACCGGCGATCGATCCCGTGTGCGCCGGATCGTAAACGTCGGCACCGGACATCAGCACGATGAACGCCGTCGCGGTGCAGATCACCATGGTGTCGACGAACACGGCGAGCGACTGGATCAGGCCCTGCTCCACCGGATGTGCCACCGTCGCCGCACCGGCGATGTTGGGCGAGCTGCCCATCCCCGCCTCGCACGCGAACAGCCCGCGCTTCACCCCCGTCAGCATCGCCGTCGCGATGCCGCCGGCGAACCCGCCCGCCATCTGCCGGATTCCGAACGCCCCGCCGACGATCTCCCGGATCACCGCCGGCAGCTCCGTGACGTTGGCGGCGACGATCACCAGCGCCAGCAAGGCGTAGGCCACCGCCACTCCCGGGACGACCCATTCGGCGAACCTGGCGACGCGGCGCACCCCGCCGAACAGCACCGGGGCGGCCAGCGCGGTCAAACCGATTGCCGTCCAACCGATGCCGATGCCGTGCGACGACTTCAGGACGCCGCTGACGGCGTTGGTCTCGACCATGTTGAAGGCGGTCGAGAAGGTGACCACCAGAAGCAGGGCGAAGCAGACGCCGCCGGTGCGCGAGCGCAGCCCGCGCTGGATGTAGAACGCGGGACCGCCCCGGAACGACCCGTCGCCCGAGCGGACCTTGAAGATCTGGGCGAGCGTGGCCTCGACCACCGCGGTGGCCATTCCGACGGCGGCCACCACCCACATCCAGAAGATCGCGCCGGGACCGCCGACGGTGAGCGCGATCGCGACGCCCGCGATGTTCCCGGTGCCCACCCGCGAGGCCAGGCCGACGCTGAAGGCCTGGAAGGACGAGATCCCGCCGTCCTCGCGGTGCGACCTGCGGACCTGGCGCACCATGCGCGCGAAGTACCGGACCTGGATGAACCGGGTGCGCACCGTGAAGTAGAGGCCGGCGCCGAGCAGGAGGTAGACGAGGACGTGCGTGTTGAGGACGTTGCTCAGCGGCTCGACCACCCGAGCCAGAAGAAACCCCAAGTCCGCATCCTCAACACGTCGGCTAGCCGTTCATCGCCGAAGCGTAAGGACGAAATGTTTACGCAAGGTTTCGTTCACCCGCGCGCCGGTAGCGCGGGTGTTAAAGCCGGATGACGATCATCCCGAGCCGCCGGCGGCTATCCGCCGTTCTGGCCGGTGCCGGTCGTGACGACCGAAATCGCCTGCGGGCAGTACACGTTGGCCGCGATCGCGGCGAACCGGGCGGCGTTGTCGCCGTGCAGCCCGGCGTTGCGCTCCTGGATCGTTTTGACGACGTCGACCATCGGCGTGCCCTGACCGACGGCCTGACACACCCACTTGCCGGCCCCGATGACGCGGCCCGGGTCGGGAAAGGTGATGCCGGCGGCGCGCAGCGAGGCGAGGAACGCGTCGTCGCTGCCGTCGGCGTGGACCGGCGCGGCCAGCCCCACCGCCGCGGCGACGGCGACCGGCAGCAGGAGGGGTTTCATAAATCTGGGATGGTCGCAGAGTCTCGGCCGTCCCGCATCCCATTCACCGGAATCGTCAACCGAAGGTTGACACCTCCGGAGCGTCAACCTACGGTTGACCCATGGCCGACCCGACGCCCATCGCCTATCCCGTCCGACTCGACGAGCTCATCAACGCCATCAAGCGCGTCCACAGCGACGTGCTCGACCAGCTGGCCGACGCGGTGCTCGCCGCCGAGCACCTGGGCGAGGTCGCCGACCACCTGATCGGGCACTTCGTCGACCAGGCCCGCCGCTCCGGCGCCTCGTGGACCGACATCGGCAAGAGCATGGGCGTCACCAAGCAGGCCGCCCAGAAGCGCTTCGTGCCCCGCGCCGAGGCCACCACCCTGGACCCCGAGCAGGGGTTCGGGCGCTTCACCCCCCGCGCCCGCGGCGCCGTCGTCGCGGCACAGAACGCCGCCCACGAGGCGGGCAACAACGAGATCACGCCCGACCATCTGCTGCTGGGCGTACTCAGCGATCCGGCCGCACTGGCGACGGTGTTGCTGCGGCGGCAGAAGGTCGACACCGAGGCGCTGCGGGCCGCCGTGTCGCTGCCCCCCGCCACCGGCGAACCGCCCGAGCTCATCCCGTTCAGCGGCCCGGCGCGCAAGGTGCTCGAGCTGACCTTCCGGGTGGCACTTCGCCTGGGCCACAACTACATCGGCACCGAGCACATGCTGCTGGCGCTGCTCGAACTCGAAGACGGCCAGGGGCCGCTGCACCGCAGTGGCGTCGACAAGGACCGCACCGAGGCCGACCTCGCCGCCGCGCTGCAATCCCTGAGCGGCAAGACGAACCCCTCCCCTTCGCCATGACCGGTGTGCGATCATGCGAAGGTCGTTAGGGAGGCGAAGATGCACCGCTGGCTGATCGTCCTGTCCACCGCCCTCGTCGCGGCCGCGAGCGTGACCGCGGTGGGCTTGACCCCGCAAGCCCCGCGGGCTCACGCCGGCGACGCGCCGATCGGCCACATCGGCGACACGCTGCGGGTGGACACCGGCACCTACGTCGCGGACATCACCGTCGGCGGCGTGGCGCCCTGCGACCCGCCGCCGGGCTTCGGCTACACGCGCGAGGGCACCTTCCGCGGCTTCCCGGGGAGCAGCGTCGAGCGCGCGGACGTGGTGGTGCGCGCCATCCGGGTGCCGAACCCGTTCGTCATGGCCACCGACTTCAGCTTCACCGGGGTCACGCCGTACGCCGACGCCTACAAGCCCAAGCCCAACGATGCGCCCGACTCGCTCGACAACGTCCTGGTCAACGTCCCCAACGGGGCGATCGTGCGCGGCGAGGTCTACTGGGACGCCTACCGCGACCCCGTCTCCACAGTCGTCCTGCTGGACAGGAAGACGGGATATCACCTCGCCCAATGGAATCTGTGATCCGCGCGGAATCTCTGACGGTTAGCTTCGCGACGCCGGATTCCGTCGACACCACCGAGCTCGCCGCCCTTGCGGCCCAGACCTTTCCGTTGGCGTGCCCGCCGGCGACGACCACCGCGGACATCGCTGCGTTCGTCGCCGCGAACCTGTCGGCAGAGCGCTTCGCCGAGTACCTGGCCGATCCGGCGCGGGCGATCCTGACCGCGCGGCACGGTGGTCGAATCATCGGCTACGCCATGGTGATTCGCGAGGACGACCGCGCCGAGGTGTCGAAGATGTACGTCCTGCCCGACCACCACAGAACGGGCGCGTCCGCGGCGCTGATGGAACTCGCGCTCGACACCGCCGCGCGGTGGGGTGTGGCGAGCGTGTGGCTGGGCGTGAACCAGGGAAACGAACGCGCGCAACGCTTTTACGCCAAGCACGGGTTCGCCGTCAGCGGCACGAGGACCTTCCGGGTCGGCGACCGCCTGGAGAACGACTACCTCATGACGCGTGAGCTTCGGCGGTGAGCGCCAGCAGCCGGGAAACGGCCCGCAGGTACTTCTTGCGGTAGCCGCCGGCCAGCATCTCCTGGCTGAACACCGTGTCCAGCCTCGCCCCCGACGCCGTCACCGGGATGCCGGCGTCGTAGAGCCGATCGGTGAGCGACACCAGTCGCAGCGCCACATTCTGGTCGTCGAGGCCGTGGACGCCGGTGAGGAACACCGCGGTGACACCCTCGATCAGGGTCAGGTAGCGCGTCGGGTGCATCGTCGCCAGGTGCGCGCACAGCGCGTCGAAGTCGTCCAAAGTCGCGCCCGGCACCCGCGCGGCGCGCGCGGTCACCTCCTCGTCGGACAGGGGCTGCGGCGCCGGCGGAAGTCCGCGGTGCCGGTAGTCGGGCCCCTCGATGCGCACCGTGGTGAAAATCTCTGCCAGCGTGTGGATCTCGCGGAGGAAGTCCTGGGCGGCGAAGCGGCCCTCGCCGAGCTGCTCGGGCAGTGTGTTGGACGTCGCGGCCACCGAGACGCCGCGCTCGACCAGCGACGAGAGCAGGCGCGCGACGAGCGTCGTGTTGCCCGGGTCGTCGAGCTCGAACTCGTCGATGCACACAGCGGTGTAGCCGGCGAGCAGGTCGATGCACTCGGCGAAGCCGAACACCCCGGCGAGCTGGGTCAGCTCCCCAAAGGTGGCGAACGCCTTGGGGTTTGGGGGCTGGGGGCCTTCCCCAGGCAGCCGGTAGTACGACGACGCGAGCAGGTGGGTCTTGCCCACGCCGAACCCGCCGTCCAGGTACAGGCCCACGCCCGGCAGCACCGCCCGCCGCCCCAGCAGCGTGCGGCGGCCCGCCCGTCGCTGGACGGCGACACGGCAGAAGTCCTCGCACGCGGCGACGGCGGCGGCGGCGGTCGGCTCCGCCGGATCGGGCCGGTAGGTCGCGAAGCTGACGTCGGCGAACGTGGGCGGCGGGCGCAGTTGCGCGATCAGCCGCTCCGGCGTCACCGTGGGGTGCCGGTCCACCAGGCGCGCCACCCCCTGCATGCACGAACTGTAACCGCGTGCTGCAATCGGACCCATGGCCAACTCCGGCGCCGCCGAGGGCTCGCCGATGGCGCTGCTCGGACAGGTGCGCGAACTCGACGACGGCGCGCTGTCCGACCTCTACCGCTACCCCGACCGGGACGGGATCGCGCTGCGGGCCAACTTCATCGCCAGCGTCGACGGCGGCGCCACCGCGGACGGCACGAGCGGCGGCATGGGCGGGCCGGGCGACCGGTTCATCTTCAACCTGCTGCGCGAACTCGCCGACGTCATCGTGGTCGGCGCCGGGACCGTGCGCATCGAGGGCTACTCCGGCGCCCAGGTCGGCGCGGCCCAGCGCCAGCGCCGCCAGACGCGCGGACAAAGCGAGGTGCCGCAGCTGGCGATCGTGACCCGCTCGGGCCGCCTCGACCGCGACATGGCGGTGTTCACCCGCACCGAGGTCGCGCCGCTGGTGCTCGCGTGCGCGGCGGCCGCCGAGGAGACGCGCCGCCTGCTCAGCGGACTGTGCGAGGTCCTCGATTGCTCGGCCGACGACCCGGGCCAGGTCGACGAGGCAGCCATCCTGTCGGCCCTCGGCGCGCGCGGGATGCGCCGCGTCCTGACGGAGGGCGGCCCGACGCTGCTCGGCTCGTTCGTCCGGCGCGGCCTGCTCGACGAACTGTGCCTGACGATCGCGCCATTCGTTCTCGGCGGCCCGGCCCGCCGCATCGCGTCGGGCCCCGACCAGCTCCTCACCCGGATGCGCTGCGCCCACGTCCTGACCGACGACGCCGGCTACCTCTACGCCCGATACGTCAAGGTCTAGCTACTGTGGTCGGCATGAGTCGGCAGATCGCGCGCGCCGCCATCCTCGTGGCGGTGACGGCCATGCTGGCCGGCTGCGTCCCCGGCCTGGCCGCGGACCCCCGCTTCGCCACCAACTCCGGCGCCCGCCCGCAGGGCGTCCCGCCGCCCAAGCCGCCGCCCAGCGGAC
>NZ_CACRUY010000087.1 GCF_902652685.1 Mycobacterium sp. Marseille-P9652
GACCAGCGGCTGTGGGCGCTGCGGGCCGCCGACGGGAAGCCGAAGTGGTCGGCGCCGCTGGGGTTCCTGGCGCAGACGCCGCCGGCGGTCACCCGGCAGGGGCTGATCATGGCGGGCGGCGGGCCCGACACCCGCCTGGTGGCGTTCAAGGACGCCGGCGACCACGCCGACGCGGCATGGCGCCGCGACGACGCCGCCCCCCTGACGTCGTCGAGCCTGGCCGGCGCCGGGGTCGGCTACACCGTCGTCGCGGCCGCGGGCGGCATGACGCTGCTGGCCTTCGACCCGGGCAACGGCCACACGCTGGGTAGTTACCCGCTCCCGGCGGCCACCGGCTACCCGCTCGGGGTGGCGGTCGGGGCGGACCGGCGCGTGGTGGCCACCACCAGCGACGGCCAGGTCTACGGCTTCGCGCCGGCCTAGGTCGGGCGATACTGGCCCCATGGACGACCCCCAGCCGCGGCCCGCGAGACCGCAGACTGCGGACCGCGTGGCGACGGTCCTGCTGCTCGCCGCCCACGCCTTCCTCATCGCGGTGACGATCGGCCTGCTCGGCCTGCTCGTCATGGCCACCGACCCGTGCGGCTACCAGAAGTGCGGCGACCCGGCCTGGATCAACCGGGCCATGGTGCTGGGCCTCGGGGGCGGGGCGGTGGTCTTCGTCGCCACCCTCGTCGTCGCCGTGCGCCGCCTCGCCCGCCAGCGGACCGCCTTTTTCGTCCCGCTCATCGGGTGCGCCGCGCAGGTGGCGCTGGCGGTCGGCGCCGGGGCGATGGAGACGCTGGCCGGGCCTGTCTAGACGCGGGGAAGCCTCAGAGCGCGAGCGGCGGGATTGCGTTGCGGGGCACCTGCGCCTGGGCCGGGCCTGCAAAGGCGGGCAGCAGCTCGCCCGGGGCGAAGTAGAAGATCAGCTGGTCGTCGGTGATGGCGAAGTTCTGATAGTGCGACGGGTCGCGCCCGGCCGAGGGCGGGATCGCGGCGCCCAGCGGGTTCTGGCGCTGCAGGTCGCGCTGGACGAGCGGGAAGATGCTGTCCAGCGGCGTCACGCCGGGCGGAAACAGGGTGTCGAAGGTGATCGGCTGGTTCGTCCCGAGGTTGTAGTTGAACGCCTTGTACCAGGTGGACGGATGTTGTCCCAGGTCCTGGAAGAACTTCAGGACGACGCTGCGGGTGGCGTGCGGCGGCTGACCGGAGCCGTGCTGCTCGGTGGTGGCCTCCATCTGGTAGGGCTGGTCGCGGCTGCCGGAACTCTGCGCGACGCTGACGAAGCCGTCGCGGTTCTGGGTGACGTAGTCGGTGAGCGCCTGCTCGTCGGGATAGTCGGCCGGGAACGTCATGGTGAGCGTGTAGTTGGCGGTGGTCGACTGGACGCGGCACATCTGACCCGCCTCGAGCGTGCCGCCCAGGGCGGCGCAGCGCGGCGGCGCCGCCGCGGCCGACGGCGCCGGCCAGCCCAGCAGGACCGCCGGCGCGAGCACCGCGGCCGCGATGAGATGACGCATTTGTCTTGATGTCCTCGCAGAACTAAAAGCGCTGGGGCGCAAACACTCGGCCGCCAGCGTACCCGGCGCTACCGCGAGGGACGGCAGACGAACGCCGCCGCACGGGCCGCCGGCCCGGTCCCGAGGCGGGTCACCACCACCGACAGGGCCCGCCCGCCGCGCGGGCGCAGCCGGCGCCGCAATACATCGGGATCCACCGGGACGCCCCGGACGAGGATCTCCAGCGCCCCGCAGTCGAGCGCGGCCAGGGCCTGCCGCAGGCGCCGCTCGTCGAAGGCCAGTTGCTCGAGCACCTCGAAGCCCCGGACGCCCGGCGGCAGCCGATCCCCCGACAGGTAGGCGATGTCGGGGTCGAGCTGCCACAGCCCGTGCCGCGCGCCGTAGTGGCGCACCAGCCCGGAGCGCACCACGGCGCCGTCGGGGTCGACGATCCACCGCCCGGCCGGCCGCACGTCGCAGTCGTCCGGGTCGGCGTCGGTCACTTGTTCGGCATGGTCCAGCAGGCTGGCGCGGCGCCGGACACCCGGCCGCGCCAGCCCGGCCGACCACAGGCACGCCTCCCGGACCGAGCCCGCATACGACGTCACCTCGATCTCGCCGTCGAAGCCGAGGCGACGTACCTGCGCGAAATCGATTCCGGGCGCGCACTTTACGACGAGCTCGCGGCCGCGGCAGGCGTCCAGCAGCCCGCTCAGCCCGGGCCGGTAGTCGTCGATGCCGAAGCGCCGGCGGCCGCCCTGCCGGCGGGCGGGGTCGACGAACACCACCGCGTCGCGCGTCACCGGGCGCAGGGCGTCGGCGCGGCACAGCCACGCCGCCTCGCCGAGGTTGTGGCGCGCCATCGCCAGCCGCACCGGGTCGAGGTCGCTGCCGACCGCGCGGACCCCCGCGCCGCCCAGCGCGGCGACCTCCGTGCCGATCGAACAGGTCGCGTCGTGCACCGCCCTCCCATGCCCGGCCAGCCGCCGGGCCCGGTGGGCGGCCACCGGGGCGGCGGTGGCCTGCTGCAGCGCCTCGTCGGTGAACAGCCACGTCGAGATGTCGGCCAGGCCGCCGAGCTTTTTCATGGCCCGCCGCCGCAGCAGCGTCGTCTCGACGAGGATCGGCGCCCGGTCGCCGAAGCGCGATCGCGCCGCGGTGACGTCGGCGATCCGGGTGGCGTCGGTCAGTTCGAGTTCGGCGACGGCCGCCAGCGCGGCGGCGCCGGAGGGCGAACGCAGGTAGGCGACGTCATCCAGGGTGAACACTCAGGAGGGTTTGACCCCGGTCATCATGACGTTGTAGAACCAGCCCTTGGGCATGACGTGCCGCCACATGTTGGCATCCACCCAGCTCAGCGCCTTCCAGCTGTTGAACGCGAACCTCGCCCAGCCCCACCCCAGCCGCCCGGGCGGAACGGACGCCTCGAACGTGCGGATCGGCCAGCCCACCATCGCGGCGGTGAATTCCTCGCTCGCGGTGCGGACCTCGACCGCGCCGGCGCTGGTGGCCATGCGTTCGAGGTCCTCGGGCGTGAAGGTGTGCAGGTCGACGATGGCCTCCAGCGCCGCGGCGCGCGAGGACTCGTCGAGCTCGGCCTGCGGCCGCCGCCAACCGCCCAGGCCGGGCAGCCGGGTGACGTTGGTGGCGACCCGCCACGTCAGCGTCGACAGCGTGCGGGCGTAGACGTCGCCCGCCGACGTCGGCTCGCCCGCGAAGACGAACCGCCCGCCGGGCCGCAGCACCCGGATCACCTCGCGCAGCGACAGCTCCACGTCGGGGATGTGGTGCAGGACGGCGTGCCCGACCACCAGGTCGAAGGTGTCGTCGTCGTACGGGATGCCCTCGGCGTCGGCGACGCGGCCGTCGATGTCCAGGCCGAGCGACTGCCCGTTGCGGGTGGCGACCTTGACCATGCCGGGCGACAGGTCGGTGACCGACCCCCGGCGGGCGACCCCGGACTGGATCAGATTGAGTAGGAAAAAACCTGTGCCACAACCCAATTCGAGTGCTCGGTCGTAGGGCAGCTCGCGCTGGACCTCGTCGGGGACGATGGCGTCGAACCGGCCGCGGGCATAGTCGACGCAGCGCTGGTCGTACGAGATCGACCACTTCTCGTCGTAGGTCTCGGCCTCCCAGTCGTGGTAGAGCACCTGGGCCAGCTTGCTGTCGTGGCGGGCCGCTTCGACCTGCTCGGCGGTCGCGCGCGGCGTCGGGGTCGCGTCGGTCGAACTCGTCGTCATGCAGGCGAGCCTAACCGCCGCCGGGCGGCCGATCGAACACGGCGTTGATGCCCGCCTTGGCCGCGGCCAGCGCCGGCGCCGGGCCGTCGAGGAAGCGGCGCACCCACGCCGCGGCGGCGTCGTACACGTCGTCGGGGGCCACCAGCTCGTCGACCAGGCCCAGGGCCAGCGCCTCCTCCGCGTCGACAAAGCGCCCGCTGAACACCAGCTCCTTGGCCTTGCTCGGCCCGGCGGCGTGGGTCAGGCGGGCCAGCCCGCCACCGCCGGGGGTCAGCCCGGCGAGGATCTCGGTGGCCCCGAACTTGACGTTGTCGCCGCTCACCCGCCAGTCGGCGGCCAGCGCGAGCGTCAGGCCGGCGCCCAGCGCGTAGCCGGTGATCGCCGCGACGGTCGGCTTGGGGATGGCGGCGACGGCGTCGACGGCCTCCTGCCGCACCCGGGCCGCGACGGCGGCCTCCGCCGCGGTCAGGGTCCGCAACTCGGCCATCTCGTCGCCGGCCGAGAAGATCTCGTGACCGCCGAACAGGATCACCCCGGCGACGTCGTCACGCCGGCCCAGCTCGTCGGCCGCGGCCACGATCTCGCGGTAGACCTGCCGGGTCATGGCGTTGGTCGGCGGCCGCGACAGCAGCAGCATGGCCAGGCCGGCGTCCCGCGTGCCGTCGCTCACCACGACGCTGACGAACTCGCCCGCGCTCAATGGCGCCACCCCATCCCGCCCTTCTCGCGGGCCGCGTGGTAGCGGTCGGAGTCGAAGAACTCGAACACCCAGTTGTCGCCCTGGATCTCCAGATGCGGCTGAACCGTGACGATCTGGCGCTCGACGGACAGCACCTCGTCGACCGTGCGCCCGGCCAGCGAGTCCAGCTGCGTCCAGGTCGGGGGCAGCAGGAAGCTGCGGCCGCCCGCGAAGTCGTCGATGGCGGCCTGCGGGGTGGTCCAGCCGGCGCTGTCGGATTCGGTGTTCTCGCCGTCGGCGCGCTGGCCCTCGGGCAGGGCACCGACGAAGAAGTAGGTGTCGTAGCGGCGGGTGCGTTCGGCCTCCGGGGTGACCCAGTTGGCCCAGGGCCGCAACAGATCCGACCGCAGCACCAGGTTCTCGCGGCGTAGGAAGTCGGCGAACGACAGCTCGCCGCCCGCGAGGGCGTGGCGGGACTCGCGGTATACCGACGCGTCGCCGATGATGCCGTCCGGGTCGTCGGCCGGCCCCGCGAACAGCACCCCGGATTCCTCGAAGGTCTCCCGGGCGGCGGCGCACACCAGCGCCTCGGCGAGGTCGGCCTCGATGCCGAACCGCTCGGCCCACCACTGCGGGGGCGGGCCCGCCCAGGCGATCTCGGCGTTGCGGTCGCGGTCGTCGACGCCGCCGCCGGGAAACACCATCGTGCCGGCCGCGAAGTGCATCTTCGCGTGGCGGCGCATCAGGAAGACGGCGATCCCTTCGGGGGTGTCGCGGACCAGCATCACCGTCGCGGCGGGGCGGGGAACCAGCGGTTGGTCGTCGGTCATGAGCTCCTCCGGTGGGCGGCGCGGGTGCGGACGCGCCGGGCGAAGTAACGCCCGTCGAGCACCTCAAGGGCGATCGACTGGCCGAATGCGGTGGACAGGTTCTCGGCGGTCAGCACGTCGGTCAGCAGGCCCGCCGCGACCACCTGACCCTCGGAGAGCAGCATGCAGTGGCTGAATCCGGGCGGGATCTCCTCGACGTGGTGGGTGACCAGCACGAGCGCGGGCGCGTCCGGGTCGGCGGCGAGGTCGGTCAGCCGGGCCACCAGCTCTTCGCGGCCGCCGAGGTCGAGGCCGGCGGCGGGTTCGTCGAGCAGCAGCAGCTCGGGGTCGGTCATCAGCGCGCGGGCGATCAGCACCCGCTTGCGCTCCCCCTCGGACAGCGTGCCGTAGGTGCGGTCGGCGAGGTGCTCGGCGCCCAGGCTCTCGAGCATGTCGACCGCCCGGCGGTAGTCGACGTCCTCGTAGCGTTCCCGCCACCGGCCCAGCACCGCGTACCCGGCCGACACGACGAGGTCGCGAACCAGCTCGTCGTCGGGGATGCGTTGCGCAAGCGCCGAAGAGCTCAGCCCGATCCGCGAACGCAGCTCGGAGGTGTCCACCCGGCCGAGCCGCTCCCCCAGCACGAAGGCGACGCCGGACGACGGGTGCTCGGCGGCTGCGGCGATGCGCAGCAGCGACGTCTTGCCGGCGCCGTTGGGCCCCACGATCACCCAGCGCTCGTCGAGCTCGACCGCCCAGTCCAGCGGCCCCACCAGCACCCGCCCGTCGCGGCGCAGTGCGACGTCCCGAAAGTCGATCAGCAGATCGGGGTCGGCTGCCTCGCTGATGTCGTCCGGCACCCGACCATCGTGCCGTACCCCCCGCGGAGCTAGTCCGGCGGGATCTCGACCCGGCGGACCTCGCCGTCGACCGCGTCGGCGGCCTCGATCTCGCTGCGGGTGACGCCCAGCAGGAACAGCACCGTGTCCAGGTAGGGGTGGCTCAGCGACGCGTCGGCGACCTCGCGCAACGCCGGCTTGGCGTTGAACGCCACCCCGAGCCCCGCGGCCGCCAGCATGTCGATGTCGTTGGCGCCGTCGCCGACGGCGATGGTCTGGCCCATCGGCACCCCGGCCTGCCGCGCGAAGGTGCGCAGCGCCTCCGCCTTGCCGGCCCGGTCGACGATCGGCCCGATCACCCGGCCGGTGAGGGTCCCGTCGACGATCTCCAGCTCGTTGGCCGCGACGAAGTCGAGCGTGAGCTCCTCGGCCAGCGGTTCGATGATCTGGCGGAAGCCGCCCGACACCACGCCGCAGTGGTAGCCGAGCCGCCGCAGGGTGCGCAGCGTGGTCCGGGCGCCCGGCATCAGCTCCAGCTGTTCGGCGACCTCGTCGATCACCGTGGCCGGCAGGCCCTTGAGGGTGGCGACGCGCTGGTGCAGCGACTGCGCGAAGTCCAGCTCGCCGCGCATGGCCGCCTCGGTGATGGCGGCGACGGCGCCCTCGGCGCCGGCGTGCGCTGCCAGCATCTCGATGACCTCGCCCTGCACCAGCGTCGAGTCGACGTCGAACACGATGAGCCGTTTGGATCGCCGCTCGAGGCTGTACTCCTCGACCGCCACGTCGACGCGCTCGTCGGCGGCCACCCGGTTCAGCGCGGTCCGCAGCGGGCCGTCGGCCCCCGGCGGCACCGACACCCGCAGTTCCAGGCCGGTGACCGGGTAGTCGGAGACGCCGCGGATGAGGTCGATGTTGACGCCCAGCGCGGCCACCTCGCGGGCGACCGCGCCGAACGCCCCGGCGGTGATGGGCCGGCCCAGCACGAAGATGGTGTGGGTCGACGGGTCCCGGATGATCGGCACGTCGTCGCTGCGCTCGATGCTGACGTCGAGGCCAAGCCCGCGGATGGCCGACTCGACGTCGGCGCGCAGCGCGCCGCTGTCGTCGACGTCGGACGGGCAGCACACCAGCACCCCCAGGGTGAGCCGACCCCGGATCACCACCTGCTCGACGTTCAGCAAGTCGACGCCGTGCCGTGCCAGCACCTCGAAGAGGGCGGAGGTGACGCCCGGCTGATCCACTCCGGTGACGGTGATGAGCACCGACACCTTGGGGGGCGACGTCACAAGCGACTCAGCCCTGGATCGTTACTGCTCGGGAGTGCCGCGGTCCGGCTCGGTGCGCGGCCCGAATCCCTTCGGCGACTCCCCGGCCGTGGCGTGGCGGCCCACATGGGCCTCGGCGCGCATCCGCTCCACCATGTGCGGGTAGTGCAACTCGAAAGCCGGCCGCTCCGAACGGATTCGGGGCAGCTCGGTGAAGTTGTGCCGCGGCGGCGGGCAGCTGGTGGCCCACTCCAGGGAGTTGCCGTAGCCCCACGGGTCGTCGACGGTCACGACCTCGCCGTAGCGCCAGCTCTTGAACACGTTCCAGACGAACGGGAACATCGACGCGCCGAGGATGAAGGCCCCGACGGTGGAGACGATGTTGTAGGGCTGGAAGCCGTCGGAGGGCAGGTAGTCGGCGTAGCGGCGCGGCATGCCCAGGTCACCCAGCCAGTGCTGCACCAGGAACGTGGTGTGGAAGCCGATGAACGTCAGCCAGAAGTGCAGCTTGCCCAGGCGCTCGTCGAGCAGGCGGCCCGTCATCTTCGGGAACCAGAAGTACACCCCGGCGAAGGTGGCGAACACGATCGTGCCGAACAGCACATAGTGGAAGTGGGCCACCACGAAGTAGGTGTCGGTGACGTGGAAGTCCAGCGGCGGGCTGGCCAGCAGCACGCCCGTCAGGCCGCCCAGCAGGAAGGTCACCAGGAAGCCCACCGAGAACAGCATCGGCGTCTCGAAGGTCAGCTGACCCTTCCACATCGTGCCGATCCAGTTGAAGAACTTGATCCCGGTCGGGACCGCGATCAGGTAGGTCATGAACGAGAAGAACGGCAGCAGAACGGCTCCCGTGGCGAACATGTGGTGCGCCCACACCGCCACCGACAGCGCGGCGATGGACAGCGTCGCGTACACCAGCGTCGTGTAGCCGAAGATCGGCTTGCGCGCGAACACCGGGAAGATCTCGGTGACGATGCCGAAGAACGGCAGCGCGATGATGTACACCTCGGGGTGGCCGAAGAACCAAAACAGGTGCTGCCACAACAGAACTCCGCCGTTGGCGGGGTCGTAGACGTGGGCGCCCAGGTGCCGGTCGGCCGCCAGGCCGAACAGCGCCGCCGTCAGCAACGGGAATGCGATCAGGATCAGGATCGACGTCACCATGATGTTCCAGGTGAAGATCGGCATACGGAACATCGTCATGCCGGGCGCGCGCATGCACACCACTGTCGTGATCATGTTGACCGCGCCGAGGATCGTGCCGAGACCGGCAACCGCCAGGCCCACGATCCACAGGTCGCCGCCCAGGCCGGGCGAGTGGGTCGCGTCGCTCAGCGGGGTGTAGGCCGTCCAGCCGAACTCCGCGGCGCCGCCCGGGGTGATGAAGCCGGCCATGCCGATCAGCGCGCCGAACAGGAACAGCCAGTACGAGAAGGCGTTCAGCCGCGGGAAGGCCACGTCGGGCGCGCCGATCTGCAGCGGCAGCACCAGGTTGGCGAAGCCGAACACGATCGGGGTCGCATAGAACAGCAGCATGATCGTGCCGTGCATGGTGAAGAGCTGGTTGTACTGCTCATTCGACAGGAACTGCAGGCCCGGCGCCGCGAGTTCGGTCCGCATCAGCAACGCCAGCAGGCCGCCGATGAAGAAGAACACGAAGGTGGTGACCGTGTACATGATGCCGATCAGCTTGTGATCGGTGGTGGTGATCAGCTTGTAGACCAGGTTCCCCCTGGGACCCGTCCTGGCCGGGTATGGGCGGATGGCCTCAAGTTCCCGCAACGGGGGCGCTTCGGCTGTCAACAGCTCCTCCAAACATCCATCCCGGACAGTGTCATTGAGAATCTTAGCCTTCGAACGTGAGCGTGGCGGGGCTGGTCCTACAAACTGTCGTAAACGGGCCGACCTGGCCCGCGGCCCGTTTCGCCGAGCCGCGTCAGGCGGGCCGGGTGTTAGCGTCGGTCGCGTGCATCGCCGCGGTACCCGACTCGCCCGGCTCCTCGGGGGCGCGCTGCTGACGACGCTGCTGACGGCGGCGGCCACGGCGTGCGGCGGCGGCTCCGGTCCGACGGCGTCGACCCGGTCCCTGGTGACGCCCACGACGCAGATCGCCGGCGCCGGGGTGCTCGGCAACGACCGCAAACCGGACGAGTCGTGCGCGCGGGACGCGGCCCCGGCCGAACCGGGACCGCCCACCCGCCAGGCCCGCAACGTTTCCGGGGTCACGCCGGACGTGGTGCAGGTGCCCGCCGATCCGCAGCGCATCGTCGTGCTCTCCGGCGACCAGCTCGACGGGCTGTGCGCGCTCGGCCTGCAATCGCGCGTGGTCGCCGCGGCCCTGCCCGAAAGCTCGGCCGGCCAGCCGGCCTATCTGGGGAGCGCGGTGCACGGCGTGCCCGCCGCCGGCAGCCGGACGAATCCCGACCTGGGCCGGATCGCCGCGGCGCACCCCGACCTCATCCTGGGCTCGCAGGCCCTGACGCCAAAGCTGTATCCGCAGCTCGCCGCGATCGCGCCGACCGTGTTCACCGCGGCGCCCGGCGCCGCGTGGCAGGACAACCTGCACGGCGTCGGCGTCGCCACGGGCCGCAGCGTCGCGGTCGACGCGCTCCTCGCCGGATTCATGCAGCGGGCCGCCCAGATCGGGGCCTCGCACGACGCGGCCCACTTCCAGGCGTCCATCGTCCAGCTGACCACCACGAGCATCCGGGTGTACGGGGCCGCGAACTTCCCGGCCAGCGTGCTCACCGCCGCCGGTGTGGATCGGCCGGCCTCCCAGCGCTTCACCGACAAGCCCTACATCGAGATCGCGGCCACCGACGCCGACCTGGCCAAGAATCCGGATCTGTCCGCCGCCGACGCCGACGTCGTCTACGTGTCGTGCGTCTCACCCGCGGCCGCGCAGCGGGCGTCGGCCGTCCTGGACAGCGGCCCCTGGCGCAAGTTGTCCGCGAACCGGGACAACCGGGTGTACGTCGTCAACGACGAGATCTGGCAAACCGGCGAGGGTCCCGTCGCCGCCCGCGGCATCGTCGACGACCTGCGACTGCTGAACGCGCCGATCAACTAGGCGGCGTCCGGCCCAGTCGTCATAAGCTCGTTTGCGGGTATGCCTGCCGCGGTCAACTGGCCCGAGATTTTTAACATAGCTAAGCTATTTAGTGGACATCGCAACCGAAGAGGATATTCATGAGCACCGTTTCCGCGTACGCCGCGACCTCGCCCACCGAGCCGCTGACCAAGACCACCATCGAACGCCGCGAGCCCGGCCCGCGCGACGTCGCGATCGACATCAAGTTCGCCGGCATCTGCCACTCCGACATCCACACCGCGAAAGCCGAATGGGGCACTCCCACTTACCCTCTCGTCGTCGGCCACGAGATCGCCGGCGTAGTGAGCGCGGTGGGCTCCGACGTCACCAAGTACAAGGTGGGCGACCACGTCGGCGTCGGCTGCATGGTCAACTCCTGCGGCGAGTGCAGCACCTGTAAAGCCGGACTCGAGCAGTATTGCAAGCGGGGCGCGACCTTCACCTACAACGCAATCGACCGGGACGGCACGGTCACGCAGGGCGGCTACAGCCAGGCGATCGTCGTCGACGAGAACTTCGTGCTGCGCATCCCCGACTCCCTGCCGCTGGACAAGGCGGCGCCGCTGCTGTGCGCGGGCATCACGCTGTTCTCGCCGCTGCGCCACTGGAAGGCCGGCAAGGACACCCGGCTGGCGATCATCGGCCTGGGCGGGCTCGGTCACATGGGCGTCAAGCTGGGCGCGGCGATGGGCGCCGAGGTGAGCGTGCTGTCGCAGTCGCTGAAGAAGATGGAAGACGGGCTGCGGCTGGGGGCGAGCAACTACTACGCGACCTCCGACCGCGACACCTTCAAGAAGCTGCGCGGCAGCTTCGACCTCATCCTGAACACCGTGTCGGCGAACCTCCCGCTCGACGACTACCTCAACCTGCTCGACGTCGACGGGACCCTCGTCGAGTTGGGGATTCCCGAACACCCGATGCAGACGCACGCCTTCGCGCTGGCCCTCATGCGGCGCAGCCTGTCGGGGTCGAACATCGGCGGGATCGCCGAAACCCAGGAGATGCTCGACTTCTGCGCCGAGCACGACGTGACGCCCGAGATCGAGCTGATCGAGCCGGACTACATCAACGAGGCGTACGAGCGGGTCCTGGCGAGCGACGTGCGGTACCGCTTCGTCATCGACATCTCACGACTCTGACGGGGTCTTGCAGATCTCCTCGGCGGCTTCGGCGTGCTCGTCGCCGGGGACGACCTCGCTGACGTCGATGCCGGCCAGCGGCCAGCCGGCGGCGGCCAGCGTGGCGGCCACCCGGACCACGTTCTCCCGGCCGGGGTCGTGATGGGTGGTGTTCGTGATGAACGCGGAGATCTCGTCTTTGGTGATGGCGCCGTCGGCCTCGCCGCGGTGCTTGGCGATGATGTTGTGCACGACTTCTTCGAGCTGGTCCTGGGTCAGCGGCGTGCTGCGCAGCAGGGCGAACAGCGCCACCTGGTCGGGCCCGGGGACGCCCTGGGGGTAGCCGACGTCCAGCCAGCGGATCACGGAGCGCAGGAACTGGGCATGCTTGTGAGACGCGTGGGTTGAGGTCACCCCATTAGTGTCATGGCTGCGGCGCTGCCGTCGCGTCGCTGCGCGCCCACAATTCATGCGCCGTTCATCGGCGGATCAAGTACCTACGCGCGTTCGGCCCGCATGTCCATGTCGATCGTGCCCTGGCACGCGCCGCTCAGGATGTCGGTGTGCATCGTGCCGGCCAGCGACCCGTCGGGCTGGGGCGTGTAGCGCACGTCGGCGTGGGCCGGGTTCCACTGGATGCTGGTGTCGGGCATCATGCAGTCCCACTGGAAGTCGCTGTGCTGCACCCACGACGACCCGTCCCAGGTGAACTGAACCGGTTGCGGCACAGTGGGATTGCTCGGTGGCGGTCCGCTGACGATCGTCGCGACGCACTTCCCGCTGCTGCAGCTCGAGCGGAATCCGTAGGTGTCGGTTTGCTGCACCTCGGGGTCGCCGACGGCCATGCTGGTGCCGGATTTCGGGCCGACCATGAACGTGATCGCATACTGGCCGTTCCAGGACGCGGCGTCGGCCCAGGCGGTGGGCGTGAGGACAAGGGCGATCGCGAGCGGCGCCGTGCACAGGCCGGCGCGGCCGAGACAATGTGGGGCCATGGCTACTCCTCTAGGTCCCCGAACCCACTCTCCATAGTGTTATGCCGCGTCGCCGCCGACAAGCGGCCGGCGGCATCCGGCGTCGCCTCGTCCTCGTCAAGGCAGGCGAAGAGCTCTCGGTAAAGCCGTGATTCTGACGATGATCCGGTTACGCTGTTATCCCCGGGGGCCGCGTGAACGATTTGGAGGACCCCCGGATGTCATACCTCGTTGCTGCCCCGGACATGCTGGCTTCGGCGGCGGCGGATGTGGCGGGAATCGGCTCCGCGTTGACCGTCGCCCAATCGTCTGCGGCCACGCCGATCAGCGCTGTGGTGGCCGCCGCGAGTGACGAGGTGTCTACGGCGATCGCGTCCCTGTTTTCCGGCCACGCCAAGGACTTTCAGGTGGTTGCCGCGCAGGCCGCGGCGTTCCACGACCAGTTCGTGGGGGCGTTGACCGCGGGCGCGGGATCCTATGCCAGTGCCGAGGCCGCGAACGCGGCTGCGGTGTTGCTCAACCCGGCACAGACAATCGTGGACGATCTGCTCAACCCGATCAACGCGCCGTTCGTGGCCCTGACGGGGCGGCCATTGCTCGGCAACGGCGCCGACGGCGCACCGGGGACGGGCCAGGCCGGCGGCGCGGGCGGGTGGATCTTCGGAAACGGCGGCAACGGTGGGTCCGGCGCGGCCGGCCAGCCGGGCGGAGCGGGCGGCAGCGCCTTCCTGTTCGGCAGCGGCGGGGCCGGCGGTGCCGGCGGGGCGAGCGGCGCCGGCGGTGCGTCCTAC
>NZ_CACRUY010000088.1 GCF_902652685.1 Mycobacterium sp. Marseille-P9652
CGCAAACGCAACCCCTGGCCCCTCATCGCCGCCGCCGCGGCGGTCATCGTGCTTCTGGTCGGCGGGGTGGCGGTCTTCTGGGCGCTGCGCCCAGAACCCGTGCATCAGCCCGATCCGGTTCCGCCCGATCGTCTGAGCGCCATGTTGCTCGATCCCTCGACGATCAACTCGATCATGGGCTCGTCGTCGATCGAACCGGGCAAACCGATCACGTCGATGGACACGTCGTCCGCGACGATCTCCCTGCCGGACTGCCAGAGCGCGCTCTATTCGACCCAGAGTCCGGTGTATGCGGGCAGCGGCTATTCGGGGATGAGCGGCCTGGTGGCCTACGAACCCGGCGACAACAACGACCACTGGGTCAATCAGGCCGTGGTGGGCTTCCCGTCCGCGGACAAGGCGAAGGCGTTGCTGCAGAAGTTGGCGGACAAGTGGAATGGGTGCGCCGGCAAGACCGTCACCGTGACCAACAACAACAAGACGTACCGGTGGACGTTCGCGCAAATCGTCGGCAGCCCACCGAAGATCTCGCTGATGCAGACCCAGGAGGGCGCCGACGGGTGGGCGTGCCAGCGCGTGATGAGCCTGGCGAACAACGTGATCGCCGACGTCAACGCGTGCGGCTACCACATCAGCGATCAGGGTGTGCAGATCGCCGACAAGATCACCGAAAAGATCAACAACGACTAGCCAATTCCCCGGGCGTGCCCGGGAATTGGGCTACGACGGCAGGTCGGGACCCTGCGCCCGCAGGTCGTCGACCGCCGACATGGCCTCGCGCAGCTTGGCCAGCCATTCCTCGGTGTGCTCACCGACCAGCTTGACCGTCCAGGCCAGCGCGTCGGCGCGCGACCGCGCGACACCCGCGTCGACCAACGTGTCGAGCACCTGCCGCTCGGGTTGCTTGAGGCGAGTCATCACCGGAACCGCGATGTGCGTGAACAGGATTCGTTCGGCCCCGACCTCGACGCCCCAGGAAACCTTGCGGCCGTAGCGATCCTGCGCCTCGTCGGCGATGCGCATCCGCTCCGCCCGGGTCTCTTCGCGGAACCGCGCGACCCGGCCTTCGGCGCGCTCCCCGCTCTCACCCTGATCGGTATCCGCGAGTTTCCCGATCACGGTGATCTCCTCGCGGTCGACGACCACCTCGGGGTCACCCTCGAACCACGTCTCGGGCAGACGCCCGGCGAACCATTCCGCTGCGCCACTCGCGTCGGGTTGCTGCGCTTGCTGCCAACCCCCCGGACGCCCGTACCGCCTGTGTGTGTGATGTGCTTTCATGAATTACATGATTACACCGTTACAAGTGCAATGGAACGGGGTTTCACCCTGAGCGAATCGCCGGTGTGCCCCGACAGCCTTTTCGTCTCGGGGATAACCGTTGATCTGCGCTGCTCAACGATGTATTTTTGGTACCGAAGCAGGCCCGGAAGCGACCAATTCCAAGCGCCGGAAGTTGGGTAGGAAACCGGCCGCGTGCGACACGCGCATGACGGAGTCGTACGCCCCCCGAGTCGCCCGGGCCTGCCTAACGTCTACGGTCAGCCGCCGACCCGGCGGACCCGGAACACCTTGACCTCGTTCTTGATGCCCTTCAGCCGGCGGGCACCGGCGAAGGACGCATCGAACTGGCCGGCGTCGCCGACGGCCTCCCAGGCCGAATCCGCGGCCAGCACGGTCCCCGGCCGCGCCACTCCGGTGACGCGGCTGGCGACGTTGACGGGACTGCCGAACCAGTCCCCGGCGCGGCTCACCGCCATCCCCGAGGCCAGGCCCGCCCGCAGGCGGGGGAAGTCGTTGTCGGTGTCGACGGCCTCGACCAGCTTGAGCACCCCGTCGAGCAATGGCTCGGGTTCGGGGCTCACGAACATCACCGCGTCACCGATCGTCTTGATGAACCGCACCGGCGGCGCCGTCATGTCGCGGGCCAGGTCGGCCAGCCGGTTGGCCAGCTGCCCCAGTTCTTCCGGCGAGACCACCTCGCCGATCCGGGTGAAACCCACGAGATCGGCGAACCCGACGGTGACCCACCGTGCCCCCGGAAGGGGTTGCCCCGCGGCGCGCTCGGCGGCGTTGATCGCCTCGCTTTCCATCATGTGCCGCAGCTGCATGAAGAGCATGTCGCGGATCATCGGCCCGAGCAACGGGGCGATCTGGCTCACCAACGCCTTTGAGGCCCTGGCGATATCGACCTCGGAGGCGCCCGGATGCATGATCGCCGAAAGCGCCGTGTAGCGCATCACCTCGGCCGCGTGGGACAGCCCCTCGGCCAGCACCCGCACCACGAGCACCACCTGGTCCGGGTCGAGCCCCAGATCGACGAACCGCTGGGCGTAGGCGGCGGCCTCACCGTCGGCGCGCATGTGGACCGCGGCATCCAGGTCGTCCACCGTGACGAGCCCGATCGCGCGCTGTAGTCGCTGCAGCAAGCCCAGGTCGACGCCGTAGGTGTCGCTGATCTCGCGCGTCGACACGTACGTCCCGTCGTCGCCGATGAGGTGACGGGTGGCCAGCAGCAGCGGCGGGTTGGTGGCGCGGATCTCGTCGGCGGTGACGCCCTGCTCGAGCAGCCACTCCACCAGTTCCGCCCGCTCGGCCCGGGCGGCGCCCTCGAGCCCCTCGAGCAAGCTATCTACCTCGTCCCGGCCCGTATCCTCCACGACCTGAACGTACAGCGCCCCGCGCCCGCGGCGCGATCGCTGCCGACCGAAACTGTCCCGGTGATGACGGTGCCGGCCCGAACAACCTGGCGGGCAGAGACTTTCGCCCGCCTCGGCAACGCCTAGGAGACCGGTGGGCGGCGGTGCGCCCACGGTCGCGCCGTCTCGATCTGGGCGGCCAGCGACAACAGCGTCGCCTCGTCGAACGGCCGGCCAACGAGTTGCACCGAGATCGGCAGCGCGTCGCCATCGAAGTCCCACGGCACCGACGCTACCGGCTGCCCGGTCAAATTCCAGACCTGCTGATACGGAACCCGTTGCGCCGCAGCGAGAATCGTCGACACCGCGCCCCTGCGCTGGTAGGCGCCGATGCGGGAGGGTCCCGTCGCCGTGCCGGGCGTGACGACGACGTCGGCGTCGTCGAAGATCGCCTGAATCCGGGCGCTCAGCGCCGCCTCCGCCTCGAGCAGGGAGGTCATGCGCCGATCGGAGAAGAAGGTGCCGAGGCGCGCGATGTTGCGGGTGCGCCGTTCCAGCCGCTCGGGGTGAGCCTGCGCTTCGGCCTCGTCGTTGATGCCGCGCAGGTAGCGGGGGAAGTAGTTGGCAAGGATCGCCGACGGCGGATACTCGGGGTCGGCCACGAAGACCTCGTGGCCGAGTTCGCGAAAGAGGGCGCCGGCCTGGTCGACGGCCGCCAGTTGCGCCTTGCCCACCCGCACGGGAAGCGGAGTTGGGACCTTGGTGCTCAATGCGATTCGCAGCTTTCCCGGCGCGCGCGCGGCGGCGGCGGCGAACTCGCCCTCGGGCCCGGGCACCGTGGACGTCGCGTCCAGGAACAGCGCCGCGTCGAGCACCGACCGTGCCAGCGGGCCGTTCACGCTGAGCCCGTACCACACGTTGTCGTGCGGCTCGAGCGACACCCGGTCGCGCTGGGGCTTCACGCCGAACAGGCCGCACCACGTCGCGGGAATGCGAATCGAGCCGCCGCCGTCGGATCCCAGGGCCAGCGGGGCCAGCCCGGCGGCCACCGCGGCGGCGCTCCCGCCGCTGCTGCCGCCGGGGGTGCGGCGCAGGTTCCACGGGTTGCGGGTGGCCCCGAACGTCAGCGACTCGGTGTAGGGCAGCATCATCAGCTCGGGGACGTTGGTCTTGCCGATGATGACGGCGCCAGCGGCGCGCAGCCGGTGCACCACCTCGGAGTCCGTCGACAGGGCGGGCCCGTGGCCGCCGCTTCCGTACGCCGTGACCTCGCCGGCCACATCGGTGTCGTCCTTGATCGCGACCGGCACGCCGAGAAGCGGCAGCCGCTCGCCGGCGTCGAGACGGTCCTGCGCCGCGGCGGCCTCGTAGCGGGCGCTGTCGGCCAGCACCACCCGGTAGCAGCGGAGCTGGTGGTCGAGGCGCCGGATGCGGTCCAGGTAGACCTCGAGCAGCTCCGGGGCGGTGAGCTCGCCGTCGGCGAGCATCCGCGCCTGTGCGGCCGCACCGGCGAAGGCCACGTCGCGAGCGTCCACTGCGGCAGCGTATCCCGCGCCATGGGCGGCAAGTAGCGTGGGGAACATGTCCTGCGTGTTCTGTGCGATCGTCGCCGGGGAGGCCCCGGCCATCCGGATCTACGAAGACGACGACTACCTGGCCATCCTCGACATCCGCCCGTTCACCCGCGGCCACACGCTGGTGCTGCCCAAGACGCACACCACCGACCTCACCGACACCCCGGCCGAGACGCTGGCCGGGATGACCGCCGTCGGGCAGCGGATCGCGCGGGCCGCCCGCACCACCGAACTGGCGGACGCCACCAACCTGGCGATCAACGACGGGCGCGCCGCCTTCCAGACGGTGTTCCACATCCACCTGCACGTGCTGCCGCGGCGTGACGGCGACAAGCTGTCGTTCGCCAAGGGAATGCTGCTGCGCCGCGACCCGGATCGGGACGGGACCGCGCGAATCCTGCGTGACGCCCTGGTCCGTGCGAGTCAGGCGGACTGAGCGATGAGCGGTCTTTCGGCTGAACAGCTCACCCTCCGCTTCCTGCGGGTGCACGACGCCGTGTACCGGAAAACCGGGGGCTGGATCGGACACCGCCTCCCGGGCATGCCACCCAACCTGCTGCTGCACACGATCGGCGCCAAGACCGGGCAGCCGCGCACCAACACGCTGACGTACGCGCGCGACGGCGATTCCTACCTCATCGTCGCCTCCAACGCCGGCGCCCGGCGCTACCCCGGGTGGTACCACAACCTCCGGGCGCACCCGGACTGCGACATCAACGTCG
This sequence comes from Mycobacterium sp. Marseille-P9652, assembly GCF_902652685.1. Lineage (GTDB taxonomy): Bacteria > Actinomycetota > Actinomycetes > Mycobacteriales > Mycobacteriaceae > Mycobacterium. Next base: position 4,936 of record NZ_CACRUY010000088.1, read on the forward strand.
GGCCCAAGCGGCTGGCCGTCACCGCGCGGCCGGTCGGGCCCGACGATCCGGACTATCCGCGGCTGTGGCAGCTCGTCAACGCGAACAACAGCAACCGCTACACCGGCTACCAGCGGCGCACGACGCGCCCCATTCCGGTGATCGTTCTCAAGCCCCGCTGAGTCGGAAGCGATTATTCTCCTCGTGTAACGCGCCGTGAGTTGTGATTCACCGACCGCGCGATCGGCTGGAGCGGATATGAAGCGCTGGATGGGGCATCCCTGGCGGCGGATCGGCGTTCCGGTGCCCCTCGGTCGGCTGATCGCCACGTTTTACGGCGCCGCATGCGTGGCCATCGTCGCCGCCTCCGTCCTCGACTGGCAGGGCCCCTACCAGACGCGGCCCGCCAACGAAATCGTCACCGTGGTATGCCTCCTGGTCACCACCGGATGCGCCGGCTACGCCGCGTACTCCGCTTCCGGGCGGCAGCGATTCGGGTGGCTGGCGCTCGGCGTGGCGGTGCTCGGCTGGGCCATCGGGGAGGTCATTTGGGCGGTGTACGACGTGCGGCCGGAGGTGGAGCACGCCACCCAGCCGGCCGTGGCCGAAGTCGTCCTGCTCGCTTGGCCGATCGGCGCCATGACCTCGCTGGTCTTGTTGTCGCGCCTGTCGCGGCACAGTCCCCGCCGGCTGGTGCTCGACGGGCTCATCCTCGCCACGTCGCTGTTCGTCATCTCGTGGGTGTTCGTCCTCGACAAACAACTGCGGCAGCACAGCGACACGCGCGTGACGACCCTCGCCGAAGTCTTCAGCGACGTCATCCTGCTGACGACGGCAATCCTCATGCTGTCCCGCGGGCGCCCCGGCCAGGTGCCCAGCCGCAGCCTGCTCGCCGGAGGCGTCGCCACGATCATGCTCGCCGACATCGCGATGGTCTTCAAGACGGGGATCGGCAGCTATCACGTCGGTGACCTCGTCGACGTCGGCCGGGTCGCGGGGTTGGCGATGCTGGCGCTGGCCGCGCTGTCGAGCGTCAACGAATACACGCCGGTCGAGACGCGGAGCGAGGAGATGCTCTCGCGGACCCGGCTGTGGTTGCCGTACCTCCCGCTGTTGCTCGCCGCCGCCGTCGGATTGGGCCACGCGGTGGGGCTGATGGCGCACGGGCCCATGCTCGCCGCGCTGGGGATCCTCGTCGCCGCCGTCCTCGTCCGCCAGTTCATCGTGCTGGTGGAGAACCAGGGCCTGCTGTCGGAGGTCGCGCGAGAAGCGTTCCGCGACAGCCTGACCGGGCTTGCCAACCGGACCTACTTCCTCAACCGGCTCGAGCAGGCCGTCGCCCGCCGTCGGCGCGAACCCGGCCCCATCGCGGTGTTGTGCCTCGACCTCGACGATTTCAAGGCCGTCAACGACGCGCTGGGCCATCCCGCCGGGGACGAGCTCCTCACCCGGGTCGCGGCACGGCTCACCGCGGCGCTGGGTGACACGGGCACCATTGCCCGCCTCGGTGGCGACGAATTCGCCGTCCTGCTCGACGGATCCGTCGACGAGTCGTGGGCGGCGGCACAGCAGATTCTCGAGGCATTCGCCACCCCGATCCTCATCGAGGGCGTCCCCATATCCGTGCGGCCGAGCGTCGGCTTCACGGTGGCGAGCCCCGAATCGACCTACACCGTCGACCAGCTCCTGCGGCACGCCGACCTCGCCATGTACACGGCCAAACGCGAAGGCGGAGACTGTGTTCGGAGCTTCGTGCCCGATCTGCCCCTGTCGTACTCCTTCCCGCAGACCGCCGACCCGGACGCGTCGACCCTCGAGGGGTGGGCCCCGGGCCCGGCGGCCGGTGACGTTGCCTGGGTCGGACGGGACGCGCCGGTCAAGGCGCCGGCCGCCCATCCCGTCGACGGCGTCGTGACACGGGCGGCGCACCGACCGCACGACGGGACCAACGTCATCCGCTGGCCCCCGACCGTCATCCGGATTACGTTGCTTCTCTTGGCAATTGGCGTTGTCGCCTTCACGCTGACCAGCGTGCTGCACCCGAGCGCCAGTCAGAGCGTCCTGTTCTCCAAGTCCCTGTACTCGGCGCTGAACCTGCTCGCGGCCGCGGTGATCGCCGTTCGGGCGGGCCGGGTCGCGGCGGATCGCCTGGCCTGGGCGCTGGTCGCGACCGGCATGGCGCTGTCGGCGATGGGCGACGTGACCTACGCCCTGTGGGTGCCGAACGGGCAGACGCCGTCGCTGGCCGACCCGCTCTACCTGGCGTTCTATCCCTTCGTCTATGCCGGCCTGCTGCTCCTGATGCGGGCGCGACTACGGAAAGTTCCGCTGCCCATCCGCTTTGACACCCTGGTATGCGGCTTGGCGGTCGCCGCCGTGGCCGCGGCGCTGACCGCCGGACCCATCCATACCGCCGCGGCGCGGGCGCCGGCGACGGTGCTCGTGGGACTGGTCTACCCGTGTGGCGACCTGATCCTTCTGGCGCTGGCGGCGGGCATGCTGCCAATCGTCGGCTGGCGCAACGGTTTTCGGTGGGTGCTGCTGGGCGTCGGGCTGACCGGCTTCGCGGTCGCGGACTCGGTGTACCTGTTCCAGACCTCGGCGGGAACGTACCGGGTGGGCACCACGCTCGACGCGCTCTGGCCCGCCTCGTCGCTGTTGGTGGCGATGGCCAGCTGGGCGCCGTGGTCGTCGTCCGTGCCCACGCCGCGCCGGCCCCTCGGCTATTACGGCGTGCCGGTGGCGTGCACCGTGCTCGCGCTCGGAGTGGTCGCCCTGGGGCACACGTCGCGACTGGCCTCGACGCTCGCGGCGCTGACCCTGGTCGCCGTCGCCGCGCGGTTCTCGGTGACCTTCCGCGACGTCAGCTTGCTGGCCGAGAGCCACAAACATGCCATGACCGACGAGCTGACCGCGCTGCCCAACCGGCGCTCGCTGGCGACCGCCCTGACGGCGCTGTCCGGTTGCACCGACGAGCCGTCGACCATGAGCACGCAGTGCGCGTGCTGCGCGCTGTTGTTGCTGGAGCTGCGCGGGTTCCAGGAGATCACCACGGCGCTCGGCCGCAATTTCAGCGCCGAACTGCTGTGCCGCATCGCGAATCGGCTCGCCCACAGCGTGCGCCGCGACGACCTCCTGGCGCGGGTGAGCGAGGACCAGTTCGCCATCCTGCTGGCCGAGGGCTCCGACCTCGTCGCCGCGCGCGCCCAGGCGAGCCGCTCGCTGGAGGCGATGAGCGAACCGTTCGAGCTGGACGCGATCACGGTGCGAGTCGACGCCCGCGCCGCCATCGCGCTGTGCCCCGACCACTGTGACCATCCTCAGGAGCTGCTCAACCGCGCCGAAACGGCCATCCCGCACGCCAATTCGGCGGGCAGCAAGGTCGTCGTGTACGAGCCGGCGTTCGAGGCCTACGGCGGCAACGATCCCGACCTCATCCGGGATCTGCGCGTCGCATCGGTGGACGACGACCAGCTGAGGTTGTACTACCAGCCCAAGGTCAACGCGGCCGACGGCAGCGTCCACAGCGTCGAAGCGCTGCTGCGCTGGCAGCATCCGACCCGGGGGCTCCTCCTGCCCGAGGAGTTCCTGCACGCCGCCGAACGGGCGGGCCTGAACCGCCGGATCGCCAACCGCACGATCAACCTCGCCCTCAAGCAGATCAGGTACTGGCGAGACGAGGGCATCTCGCTGGACGTCGCGGTCAATCTCTCGACGGCCAATCTGCTCGACCTCGACCTGGCGGTTACCATCGAGCGACTGCTGCAAACCCACGGGCTCCCCCCCGACGCGCTGATCGTCGAGATCACCGAGAGCGCCCTCGTCGACTCGACGCGATCGCGCAACACGGTCGCCGCCCTGCAGGTGCTGGGCGTGCGCATCTCGTTGGACGACTACGGCACGGGCTGGTCGTCGCTGGCACGCCTGCAGGACGTCTCCGTCGACGAACTGAAGCTGGACAAGGTCTTCGTCGAGCGCCTGGCCCAGGACCCGCGGTCGGTCGCCATCGTGCGCTCCACGGTGGCCCTGGCGCAGAGCCTCGGGGCCGACCTGGTCGCCGAGGGCGTGGAAGATCAGGTCACGCTGGACGCGCTGCGGCGCTACGGCTGCACGATCACCCAGGGTTTCGTGCACAGTCCCCCGTTGCCGCCCGAGGAGCTGCGGCGGTGGATCCGCTCGCACGCGCCCAGGAAGGCGGGCATCTCCGACTGATCGGGGGACGTGCCCGATCGCTTCCCGGGACGAAAGCCACTGGCTAACGTGGTCGGGCGCGCGATCACTGGCCGAGGTGAGCCGACGCGCGGTGGTCGGTCCGGCAGCGTGACCAAAGCAGACGGGTTGGCAAACTCGGATCCGGTTCCGCGCGGCGATCGTCGAGTTTGCCGTGCGGAAGTCGCTTTGCCTGGCTAACCTTTTTTGTGTGCGCCCCCACTGGCCCTTGATCGGCCGCGATCAAGAGATCAGGGAGATCACGCGCTGCATCACCGACGACGCCGAACTGGGGGTCGCCATCGCCGGCCAACCCGGAGTCGGCAAGTCGCGCCTGGCCCGGGAGATCGCGCGTTCGGCATCGGAGGCCGGATGGACCGTTCGCACTGTCGCCGCCACCGCAACGAGCCGACTGGTCCCGCTCGGCGCCTTCTCGCAGTGGGCCGACACTGCGGCAGGGGATCCACTGACGTTGGCACGCAACGTCATCGGCGCTTTGACCGACGGCACGGGACCCGATCGCCTCGTGGTCTTCGTCGACGACGCCCATCTGCTGGACGAGTTGTCCGCGCTCGTCGTGCACCACCTGGTGCACTCGCGGTCCGCCGGGGTGATCCTCACCATCCGCGCCGGCGAGGCCGCCCCCGCCGCGGTGACGGCGCTGTGGAAGGACGGCCTGTTGCGCCGACGCGACCTGGGACCCCTGACCCGCCGCGAGACGGAGACCCTGCTGACGGCGGCCTTCGACACCGCCCCGGATCCGCCGTGCGCGGACCGGCTGTGGCGCCTCACGGGGGGCAACGTTTTGTTCCTGCGTCAGCTGGTCGAACAGGAGCACCGGGCCGGACGGATGACCGTCCGGGACGGCGCCGTGCGCTGGCATGGGGTCACCGAGGTCTCCGGAACCCTCGCCGAACTGCTGGACGCGCAGATCGGCGCAATTCCAGACGAGGTGCGGGACGTCGTCGACCTCGTCGCCGTGGCCGAACCGGTCGAGTGGGATTTCCTGCGGCTGATGGCAAATCAGGACGCCGTCGAAGACGCCGAGCAGCGCGACCTCATCCGCATCTCCGGAGGCGACGTCTACGTCGGTCATCCGCTGTATGCCGAGGCCCGCCTCACTCGTTGTGGCTCCGCGCGTTTGCGGCGGCTGCGGGGGCAGGTCGCCACCGCGATGAAGGAGGGCGGAGGTCCGGCGCAGGCCGTCAAGCGGGGCCTGCTCTGGCTGGAATCCGACCTCCCGCAGGAACCGGACGTGCTGATGTCGGCGGCCACGGCCGCGAGTTCGCTGCTGGACTTCGAAACCGCGGAGCGGCTCTTCGCCGCGGCCGCGGCTACCGGCGTCGGCGCGCAGGCGCGGGTCCCCCTCGCCTACTCCTTGTTCATGATGGAGAAGGGGGAACTGGCGCTTGAGGTTCTCGACGGTGTGGAGATTGACGAAGCGACCGAATCCGCCTTCATCAACCACGTGGTGATGCGGGCGTCGAACCTGTTGTGGGGCATGCGCTCTCCGGAGCGGTCGTGGCGACTCATCGAGGACGCGCTCGCCAATGCGCACGGAGTTCCCCGCCACCAACTGCTGGTGTTCCGCGCCAACCAGCTCTCACTGGCGGCCCGGCCGCGCGACGTGCTGGCGACCATGGCGCAGGTCGACTACTCCCGACTCGACGGGTACGGCACGACAGTCGGCCACGCGGCCGAGAGCCTCGCCCATGGCGAACTCGGCCAACTCGATCAGGCCATGGCGAAGGCGCGTGACGCCGCCTGGGCGCTCGATCTGAGCGAACAGGGCAGGTTCTTGCAGCAGCCGGTGACCGAGTTCCTGACGTTCGCCCTGACGGCGGCGGGACAAATCGCAAAGGCCGTCGAACTGGCCGAGCGGCACCGCCGCGCCCTGCGCAACGAACCGGCGGCCGTGCGCGCCGTGGCCTCGGAGATCCTGGGGATGGCGAGGCTGGCCGCAGGCGACCTCGGCGCGGCACTGGAGCTCCTGCCCGAGAACATCGGCGACGACATGACCAACAACTTCAACGTCGTCAACAGCTTTCACCGGTTTCACCTCATGCGCGCGCAGGCGCTGGCACGCTCCGGAGACGCGGACGGGGCCGAGCGGGCGATGAAGACCGCGCGCATGTATCAGCATCCGGCCTACATCTATGTGGCCACCATCGACATGCTGACCGAAGCGTGGCTGGCGGCGGTCCGCTCGCGATACAGCGAAGCGCGCCACCTGGCCCGCCGAGCGGCCGACTTCGCTCGCGACCACGACCAATTCGCTCGCGAGGTCTGTTGCCTGCAAACCGCGGTGCAGTTCGACGACACCGACGCGGCCGACCGCCTGGCGGAGTTGGCCACGCACGTGCAAGGGCCGCGCGCCGCGGTCGCGGCGCGCTACGCGGCGGCCCTCAGCGCCGACAACGCCGGCGAACTCGACCGCGCCTCAACGGATTTCGAGGCAATGGGTGACCTGCTCGCCGCCGCGGACGCCGCCGGCCAGGCCGCGACGTCACACCGGCGGGCGGGCCGGCCCGGGAGCGCGATGACCGCGGCGACTCGTGCGCACCGGCTGGCGGACCAATGTGGCGGGGCGACCAGCCCGGCGATCGAGGCGGCCTCTCTCACACCGGCGTTTTCCAATCGAGAGCGGGAGATCGCGGTGCTGGTGGCGCAGGGGCTGTCCAATCGGGAGATCGCCGAGGCGGTGTCCCTGTCGGTACGGACCGTCGAGAGCCACATCTACCGCGCCAGCGCCAAGGCCGGGGTGAGCGGACGCTCGGCGCTCGCAGCGATGATGCGCGACGCAGACGGGTGACGCGTCGCCCCGCGGGGCGGTGTGCAGTAGTCGCCGGAAGCCATCAAAAAAATGCAGTAATCCGCCCCGGATCGAGATCCCGCCAGGCCACCTGACAATGGCCATCCGGTCACCCGTCGGGCGGTGATCCGACAACCGCCGTTGCCTGGACGGCTGTGTCCAGTCGAGTCGTCGGGAAGGCAGCGATCGGGCGATGGCGCGCAGCTGTGGACGGCGGCCGCCCGCGGGCCGATGCCCGTGCCCGCCAACGCAATGGGACGCGGCCGAAGGACGTCGAGCCCAGACACGAAAATATCCGTTCTCAACGGGTAGCTATTGCCGCGAAAGCAAACTTTCCATCACGCGTTCAGCCCCGTGCGCAGACATTTCGTATCAAATCGCCCTCCTGACAAACCGATGGTTACGGAGCTCGTATGTCGTTTTTCCTCGCAGCACCTGAAGCTCTGGCCACAGCGTCCGCTGACTTGACCGGCATCGGGGACGCGATCAGGCAGGCCACGGCAACCGCGGGGCCGTCGACGACGGGAATCGTGTCGGCGGCCGGCGACGAGGTGTCGGGGGCGATCGCGCGGCTGTTCGGCACCTTCGGCGAGGAGTTCCAGGCGCTCAGCGCCCAATCCGCGCAGTTCCACGCGCAATTCGTGCAACTGCTGCAATCGGGCGGCAACGCGTACGCGGCCACCGAGGCGGCAAACGCCTCCCCGCTGGGAGTGCTGCAGCAGGACCTGCAAGCCCTGGCGGCCAGTCCGTTCACGCCGATCAAGGACCTGACCGGGCGCCCGCTGATCGGCAACGGCACCAACGGCACGCCCGGGACCGGGCAGGCCGGCGGCGACGGCGGGTGGCTGATCGGCAACGGCGGCAACGGCGGGTCCGGCGCGGCGGGGCAGGCCGGCGGCCGGGGCGGGAACGCGGGACTGTTCGGCAGCGGCGGCATGGGCGGCGCAGGCGGGATCGGGTCGACCGGCGTCACCGGCACCATGGGCACCAACGGCGGCAGCGGCGGCGTGGGCGGAACCGGCGGCAACGGCGGCGTCGGGGGTGCCGGCGGCAACGGCGGGCTGCTGTTCGGCCAGGGCGGCGCGGGCGGCCAGGGCGGCGCCGGCGGTACCGGCGGCATGGGCGGTCTAGGCAGCGCCGGCGCAGCCGGGGGCCACGCGGGCGACGGCGGCAACGGCGCGGCCGGTGGGGCCGGCGGCCAAGGCGGGCTCTTCAGCCCCGGGGGCCAGGGCGGTGCCGACGGCAGCGCCGGATCGGGCGGCCAGGG
>NZ_CACRUY010000089.1 GCF_902652685.1 Mycobacterium sp. Marseille-P9652
CCCCCGGGCCCCCCCGCGCCCCCCCTTCACGGCCGCCGGGGGCCGCGGTCCGGGGGGTGACCCCCGCCCCCCCCCAGACCCTGTTCACCCCCCCCCTGACCGCCACGGGCGCCGGGGGCGCCCCCGGACCGGGGCGGGGGGCCCCGCCGGGCGCCTCCCTGACCGGAAGCGGCGGCAACGGCGGATGGGGGGCCGCCGGCAGCGGGGCCGGCGCCCCCCGATCCGCCGTTGCCGCCGTTGCCGATCAGGAAGCCGCCCGGCTGGCCCGCCTGCCCGGTTCCGGGTGCGCCGTCGGCGCCGTTGCCGATCAGGGGGCGGTTGAACAGGATCTGGGTGGGTGCGTTGATCACCGCCAGCACGTCGTCCTCGAGCGTCTGTAAGGGCGAGGCGCTGGCGGCCTCGGTCGTTCCGTACGCCAGCCCACCACCGACGAGGGCCTGCACGAACTGGTCGTGGAACGACGCCGCCTGGGCGCTCAACGCCTGGAACTCGCGCCCGTGAGCGCCGAACAGCGCCGACACGGCCGCCGACACCTCGTCCTCGGCCGCCGCCGCGATCTGCGTCGTCGAGCCCGCGGCGACCGTCGTGGCCTGCCCAAGCGCCGTCCCGATACCCGACAAGTCCTGCGCCGCCGCCGCCATCGCCTCGGGCACCGCAACCACAAAAGACGCCATAGTGGGCTCCCATCCCTCGACCTCAGTGTGAGCCGACGGCGGGACGCAATTTATCGGGAGTTTTACCTATTTTTCGGCGAGGTAGCGCAGCGCCAGCAGGTAGCCCTGCACCCCCAACCCGACGATGACGCCGGTCGCCACCGGGCTGAGGTACGAATGGCGCCGGAACTCCTCGCGGGCATGAACATTCGAGATGTGCACCTCGATCAGCGGTGCCCTCAGCTCGGCGCACGCGTCGCGCAGCGCCACCGAGGTGTGGGTGAGGCCGCCCGCGTTGAGGATCACCGGGTCACCGGCGTCGGCGGCCGCATGGATCCAATCGAGCAACTCGGCCTCGCTGTCGCTTTGGCGGACAACGGCTTCCAGCCCCAGCGCCGCGGCCTCCCGCTCGATCAGGGCGGCCAGCTGCTCGTGCGTCGTGTCGCCGTAGACCTCCGGCTCCCGCCGTCCCAGGCGGCCCAGATTCGGTCCGTTGACGACAAGAACCCTCACGGCGCGATCCCGTCGTACGCGGCCGCCAGCAGCGCCGGGTCCGGTCCGGCCAGGCGCCCGGGTTTGGCGAGGCCGTCGAGCACCACGAACCGCAGCACGCCCGACCGCGCCTTCTTGTCCCCGGCCATGAACTCGAGGAGCTGCGGCAACGCGTCGGCGTCGTAGCTGACCGGCAGGCCGAGCGCGTCGAGGACCGTGCGGTGCCGCTGCGCCGTCGCGTCGTCGAGCCGTCCCGCGAGCCGGGCGAGCTCGGCGGCGAACACCAGGCCCACCGAGACGGCGGCGCCGTGCCGCCACTGGTAGCGCTCGCGCCGCTCGATGGCATGGCCGAGCGTGTGGCCGTAATTGAGGATCTCGCGCAGCTCGGACTCTTTCTCGTCCGCGGCGACGACCTCCGCCTTGACCACGATCGCGCGCCGGACCAGTTCGGGCAGCACGTCGCCCGCCGGGTCCAGGGCGGCCTCGGGATCGGCCTCGATGAGGTCGAGGATCACCGGGTCGGCGATGAACCCGGCCTTGACCACCTCAGCCATGCCGGACACGAGTTCGTTGCGGGGCAACGTGGTCAGGGTCGACAGGTCGACGAGGACGGCCAGCGGCTGGTGGAACGCGCCCACCAGGTTCTTGCCCGCGTCGGTGTTGATGCCGGTCTTCCCGCCGACCGCGGCGTCGACCATCCCGAGCAGCGTGGTCGGCACGTGCACGATGTCGACCCCGCGCAGCCACGTCGCCGCCGCGAAGCCGGCGACGTCGGTGGCCGCGCCGCCGCCCAGGCTGACCAGCGCGTCCTTACGGCCGATTCCGATGCGGCCCAACACTTCCCAGAGGAACCCGACGACGGGCAGCTCCTTGCCCGCCTCGGCGTCCGGAATTTCGATGCGGTGGGCGTCGATTCCCTTGTCGGTCAACGCCTTTCGCATCGACTCGGCGGTCTCGGCCAGCACCGGCTGGTGCACGATCGCGACCCGGTGCCGCCCGGACAACAGGTCGGCGAGCCGGTCGACGGCGCCCGCGCCGATGACGACCGGATACGGCGGGTCGACGGCCACCTCCACGGTGACCTCGCCGGGGCCGGTCATGTCGCCGCTCGGCTTGGATCGAGGGCGGGCTCCTGCAGCCGCGAAAGGATCTGGCGCACAACGGCCCCCGGGTTGCGACGGTTGGTGTCGATGCGCATCGTGGCGACCCGGCGGTACAGCGGGGCCCGGGCGGCAATCAGCGCCTTGTACTTCTCGGCGCGGTCCGGGCCGGCGAGCAGCGGGCGCACGGTGCTGCCGCCGGTGCGCCGCACCCCTTCGGTGGCGCTGATCTCGAGGTAGACGACGGTGTGGCCGGCCAGCGCCTCGCACACGCCCGGGCTGGTGATCGCGCCCCCGCCGAGCGACACCACCCCGTCGTGGCGGGCCAGCGCGTCGCGCACGACCTCCTCCTCGATGCGGCGGAACTCGGGCTCGCCGTCGGTGGCGAAGATGTCGGCGATGGTGCGGCCGGTGCGCTGCTCGATCGCCGCGTCGGTGTCCAGCAGGGTGACGCCGAGCGCCTTGGCGAGCCGGCGCCCGATCGTGGACTTGCCCGAGCCCGGCAACCCCACCAGAACCGCCTTGGGCGCCGTCACGCGGTCCCCCGCGCGGCCGGCGCCTCCCGCTCGGCGACCGCGCGCCGGTAGCCCTCGATGTTGCGCACGGTCTCGGTCAGCGAGTCGCCGCCGAACTTCTCCAGCGCCGCGCGGGCCAGCACCAGGGCCACCATGGCCTCGACCACGACCCCGGCGGCGGGCACCGCGCACACGTCGGAACGCTGGTGGATCGCGACGGCCTCGTCGCCGGTCGCCATGTCGACGGTGGCCAGCGCCCGCGGCACGGTCGAGATGGGCTTCATCGCGGCGCGCACCCGCAGCGGCTGGCCGTTGGTCATGCCGCCCTCGAGCCCCCCGGCGCGGTTGGTCGAGCGCACCACGCCGTCGGGGCCGGGGTACATCTCGTCGTGCGCGCGGCTGCCGCGTCGGCGCGCGGTCTCGAAGCCGTCGCCGATCTCGACGCCCTTGATCGCCTGGATGCCCATCACGGCGGCGGCCAGCTGGCTGTCGAGCCGGTTGTCGCCGCTGGTGAACGAGCCGAGCCCGACCGGCAGGCCCTGCGCGACGACCTCGACCACGCCGCCGAGCGTGTCGCCGTCCTTCTTGGCCGCCTCGATCTCGGCGATCATCGCCTCTTCGGCCCGCTTGTCGAAGGCGCGGACCGGGCTGGCGTCGATCGCGGGCAGGTCGGCGGGCCCGGGCGGCGGGCCGTCGTACGGCTCGGACGGCCCGATGGCGATGACGTGCGAGAGCACCTCGACGCCGAGCGCCTGGCGCAGGAACGACCGCGCGACGGTCCCGGCCGCGACGCGGGCGGCGGTCTCGCGGGCGCTGGCCCGCTCGAGCACCGGGCGGGCGTCCTCGAAGCCGTACTTGAGCATGCCCGCGTAGTCGGCGTGGCCGGGCCGGGGCCGGGTGAGCGGCTCGTTGCGCGCGACGTTTTCCAGCTCCGCCGGGTCGACGGGGTCGGCGGCCATCACGGTCTCCCACTTCGGCCACTCGGTGTTGCCGATCTCGATCGCGATCGGCCCGCCGAGGGTGACGCCGTGGCGCACCCCGGACAGGACGGTCACGGCGTCGCGCTCGAACTTCATCCGCGCGCCGCGGCCGTACCCGAGCCGGCGGCGGGCCAGCTGTTCGGCGATCTCGTCGGACGTGACCTGCACCCCGGAGACCATGCCGTCGAGCAAGGCCACCAGCGCGCGGCCGTGCGACTCCCCGGCGGTAATCCAGCGCAACACCCGGCCATTCTCCCATGCAGCCGCGGTGGCGCCATCAAGACGTTGACTCTGCGCCCATGGCGAAGAAGTACGAGAGAGCGCCGCCACAGACGCAGGGTGAACGCGCGTTATGCCAGTGAAAGCGCTACCGCGGCGGCGGTCGCCACGCACATGGACGGGCCGTGCGGCACGACGCGGGCGCGGCACAGCGCCGCCACCACGCCCGTCAGCAGCGGCCCACCCAGCGCCGCCAGGAACCACACGCCGGCGCCGAAACAGCCCGCCAGCCCACCCAGGCCGAGGGCGAGCTTGACGTCGCCCGCGCCCATTCCCGCCGGGGAGAGCAGGTGCACCACCAGGTACAGCCCGGCCAGGGCGGCGGCCCCGGCCGACGCCGGTAGACCGCGGCCGGCGAGGCCGGCCGCCAGCAGGATGGCCCCGGCGCCGGGCAGCGTCAGCGCGTTGGGCAGGCGGCGGTGTCGGACGTCGCAGACGCACAGCGCGGACATCCACAGCACGACGAGCGCCGCCATGGTGCGGCACGCTAGCCGAGCGCCGCGCTCATCGCCTCTCGCGGCGCCGGCAGGCCTGTGAATAGTTCGACCTGTGTGAACGCCTGGTGCAGCAGCATCTGCACGCCGCTGATCACCCGCCCGCCGGCCGCCGACACCGCGGCGGCCAGCGGCGTGGGCCACGGGTCGTAGATGGCGTCGAGCAGCACCGGCACCCGGGCAAAGGCCGGGGCGTACCGCGCGGCGACGTCGGCCGGGACGGTGTTGATCAGCACCCCCGCACTTGCGACATGGCCGGCGAGCTCGTCGCCGTCCAGGCCGCAGAACCGCGTCGTCACGCCGAGCCGGGCGCCGAGCTCGACCAGGCGTCCGGCCTTGGCCGGGTCGCGCGCGACGACGGTGACCTCTGTGACGCCGAGCGCGGCCAGCCCCACGACGGCGGCCGGCGCGGTCCCACCGGAACCGCACACCATGGCCGGTCCCGAAACGGTCCCCAGTGCACCCGTGACCCCGTCGATGTCGGTGTTGTCGGCGCGCCAGCCCGTCGGGGTACGCACCAGCGTGTTGGCCGACCCGACCAGCTCGGCGCGCTCGGTGCGCTCGTCGGCGAACCGCAGCGCGGCGAACTTGCCCGGCATGGTCACCGACACGCCGACCCATTCGGGCCCGAAGCCGCCGACGACGGCCGGCAGCTCCTCGGCGCCGCAGTCGATGCGCTCGTAGGTCCAGTCCTCGAGGCCTAGGGCGCGGTAGGCGGCGAGGTGCAGCTGCGGGGACTTCGAATGCGCGATCGGCCGGCCGAGGACGCCCGCCCGCCTAGCGCGCACGCTCAGCGAGCCGAGTCGAGGACACCGTTGCGTTTGGCCAGCTCGATGTTGGCCAGGTGCTGCTGATAGTCCTTGGTGAACAGCGTGGTGCCCTGGGCGTCGATCGTCACGAAGTACAGCCAGTCCCCGGGCTCGGGGTGCTCGGCCGCGCGCAGCGCGTCGACGCCGGGCGAGCAGATCGCGGTCGCGGGCAGCCCCTGCGACACGTAGGTGTTCCAGGGGGTGCGCTGGGCGCGGTCGGCGTCGGTGGTGGCCACCTCGCGGCGGTCCAGCGGGTAGTTCACCGTCGAGTCGAATTCCAGCGTGTGGTGCGCGTGCAGGCGGTTGTAGATCACCTGCGCCACCTTGGCGAAGTCCTGCGTCTTGGACTCCTGCTGCACCAGCGACGCCACCACCAGGATGTCGTAGGGCGACAGGCCCAGGGACTGCGCGGTGTCCACCAGGCCGGACTTCACGTACTCCACCGCGCCGGCGCTGATCAGGCTGGTCAGGATGGCCTCGCTGGACGCCGACGGGTCGACGTTGAACGTCCCGGGCGCGATCAGCCCCTCGATGCGGCGGTGGTCCTTGCCGAGCTCGGTGACCGGCTCCATGGCCCACGGCGGCACCGCCAGCACGGAGGGAGCGCTGTTGGTCGCCGCGGCCCGCAGGTCGTCCACCGGCACGCAGTGCCGGTCGCCGTCGAGGTCGACACACGTGGCGCGCGAGATCAGCGTGAGGATCCCCGGGGTGACCACGTTCGTCTTCATGTCGGTGGTGTCGTCGAGCTGACGGCCCTCCGGGATGACGAGCCGCCCGACCCGGCTGCCGGGGTCGGCCAGCCGGGCGACGGCGTTGGCGGCCGGGATCTCGGTGCGCATCCGGTAGTAGCCCGGCTGGATCGAGTTGATCGCGCTGTTGCCGTGCGCGGCGTTGACGAAGGCCCGCACGGTGCGCACGACGCCCTTGTCGTGCAGCGTCTCGCCGACCATGGTCGTCGAGTCGCCGGACTGGATCTGGATCACGATGTCGCGCTTGCCGCCGCCGCTGTAGTCGTCACCGGAGCCGAAGATGGTGTGCCAGAGCTTCGCGCCGACCAGGACAGCCGCCACCACGACCACGGTGATCACGGCCAGGGTGATGCGGCCGGCGTAGCGCCGCCGCCGCTGCCCCCGCTCGGCCCGGTTGCGGTCGACGCGGCTCATCCGGTGCCGGGGCGGGCCCACGGCCTCCGGATCGGCCCGCCGCGCGCTGTCAACCATGGGCGGCCTTTCCGGCGCGGCGCTGGTCGAGCCAGCCCTGCAGGATCGCGACCGCCGCCGCCTGGTCGATGACGGCCCGCTGCTCCTTGGCGCGCACCCCGGCCGCCCGCATCGCGCGCTGCGCGCTGACCGTCGTGAGCCGCTCGTCGGCCAGGCGCACCGGCACCGGCGCGATCCGTTCCGCGAGCGCGTCGGCCAGGCCGATGGCGTCCAGCGCGGCCGGGCCCATGCGGTCGGCGAGCGTGCGGGGCAGCCCGACGATCACCTCCACCGCCTCGTACTCCGCGACCAGTTCGGCGAGCCGGCGCAGGTGCCGGTTGGAACGGTCGCGGCGCACGGTTTCCACCGGGGTCGCCAGGATGCCGTCCGGGTCGCTGCAGGCCACGCCGATGCGCACGCTGCCCGCGTCGACGCCGAGCCTTCTGCCGCGGCCGGGGTCCTCCTGCTGCACCGAGTCCACTCAGCCGACCCGCGCTTTCTCTACCTCCGCGCGTACGGCCGACAGCGCCGCCTCGATGCGGGACGGGTCCTTGCCGGCGCCCTGGGCCAGGTCGGGCTTGCCCCCGCCGCGGCCGTCGACCGCAGCGGCGAGTTGCTTGACGAGGTCGTTGGCGCGCAGGCCGAGGTCCTGGGCGGCGGGGTTCGCGGCCACCACGTAGGGCACCGTCCCCTCGCTCTCGGCGATCAGCGCGACCACCGCGGGCTCGCTGCCCAGCTTGCCGCGGATGTCACCGGCCAGCGACCGCAGGTCGCCCGCCGTCATCCCGCCCGACATGCGCTGCGCCACCACACGGACGTTACCGATCCGCTCCGCGCCCGCGGCCGCGTTGGTTGCCGCCGCCCGCGCGCCGGCCTGCCGGGCCCGCTCGAGTTCCTTCTCCGCGGCCTTGAGGCGCTCGACGAGGCCGGCTACCCGGGCGGGCACCTCCTCGGACGGCACCTTCAGCGACGATGCCAGCCCGGCCATCAGGGCGCGCTCCTTGGCGAGGTGGCGGAACGAGTCCAGCCCGACGTAGGCCTCGACCCGGCGCACGCCGGAACCGATCGAGGATTCGCCGAGGATCGTCACCGGCCCGATCTGCGCCGAGTTGTGCACGTGCGTGCCGCCGCACAGCTCCAGCGAGAACGGCCCGCCGATCTCCACGACCCGCACCTCGTCCGGGTAGGCCTCGCCGAAGAGCGCCATCGCGCCCATCGCCTTGGCCTTCTCGAGCTTTTCGGTGAAGGTGTGCACCTCGAAGTCGGCCTGCACGGCCTCGTTGGTGACCTCTTCGATCTGGGCACGCTGGTCGTCGGTCAGCGGCCCCTGCCAGTTGAAGTCGAAGCGCAGGTAGCCGGGCCGGTTCAGCGATCCCGCCTGAACGGCGTTGGGCCCCAGCACTTGTCGCAGCGCCGCGTGCACCATGTGGGTGCCCGAATGCCCCTGGGTGGCGCCGCGGCGCCACTCCGGGTCCACCGCCGCGGTGACGGTGTCGCCCTCCACGAACTCCCCCGACTCGACGTTGACGCGGTGCACCCACAGCGTTTTGGCGATCTTCTGCACGTCGGTGACCGCCGCGCGGGCGCTGGCACCCGACCCAACCCCGGTGATCGCGCCGACGTCGGCGATCTGCCCACCGGACTCGGCGTAGAGGGGCGTGCGGTCCAGCACCAGTTCGACGCGGTCGACGACGGCGGCCTCGCCGTGGGCGGCGTGCGCGACCACCGGCACCCGCTTGCCGTCCACGAAGATGCCGAGAATCCTTGCCTCCGAAGTCAGTTCGTCGAACCCGGTGAACTCGGTGGGCCCGGCGTCGACCAGCTCGCGGTAGGCGGAAAGGTCGGCGTGCGCGTGCTTGCGCGCGGCGGCGTCGGCCTTGGCGCGCTGCCGCTGTTGCAGCATCAGCTCGTGGAAGCCGGCCTCGTCGACGGTCAGGCCGGCCTCGGAGGCCATCTCCAGCGTCAGGTCGATCGGGAAACCGTAGGTGTCGTGCAGCGTGAAGGCGTCCGAACCCGAAACCACCGCCGCGCCAGCACGTTTGGTCGCGCCGGCGACCTCGTCGAAGAGTCGCGAGCCGGACGCCAGCGTCCGGTTGAAGGCCGTCTCTTCGGCCACGGCGATGCGCCTGATCCGGTCGAAGTCGTCGACCAGTTCGGGGTAGGACGGGCCCATCGCGTCGCGCACCGTGGCCATCAGGTCCCCGACGATCGGGCTGTCGATCCCCAGCAGCTTGGCCGACCGGATGACCCGGCGCAGCAGCCGGCGCAGCACGTAGCCGCGTCCGTCGTTGCCGGGGCTCACCCCGTCGCCGATCAGGATCGCGGCGGTGCGGCTGTGGTCGGCGATGATGCGATAACGCACGTCGTCGGCGTGGTTTCCGACGTCGTAGGCGCGCGGGGCGCGCGCCTGGACCAGGTCGATGACGGGCCGCAGCAGGTCGGTCTCGTAGACGTTGTGCACGTCCTGCAGCACCAGGGCCACCCGCTCCACGCCCATGCCGGTGTCGATGTTCTTGCGCGGCAACGGCCCGAGGATCTCGTAGTCCTCCTTGGTGGTCCCCTCGCCGCGCTCGTTCTGCATGAACACGAGGTTCCAGATCTCGAGGTAGCGGTCCTCGTTCGCGACGGGACCGCCGTCGACGCCGAATCCGGGCCCGCGGTCGTAGTAGATCTCCGACGACGGGCCGCACGGCCCGGGGATGCCCATCGACCAGTAGTTGTCGGCCATGCCGCGGCGCTGGATCCGCTCGGCCGGCAGGCCGGCGATCTCCCGCCACAGCCCGGCGGCCTCGTCGTCGTCGAGATAGACGGTGGCCCAGAGCCGTTCGGGATCCAGGCCGTAGCCGCCGTCCTCGACGCCGGTGGTCAGCAGCGCCCACGCCAGCTCGATGGCCTCGCGCTTGAAGTAGTCGCCGAACGAGAAGTTGCCGGCCATCTGGAAGAAGGTGTTGTGCCGGGTGGTGATGCCGACCTCGTCGATGTCGGGCGTGCGGATGCACTTCTGGATGCTGGTGGCCCGCGAGTACGGCGGCGTGCGCGCGCCCAGGAAGAACGGCACGAACTGGACCATGCCCGCGTTGACGAACAGCAGGTTGGGGTCGTCGAGGATCACCGAGGCGCTCGGCACCTCGGTGTGGCCCGCCTTCACGAAATGATCGAGGAATCGCTTCCTGATCTCGTGTGTCTGCACTGTTGTCTGCTTCTTCCTCGTAGCCTGCCGTACCTGTCCAGCCTATTCGGCGGTCCAGTGTGCGCCCGCTAACCCTCCAGAAAGCTGAGCCGAACCGAGCGCCGCGGGTTGTCCCGGTTGAGGTCGACCAGCACCACGCTCTGCCAGGTGCCGAGCTGCGGCTCCCCGCCCGTGACCGGCACCGTCACCGAGGGCGCCACGATCGCCGGCAGTACGTGGTCGGCGCCGTGGCCCGGCGAGCCGTGGGAGTGCCGGTAGCGGTCGTCGCGGGGCAGCAGCCGTTCGAGCGTCTCGACCAGGTCGTCGTCGGAGCCGGCGCCGGTCTCGATGATCGCCACGCCCGCCGTCGCGTGGGGCACGAACACGTTGCACAGGCCGTCGCCGCGCGACCAGCAGAACCCGCGCACGGCCTGGGTGAGATCGACGATGCGGCGACGGGAGGTGTCCACGTCAAGCACATCGGTATGCATCCCGACAAGCCTACGGGGGGCGCGCCGCGGCCAGCCAACCGAATGTGAGCGCGGCCACACTTTCCCATTGCGGGCGATTGCGCGCAGGAGGAAGGTAATCGGTAGGCCCGGTGGCGGCCACCGGGGTCCGTTCGAGAAAAGCCCCGACTCTGTAGGAGGCCGATCGTGTACGCACGCTCCACCACCATCCAGGCGCAACCGCTTTCCATCGACATCGGCATCGCGCACGTCCGCGATGTCGTCATGCCGGCGCTGTCGCAGATCGACGGGTTCGTCGGCGTTTCTCTGCTCGTCGACCGGCAGTCCGGCATGTGCATCGCCACCAGCGCCTGGGACAGCGTGCAGGCGATGCGCGCCGGCGCCGAGCGGGTGGCGCCGATCCGCGACCGGGCCGCGCTGATGTTCGACGGCAGCGCCCGGGTCGAGGAGTGGGAGATCGCCTCGCTGCACCGCGATCACCGCTCCGGCGCGGGCGCCTGCGTGCGGGCCACCTGGCTGAAGGTGGTGCCGGACCAGCTCGGCCGCTCGCTCGACTTCTACCGGCAGTCCGTGCTGCCAGAGATGGAGCGCCTCGACGGCTTCTGCAGCGCCAGCCTCATGGTCGACCACCCCGCGGGCCGCCGGGCGGTGTCCTGCTCGACGTTCGACAGCATGGACGCGATGGCCCGCAACGCGGACGAGGCGAGCGAGCTGCGCAGCAGGCG
Source organism: Mycobacterium sp. Marseille-P9652 (assembly GCF_902652685.1). Classification (GTDB taxonomy): domain Bacteria; phylum Actinomycetota; class Actinomycetes; order Mycobacteriales; family Mycobacteriaceae; genus Mycobacterium. Next base: position 10,886 of record NZ_CACRUY010000089.1, read on the forward strand.
CGTGCGCGACCTGGGCGCCGAGGTGATCGACGTGGTCGAGTTCGAGCTGGCCATCGCCGGGCTGCGGGTGCCCGAGCTGGTCTAGCGCAACGGCTCCTCAGGGCAGCGGGGTCGCCGAGCGTCACGCCAGAGTGACGGCCGCCGCCGAGCGTCACGCCAGAGTGACGCCGGTGGCGAACGCCGGCCCGCTAAGGCAAAGCGTCCCCGGGGAATCCGCGGCACGGGTGCACCTGGTAGGTGAAGACGTTCGCCGCCACGCCCGGGTCATCCTGCATGATCGCGGTGGTCTCCTCGACCGTCGCCGCGAACACCCCGATGCCGCACACGTCGGAGGAGTCGGTCACCGGCAGCACCACCGCCAGCACGCCGTCGTCGCGCAGACCGAAGTTGCGCCGCCCGTGCTCCCAGATGATCGGCGGCGAGGACTCGTCCCCGAACCTGGGGCCGCGCTTGAGGATGACGACGCTGTATTCCCTGGCGGTGGGCAGCAATCGGCCCATCTCCTCGTCGGTGAAGCTCTTCACGCCCGCCCCCTTCGTCGGATGATCGCCCGCAGCCGCTCCAGCCGGCCGGCCATGTCCCGTTCGGCGCCGCGCCCCGTCGGCCGGTAGTAGTCCACGCCCACCAGCTCGTCGGGCGGATATTGTTGCGGCACAACGCCGTCCGGGTCGTCGTGAGAATACCGGTAACCCTGCGCGTTGCCCAGCGCGGCCGCGCCGGAGTAGTGCCCGTCGCGCAGGTGCGGCGGCACCAGACCCGCCTTGCCCGCCCTGACGTCGCCCATCGCGGCCGCCAGCGCGGTGGTGACCGCGTTGGACTTCGGCGCGGTGGCCAGGTGAATGGTGGCGTGCGCCAGCGTCAGCTGAGCCTCGGGCATGCCGATCAGCGCCACCGTCTGCGCCGCCGCGACGGCGGTCTGCAGCGCGCTCGGATCCGCCATGCCGATGTCCTCGCTGGCCAGGATCATCAGCCGGCGCGCGACGAAGCGCGGGTCCTCCCCCGCGACCAGCATGCGGGCCAGGTAGTGCAGCGCGGCGTCGACGTCGGAGCCGCGCACGGACTTGATGAACGCGCTGATGACGTCGTAATGCTGGTCGCCGTCGCGGTCGTAGCGCACGGCCGCCTCGTCCAGGGACTGCTCGACGGTCTCGACGGTGACCTCGTCGCTCGCTTCCGACGCCACCTCGAGCGCGGTGAGCGCGCGCCGGGCGTCCCCGGCGGCCAGCCGCACGATCAGGTCGACGGCCTCCGGCGCGACGGTCACCCGGCCGCCCAGCCCGCGGGGGTCGTCGATCGCGCGCTCCACGACGGTGCGGATGTCGTCGGCGGTCAGGGGCCGCAGCTGCAGGATCAGCGACCGCGACAGCAGCGGGGCGACGACGGAGAACGACGGGTTCTCGGTGGTCGCCGCCACCAGCAGCACGACCCGGTTCTCGACCGCGGCCAGCAGGGCGTCCTGCTGCGTCTTGGAGAACCGGTGCACCTCGTCGATGAACAGCACGGTCTGCTCGCCGTTGAGGATGCCGTGACGGGCCTTTTCGATAACGGCGCGAACCTCTTTCACGCCGGCCGACAACGCCGACAACGCCTCGAAGCGCCGGCCGGTCGCCTGGGAGACCAGCGCGGCCAGCGTGGTCTTGCCGCTCCCCGGGGGTCCGTAGAGGATGGCCGACGCCACCCCCGAGCCCTCGACCAGGCGGCGCAGCGGGGACCCCGGCCCCAGCAGGTGCGACTGCCCGACCACCTCGTCCAGCGACGCCGGCCGCATCCGGACCGCGAGCGGCGCGCCGGCCGGCGCGCTCAGGCCCTGCGGGCCGGTCCCTGCCGCGCCGGGTAGGTCGAAAAGACCGTCGGACACGGCTTCAGGCATACCACGTGCCGGCAATGCGGGCGGCGCCGCGACTTCTTTGCTAAGTTCCCACGTGCGTTCCCATGTTGAGCGAACAGCTAGGACGGACATGAGCCAGCCTCCCGAGTATCCAGGCCCCCCGGCAGACCCCTACGG
>NZ_CACRUY010000090.1 GCF_902652685.1 Mycobacterium sp. Marseille-P9652
GCTCGACACCCACCAGCGACTTATCTGGCCAACGAAGCGGCGGCCGCGACGACGGTTGCGGCCGCCGCTTCACCCTGCCCACTTGACAAGATGTCCCCCATATCAGTCGCGATCGCGAGCGCGGCATGGCCGGGCGATGCGGGTCGCGACCATGAACTAGTCCAGTCGTTTGGCGAGCCGGCCGATGGCGGCGCGGATGCGATCGGAAACGTAGATGGAGAGCAGGGGAGTGGTGATGTCCTCGCGCAGCCGAGTCAGCTTGGAGCTCTTGATGAACCACCGCCCGTCGATTTTCTCGTAGGTCTCGTGGTAATGGCCGTAGCCCACCAGCGTGATGCCGGGCCCGAACCGTACGACGTCCTGCAGCGCCCACACGCCGCGCGCCTCCGTTGCGGAGACGAGTTCGATCTCGGGCGCATGCACCTGGTGCGCCGTGCGTTGGCTGGGGCGGCCCAGCGCCCTGCGGGTGAACGCGACGAACTCGTCGGCGCCGACGATCAGCTTGCCGCCGGCCGCGGTGGTGTCGCTGACCATGTCATCGGCGAAGAGGGCCCGCCAGGCCGCCCAGTCCTTGGTGTCCAGGTGACGGCAGTAGCGCGCCTTGAGGCGCTTGATCGACTCGATCTCCAGCAGTGCGGCGGCGTGGTCTTCGGTGGTCTGCTGCATCGCGGCGCCCTTCTCGTCGATCAGCGGTTGCCAGGAACACGCCAAGCGTGACATTGCGCGCGGGAAGTGTAAATCTGTCGGTGGATGCTCGGGCCATAAGATCGGTGTACGGACGTGACGGGAGGGGACGACAACCATGGCCAAACCGCAGAAATCCGAGGCAGCGGAGTCTCCCTCCCGGCTCATCGACGCGCGGATCCGGGAGCTGGGGGATTGGCGCGGGGAAACGCTCTCCGCGATAAGGAAACTGGTCAAGCAGGCCGATCCCGACGTCGTGGAGGAGTGGAAGTGGAGGGGGGTGCCGGTCTGGTATCACGACGGCATGATCTGCACCGGCGAGACCTACAAGGACGTCGTGAAGATGACCTTCGCCAAGGGCGCTGCGCTGGATGATCCCTCCGGGATGTTCAACGCCAGCCTGGACGGCAATACCCGGCGTGCCATCGACTTCCGCCAGGGGGACGACATCGACGAGAAGGCTCTGAAGGCGCTCATCCGCGCCGCGGTGAAGCTGAACACCGCAGGGGCGGCCAGTCGTGAGTGACCGACTTCGCGACATCCGGGAACTCAGCAACGACGCCGGTGCGTACCGCGACGAGTTGTTCCGCCGCTGGACCGGTCTGCTCAGCTATCGCTACATCGGCCGCAACCACTCGGCCATGAACATCGGCGAACCCGACGACACCGTCGTCATCCGCCGCGACATGCGGAATGAGGCCGGCGGGATCATGGTGGCTCCCTTGGCGATCGCGTCGCCCGAGGGCTGCCAGACCGACATGGTCGCGGTCCCCAACCCGGTGATCGCGTCGGTGCAGATCGTCGACCCCGGGTACGACGTGAACAGGGTCGCCATCGTCGGTTCCGGCATCGTGCACCAGGGCCGCACCATGGGCTATGGACGGTGCGTGATCGTCGACGCCGACGATCGCGAGCGGGTGATCGCCTTCAACGAAGGGCAGGGCGCGGTCATCGGCGTCCCACCGGACGGCTTGGACCGCATGGACGTCTCGGGCACCGAACTGGTGATCGAGGATTCGGCCGACCTGCCGCCCCTGTGGAAGGCGTTCGGCGCCGCCCAACGCGCCGACGGGCATTGGGTGTTGCCGGAGCTGAGCGTCGAATTGGCCTCGCCCGATGCGGCTTTGCACATCGGGCCGCAACACGTCGTCCTCGAAACCGCGGCCATCGACTTGGCCGCGGCGATCGCGGGAACGCGCCGACTGCATGTCGTCAGCTGGCACGTCATGTTCATGTCGCGCGGCAAGGTAGGCCCGTTCCGCGTCGAGGGCACCGCGCATGCCGGCCCTGGACGCGTCGGCGTGCGCATGCTTCTGCACGACGAGGGCAACGCCGACAAGGCGGTCACCTCCGCCGCGGCGGTATTTGACATCGTGAGTACGTAACGAACCATTCACAAGCTCGAGCGCCTACTGTGCGCGGAAGCGTCGCCTGAGCGCCCTTGCGTCACTGAATGGATGATCCGGCTTCGTCGGACCGGTGAACTACGGAGGCGCGTGGCTTGCCGCGCGGGAAGCTGCTGTAGGCGGTGGTTCCTCCGCCGGCGGCTTTGGCCCGGTACATGGCTTGGTCGGCGTAGCGCAAAAGCTCGCCGGGGCTGCAGTGTTCAAGCTCGAGGATCACGACTACTCCGATGCTTGCACTGATGAACCATGTTGTGCCGCTGATCACGACGGGCGTGTGCAATGCCTGATGGATCCGGGCCGAAAGTGCCTCGAGCTCGCTTCGGCCGGTGTCGCCGACGATGAGGGCGACGAATTCGTCACCCGCGTACCGCGCGATGAGATCCCCCATCCGCATCTCCTCGCGCAGGCGCTGGGCGGCGATGCGGATCATCTCGTCGCCGGCCGCGTGGCCAAGGGAATCGTTGACCAGCTTCATGTTGTCGAGGTCGATGAACAGCAGCGCGGCCAGGCGCCGATGTGCGTCGTCGGTGAGGGCTTCGGCGATCCGGCGCATGGCTTGCGTGCGGTTGGGCAAGCCGGTGAGGGCATCATGGGCGGCCTCATGCATGAGGCGCTGACGGGCGTTGTGTTGTTCGGTGACGTCGGTGAACGACACCAGCAGCGCGGATCTCGCGGGATCGTATGGGGCGAGCAGCGACAAATTGAGCGACACCCACACACGCCGGCCATCGTCGACTCGGTCGATGCCGTATGTGGTCCCCGAGCCGGCGCCGTCAGTCACCGCCTCCCAGAACGTTTTTGCGGAGTCGGGTAGCCGCACTCCGGCGCTGTCGTAGAAGGGGATCGCAGCGAGTGTGTCGAGAGGAATGTCGGGGTCGGAAGCTGTGCTCGGCAAGCCGATGATGCGCCTGGCCGCCGGATTCAACAATTCCAGGTGCCCATCGTGGTCGATCACCATCACGCCCTGCTCCAAGGACGACACCACGGTCTGAAAATATTGTTCGGCGCGGCGCAGTGCGGTCTGGTCGCAACACAACAACACATAGCCCTCATCCATGATCGCCGCCGATACCCGCACGGTGAGCGCAGCGCCAAGGGAATCGTGGTGGGTGGCGTGCAGCACGCCTCCGCCGGCGAGGATCGCCGCCGGATCGACCGGCGCGCCGACGGCGTGGCTGACCGGAAGGCCCAGAGCGTCCGTCGCGGGCCGTCGGTAGATGGCTTCGGCGGCCGGATTCCAGCTCGTGACAGTTCCGTCGGCGGTCGTCGCGATCACCGCGTCAGCGACGTGATTGACTAGTGCGGCCTGGTAGCGCAAGGTTGCCTCGGCCATCTTCTGACCGGTCAGGTCACGAAAAATCACCTGGTAGGCGGGTTGATCTTCCCACACCGTCAGTACCGACACCGACTCCACCGCCAGAGTGGTGCCGTCGAAACGCTGCATCAGCGCCTCGGCCGGCTCGGTGGCGTCACCTTCCCTGGACAACGACCCGATCCGTGTCAGCATCGGCGCGATCGAGTCGGGATGGACGAAGTCGGTGATCGGGTGTCCCACGAGTTGATTCGCCGACTCCGCGGCCATCCATCGCACCGCTGCGGCATTGACATAGACGATCCGTCCCGCCGAGTGAACACAGATCGCGTCCGGACTGTGATCGACCAGTCGGCGGTAGCGCTGTTCGAGCACTTTCGACGTCGAGTCGGAATCGACGCCGTCAGTCGGGGTCGGCCCGGGGCGCCGGCCGTGACTACCACTGGTCGCAGTCGTCACGTCCACGATCCTCTTTCTCGCGTCGCGTTGCGCAAGTCGCGTTTACCCTGCCGCCGGGCCCTGTGTCGTCATCACGCTAACCCGGCGAAACTGTCATTTCTCGTCAGGCCGACGTTTGGCTGGTGGAAACGGCCGAATTCAAGGTTAATCAGGGTAGATCGGCGATCGATAACTGTCTTTACGAGGAGGAATGAATGCACGGGAACACCATGATGATCACCGGGATCGGCGTGGTCAGCGGCTACGGCTGGGATGCCCACGACTTATGGAAGGGACTGCTCAGTGGTAAGCCCGCGGCGGCGCTGTTCGACGGATACGGCCGTGACGGCAACCAGCAGGCATGGCTCGCCCGAGTGCCCGCGGGGGGCGGCGACCCGGCCGACGGAGCGAGCCGGTCCGCGCGGGCGATGCGCGCCGCGGCCCGCGAGGCGATCACCGATGCGGGTGAACGCGGCTGGAATCCCGGGCGCCGCGTCGGGGTGGTGCACGCGCTGGTGTTGCCGGAAGCCGAGGAATGGCGCGCGTTCTACCTCGACGACGCCGGCCGCCGCCGCAGCCGCGACTACCTCAACCTCATGCCGTCGACGCCGACGTCTCTACTGATGCAGGAGTTCGGTTTTCACGGGCCGGCGATGAATGTCTCGGCGATGTGCGCCTCAGGCAATGCGGGTCTGATCACGGCAAAGATGTGGCTCGACGCTGGGATGGTCGACGACGTGGTGTTCATCGCCACCGACCTGTCGTTGACCCCCGAAAACGTTGATCACTTCGTGCGGCTGGGTGTCGCTGTCGTCGACACGGAGCCGTTGGACGCGTGCCGGCCTTTCCAGCAGGGCAGTCGCGGGTTCGCCGTCGGCGAAGCCGCCGTCGCGTTTGTTCTCTCGCGGCGCGCACGGACTCCGTACGCAGCGGTGCTCGGCGGCGCGATGTCGCATGACGCCTACCACGTGACATCGGTCGACCCGACCCGCGTGCATGTGGATCGGTGCGTGCTCGACGCTCTGGCCGCGGCGCAGGTGAGGCCCGGCGAAATCGGCTACCTCAACGCCCACGGGCCAGGCACCGCGCAGTGCGACGCCGCCGAAAGCGGCTTGCTGGACCAGCTTCTCGCCGGACGCCCGCACCTGTACTCGGTCAAACCGTTGGCCGGGCACTGCCAGGGTGCCGCCGCCGCCGTCGAAATCGCCGCGGCGGCGCTGGGCTACGACCACCATGTCGTGCCCGCGCCGCCCACCGTCGCGCCGGGGCACCCCCGGCTCCTCGACGGAGCCACGCCGATGCGAGATGAACTCACATTGAAGACCTCGTTGGGAATGGGCGGTCACAACTCAGCGATCGTGCTCGCGCCGGCGGCATGAGCGGCCGCCCTACGCTGCCCGCGGCAGGGGTGCGATGACTTCGCAACCCCTCGGCCGCAATTCAGTCCATGCGCCGAAGGAGGTGGCGCGCCAAAGCGGCCACCATGTCACGGTCGTAGGTGACTGCAAAGTCGAAGAGGCGTTCGGATTCCGCCACTTCGACGTCGTCCGGCCCCGTCCGATCCCGGGCCACCAGCGCAGCCGCGGACAGCGGCCCAAGGGTCAGCACCATCCAATCCCGGGACAGCGGGTCCGATGGATTGAGCTGCACCGCGCGTACCCCGGCACCAACGTCCGCCGGCATATCGCGGCCGTAAACCACCACCAGCGCCGACGACGTCGCTAACCCCGCGTACCGCGCACGGGTTGCCGAAGTGTAGTGCCGGCCGTGCTGCATAGCGGAGAGCACAATGGGAAACTCGGCCGCGCGCAACGCATATTCCTCAATGCGTCGAGACAGGGCCACGAGCGTGGGTTTGCGGGTCACCCGCACCTCGGTGGATCCCGACACCACCTCAAACGGAGTTCCGTCGACATCGGTGACCTGACGCCGCCGCTGCAGCGTCCAGGGTGGCGGAAATGGCCTCGAAAGCGGCCCGGGTTTGCCGAAAAGGTAGCCCTGACCCAACGTGGCCCCCGCTGCCGTGGCCTGCTCGCGGTGCTGAGCATTTTCAATGCCTTCAGCGAGAATGACTGCGCCGCTTCGCTGTTGATAGGCGGAGACCGCGGTCATGATGTGTGCGATCTCGTCGCGTGACTGCGCCCGGACGATGCTCATGTCCAGTTTCACCAGATCGGGCCCCACGACATCAAGGGCGCTGCTCAACGAAGGTCGCGCACCGACGTCGTCAAGCGCCACCGCAAAACCCGCCGATCGGATCGCAGCCACTTTGCGCAGCAACGCATCCGTGTGTGTCAGCAGCTCCCGCTCAGTCACCTCGAACACCAGCTGACGTCGATGCCGGCCGCCCCCGGCCGGGGTGTCCGCCCGACCGGCGAAGAAGGCGCTGGCCGGTTCGCAATTGATCAGCAAGAGCACGTCCTCGGGCAACGCCGCGTGCGCCGCCGCATCGATTGTGGACTGGATGCAGAGGTGATCGAGTTCCTCGAGGCGGTCGTTCCGCGCAGCGTATTCGAATACCAATTCAGCGTGCGGTTCGTCGAACATCAGCCAGCGGCTCAGCGCCTCGAAGCCCACGATCGACTCGTCGGCCAGGGACACGATGGGTTGAAAGACGGCGGTCAGTCCGACACCCGACACCGCTCGGGCCAGGTCAGCGTCCGTGACCCTCGGTGGCTGAGCGGGCGAGGCGCCGTCACGGGGCGCGGGTTCGTCAAGCACTCGTGACGCCTCCTCGCAGCGGGCCGGCGAGTTCAGAAGGCCGTCGAAGGCCAGTCATCAACCCGGGGGTCGAGACCGAGGCCTTGTTCGACGTGAGACAAATTCCGACCGCCACGTCACCATACCGCTCAGTCAGGCGTCGGTCAGTCGAGCAGCAAATCTTTCGGGTCCGAATGCAAATGGTTCTCTGGCCATACTTTGCGTGCGGTACGTATGGTGCTTGAAACGCAGACGACAGGAGAAATGCAGTGGCAGAACGGTTGGCGGGGAAGGTCGCGCTGATCAGTGGCGGCGCCCGGGGGATGGGCGCATCGCACGTGCGGACGATGGTGGCCGAGGGCGCGAAAGTGGTGTTCGGCGACATCCTCGACGACGAGGGCAAGGCGCTCGCGGTCGAGGTGGGTGACGCCGCCCGCTACGTCCACCTCGACGTGACCAAGCCGGCGGAGTGGGATGCCGCGGTGGCCACCGCCATCGGCGAGTTCGGATCGGTCGACGTGCTCGTGAACAACGCGGGCATCATCAACATCGGCACCATCGAGGACTACGAGCTCTCCGAGTGGCAGCGCATCCTCGACATCAACTTGACGGGCGTGTTCCTGGGCATCCGCGCCGTGACCAAACCCATGAAGGAAGCGGGGCGGGGGTCGATCATCAACATCTCCTCGATCGAGGGGATGGCCGGCACCATCGCCTGCCACGGCTATACCGCGACCAAGTTCGCGGTCCGCGGGCTGACCAAGTCGGCGGCGCTCGAGTTGGGCCCCAGCGGGATTCGGGTCAACTCGATTCACCCGGGGCTCATCAAGACGCCCATGACCGAGTGGGTTCCCGAGGACATCTTCACCACCGCGCTGAGCCGGATCGGCGAGCCCAAGGAGGTTTCCCAGCTCGTGGTCTACCTCGCCAGCGACGAGTCGAGTTATTCGACCGGCTCGGAATTCGTGGTCGACGGGGGCACCACCGCCGGGCTTGCGCACAAAGACTTCTCGGCGGTCGATGTCGGCCAGCAGCCCGACTGGGTCACCTAGTTCTGGTCTGAGCCGCTTCGAGCTCTCTTGCATCGAGACTGCGGCCAGCGCTACCTCGTGAGCCGGAGACACGCGGTGGACGCGGGCTCGGCCCGCTGAGCGCAGGCTCGATGGAGGTCAGCGTGAGGGGGCGATGTCACTGCATCGCCGCCGGCGCCAGGGCCGCGTTCTCCTTCTTGGGTGTGGGCCACGGCGACGGCACCGGCCGTTGCCGAACGCGTCGCGGCCACCAGAACCACTTGCCCAGCAGCGCCGCGATCGCGGGCGTCATCAACGACCGCACGATGAGCGTGTCGAACAGCAGCCCCAGGCCGATCGTCGTGCCGACCTGCCCGATGACGGTCAGCTCACTGACCGCCATCGTCATCATCGTGAACGCGAACACCAGCCCCGCCGAGGTGACGACCGAGCCCGTCCCGCCCATCGACCGGATGATCCCGGTATTCAGCCCGGCGTGGATCTCCTCCTTGAACCGCGCCACCAGGAGCAGGTTGTAGTCGGCGCCGACGGCCAGCAGGATGATGACCGACATCGCGAGCACCATCCAGTGCAATTCGATGCCGATCAGGTGTTGCCAGATCAGGACCGACAGGCCGAACGAGGCACCCAGCGACAGCAGCACCGTGCCGACGATCACCGCCGACGCCACCACGCCCCGGGTGATGAGCAGCATGATGATGAAAATCAGGCATAGCGAAGCGATTCCGGCGATCAACAGGTCATAGGTGTTGCCGTCGCGGAGGTCCTTGTACATCGACGCCGTGCCGGCGAGATAGATCTTCGACCCCTCCAGCGGCGTGCCCTTGAGCGCTTCGTAGGCGGCCTTCTTGATCGCCGGGATGTGCGCAATCCCGTCCGGCGACATCGGATCGCCATCGTGGCTGATGATGAAGCGCACGGCGTGGCCGTCCGGGGACAGGAAGTTCTTCATCCCCTTCTTGAATTCGGCGTTGTTGAAGGTCTCCGGCGGCAGGTAGAACGAGTCGTCGTTCTTGGACGCGTCGAACGCCTTGCCCATGGCGTTGGAGTTCTTCTGCGCCTCGTTCTGCTGATCCTGTAGCCCCTTCTGGGTCGAATACATGGTCAGCATCGTGGTTTTCATGGCCTTCATGTTGTCGATCATCGACGGCATGAGCGCCACCATCTGGGGCATCAGGGTGTCCAGGTGGTCCATGACGGGCAGCAGGCTCTGGATGTCGTCGGTCATCGTGTCGATGCCGTCAAGGGCGTCGAACACCGACCTCAGCGAGAAGCACACCGGGATGTCGTAGCAGTGCTTCTCCCAGTAGAAGTAGCTGCGGATCGGCCGAAAGAAGTCCTCGAAATCGGCCATGTGGTCGCGCAATTCAGCCACGTCGATCGTCATGCTGTGCATTTTGCCGACCATCACGTGCATGTCGGCGGCCATCTGCGTGGTGATGCTCTGCATCTTGGTCATGCTGTCGATGGTCGTCTGCATCATGTCGGCCTGGTGCAGCATGTCGGCCATCTGGTCTTCCTGGTACTTCTGGTTCATCTGCTGGCTGACGCCCTGCATGCTGATCTGGAAGGGGATCGAGGTGTGCTCGATCGGCGTCCCCTGGGGGCGGGTGATCGCCTGCACCCGGGCGATTCCCGGCACGCGGAACACCGCCTTGGCGATCTTGTCGATCACGATGAAGTCCGCGGAGTTGCGCAGGTCGTGGTCGCTTTCGATCATCAGCACGTCGGGGTTCATCCGGGCCGGCGAGAAGTGCCGGTCGGCGGCCGCGTACCCCTCGTTCGCGGCCAGGTCGGCGGGCAGGTATTTGCGGTCGTTGTAGTTGGTGCGGTAGCCAGGCAGGGTCAGCAGGCCGACCAGCGCGATGCCGATCGTCATGATCAGGATCGGGCCGGGCCAGCGAACGACGAGGGCCCCAATCTTGCGCCAGCCGCGAATCCGTTGGGCGCGCTTGGGTTCCAGTGTCTTGCGAAAGCGCGAGGCCACCGAGATCACCGCGGGGCCCAGGGTCAACGCGGCCGCCACGACCACCACCATGCCGATCGCCAGCGGAATGCCCAGCGTCTGGAAGTAGGGCAGGTTGGTGAAGTGCAGGCAGAAGGTGGCGCCGGCGATCGTCAGGCCGGACCCGAGCACGACGTGCGCCGTGCCCTTGTACATGGTGTAGTACGCCTCTTCTCGTGACTCGCCGACCGCCCGGGCCTCCTGATATCGGCCGATCAAGAAGATCGCGTAGTCGGTGGCCGCCGCGATCGCCAGCGTGACAAGGAGGTTCGTGGCGAACGTCGAGAGCCCGATGATCTTGAAGTAGCCGAGGAAGGCCACCATCCCGCGCGCGGCGGACAGCTCGAGCACGACCATCACCAGCGTCAGCAACACCGTGACGATCGACCGGTACACCAGCAGCAGCATCGCGATGATGACCGTGAACGTCGCCGCCGTGATCACCTGCAAGCTGCGGTCGCCCGCCGTGTGCTGATCGGCCATCAGCGCGGCGGGCCCGGTGACGTAGGCCTTCACCCCGGTGGGCGGGGGCACGCTCTTGACGATGCTCTGCACCGACTCGACAGACTCGTTGGCCAGGGCCTCGCCCTGGTTACCGGCGAGATACACCTGGACGTAGGCGGCTTTGCCGTCGTTGCTCTGCGCGCCCGCCCCGGTGAGGGGATCGCTCCACATGTCCTGCACGTGCTCGACGTGCTTGGTGTCGGCGTCGAGCTTCTTGACCATCTCGTCGTAGTAGGCGTGCGCGTCCGCGCCGAGCGGGTTCTGGCCCTCGAGGACGATCATCACCGAGCTGTTGGACTTGTACTCGTTGAACACCTCGCCCATGCGCTTGTTCGCGACCACCGACTGCGCGTCGTCCGGGGACATCGACACAGAGCGCATCTTGCCCACTTCGTCCAACTGCGGGACGACGGTGTTCAGGACGGCGATGATCCCGATCCAGCCGAGGATGATCGGCAGGGCGAGCGTACGGATCAGGCGCGGAATGGCCGGCCGTTCAACATGTCCGGAGACGGGAATCGCGTCGGTCCGGGCGTCGGCGGCGTCCGCTGTGCCTCTATGTATCGCGCTCATGCTGATTTCACCAGGCAGAAGGTCAGGGCGTGCACGCCGTTGGTTATGTTCTCGTCCTTGACTTCGTCGTCGATGGTGATGCGACAACCGAGGCGGTCACCGTCGCTCTGCGCCGAGAGGTTGGGAAAGACCGACGGCGCGGTAGTGCTGAGGACCAGCGTCCACGGCAGCGGCGCGCCGTCGACCCGCTTCGGGTCGGCGCCCAGGTCCAGGTAGTTGACGTTGGCGTGGGTGGCTGAGCCGAACACCTCGTACTTGACGACCTTCGGCTTGAACGGCTTGGAATCGTCGAGCCGCGGACTCGTCAGCACGCCGGTGTCCTGCGCGCCGAAGAACGATTTGACCCGCGCGACGGTGAACCCGCCGACCACGACGACGGCCACGATCAGCAGCGGCAACCAGGCATTGCGCACGAGCTTCGACATTCGCCCGGAATTCCTCCTCGTCACTCAACCGCGGTCGTCATCGCAAGGTCGTCGTCGTATCACCTTGCGCCGCAACAAACTTCGTAGAACGCCGCGACTCCGATACTCGCGGTCGCCGGGACTGGGGACGGCCGCCGGGAGGTCGCCGAACCGTCAATAAGCACCACCAGAGCATAGTACATTGGCTGCATTCTTTGCAGACAGTGCAACGAAGTGATCTAGGTTACTTTCCGGTAGCTCACGTCGTGAAGATGCTGTTGACCAGGGCCGCGGCGCGCTCGACGTAGGGCATCGGCGTGTCGTCGTGGTCCTTCGGATCTTCGCCGGCCCAGCGCTCGATGCCCGAACGCACCGCCGTCAGCGCCAGGGCCGCGATGAGGGCCACGATCTCGTCGTCCGGCTCCATGGCTTGGCGACGGGCGACGATGCCGGTCAGTTGGGTCTGGAAGCGCTCCAGCTCGGCGAGGAATGCGGCCAGTACGGCCGGGGTGGTCTTCGCGAGTTCCAGCATGCCGGCGGCCTGTTCGCGCCGCGGCGGGACGTCGCGCAGATGGTGGGCCGCCAGGGTGATCAGCTCCGCCAGCACCACGCGGTAGGGCGCCGGTCCGGCTGCGATGAATTCCTCGGCCAGTTCCGGGGGCAGGTCGGACGGGCCGTACGCGATGGCCGACTCTTTGGTGGGGAAGTAGTTGAAGAAGGTCCGTGTCGAGATCCCCGCCTCGGCGCAGATCTCCTCGATGGTGACTTTGTCGAATCCGCGCTCGCCCGCCAGCCGTACCGCCGCGTCGCGGATGTCGGCGCTGGTCTGCCGGCGGCGCCGTTCGCGAAGGCCCATCTGGTTGGCCATGACAGTCATGGTTGCACGATACGCAAACTTTGCAGTCAACTTGCCATGAGGGCTTTCCGCAGATGGTCGCATTGGCTGGCGAAGAACCTCGAGGACACCGGCGCCTTCTCCACCACCTGGTCGAACGCGTGGAAGGCGCCCGGGACGATCTCTTCGTGGACGTCGACACCGGCCTCGCGCAGTCGCCGCGCGTACTCCACGCACTCCTCGTGGAACAGGTCGAGCGTCCCGACGCCGATCCACGTGGGGGGCAGGCCCGAGAGGTCCTCCCGGCGCGCCGGCGCGGCGGCCCTCGGGTCCGCGCCGTTGAGGTACCACCGCCACGCCAGTTGGTTGTCGCTTCCCGTCCACATCAGGTGCTTTCGCACCTCCCCGTGCGCGCCGGTGCGGTCGTCGAGCATCGGATACACCAGCATCTGAAAGGCGAGTCGGACGTCCCCGCGATCGAGGGCCCGGTGCGCCACCGCCGCGGCGAAATGGCCGCCGGCGCTGGCACCCCCGACGGCGACGCGGTCCGCGTCCACCCATGGCTGGCGGGCCAGCCACAGCAGCGCCGAGTAGCAGTCTTCGACCGGGGTGGGGTAGGGGTGC
>NZ_CACRUY010000091.1 GCF_902652685.1 Mycobacterium sp. Marseille-P9652
CTTGGCACACCAGATCCAAAAACTCTCGCCGCACCGCCCTCGAAAACGGATAACCACTCGGCATGGCAACTCCTCAAAACAACGGATGTTGCACTGACCGTATGAATCCGCCCGGCGTGTCGTCGCAATCGTTTACGTGTCGTGGTTTGCGATGAGGCCGATCAGCCCTCGGGCAGGCCGAGATAGCGCTGGACCGTCGGTCCGAGCCAGTCCACGATCTCGTCACGGGTCATCTCGGCGACGGGCGGTAGCCGCAAGACGAAGCGGCACCACGCCATTCCCAGGATCTGGGTCGCGATGAGCCCGGCCCGAGTTGCCGCCTCTCCCTCCGGAGCCAGCGAGGCCACCAGCGGTTCGAGCTGGGCGCCGAAGATCTCGTGCATCCGCTGTGCCGCGTCGGCGTTGGTCGCGCTGGAGCGCAGCAGGATCACCAGCGGCTCGTCGCCCTCCCAGCGGTCGAGGAAGTGCCGCACCAGCGACCGCCCGACCTGCCCGCGGTCGATCGCCGTCAGGTCGGGGAACCGCAGGTCGAATTCCGCCGCCGCGGCAAACAATTTGTCTTTGCTGCCGTAGTAGCGCATCACCATCGCCGGGTCCACCCCGGCGTCGGCGGCGATAGCGCGGATGGTGGCGCCCTGGAAGCCGGCCGTCCCGAATCGCTCGCGGGCGGCAGAGAGGATGGCCGCCTTGGTTCGCTCCGATGATCGCTTCATGTCAACGATTGTAGGCCAACAAGTGTTGACTTATGCGCCGCGCCGCGCCAGCATGAGGGTATGCCAACAAGCGTTGACTTACGCCTCGAGAGGAGATCCTCATGAACGACACCGATGTCCTGGTCGTGGGCGCCGGTCCCACCGGCCTGACGCTCGCCGCCTCGCTGATCGCGCGCCGAATCCGGGCGATCGTGGTCGACAAGCAGCCCGCGGGGGCCAACACTTCCCGGGCGGCCGCCGTCGCCGCGCACACGTTGGACATCCTCGACGACCTCGACGTGGCCAGGCGCATGGTCAACGCCGGGCTCATCGCGCCGCGGTTCACCATGCGCAACGGCCGACGGGTCCTGGTCCCGATCGACTTCAGCGCGCTGCCCACCGCACACCCGTACACGCTGATGCTCTCCCAGGCCGACACCGAGCGGCTCCTCCTGGAACGGCTGCACGAACTGGGCGGCTCGGTGCTGCGGCCAAAGACCCTGACCGCCCTCGCCCGGCACGCGGACGGCGTCACGGCCACCTTCGACGACGGCAGCACCGTCACCGCCTCCTACGTCGTGGGCGCCGACGGCATGCACAGCACGGTCCGCGACCTCGCCGGGATCGGCTTCTCCGGCGGGGAATACGCCGAATCGTTCACGCTCGCCGACGTCCGGGTCACCGGCGAGGCGCCCCGCGACGAGGTGGTCCTGTTCTGCGCCAACGAGGGCTTTACCGTGCTGGCGCCGCTGCCCGGCGACATCTTCCGCGTCGTCGCGCCGGTCGCGGACGCGCCGCAGGTTCCGTCGCCCGGCTTCGTGGAGGCGCTGCTCGACAGCCGCGCATTCGGGCCGGGGCGGACCCGGGTCAGCGAGATGGTGTGGGGCACCCGATTCCGTATCCACCACCGGGTCGCCGACAGTTATCGGGCCGGCCGGTTGCTGCTGGCCGGCGACGCCGCACACGTGCACAGCCCGGCCGGCGGTCAGGGCATGAACCTCGGTATCGCCGACGCCGCCGCCCTGGCCGGCGCGCTGTCGGAGGTGCTCAACGGGGGCGCCGACGCGGCGCTGGACGCCTATTGCGCCGCCCAGCGGCGGCGCGCCCAGCGGGTGCTGCGGCTGACCGGGCGCCTGACCCGGGTCGCGACGGTGCCGCGCCCGCTGCGGCCGGTCCGCAACTCGGGGCTGCGCCTGGCCGGGGAGGTGCCCGCCGTGCGGCACCAGCTGGCGCTCCGGCTGAGCGGCCTCGGGTGAAGTCTTCTTCGTGACCGGTGCACCGCCCGTCGCGATCCCGCGACGGGCGCCGACACTGGCGAGGCCCACCTCCCACCGCCATAGCCGACAATCAGGCAAAATGGCCGCATGGACACTGGCGCCACCTCACCGCGGGTCTTGGTCGTCGACGACGACTCCGACGTGCTGGCCTCCCTCGAACGCGGGCTGCGCCTGTCCGGTTTCGAGGTCTCCACGGCGGTCGACGGCGCCGAGGCGCTGCGCAGCGCGACCGAGACGCGTCCCGACGCGATCGTGCTCGACATCAACATGCCCGTGCTCGACGGCGTCAGCGTGGTCACGGCGCTGCGGGCCATGGACAACGACGTGCCGGTGTGCGTGCTCAGCGCCCGCAGCTCGGTCGACGACCGGGTCGCCGGACTGGAGGCCGGCGCCGACGACTACCTGGTCAAGCCCTTCGTGCTGGCCGAACTCGTCGCGCGGGTGAAGGCCCTGCTGCGCCGCCGCGGCGCCACCGCCACGTCGTCGTCGGAGACCATCACGGTGGGTCCGCTGGAGGTCGACATCCCGGGCCGCCGGGCCCGTGTCAACGGAGTCGACGTCGACCTGACCAAGCGGGAGTTCGACCTGCTGGCGGTGCTGGCCGAGCACAAGACCGCTGTCCTCTCGCGGGCCCAACTGCTCGAGTTGGTCTGGGGTTACGACTTCGCCGCCGACACCAACGTCGTCGACGTCTTCATCGGCTACCTGCGCCGCAAGCTGGAGGCCAACGGCGGCCCCCGGCTGCTGCACACCGTCCGCGGAGTCGGGTTCGTGCTGCGTATGCAGTGATCCCCGCGCCACCGCCATGAACCTGCTTTCCCGGATCGTTGCCCGCACGCCGTCGCTGCGGACCCGGGTGGTGCTCGCGACGGCCATCGGCGCCGCGATTCCCGTCCTGATCGTCGGCACCGTCGTGTGGGTCGGCATCACCAACGACCGCAAGGAGCGCCTGGACCGTCGCCTCGACGAGGCCGCCGGATTCGCGATCCCGTTCCTGCCGCGAGGACTCGACGAGATCCCGCGCTCGCCCAACGACAACGACGCCATCATGACCGTCCGCCGCGGAAACCAGGTCAAGTCGAACTCCGACGTCACGCTGCCCAAGCTCAACATCGACTACGCGGACACCTACGTGGACGGGGTGCGCTACCGCGTGCGCACGGTGGAGATCCCCGGCCCGGAGCCGTCGTCGCTGGCGGTGGGGGCGACGTACGACGCCACCATCGCCGAGACCAACAACCTGCACCGGCGGGTCATGCTGATCTGCGGGTTCGCCATCGGGGCCGCGGCCGTATTCGCTTGGCTGCTGGCCGCATTCGCGGTGCGGCCATTCAAACAGCTTGCGCAGCAGACTCGTTCGATCGATGCGGGCGACGAGGCGCCGCGCGTCGAGGTGCACGGCGCCAGCGAGGCCGTCGAGATCGCCGAGGCGATGAGGGGCATGCTGCAACGGATCTGGGACGAGCAGAACCGCACCAAGGAGGCGCTGGCCTCGGCGCGCGACTTCGCCGCCGTCTCGTCCCACGAGCTGCGCACGCCCCTGACCGCGATGCGCACCAACCTCGAGGTGCTCTCCACTCTGGACATGACCGAGGACCAGCGCAAGGAGGTGCTCAACGACGTCGTGCGCACCCAGTCGCGGATCGAGGCGACGCTGAGCGCCCTCGAACGGCTGGCGCAGGGCGAACTGTCGACATTCGACGACCACGTCCCGGTGGACATCACCGAGTTGCTCGACCGCGCCGCCCATGACGCCATGCGGGTGTACCCCAACCTCGACGTCTCGCTGGTGCCCTCGCCGACCTGCATCATCGTCGGGTTACCCGCGGGCCTGCGCCTGGCGGTCGACAACGCGATCGCCAACGCGGTCAAACACGGCGGCGCGAGCCGAGTCCAGCTCTCGGCCGTCAGCTCGCGCGAAGGGGTCGAGATAGCCGTCGACGACAACGGCAGCGGGGTGCCCGAAGAGGAACGCGAGGTCGTGTTCGAGCGGTTCTCGCGCGGGTCGACTGCCTCCCATTCCGGGTCCGGCCTGGGTTTGGCGCTGGTCGCCCAGCAGGCGCATCTGCACGGCGGGACGGCAGCGCTGGAGAACAGCCCGCTGGGCGGCGCGCGGCTCGTGCTGCGCCTCCCGGCTCCCAGCTAGTGCTTGCGGGTGCTCTTGCTCCAGGGCGTGAAAAGCGCACGCGCGGCTGACTCTTCGTTCTTGAACCAGACTTGCGCGACGGTGAGGTCGTATGTCGCGTCGTCGGGTGTGTAGTACAGCCTGGTGTCGGTGCGGCCCTTGACGGTCCATCCCGACGGGCCGCCGCCCTCCGGGGTCGCGCGAGCGGAGCCCGGGCCGAACGGCTCGTACGGCAGCTTCGGGCGGCGCTTGGCGGGCGACACCTTGGCGGCCGGCATCCTCTTCGTCGGCGCGGCCTTCGCCGCGGGCGCTTTCTTGTCCGGCCACAGTTTGGCCGGTGGGGCCTTCTTGGCGGGGGCCACTTTGCCCGGCGGGACTTTCCTGGGTGGGACCTTTCTGGCGGGCGGGGCCTTCTTGGCCGGCGCCTTGCCGACCGCCGGAACCTCTTGCTTACGAGCCGGTTTGGCGATTTCGGTGGTCGGCGCCTCGTCGGCGTCCCGGGTCTTCCTGCGCAGCAGCCGGGCGAAGAAGGGGACCTTCGCCGTCGGCGCTTCTTCGACGACCGGGGTTTCGACCGAAATCTGCTCGGTCGGCGGTTCGTGGTCGATGAGAGCCGTCGTGACGGTCGCATCATCGTCCACTGGACTCGCCGGCAGGGGTTCGTCGACTGCGGGCTTCTCACTCGTCAAGGGTTCGGCGGCCGACGCGTCGTCCTCGGCTGCAGGAGCGGGTTGCTGTTCGACTTCCCATGCCGGGGTGGCGAGGAGCGTTTCGTCCGCCGTGGCTTCCGGGCCTGTCGTCGTTTCCGCTTCGACGGGGACGTGTCTTGTGGCGTCGTCCTCCATCGCGATCGCCGATGGTTCGTCGGCGACGGGCACTTCGTGCGTCAGCGTGCCGGCGCTCGCGACCAACTCCTCGTCGGCCGGGACTTCCGACGTCAGCCACCGCGGGCCCGGCGTCGGTTCATCCTCGACGGGCAACTCATGCCCTACCGTGCCGGCAGTCGCAACCAATTCCTCATCGGCCGCGACTTCCGACGCCAGCCACCGCGGGCCCGGCGTCGGTTCATCCTCGACGGGCAACTCATGCCCTACCGTGCCGGCAGTCGCAACCAACTCCTCATCAACCGCGACTTCCGACGACGGCCACTGAGGACCCGACGTCGGTTCATCCTCGACGGGCAACTCATGCCCTACCGTGCCAGCAGTCGCAACCAACTCCTCATCAGCCGCGACTTCCGACGACGGCCACTGCGGACCCGACGTCGTTGCCGCTTCGACGGGGACATGCGTTGTGGCCTCGTCCTCCCTCGCGATCGCCAAGGGGTCGTCAGTGACGGGCAACTCGTGCGCCAGCGTGCCAACGCTCGCGACCAACTCCGCCTCGGCCTGGACTTCCGACGTCAGCCACTGCGGGTCCGGCGTCGGTTCATCCTCGACGGGCAACTCATGCCCTACCGTGCCGGAAGTCGCGACCAACTCCTCATCAGCCGCTACTTCCGACGACGGCCACTGCGGACCCGACGTCGTTGCCGCTTCGACGGGGACATGCGTTGTGGCCTCGTCCTCCCTCACGATCGCCGAGGGGTCGTCAGTGACGGGCAACTCGTGTGCCAGCGTGCCAACGCTCGCGACCAACTCCTCGTCGGCCGGGACTTCCGACGACGGCCACTGCGTAGCGGCGGACGTCTCCGCTTCGACGGGCACCTGCGTTGTGGCCTCATCCGCGGTCGCAATCTCCGACGGCCCATCTTCGACAGGCAACTCGTGCCCCACCGTGCCGGCAGTCGCAACCAACTCCTCATCAGCCGCGACTTCCAACGACGGCCACTGCGTAGCGGATGCCGTCTCCGCTTCGACGGGCAACTCGTGCCCTACCGTGCCGGCAGTCGCGACCAACTCCTCATCAGCCGCGACTTCCAACGACGGCCACTGCGGCCCGGATGCCGTCTCCGCTTCGACAGGCACATACGTTGTGGCCTCATCCGCGGTCGCAATCGCCGACGGCCCATCTTCGGCAGGCAACTCGTGCCCCACCGTGCCGGCAGTCGCGACCAACTCCTCATCAGCCGCGACTTCCAACGACGGCCACTGCGGCCCGGATGCCGTCTCCGCTTCGACAGGCACATTCGTTGTGGCCTCATCCGCGGTCGCAATCGCCGACGGCCCATCTTCGGCAGGCAACTCGTGCTCCACCGTGCCGGCAGTCGCAACCAACTCCTCATCCGCGGTCGCGATCGCCGACGGTCCATCATCGACGGGCAACTCGTGCCTGCCGCCAGTCGCAACCAACGGCTCGTCAACCGTGGCCTCCGGCGGCGGCCACTGCGGACCCGTCGTCGGTGCCGCTTCGACGGGCACCTGCGTTGTGGCCTCGTCCTCTATCGCAATCGCCGACGGCCCATCATCGACGGGCAACTCGTGCCTGCCGGCAGTCGCAACCAACGGCTCGTCAACCGCGGACTCCGGCGACGGCCACCGCGCACCCGACGTCGCTTCTGCTTCGACGGGAACGTCCGGCGCGGGCGCCTCGTCCACCGAAGGCGAGGCAGCTGACTCGAGCGCGGCGGGAGAAACGGTCGACGGCGTCTCGTGCACTTCCGTTACGGGCGGTTCCTCGTCGATGGGAACCGGGGAAGGCATCCGGTCACGGGCGGGAGCAGTGGGTCTGAGCAGATCGAGCACGGCCGTGGCTTCCGGGGTCGGCCATTGCGGAGCCGCCACCCTGTCGTCGTCGACCGAACGTTCATCACCGACTGCCACCGGCGATGGCGAGTCCTCCGGCCCAGGGGTGAACAACTCCTCCACGGCCGTGGCCTCCGTCGTGGGCCACTGCGGAGCCGCCACCGTCTCGTCGACCGACCGTTCATCACCGACTGCCACCGGCGACGGCGAGTCCTCCGGCCCAGGGGTGAACAACTCCTCCACGGCCGTGGCCTCCGTCGTCGGCCACTGCGGAGCCGCCACCGTCTCTTCGTCGACCGACCTTTCCTCGCCGGCGGATACCGGCGACAACGAGTCGTGGTGGGCCGCGTCATCGGTCGTGACGACTTCGCGGGCAACCGTCTCCGGCGCTTGCGACCGTCCTCGGATGAATGTCGACGCGATGTGCCGTCGGACGGGTCGCACCAGCAGCGCCGAGGTCAGCGCCAGGCCCATCACAAAGGACAGGACCAGCAGCCACCAGTGCACCTGGATCACCGTCCTCCGTCTACCCCGAGCACGTTCACGTTAGCCGGGGCCCGCTGGTCAGAGGCGCGTTTCATCGCAACACGGGCTATCGCGCAGGCCGCCGCCGAGCCGGAGACGAAGGCGATCAGATAGCACAACCACTGGATCAGGAAGTCCATGTGTTATCCCCTTAGCTCACAACGAGTTCGACTCGACGGTTTTTGGCGCGGCCGTCCATCGTGTCGTTGGCCGCCACGGCGTTGGCCGAACCGAGGCCCTTGACGACGAGTTGGCCGCCGCCCACCCCGTGAGCGGTGAGGTAATCGGCGACGGTCTGGGCGCGTTGGGTGCTCGACGACAAGTTTGTCGCTTGGTTGCCCAGATCGTCGGTGTAGCCGTTGACCGTCACATGCGCCGACGGGCAACCCTTCAGCCTGACCGCCACCTGGTTCAGGAGTTGCTCCTCGGCCGGGGTCAGGGTGAACCCGTCGTTACCGAAGGTGATCGGGCCGCCGGTCGCGGTGTTCACCGCCGACTGCAGATCCGCACACGTGCCACCGTCGGGCGTCGGCACGCCATTGATGCCGACACGGTCAACGACATTCAGATTCGACCAGATGCGCTTGGCGTCGCTGTCGATGGTGCTTTTTTGGTCTTGACTTCCGGCTGTGCCGGTGAGCGTAATGGTGTCCGCATTCACGGTCATCGTGAAGTCAGGAATCGACGCGCTGTCCTTGAACACCGGTTCGGAGTTGAAGAAGGCGAGCGCGACCACGTTCGGGTTGATACGGGTCTGGTCGACGATATTGATCCCGGCAGGCAGTGAGCCGTTCAGCGCCTTGACCAACGCCGCTCTCGCGAGGTCGTCGGGCAACTCACCGCTCAGGGTTATGTCGCTGCCCTTTCGGGCGATCGAAATCGGGGCCAACGACAACTTCTGATCGCTGACGTTCGCCGAGCGCGTCAGCGTTGGCACGGTGTCACCCGGCCCTGTCATCGCGGCCGGCCGGTCCAGCGCGCCGTACCCGATCACGGCCAGAAAGAACGGAATGGCCAACAGGCCAATCACCCACGGTCGGCCCAACGACCGCCGAAACAATTCCCGGGTCTCCCCCGGCTCAGCAGTTGCGTCCACGCGACGCAATCCGACCCCTGAATCCACGATCGCCCCCTCAAGCAATCTGTGCCCGCATTCGTTGCCGGGCCGCAGGATATGCAGCCTACCGAGTCGAATACGGGCGAAGTCTCAAGTCGGGCACACTGGAGCGATGGGCAACGGCAACAAACCGACCGACAGCGAGACCCTGGCACACATCCGCGAGCTCGTCGCGGCCGAGAAAGCTCTGCGTGAACAGGTGCAGCACGGCGATATCAGCACGTCAGAGGAGCACGACCGCCTGCGCAGGGTGGAGGTCGAACTCGACCAGTGCTGGGACCTGTTGCGGCAACGCCGGGCGCTGCGCGACAGCGGCGGCGACCCGCGCGAGGCGGAGGTCCGCCCGCCCGACGAGGTCGAGGGCTACCTGAACTGAGCGCGCGTGCGGCCGACGTCGACGCGGTGATCGTCGGTGGCGGCCACAACGGCCTGGTCGCGGCCGCTTATCTGGCACGGGCGGGCTTGCGCGTGCGGCTGCTCGAGCGTCTTGGCCAGGTCGGCGGGGCCGCCGTCTCGGTGCGCGCCTTCGACGGGGTCGACGTCCGGCTGTCGCGGTATTCGTACCTCGTCAGCCTGCTGCCTCCCCGCATCGTCGCCGACCTCGGTGCCGACGTGCGCGTGGCCAGGCGCCCGTACTCGTCGTACACGCCGGACCCGGCCACCGGCGCACGCACCGGGCTGTTGATCGGGCGGCCAGGCGGGTTCGCCGCGGTGGGCGCGGAGGGCGACGAGCGGGCTTTCGCGGACTTCTATCGCCGCGCGCGGCTGGTGACGGTCCCTCTGTGGCCCACCCTGCTCGAACCGCTGCGCACCCGGGCGCAGGCGCGGGCCCTGGTGAGCGCCGACCGCGACGCCGCCGCCGCGTGGCGGGCCATGACGGACGAGCCCATCGGCCATGCCATCACGGCCGCGGTGGGCAGCGACCTGGTTCGCGGGGTGATCGCGACCGACGCGCTGATCGGGACGTTCGCCGCCCTCGACGACGCGTCGCTGGCGCAGAACGTCTGCTTCCTCTATCACGTGCTCGGCGGCGGCACGGGCGACTGGGACGTCCCCGTCGGGGGGATGGGTGCGCTCACCGCGGCCCTGGCCACCGCCGCGGCCGGTCACGGCGCCGAAATCATCTGCGGCGCAGAGGCTTACGAAGTCCGGCCCGATGGCTTGGTGCGTTACCGCGTGGGCCACGACGAGCACTCGACCCGCGGACGGTTCGTCCTCTCCGGCATCACACCGGCCGCCCTGGCGGGATTGTTGGGTGCAGCCCCGCCACCGCGCGCCGAGGGGGCGCAGGTCAAGGTCAACATGGTGGTGCGGCGGCTCCCGGCCCTGCGCGACGCCGGCGTCGCCCCCGAGCAGGCGTTCGCCGGCACCTTCCACGTCAACGAGACCTACGCCCAACTGCAGACGGCCTACGCGCAAGCGGCCGCCGGGCACCTGCCCGACCCACTCCCGTGCGAGGCCTACTGCCATTCGCTCACCGACCCGAGCATCCTGTCGCCCGGATTGCGCCACTCGGGCGCGCACACGATGACGGTGTTCGGGCTGCACACCCCGCATTCGCTGTTCGGCGCCACCGACCCGGCCACGCTGCGCGAACGGCTGACCGAAGCGGTGCTCGCGTCGCTGAATTCCGTTCTCGCCGAGCCCGTTGAGGACCTGTTGCTGAGCGACGCGCAGGGCCGGCCGTGCATTGAGACCACCACCACCGACGACCTGCACCGCACGTTGGGGATGACCGACGGCAACATCTTCCACGGTGGCCTGACGTGGCCCTTCGCCGAGGACGACGACCCGTTGGACACCCCGGCGCGGCGCTGGGGCGTGGCGACCGCCCACGAGCGAATCCTGATGTGCGGCTCGGGGGCTCGTCGCGGCGGGGCGGTGTCGGGCATCGGCGGTCACAACGCCGCGATGGCGGTGCTCGCTTCGTTGTGACGGTCACCGCGAGAGTGCGCAGTTGCACGGCGTCGACGGCGTGTCCCCATACGAACACGCACGCTCGCGCCGCCGAATACTACCGCGCGTCGAGTCCTTTGTAGTCGCGCTCGGTGTACCCGGTGTAGATCTGGCGCGGGCGGCCGATCTTGCTGTCGCCCTCGTCGTGCATCTCGCGCCAGTGCGCGATCCAGCCGGGCAGCCGGCCCAGCGCGAACAGCACGGTGAACATCCGGGTCGGGAAGCCCAGCGCCCGGTAGATCAGACCGGTGTAGAAGTCGACGTTCGGGTACAGCTTGCGCTCGATGAAGTAGTCATCGGTGAGGGCGGCCTCTTCGAGCTCCTTGGCGATGCTGAGCAGGTCGTCGTCGCCGCCGAGCTTGGCGAGGATCTTGTCGGCCTGCTCCTTGACGATCCGGGCGCGCGGGTCGTAGTTCTTGTAGACCCGGTGGCCGAAGCCCATCAGCTTGACGCCGGCCTCGCGGTTCTTGACCTTGCGGACGAACTCGCTGACGTCGTCGTCGCTCTCGCGGATCTTCTCGAGCATCTCCAGCACGGCCTGGTTGGCGCCGCCGTGCAGCGGGCCCCACA
This sequence comes from Mycobacterium sp. Marseille-P9652, assembly GCF_902652685.1. Lineage (GTDB taxonomy): Bacteria > Actinomycetota > Actinomycetes > Mycobacteriales > Mycobacteriaceae > Mycobacterium. The sequence continues at coordinate 10,947 of NZ_CACRUY010000091.1, forward strand.
GCGCGTTGATGCCGCCGGAGATCGACGTGAACAGGTTGGCCTGCGACGACCCCACCAGCCGGACCGTCGACGTCGAGCAGTTCTGCTCGTGGTCGGCGTGCAGGATGAGCAGCATGTCCAGCGCCCGCACGATCTCCGCGTCGACGTCGTAGGGCTCGGCCGGCAGGCCGAACGTCATCCGCAGGAAGTTCTCCACCAGGCTCAGCGAGTTGTCCGGGTAAAGGAAGGGTTGCCCGACCGACTTCTTGTAGGCGTAGGCGGCGATGGTGGGCAGCTTGGCCAGCAGCCGGATCGTCGACAGGTCGACCTGCTCGGCGTCCATCGGGTCCAGTGCGTCGGGGTAGTACGAGCTCAGGGCGTTCACCACGCTGGACAACACCGGCATCGGGTGGGCGTTGGGTGGGAAGCCGTCGAAGAAGCGCTTCAGGTCCTCGTGCAGCATCGTGTGCCGCTGGATCCGGTGGGTGAACTCGTCGAGCTGCTGCTTGTTGGGCAGCTCGCCGTAGATCAACAGGTAGCTGACCTCGATGAAGGTCGACTTCTCGGCCAGCTGCTCGATCGGGTAGCCGCGGTACCGCAGAATCCCGGCGTCGCCGTCGATGTAGGTGATGGCGCTCTTGGTGGACGCGGTGTTCACGAAGCCGTTGTCGAAGGTCGTGTAACCGGTCTTGGACAACAGCGAACCGAGCGCAATGCCGTCAGCCCCCTCGGTGGCGCTGACGATCTGCAGATCGATCTCGCCACCCGGGTACTTCAGAGTTGCGGTGTCGTCGGTGTCGGCCACGAGAACCCCTTTGCGCTCTGGCTGAAATGGCTGCCCTGACTCAGTGTGCTTATGACTGAAGGTAGTCGTTATCGCGACGGTGCGCCTGCCCGGGGTCGGGTCTGCCGACGTTCCTCAGCAATCCATCAGGTCGCCCGACATGAGCCTGCGAATTTTCCGCGGCAACCTGCTGGTGGAGGCCATATCCTTGGGCCAGTTGGGGTTCGGGCCCCTTGGATCGCTGGTGCTGGCATGGCGGCTGGCATTGTGTGCGGGTCGTGCGGCACGGATGTGCGAGGAAGCGCCAAGTTCTGTGGCGTGTGCGGTGCCCCGACTGCGGTTTCGGGTGACGCGGCCGAGTACAAGCAGGTGACGGTCTTGTTCGCCGACGTGGTGCGGTCCATGGACATCGCCGCCGCGCCCACGGTGAGGATGTCGACTACCGCGACTATCGGGATCGCTACCGCGCGCTGGCGGAATCGCTGGGCTACGAAGGGCATCTCACATGGGCCGAGGCGATGTGACTGTCGGCTAGGGCAACCCGTTCAGCCCGGGTAGGCCGAGCAGCACGATCGTGCCGCCGGTGCCGGCGATGCCCGCGGTCAAGCCAAGCCCGGCGTTGCCGCCGTTGCCGCCGGCGCCGAGGATCACTCCTAGACCGTTGCCGCCGTTGCCGCCGTTGCCGCCGGTCGTTAGGCCGGCGCCGCCGGCGCCGCCGGCACCGCCACCGCCC
>NZ_CACRUY010000092.1 GCF_902652685.1 Mycobacterium sp. Marseille-P9652
TCGCGGTCATGGTGTTTTGTTTTTTTACAGGCAAAGGCCGCCATCCGATTTTCCTCCCTGCCCCGGGGCCGGGGAGTTGTTAAAAGGAGCCGCCCCCCCCCCCCCCGGCCCCGCCGGTCCCGCCGTGGGTGAACATTCCACCGGCGCCACCGGCGCCGCCGGCCCCGCCGGGGGAGGTGACACTGTTCGTGGTTCCGCCCGCGCCGCCGTTGCCGATCAGCCAGCCGCCGTCGGTGCCGTTCTGCCCGGTGCCGACCGCACCGTTGACGCCGTTACCGATCAGGGGGCGGCCGGTGGCCGCCTGGATGGGGGCGTTGATCGCGTCGAGCACGCCCTGCAACGGGTTGGCATTGGCGGCCTCGGTGGCGGCAAACATCGCGCCGCTGGCGCTCATCGTCTGCACGAACTGCTGATGGACCACCGCCGCCTCGGCGCTCGCGGCCTGTACCAGCTGCCCGTGCCCCGAGAACAGCGCTGCCAGCGCCGCCGACACCTCGTCGGCGCCGGCGGCCAGCACCGCGGTCGTCGGGCCCGCGGCCGCCACGTGGGCGGCGCTCAGCGCGGAGCCGATGTTCTCCAGGTCCGCGCCCGCCGATGCCAGCGCCTCGGGCGTCACCGCTACAAACGACATCGCTGTCCTCCCGGTCCCTGTGGAAGCGTCCGGGGGTGCGCATCAGCCCCCGCCCGACGCGGAATCGAGATCAGGATGCGGGCGGCCGCGCCGGCGAACGTCGGTCATAGGACGTAGATGCCGCGCGGCGAGGGTCGTAGATTCGCGCCGCCGCGGTGTGCATCAGCGGCAACGCGTCAGCCGCGGCCGGCCACTTCCTGAGCGAGTTGCACGCGCGAGCTCATGCCGAGCTTGGCGTACACGTGCGTGAGGTGGGTCTGGACCGTCCGCCGGGAGATGAACAGGCGGGCGGCGATCTGGTTGTTGGCCAAACCCTCGGCCACCAGCCGCGCGACGTCCCGCTCGGTCGGGGTGAGCGACGCCCACCCACTGGTCGGGCGCTTGCGCTCCCCGCGACCCCGCCGCGCGTAGGCGATGGCTTCGTCGATCGACAACCCGGCGCCCTCCGCGCACGCGCTCAGGAAGGCCTGGGCACCCATGGCGTCGCGGAGCCCGGCGACGGCCCGCTCGTGGTCCGCGTCGTAGATCCGGAAGCGAACCACGCCGATCGTGCGCCGCAGCTCGCTCGCCACGCCGAACAGCCGTGCGGCGTCACGATGGCTCAGGCCGGCCGCGGCCAGGCGGCCCAGGCATTCGAGGATGTCGGGGACGGCGAGGTGCGCCTCGTGCTCCGCGGCGCAGGCGAGGGCCTTGTGCGCGTCACGCTCGGCCTGGTCGTGCTCGCCCTTGGCGATGGCGATGCGGGCTCGCGTGGTCAATGCGCGGGCCAGGTGCCAGCCCGACGTCGCCGCGACCTGTTGGTCGGCCCACCGACCGGCCTCGAGCAGATCACCACGCGCCAGCGCGGTGTCGGCCATCGGGTTGGCGATCGGCGCGCCGAGTTCGCCCTGCATGCTGAGGCGCCCTTGTGCCTCCTCGCTCGCCGCCGACGCCGCGGCCACGTCACCGGCGGCCACCGCGGCGGTGGCCAGCACCGCGTAGCTGAAGCCCTCGTTGTACGGCCACAGGTCGCCCGCGGCGTCGAGTGATGCGGTGGCCGCCGCGCGGGCCGCGCCGGCCTCGCCGGAGAAGGCCAGCGCAAGGCTGAGGGTCAGCCGACCGCCCCACTTGAATAGGACGTCGTGGGCGCCGTCCGCGTCGGCGGTGACCGCGCCGAACTCCTCGACGGCATCGGCCAACTCACCCCGCATCAGGTGCGCCAGGCCCAGGGTCCACCGGCACGACCGCGCGTGGAACCGGTCGCCGAGCGCCTCGGCGAGGCCGAGGCCCTCCCGGGAGGCGGCTTCCGCCGCGATCGGGTCGCCGGCGTAGAACGCCCCGTTGGCCTGCCACGTCAGGATCTGGCTCAACCGCCACTGGTCCCCGAGCCCTCGGGCGATGCCGATCGCCTCCGCCAGGTAGGGGCGTGCCGCGTCGGCGCTGTACGAGGCGATCGCGCCGCACGCGGTGAGCGCGCGCGCCAGCAGGGCGGGATCGTCGATCTCGCGGGCGATGGCGACGGCGTGCTGCGCCTGCTCGAGGTTGTCGCCGATGCTGCGGGACGCGTCGAGTGCCGCCTTGTCGGCGAGGGCCCGCCCGCGCACCACCGCCGGGATCTCGGAGCGGCGCGCGTCGTGCTCTCCGAGGATGGACTCGAACCACGCCAGCCCCTCCTGGATGCGGCCCCGGGTCTGCCAGAGCGGCTGCAGCGACGACGTCAGCTCCAGCGCACGCTCGATCTCGCCCCTGTCGCGGCTCCAGGCGAACGCCCCGCGCAGGTTGTCGATCTCGGTCTCGATCTGCTCGAGGCGGCGCTGATGGTCGGTGTCCGCGGGGCTGTCCAGCAGGGCCGCCATGGCGGCGTAGTGGTCACGGTGACGCGCGTGGACCGCGTCGGCTTCGCCGGATTCGTGCAGCTTCGCCATCGCGTAGTGGCGGACGGTGTCGAGCAGCCGGAAGCGGGTGTGATCGCCGGCGTTCTCGGCCACGACGAGGGATTTGTCCACCAGCTGGGCCAGCCGGTCGAGGACCTCGAATCGCTCTGCGGGATCGTCGCAGGCGACGACGCGCGCGGCCTCGAGGTCGAACCCCGCCCGGAACACGGCGAGCCGGCGGAACAGGACGCGTTCCGGTTCGCTGAGCAACTCGTGGGACCAGTCGATCGACTCGCCGAGGGTCCGTTTGCGGCGCGTGCCGGGCCGAACGCCGGTGACCAGCCGGAACCGGTTGCGCAGGCCGTCGAGGATCTCGGTCAGCGACATCAGCCGCACCTGGGCCGCCGCCAACTCGATCCCCAGAGGTAGGCCGTCCAGGCGGTCGCAGATCTCGCGCACCGCGTCGCTGTCGTCGACGGCGAGGCTGAAGTCGGGCCGGGCCAGGCGGGCACGGTCGACGAACAGTTCGATCGCTTCGTCGGCGAGCGACAACGACGGCACCCGCCAGATCACCTCGCCGGCCACTCCGATCGGCTCGCGGCTGGTCGCGAGGATCGTCAGGTGCGGGCAGGAGCCCAACAGCGCGGTGGTGAGTTGGGCGCACGCCTCGATCAGGTGCTCGCAGTTGTCGAGCACCAGGAGCACCTGGCGGTCGCAGAGGAACCGCGCGAGCGTCTGCGTGGCGGAGCGGCCCGGCTGATCCGGCAGACCGAGGGCCCGGATCGCCGCGACCGGCACCACGTCGGGGTCGGTGACCGGCGTCAGGTCGACGAACCACACGTCGCCGTCGAATTCTGCGGCCGCCTGGGCGGCGACCTGTACCGCCAGCCTGGTCTTGCCGACGCCGCCCGGGCCGGCCAGCGTCACCAGCCGGTTCTCGGACACGGCCTTCACCACGTCGTCCGTCAGCGTGATGCGGCCGACGAAACGCGTCAGCTGCACCGGGAGACCGTGCGCAACGGTGCTGCCGCTGGTGCGTAGCGGGGGGAATTCCGCGTCCAGGTCCGCGTGGCACAGCTGGGCGACCCGCTCCGGCCGGGGCAGGTCGCCGAGTTGATGGGTGCCCAGATCGGCCATCCAGGCGTCGGCGGGCAGTTGGTCGGCGACGAGGTCGCGCGTGACGCCCGACATCAGGATCTGGCCGCCGTGCGCGAGGTCGCGCAGCGCGGACGCCCGCTCGGGCGTCGCGCCCACGTACTGGCCCGAATCGCCGAGCCGCAGTTCACCGGTGTGCACGCCGATGCGCAGCCGGATCGGCGCGAGCGGCGTGCGCTGCAACTCGACGGCGCAGGCCACGGCGTCGGTTGCGTGGGCGAAGGCGGCGACGAAGCTGTCGCCCGGCCCTGCCGTCAGCACGCCGTCGTGGGCGGGGACGGTCTCGGACACCGCGCGACGGAGCGTCGCGAGGGCAGCGGTCATCTGCCCCGGCTGCGGGTCCCGCCGACGCCCGGAGCCGTCCGTGTCGGTTTCGACGCTGCCCGAGAGCAGCGTCACCGTCCCGGTGGGCATCGACTCCTCCGCGCATCGGTCGCGCCGCGACGATGGCCGCATTTCCGCACGTAGATCAGTGTCGCTCATGCTGCGCCACACGTGTCCAATACCCGGGAAAACGGCGAGGGCCCGGGGCGGTTGCCGGGGCGTCGTCGAATCTACGACCCCGGCGCTGGCCGCAATTACGACCTCTCACATTCGGTATCTACGCGATTGAACGGACGTTAGTTCGACGGCACCCCCGCATCATTTGACTCGCTTGCACCGAAAACGTCGGATCGGCCGCGCCCTCGCGGGTCATCCGACCGCGCACCGCGAGGGAGGGTGGCGATGTCGTACGTGGTGGCTGCCCCGCGGGCGCCGGCGGTCGCCCCCGCCGACCTGGAACGCACCGGTGTCGGCAACGCGGGCGGCGACGACTCGGTGATCGCCAATGCGGGGCTCAACCAGTCCGGCTTCTTCAACTAGGGACGATGTCATGGATTTCTTGCTGCTGCCGCCCGAAATCAATTCGGCGCGTCTGTATTCGGGCGGCTCCGGGTCGGGACCGTTACTGGAGGCGGCGGCGGCCTGGGACGGGTTGGCGGCCGAGTTGGGTTCGGCGGCGGAGTCTTTCGGGTCGGTGACGACGGGGTTGGTGAGCGCGGCATGGCAGGGTCCGGCGGCGGCGGCGATGACCGGTGCCGCCGCGCCGTACGTGGGGTGGTTGAGCGCGGCGGCGGCCCATTCCCAGAACGCGGCCGGGCAGGCGCGGGCCGCGGCGTCGGCGTTCGAGGCGGCGGTGGGCGCGACCGTGCATCCCGGGTTGGTGGCGGCCAACCGGAACCAGTTCGTCGCGTTGGTGCGGTCAAACCTGTTGGGGCTGAACGCCCCCGCGATTGCCGCGGCCGAGGCGCAGTACGAGCAGATGTGGGCCGCCGACGTCTCGGCGATGGTGGGCTATCACGGCGGCGCGTCGGCGGTCGCGGCGCAACTGGCGCCCATGGCCCAGGCGCTGCAGGGTCTGCCCGCGCTGCCCCAAGCCGCACTCGCGGATTTCAATGTGGGAGTTGGCAACACGGGTGGCGGCAACGTCGGGGGCGGCAACCACGGGAACAACAACGTGGGCAGCGGCAACGCGGGCAGCCAGAACTTCGGCAGCGGCAACATCGGCAGCGGCAATGTCGGCAACGGCGACAACGGCGCCGGCAACATCGGCGACGGCAACCGCGGCAGCCAGAACTTCGGCAGTGGCAACGCGGGCAACAACAACACGGGCATGGGCAACGCCGGCATCGGCAACATGGGTAGCGGCAACCTCGGCAACGGAAACCTCGGCAACGGAAACCTCGGCAACTCGAACGTCGGCAGCGGCAACCGCGGTGACGCCAACATGGGCTTCGGTAACCGCGGCAGCAACAACGTCGGCGCCGGCAACACCGGCAACAACAACATGGGTTTCGGCAATACGGGCAACAACGACATCGGGTTCGGCCTCACGGGAGACAACCAGATCGGTTTCGGTGCATTGAACTCCGGCGTCGGCAACATCGGCTTCGGTAACTCCGGCACCGGCAACATCGGCTTCTTCAACTCCGGCACCGGCAACGTCGGATTCTTCAACTCCGGCAACCACAGCTTCGGGTTCGAGAACTCGGGCAGCTTCAACACGGGCTTCACCAATGCGGGCCAGGGCAATACCGGCTTCGGCAACGGCGGCTTCAGCAACTTCGGCTTCGGTAACGCGGGTGCGAACAACATGGGCATGGTCAACGGCGGTTCCCAGAACTTCGGCATGGGAGACTCCGGCTTTCAGAACACCGGCAGCGGGAACGCGGGCACGCTCAACACGGGTGACTTCAATGCCGGCAACTTCAACACCGGCTGGGCCAACTCGGGCAACAGCAACACCGGTGGCTTCGACTCCGCGAACCTCAACACCGGCTTCGGCAGCGTGATAACGCCGGCCGGCGTGAAAAACTCGGGCTTCGGCACCAGCGGCCTCGATTCGTCCGGGTTCTTCAACTCCGGTGGCGATACTTCCGGGTTCCAGAACACGGGATTGGCCTTCGAGTCGGGCTTCGGGAACTCGGGCAACGGCAACAACGTCGGGATCATGAACACCGGAAGCTTCCTGGCCGGCATCGGGAACACCGGCTTCGACAACATCGGCATCGGTAACTCGAACGTTTTCAATTCGGGCATCGGCAATTCCGGCAACGACGATTCGGGCTTCTTCAACAGGCGCGACGCGCAGTCGGGCTTCTTCAACTAGGGATGAGCAGCCCCAGCTAAGTGACTGTGGCCGTTGCGGTTTCGGCGGTGGTCACTTCGGCCGCGGCGCGCTCGCCGGAGCGGATCGCGCCGTCGATCCACCCACACATGACGGCCGAGCTTTCCGTTCCGGCCCAATGGATGCGGCCGCAAGGCTCGCGCAGGGTGTAGCCGAACTCGGTGAGGACGCCGGTGGGGGCGTGGCTGATCATTCCGCCCCCGGAGTACCGATCGGTGGTCCAGTTCTGCTCGTGATATTCCCTTGGTGTCCGGGCCTTTTCGCCGAACCGGTCGACCAGTTCGCCGATGACGGCCGCCTTGCGTTCGGACTCGTCGACCCCGGTCAGCCGGCGCGCGGCGGGTCCCTCCGTGATGACGCACATGATGCCCGGGTTGCCCGTGTCCGTGCACGCGTCGATGGTGAGCGTGGCGGGGGATCCGGGCGCGGCGGACTGGCCGGAGAAACCGTCCGCACGCCAGAACGGCTCGTCGTAGACGATCGAGATTTTGATGACGGCGCCGCCCGGCATGCGCTGGTGCAGGAACGCGCGGTCCACCGGCAGCATCGGCTCGTAGTCGATCGACGACGCGATCGCCAGCGGGATCGCCACAATGACCCGACGGGCGCGGACGGTCATGCCGTCCGCATGGACGGTCACGCCGTCGGCGTCCTGGGTGATCCGCCGGACCGGCGTCGAAAGGTGCACGGCCTCAGCGAGTTCGGCCGCCATGGGGCCGTAGACGGCACCCATGCCGCCCACGGGCCGGGCGTCTTGGGCGCCGCCCCTGCCGGAGATGACGAAGGTCGGACCGCCGCCCGACCCCATCTGCGTCAGCACCCACAGCAACGAGGTCTCCGACGCGGCTGAGGTATACGTTCCCGCCAGGGCCATGTCCAGCATTTCGCGGGCCGGCCTGGACAACGTGTTGTTCTCCAGCCACTCGCCGAGGCTGATCCGGTCCCATTCCTGAGCTTTCTTTGCGGTCCAGGGGGTTTCGAGTGGGATCGCCTTACACATCTGCCCCAGCTCGAGCAGGCCGGCGCCGAGGTTGGCGACCGCCCAGGGGCTCATACTCCATGGGATGGTGCCGCCGTAGCGATGCTTCTTACCGTCGATGATCATCATGGCGTCGCCGTCGTGATGCGACTTGTACTCGGCCACACCGAACTCGGCCATCAGCGCATGGATGCGGTCCTGACCGGGTCCGACCCAGGCGCCGCCGCGGTCGACCCACGTGCCGTCCGGGCGGTATTCGGTGAACGTGCGACCGCCGACCCGGTCGCGCGCCTCGAGTAGGGCGACCGAGCGGCCCGTCTGCTTCAACCGCAGTGCGGCCGTCAAACCCGCGAACCCCGCGCCGACCACACAGAAATCCACGTCCGCCATGACTCACTCCTCACCGAGTGCCGCCCCAGCACGGAACCTACACCGCTTGTGAGCCCGGCAGTAGGGCGTTCATGCGCATTTCGCGGTGCGTTCGACCGAGGTCACAGCTTCCGGAGGCGGCGAAGAATCCTGATAAAAGGCGCCGACGTGGCCAGCCACCCTGGCGCGGCGCCGTCCCTAGTCGAGGGATTTCCAGAAGTCGGTTAGCGCCGCGGCGCCGCGAGCCGGGTCTTGCACCATCCACCAGTGGCCCAGTCCGCGCAGGACCTCGGTGCGCGCCCCGGCCCGGTCTGCGGCTCGGCGCCGCAATTCGTCGGAGCCGACGTAAGTGTCGTCGGTGGCAAGCAGGGAAAGGCCGGGCCGCGCGGCGGCCTTCTCCAGCGCGCGGCCGGCCTCGGCCATCGCCGGCTGGCGGGCCGAGCGGTACAGCGCCAGGATCGCGCGGCCCATCTCCGGTCCCTGCTGCGCGGCGATCGAGGTCGCGATGTCCATCGGTATGCCCAGCGCCGCCATCTGCGCAGCCCGGTCCTCGACGGTCCCGCCGAGCATGGTGTCGACCAGCTCTTCTCCGGCGTCCGCGGTCTGCCACACCTGGGCGAGGTCATGCCAGACGTACTCGGGATCGAACACGCCCAGAATGTCGCTGGCCCAGCTGCGCACCAAGTCCGGTCGATGCATCACCAGGTTGACCACGTGGCCGCCGCCCCAGTCGTGTCCGACCAGGTCGATCGGACCGGCGACTTCCGCCAGCCGCGTTTCCAGCCAGTCGCGGTAGGCGAGGTAGGTCGCGGGGAACCCGTCGCCCAGTGGTGCGCCGAAGCCGGGTGGCGACAGCAGGACCACGTCTGCGCGTCCTAGTGCATCGACGAGTGGGCCCCAGATGGCGTCGGTCTCCGGGTTCCCGTGTACGAACACGACGGTCATATCGCACATCCTGTCGTGAGTAGCGGTGCGACGCGAGTCCTGACCCCCTTTGCCGCGCACGCTATTGAGTCGGGATCAGCGTGACGTCTCAGCTAGTCCGCACCGGCTGCGGCCGCCGCCCCGCCCAGAGCGGGCAGCACACCGATCTGTGTCAGCATGGTCGCGAAGTCGACATACACCTTTTCGCAGAGCAATCGGTCTTCGTCGAACTCGAAGATGCCGGCCATCGTCACGTCGATGCGGCGTCCGGTGGGTGGGATGCCCGCCCACTCACCGGCGTGCGTTCCGGTGATCCGCGCTTCACCGAACACGGCGTCGTCGGCGTGGCGCATCGCGCCGAGCTCGGCATGCAGGTCGGGAAAGCCGTTCATCAAGCCCTCCAACAATTCTCGAACGGCCGCCGCCCCGTCGCTGGCTTGCCCGTTCACTTCGTACCGGGGCCGGTGGAAGGTAGCGATCGTCCCTTCGACGTCGTGCCGATTCTCCGCCTCGAGGTGCTGATTGACGATCGCCTCGCGGCGTTCGCGCAGGCTGGTGTTGTGTGCGACAGCTGTCATTTCGAGGCCTCCTCAATGGCCGTTCCGATGTGGTGTCGGGTGTCGTCATCGACGCTCACCCGGTGGGCGCCGCGCATGTGTACGGTGGCGACCCGGCGCAGGAACGAGGGCCGAAGCAGTCGCGTGGGTGGATCGAGTAGCCCTGTCACCCTGAAGAATTGGGTACCGATCACCGTATCGGACTCGGCGGCGGTCAGCACCGCATCCACGAGCCGATTGGTGGCTCGCATGACGGGTGTCCGTCGTCCTTCCACGTCGGGGAAGGCGAGGTCGGACGTGGCCCCGGTTCGCCAGGCCACACCGATTGCTTTCGCGGTGGCGCGGAAGTATCGGCGCGGTAGGTCCGCGACGCCGTGACGCAGGCACTCCCGCAGCGCCATCGCGTCCAGCGCCGCGACCGACATGCCCTGCCCGTAGATCGGGTTGAAACTGCATATCGCGTCGCCGCACGCCAAGAGGCCGTCCGGGAAGCGCCGCATTCTGTCGTAACGCCGCCACTGACTGGAGGGCATGCGGTGCTGCACCACCGGCCCGAGCGGCTCGCCGCTGCGCACCGCCGCCAACAAGTGCTGCGGCGCAAAGGGTTCCGCGAAGGACAGCATGCCGCCCAGGTCGCGTGGCGGCTCGCGCCCCGTCATCCCGAAGACCGTGAATATCCAGGTGTCGTGCTCGTAGCCGAAGAGGAACATGCCCACGGGACGACCGGGTGCGGGGCTGACGATCGCCAACAGTTCGTGCAGGGTCTTGGGTGGGATCCGCAACGCCTGGCTGACGTAGGTCGTGTGCATGGTGATGTGGTCCTCGGCCGGTCGCCCGTAGCCGATGATGTCGAGAAAGGCGGGCGTGTGGGCGCCGCGGCCCATCGCGTCGACAACGAGGTCGGCATGCAAGTCCTGTGCGACGCCGCCTGCGCGGTCGACCACCCGCACTCCCGTGACACGACCGCCATCCACGGTCGACGTCATTTCGGCGACCTCGTGGGCGTCGCGGATCGTCACGTTCGCCATCGCCGTCAGGCGACGCCGGACCTGACATTCCAGCAGCGCGCGGCTGGGCAGGTACAGCGCCATCTCCCCGTAATCGCCGGCGATGACTCCCGAAGCCAACACGCGGTGTCCGTTGTAGGACAGGTAGGCCTTGGACAGATCGCCGTCGTCCCACACCGGAGCCCCGGCGGCGACGAGTTCGTCGAGAACCCCAGGGAACAGCTCCTCCAACACACGGGCCCCGCGCGCCAGGAGGGCGTGCACGTGACGCCCCTGCGGCACCCCCCGCCGGTTGCGCGCGTCGTCCGGCAACTCGTCGCGCTCGATCACCGTCACGGCCCCGAAGAAGTCGGCCAGCACTCTCGCGGCGAGCATCCCGCCCATGCTGGCCCCCAGCACCACTGCGCGTTCACCCAGAATTGGCATCGCGAATCCCTTCCGTGAGAGACGGCTCGCACCGCTGCTGCAGCGCGGCGAGTTTCTCCTCGGCGATGTGGAAGAAGCCGTCGAGGGACGCTTCGGCGACGCCGACGTATTCGCAGATCACCGACCGCGCCACCCCGGCGTCGCGCAACCTCATCGCCAGCGAGTACGGCAACGGCAACTTGCGCAGCGCCGCCTCCTGCTCGCTCAGACCTTCGGCCACATGGCCAGCATGAGCAGCCGCGACGGAACTCGCTTGAGTAGTGCGGTACTCAATCTGTCGCGGCTGGGGGCGTGGTGGCTGGGGTGCTAATCATTGAGCATGTTGCTGCACAGCGTCCGGACACGGCGCAGCTCGGACGATTTCCCGCGCCGCGATCACCTCGCCGCCAAGATCGCCGACGTGGCCGCCGATCCCGTCTCCGTCGAGCCTGACGTCGCCGAGATGCTGGCCAACCGGATCATCGACAACGCGGCCGTCAGCGCGGCGGCGGTGTTGCGCCGGCCGGTCACGGTCGCGCGGGCGCAGGCGCTCGCCCACCCGGCCCGGCGCGGCGCGAGAGTCTTCGGCGTCGAGGGTGACTACGCGACGGAATGGGCGGCGTGGGCCAACGGTGTCGCGGTGCGCGAGCTCGACTTCCACGACACCTTCTTGGCGGCGGAGTACGCGCACCCCGCCGACAACATCCCCCCGCTGATCGCGGTTGCTCAGAAGCTTGGCGTGCCCGGCGCCGACGTGATCCGCGGCCTGGCGACCGCCTACGAGATCCAGATCGACCTGTCCCGCGGAATCTGCCTGCACGAGTTCACGATCGACCACGTCGCGCACCTCGGCCCGTCGGTGGCCGCGGGCATCGGGACCATGCTGCGGCTCGACCCCGACACCATCTATCAGGCGGTGGGCCAGGCGCTGCACCTGACCACCAGCACCCGGCAATCCCGCAAAGGCCACATCTCCAGCTGGAAGGCGTTCGCGCCGGCGCACGCCGGCAAGGTCGCCATCGAGGCCGTCGACCGGGCGATGCGCGGGGAGGGGGCGCCGGCGCGAACGCCTTCCAGCTGGAG
>NZ_CACRUY010000093.1 GCF_902652685.1 Mycobacterium sp. Marseille-P9652
GTGGTTGGTTGATCGGCAACGGAGGCGACGGCAGCCCGGGTGCACCCGACCCGCCGTCGCCTCCGTTGCCGATCAACCAACCACCGTCGCCGCCGGGCTGCCCGGTTCCGGGCGCACCGTCGGCCCCGTTGCCGAACAGCGGGCGCCCCGTCAGCGCCTTGACCGGATCAAAGTTGAACAGCCCCAGGGCCTGCAATTCCCCGACCAGAGCCGTCAGGGGGTCGGCGTTCGCCGCCTCGGCCGCCGCGTAGGCGCCGGCGCCCGTCGCAATCGCCTGCACGAACTGGTCGTGGAACAGCGTCGCCTGCACGCTGACGGCCTGATATTCCCGGGCGTAGCCACCGAACAGCTGCGCGACCGCGGCCGAGACCTCGTCTTGCGCGGCCGCCGCGACCGACGTCGTCGAGGACGCGGCGGCTGAATTGGCCTTTCTGATCGCCGATCCGATGCCGCTCAGGTCCGCCGACGCGGCGGTGACGGCCTCTGGGGAAACGACTATGAAAGTAGACATCTGCGGCTCCTGCACCACAGCGAAGTGCCCGAGAAGCTACCGGTACCGGGAATCTACTCGCACGTCACGGGACCGCGGAAGTGTTTTCCGGAGCGATCAGGAGTGCATACGTCACACCGGGGAAACGGACCCTCAACCGGTCCACAGCCCCGAATCCCGGATCGCCTCGGCGAGTGGTTCGAGGACCGCGGGATCGTGCGGCGGGTTGATGTAGACGATGCCCAGGTCCAGCCCCTCGGCGGCCAGCCCGGCCGCCTCGTCGATGACCTGCCCGTAGTTGCGCTCGCCGTCCAGGCGAAGGTGGGCCGAAAGCGTGATCTCCTTCGGGTCGCGGCCGATGTGCTCGCACTGCGCGGCCAGCACGTCACGCTTGCGGGCGAACAGATCCGGCGGACCGCCGACGAAGTTCCAGTGCTGGGCGTAGCGCGCGGTGAGTGGCAGCGTGCGCTTCTCCCCGCTGCCCCCGATGCAGATCGGCGGGTGCGGCCGCTGCACGCCCTTCGGCTCGTTGCGCGCGTCCTTGAGCTGGTAGAACCTGCCGTCGAAGTCGGTGGTCTCCTGGCTCAGGAGACTGATCAGCACCTGGCAGGCCTCCTCGAACCGGTCGAAGCGCTCCCGCATGCTGCCGAGCTCGATGCCGTAGGCCCCCGACTCCTCCTCGTTCCAGCCGGCGCCGATGCCCAGCTCGAGTCGCCCGTTGGAAATGATGTCGAGTGCGGCGGCCATGTTGGCCAGCACGGCGGGATGGCGGTAGTGGATGCCGGTCACCAGCGTGCCGAGCCGCAGCCGCTTGGTGGCCTGCGCCAGCGCCGTCAGCGTGGTCCAGCCCTCGAGGCACGGCCCGCTGCTGTCGGAGAAGATCGGGTAGAAGTGGTCGAAGGTCCAGCCGGACTCGTAGACGTCGATCTCGTCGGCCGCCTGCCAGACGGCGAGCATGTCGGACCAGGTGGTGTTCTGTGGTGAGGTCTTGAACGCGAATCGCATGGGTTCGACGTTAGCCGGGATTTATTAAGGGAAACTAAACACGATGACGCTCGGACTCGACACCAAGGTCACGCTACTGGCGGCCGGACTGATCTTCCTGCTTGCGCTCGTTCTGGGCGTCTGGAAATACCGGCAGATCATGACCTCCGACGACCACCGCGCGCACCCGTACGTCGACATCGCTCACCGCGCGGCGCTGCTCTATTCGTTCGCGACCCTGCTGATCGCGGCCTTCGTCGAGCTCAGCGCCTGGCCCGGATGGGTCAACCTGACGGCGGCTCTCGTCGTCATCTTCTTCTTCGTCGCCGCGATCCTCAGCTACGTCGTCCACGGCGCCCGGCGCGACACCACAAACCAGTTCGAGCACCCCGATCGGGGCACCGCCGTCTCGATGGGCTTGCTCATCGCCGGCGAGGTCGGTGGTTTCGCGGTGATCCTCGCCGGCTTCGTCGCGGGCCAGCTCGTGTGAGGGTCAGACTGGACTCATGGATCCCGTAGCAGCGCTCCGGCAGATCGCCTACTACAAGGACCGCAGCCGCCACGACCCCAGGCGCGTGATGGCCTACCGCAACGCCGCCGACATCATCGAGGGGCTCGACGAGGCCGCCCGGGAGCGGCACGGCCAGGCCAACAGCTGGCAGTCGCTGCCGGGGATCGGGCCCAAGACCGCGAAGGTGATCGACCAGGCCTG
Source organism: Mycobacterium sp. Marseille-P9652 (assembly GCF_902652685.1). Lineage (GTDB taxonomy): Bacteria > Actinomycetota > Actinomycetes > Mycobacteriales > Mycobacteriaceae > Mycobacterium. Next base: position 2,187 of record NZ_CACRUY010000093.1, read on the forward strand.
GTCCGGCCGCGAGCCCGACCTGCTCGTCGAATTACGTTCGGCGGCAGAGGATCTCGGCGGTGGCGACATCCGCGCCGCGCTGCGGGGCGACCTGCACCTGCACTCCAATTGGTCCGACGGCTCGGCGCCGATCGACGAGATGATGGCCACCGCCGCCGAGCTGGGCCACGAATACTGCGCGCTGACCGACCACTCGCCGCGGCTGACGATCGCCAACGGGCTGTCGCCGGAGCGGCTGCGGGCACAGCTCGACGTCATCGACAGGCTGCGCGACCAGTTCGCGCCGATGCGCATCCTGACGGGGATCGAGGTCGACATCCTCGAGGACGGCGAGCTGGACCAGGAGCCCGAGCTGCTGGAGCGCCTCGACGTCGTCGTCGCCAGCGTGCACTCCAAGCTGTCGATGGATTCGGCGGCGATGACCCGGCGGATGATCACCGCGGTGTCCAACCCGCACGCCGACGTGCTGGGGCACTGCACCGGCCGGCTGGTGTCGGGCGGCCGGGGGATCCGGCCCGAGTCGAAGTTCGACGCCGAGGCCGTGTTCACCGCCTGCCGCGACCACGGCACGGCCGTCGAGATCAACTCGCGGCCCGAGCGCCGCGATCCCCCGACGCGGCTGCTGAAGTTGGCGCTGGACATCGGCTGCGTCTTCAGCATCGACACCGACGCGCACGCGCCGGGGCAGCTGGACTTCCTTGGCTACGGCGCCCAGCGCGCGCTGGATGCCGACGTGCCCGTCGACCGGATCGTCAACACCTGGCCGGCCGAGAAACTGCTGGAGTGGACGGGGTCGTAGAGGCTCGCCGTCCGCGAAGGGCCGGTTCGGGCTCCACCGTGATAGAGGTGGTGTGTGAGCCTGGCCGAGCCGCCGCTGTTGCTGGCGCTGGACCTGACGGGGACTTTCATTTTCGGGTTGAACGGGGCGTTGGCCGGAGTGCGGACGGCGCGCCTCGACGTGGTCGGCGTCGTGACCCTGGGCATGATGACGGCGCTGGGTGGCGGGATCGTTCGCGACGTCCTGATCGGCTCCATCCCGCCCGCCACATTTCGTGACTGGCGCTACTTTGCGCTCGCGGTTGGTGGCGGGCTGATCGCTTTTGCCATCAGCAGGCGGCTTGCCCGGCTCGAGGCGTTGATCACCGTCCTCGATGCGCTAGGGCTGAGCGTGTTCGCGGTCATCGGTGCCAATAAGGCCGTCACGTTCGGACTCGGAGTAGCGCCCGCGATCCTGCTGGGCGCCGTCACGGCCGTCGGCGGTGGCACGATCCGGGACGTACTCATCCAGCAGATCCCGACCGTGCTGCGCAGCGAGTTGTATGCGATTCCGGCCCTCGTTGCCGCCGCCATGACCGTCGCCGCTATGCGGATGGGCGTCTATGGACTACCCGCCGCGTTGGGAGCCGTGGCGGTCTGCTTCATCATCCGGATGGTTGGCATCCATTTCGGGCTCAACGCCCCGCGACCACCGGGAAGCGGCCCGGATCCAGATTCCCCCTCAGTCGGCTAGGTGGGGCATGTCGAGGCCCGGGTCCCGGCCCACCAGCACCGCGGGGGTGAGCGCGGACCGGCCATAGCGGCTGCGCACCCGGTCGACCGCCGCGTCGATCTGGAGTTGGGCCGTCTCGGTGCCGAACGGCAGCGTCAGTTGCTGCGCGCCGTCACGGTCGATGCCCGAGACCGCGAAGCCCACGAGGGTCAGCCCGCGCTCGGCGATCAACGGCGCGGCCGAGGCGACGAGCCGCCGGGCCGCGGCCAGGATCGGCCTGGTCGACGACGTCGCCCACGGAAGCGTGCGCGACCTGCTCGCGCGGCTGAAGTCGTCGAACCGGAGCCGCAGCACCACGGTGCGCCCGGTGCGCCCGGCGGCGCGCATCCGCGACGTGATGCGGTCGACCAGGTTGACCACCACCGTGTCGATCTCCGCGGCCGACATGGCGTTTCCGGCGCGACCCACGGCCCGCTGGGCGCCGATCGACCGCCGGCGCACCGACGTGGTGACCCGTCGGCGGTCGATATTGCGGGACAGCGTGTACAACTGCCGGCCCATCGCCACGCCGACGAGGGAAGCCAGCGTCGATTCCGTCAGCTCCGCGACGTCGGCCACGGTGGCGATGCCGTGTGCGTGGAGCTTGTCGGCGGTTTTGGCGCCGACGCCCCAGAGCCGGCGCACCGGCAGCGGTCGCAGGAACTCCAGTTCCCGATCGGGCGGCACCAGCAGCAGGCCGTCCGGCTTGGCCTCCTGGCTGGCGACCTTGGCGAGAAATTTGGTGCGCGCCACCCCGACGGTGATCGGCAGGCCGGCCCGCTCGCGCACGTCGGCACGCAGCCGCTCGGCGATTTGTACCGGCGTGCCGCGGAGGCGCGCCAGGCCGCCGACATCCAGGAAGGCCTCGTCCACCGAAAGGGGCTCCACGATCGGTGTGCAGTCGCGGAAGACCTCGAACACGGCGTCGCTGGCGCGGGAGTAGGCGGTCATCCGCGGCGGCACGACGACGGCGTGGGGGCACAGCCGGCGCGCCTGTGCACCGCCCATCGCGGTGCGCACGCCGTACGCCTTCGCCTCGTAGCTGGCGGCCAGGACCACCCCGCCACCCACGATCACCGGCCGTCCGCGCAACGTGGGGTCGTCGCGCTGCTCGACGCTGGCGTAGAACGAGTCGAGGTCCGCGTGCAGGATCGATGCGTCACACCGCACGAACATATGTTCGCATGAAGGGGTGACAGGCGGCGGTTCTAGTGTCCCGGAAACCAGCGGCCGGGGACTGTCCACTCCGGGCCGGGAGGAGGCGCGTCGACCGGGCACAAGGACTTGTCCGGGAACTTCACACACCCCGGTGGCAGGTCGTTCGGGCCGACAGAGGCCGGCAGGACGTGCAGCCAGCCCTGATTCAGGCACACGAAAGAGTCACCGTTGGGACCACCACGGACCGTTCCGTTGATGCACGAGTCGGCGTGCGCCACTACCGGCACGCTGAGAAAGCCCGAGACGACCGCGGAGGCCACCGCGACCACCGCGACAATGACCGCCCTCATAACAGATAAACGCTAGCCCAACCGATCTGCCCGGTAAACCGAACAAAGGGGGGCCGGCGTGAACCCTTAGTGGCCCTCGCCGTAGATGCTGCTGACCCAGATGTGCACCAGCGTGTCGAGGAGTTGGTCGTCGGGCACCGAGGGACGTTCGCCGGCGAACGACGTGAGCATCACCTTCTCGTTGAGCAGGTTCAGTGCGGCCGAGAGATCGTGCGCCGGCAGGGTCGCCGGTGCGGCGCCGCGCGCGCGCTCGGCTTCGATCACCGTGGCGATGTGGGTGACCCACTTCTGCATGAAGCGCGACCAGAGGTCGCGGATGTCGCTGTTGGTGCGCGCGGCGTCGGCGGCCAGGGACACCGCGCGGTGCGCCCCGAAGGTCTCGACGAAGACGTTGATGCCGATGCGCCACAGCGCCTTCAGGTCGGCCGGAGGATTGTCGACCATGGTCTCCAGGGCCGAGTCGGCCTCGACGATCACCCGCTCGAAGAGCGTGACCAGCACCGCGTCCTTGGACGGGAAGTAGAAGTAGAACGTGGGCCGGGACAGGCCCGCACCCCTGGCCAGGTCGTCGACCGAGATGTCGGCGAGCGAACGCTCCTGCAGCAGCCGCTCGGCGGTGGACAGGATCGCCTGCTCGCGGTCGTCGCCCGACGGACGGGTCGAACGACGGGCGCGCACCGCGCGCGCCTGGCCGATTGTCACGACCGCCACTTTACATGGTGTTGAAAGACTCGACACAGTGTTGACGTCCTCAACAGTGCGTTGATAACGTTGCGCCATGACAGAGCACCTCGACGTCGTCATCGTCGGCGCTGGTATCTCGGGCGTCAGCGCCGCGTGGCACCTCCAGGAACGTTGCCCATCGAAGAGTTACGTGATCCTGGAAAGACGCGATGACCTGGGCGGCACCTGGGACCTGTTCAAGTACCCGGGCATCCGGTCGGACTCCGACATGTTCACCCTCGGCTTCCGGTTCAAGCCGTGGCGCTCGGCGCAGTCGATCGCCGACGGTGCCTCGATCAAGTCCTACATCAACGAGGCCGCGGTCGAGAACGGGATCGACCGGCACATCCGCTACCGCCAGCGCGTGGTCGCCGCCGACTGGTCCGACGCCGACAACCTCTGGAGGCTGACGGTCGAGCACGACGGCGCCCAGAGCGAGATCACCTGCTCGTTCCTGTTCGCCTGCACCGGCTACTACAACTACGACGAGGGCTATTCGCCCACGTTCGCCGGCGCCGAGGACTTCGAGGGGACGATCGTCCACCCGCAGCACTGGTCGGAGGACCTCGACTACGCGGGCAAGAAGATCGTCGTCATCGGCTCGGGCGCGACGGCGATCACCCTGATCCCCGCGCTGGTCAATTCGGGCTCGGGCCACGTCACGATGCTGCAGCGCTCCCCGACCTACATCGGTTCGCTGCCGGGCGTCGATCCCTTCGCCGTGCGGTTCAACCGCTGGCTGCCCGACCGCCTCGCGCACATCGCGAATCGCTGGAAGGCCATCGCGTTCAGCACATTCCAGTACCAGCTCTCGCGCAAGCGTCCCGCCTACATGCGCAAGACGCTGATGACGATGGCCGAACGCCGCCTGCCCAAGGGCTATGACGTCGAGAAGCACTTCGGGCCGAGCTACAACGTGTGGGACCAGCGGCTGTGCCTGGCGCCCGACGGCGATTTCTTCCGCACCATCCGCCACGGCAAGGCCGACGTCGTCACCGACACGATCGACCGCTTCACCAAGACTGGGATCAGGCTGACCTCCGGTGACGAGCTGCAGGCCGACATCATCGTCACGGCAACGGGATTGAACATGCAGTTGCTGGGCGGGGTGCAGCCTTCCCGCAACGGGCAGCCGATGGATCTGACGTCGTTGATGACCTACAAGGGCTGCATGTTCTCCGGCGTGCCGAACTTCGCCATCACGTTCGGCTACACGAATGCGTCGTGGACGCTGAAGGCCGACCTGGTCTCCGAGTTCGTCTGTCGCCTGCTGAACCACATGGACGCCAAGGGTTTTGACACCGTGGAGCCCGAGCACCCGGGCGCCGACGTCGACGAGCTGCCGTTCATGGACTTCAACCCCGGCTACTTCCAGCGTTCGATGCACCTGTTGCCAAAGTCGGGCTCGCGCGCGCCGTGGCGCCTCAAGCAGAACTACTTCTTCGACATCCACACCATCCGGCGCGGCAAGGTCGACGACGAGGGCCTGCGGTTCTCCAAAAAGACTGCGGCCGTGGCGGTTTAGCGGCTAGACCACCACGATGCCGTCGTCGTCGCTGTAGGCGGTTTCGCCCGGGGAGAACGTCACCCCGCCCAGGGTGACCTCGACGCCGCGCTCGCCGGCGCCCGTCTTGGCGCTCTTGCGCGGATTGGTGCCCAGCGCCTTGATGCCGATGTCGATGCCGCGCAGCGCGGCGGCGTCGCGCACCGCCCCGTTGATGACGAGGCCCGCCCATCCGTTGGAGCGGGCCAATTCCGCGATGACGTCGCCGACGAGCGCGGCGTGCAGCGAGCCGGCGCCGTCGATGACCAGTACGCCGCCGTTGCCGGGCTCGGACAGCACCGATTTGAGCAGGGCGTTGTCCTGGAAGCACCGCACGGTGCTGACGGGCCCCGCGAATTCGCGGCGTCCCCCGAACTGCCGGAATTGCAGGTCGCAGCTTCGGACGTCGGGCCCGATGTCGTCGACGAGGTCGGCGGTCGGGCGAAAGGTGACGGCCACCTCAGCGGCGCCGCAGCTGCCGGATCAGCAGGATGGCCAGCAGGCTGACGGCCAGGGCGACGATCAGCGGCAGGGGGGATTGGGTGAGCGCCGACGCCCGCACGTCGGGGGCGACCGGGTCATTGGCGGCCTCGACAGTCGACTTCGCCTGCGCGGCAACGTCTTTCGCAGCCGCCGCGAGGTCGCCGTTGGTCTCGATCCGCTGCTGGGCGGCAAGGGGCTGCGGGGCCGCCGGCTCGGCTGCCCTCGGCGGCACCTTCTTGGCGGGGGCCTTCTTCGCGGGCGCTTTCTTCGCGGGCGCCTTCTTGGCGGGCGCTTTCTTCGCGGGGGCCTTCGCGGCCTTCTTGGCCGCCTTGGCGGGCGGCTTCTTCTGCGGCGGGGTCTCCGGTGGGATCTCCTGCGCGGCTTCCGGCGGGATGGGGGCGCCGTTGGGTTGGTCCTGCGGTTCTGCCATGCGGCCGCTCCTTCGAGCTGTCTGACTGTGGGTCCTGCGCACCGGGTTGTTCCGTCCCATCATGCCAGTGCGGGTATCGACGCCTCGGCGAGCAGGGCGGCTCACGGCCGACGGCGAACCGCCCACCAGGCGCCGGCCGCGACCAGGGCGACGGCCACCACCACGAACGGCCAGACGGGCAACGGCCCGCCCCCCTCACCGCCGGCGGCCCTTGGTCCGGGCGTGCCCGTGCCGGCCACCGTCAGGCGAAACGACCACGAACCGGACACCACGTGGCCGTCGGCCGAGGTGACCCGGTAGTTGACGGTGTACGCCCCGGTCGGCCCGAGGGGGCGCAGCCCGACGCTGACGACGGCGCCTTGCACCGCGGGCTCCCCGTCGGACCACACGTTGCCGTCGGGGCCCACCACCGTCATGGCCGCGAAGGTGGTCTGCAACCGCTCGTTGAACGTCGCGCTGACCCGGGCCGGACCGGTGGTGAGGGCCGCGTTGTCGGCCGGGTCGGTGGAGAGGCGGGCCGCGTGTGCGGACGCCGCCGGAGCCGTCAGTGCCGCCGCGAGCAGCAGGGCGCCGACCCACGCGACGACCGACGCGGCCCTCATGTCCGCCGGCGGATCAACACCAGGAAGACGGCGGCGGCCGCGAGCACCAGCGCGGCGCCGGCCAACAGGCGCGCGGTGTTGTCGGCCGGCCGCGGCGGCGGGCCACCCGCGGCCGGGTGGTGGTCGTGCGGGGTGGTTCCCGCGGTGAGGGTCAGCACGGGAACCGGGTGTTCGGGCTCGGCGCCGCCTGGCGGCGTCGGCTGATCCCACTTGACGACGGACCCGTCGGAGTAGGTCTGGGTGGCCGGGAAGCTGACCGTGTCGGCGTCAGGCAACTGCACCGAGATCCGGAACAGGGCGAACTGGTCGACGCCGATGCCGCCGTCGGGCGAAGCCGTCCACGTCACGGCGCGGACGGTGCCGGCGGCCGCATCGCGGTCGAGCGTCGCCGTCCAGCCGGGCAGGTACTCGGTGCGCGCGGACGCGACGTTGGGCAGGGTCACCGCCAGCGCGGTGGTCCGCGCGCCGGTGTTGGACTCGTTGGGCACCTGGAAGGTGAGCAGCGCCGTGGCTCCGCGCGCCGCGTCGTCGCTGCTGACGTGGACGTGCGCCCACGCGGCCGGGGATGTGAGCGCCGCCGCGAGGCCCAGCACGCCGACCGCCGCCAGCACCCGCCAGACCCTGCGCACGGCCGCGCCGCTCAGGAGAGCCCGAGCCGGGCCATGAGGTCCGCCTCGATGCCGTCGAGCTGCGAGGAGATCGCGGCGTGCGCGGCCCGACGGCGCGCGGATGGCATGTTCTCCGCCGCGGTGACGGCGGCCGAGAGGTCGCGGAGCCGCTCGCCGATCGCGGTCACGAACTGCTTGGTTTCGGCGTCCTTGGGTTTCTTCTCGCCGACGATGCGCAGCGACTTCTCGGCCCCGGCGATGCGGGCCGACAGCTGCGCGCCGTGACCCGAGAACTGGCCGATCTGCGCCAGCGGGATCCCGAGCTGGTCGGCGCGACGCTGATCGACCATCGCCCGGGCCGCCACGGCCGCCCGGTAGATGACGGGCGTCAGGATGGGCGCCAGCAGTCGCGACACGGTGAGGACCCGGCGGATCCGTGTGGGTGAGAACAGCTTGCCCTCCCGCGCGGTCTTGAGTTCGGCCTCCGCGACCTTCAACGCGTTGCGGTCGCTGTCGCGCTGGGCCTTGATCTGGGCGCGCAGCGCCTTCTCCGCGGCGCGCCGGTCGTTCTTCAGGCGGCGGACCTCGTTCTTGGCGGCGAGCTTGGCCTCCAGCTTGGCGCGGGCCTTGATCGCGCGGGCTTCGGCACGACGAGTCGCGCGGCTCTTGCGCTTGCGGAACAGGCCCATTCCCGGCCGCCTCCCCGGTGATGTCGGTGGCTCACTGTCGGTCGCTCTCGCGAGTTCGCGATCCAGGCAACCCTAATCGAGCAGGGCCGCCGCCGGCGCCCC
>NZ_CACRUY010000094.1 GCF_902652685.1 Mycobacterium sp. Marseille-P9652
GTCGCCGTCGAACTCAACAACCGCCCCCGCAAACGCTTCGACTGGGACAGCCCCGCCCAAATCCTCAACCGACTACTGTCAACCCCACCAGAAACCACTGTTGCAACCAAACCGTGAATCCACCCCGTCGGGCAACGCAGTGACTTACGTTTCGACGAATTCGCGCGCGCCGTAAGCGGTTGTGGCCGCCTCCCAGTTCCCGCCGGCCTCGCCGACGAGCCGGCGGGCGAGGTCGAGGTCGTCGTCCCCGGCGACCACGATCAGGGTGTGGTCGATCGTGGTGACGGACCCGCCGCGGATGCGCCGGCGGGCGACCGGATCGGCCGCCAGCGCGTCGCCGAAGCGCGCGATGTCGACACCGGGCACCGCGGCGATGATCGCGTCCTCGCCCGGCGCATGCTGCGGGAGGTAGTCGAATGTCAGCACCGCCTCCTGGTTGAACTGGCGGCGCAGTGCCTCGGCGGCGGCATGCGACGAACCGCCGCACAGGTGAAATTCGATCGAGCGCTCACGGGTGGGGCGTTGCAGCGCGTCCGACCAGTAGACCCCGTCGAGCGGGGTCGATCCGGTCACCGCCGCGCCGCTGAGCGTGATCGTCGCGGTGGCCTGCGCCTCGAACAGGGGATCGGTGTCGGTGGCGAACAGCTCCGCCCGCTGACAGGGTTCGGCCTGGGCCGGCGCCGGAAAAGTGCAACAAAAAAGCACCATCAGCCACACCAGCACCGACCGCATAAAGCAGCCTCTCACGTTGCTTGACGCTTGTCGGAGGGTGGGTGTTTACTCGCCACTGTATCGAACATACTTTCGAAAAAGAGCGGTGCGGGAGGCGGATATGACTGCGGCTTTGGCCTCCGATCACCGCGCTGAGCAGCTGGAATCGCTGCGCCGCCGGATGGCCGCGATCTCCGGGCGCACGGCTCACAGCGCCGCCCGCGCGGACGACCTCCTACCGGAATCGGAGTCGCAGCTGGCGCTCCCGCGCTGGCTCGCCGAGGCGTTGCCGGTGCCGCTGCCGCAGGGGACGGTGGCGGTGTTGACGGGGGCGCGGTCGCTGCTGCTGAGCGTGGTCGCCGCGGTGACGGCGGCCGGCGGCAACGCGGCCATCGTGGGCCAGCCGGACATCGGTCTGCTGGCCGCCGCGGAGCTGGGGGCGGACCTGAGCCGGGTCGCGGTGATACCGGATCCGGGCACCGATCCCGTGGAGGTGGCCGCCGTGCTCGTCGACGGCATGGACCTGGTGGTCCTCGGCCTGGGCGGCCGGAAGGTGCCGCAGACCCGGGCGCGGGCCGTGGTGGCGCGCGCCCGGGCCAAGGGCTGCACCCTGCTGGTCACCGACGGCGACTGGCAGGGCGCGCCGACGCGGCTCGAGGCCCGGGTCTGCGGCTACGAGATCTCGGCGGGCCCCCGGGGCAGGCCCTCCGCGGCCGAGCCGGGGTTCGGTCGGATCAGCCGGGTGCGCCTCGAGGTCAGCGGGCTGTGCGCGGGCCGGACCGTCGGCCGGGTGCGGGCGGGGTGAACACGGATGAGTCCCACGCCATCGCGGGTGCTGGCGATCTGGTGCATGGACTGGCCGGCGGTCGCCGCCGCGGCGGCCGCCGGCCAGCCCGTGACGGCGCCGGTCGCGGTCACGCTGGCCAACCGGGTGATCGCCTGCTCGTCGGCGGCCCGCGCGGCGGGCGTGCGGCGCGGGTTGCGGCGCCGGGAGGCGGCGGCGCGCTGCCCGCAACTGCACGTCGCGACCGCCGACGCCGACCGTGACGCCCGCTTCTTCGAGGGCGTCATCGCGGCGGTGGACGACCTGGTGCCCCGCGCCGAGGTGTTGCGGCCCGGCCTCCTGGTGTTGCCGGTCCGCGGGGCGGCCCGCTATTTCGGGTCGGAGGAAAAGGCCGCCGAGCGGCTGATCGACGCGGTGGCCGCAGCGGGCGCCGAGTGCCAGGTGGGCATCGCCGACCAGTTGTCCACCGCGGTCTTCGCCGCGCGGGCGGGCCGCATCGTCCAGGCGGGGGGTGACGCGGCGTTTCTGTCGGTGCTGTCGATCCGGCAGCTCGCCACCGAGCCCAGCCTGTCCGGTCCGGGTCGGGAGGAATTAACGGACCTGTTGTGGCGCATGGGTATTCGCACGATCGGGCAGTTCGCCGCGCTGTCGGCCACCGACGTGGCCTCCCGGTTCGGCGCCGACGGGGTGATCGCGCACCGGTTGGCCCGCGGCGAACCCGAGCGGGGGCCGTCCGGACGGGAACCGCCGCCCGAACTCGATGCCCTGCTGGACTGCGACCCGCCGATCGACCGCGTCGATGCCGCGGCGTTCGCCGGGCGCTCGCTGGCCGGCGCGCTGCACGAGAAGCTGATGGCCGCCGGGGTGGGCTGCACCCGGCTGGCCATTCACGCCGTCACGGCCAACGGTGAAGAGCTGCAGCGGGTGTGGCGGTGCGCCGAGCCGTTGACCGAGGACGCCACCGCCGACCGGGTGCGCTGGCAACTGGACGGGTGGCTGAGCAACCGGACGCGGGAGGCCCGTCCCACCGCGGCGGTGACGCTTCTGCGGCTGCGGGCCGTGGAGGTGGTGGCCGCCGAGGCGCTGCAGTTGCCGTTGTGGGGCGGGCTCGGCGAGGAGGACAGGCTGCGGGCCCGCCGGGCGCTGGTGCGGGTGCAGGGCCTGCTCGGCCCAGAGGCGGTCCAGGTGCCGGTGCTGTCCGGCGGTCGCGGGCCGGCCGAACGCATCACGTTCACCCCGCTGGGCGACGAGCAGGTGCCGCGCGCCGATCCGGGATTGCCGTGGCCAGGCCAACTGCCCGACCCGGCGCCGGCCGTGCTGCTCGACGACCCGGTGGAACTGCTTGACGCCCAAGGAAATCCGGTGCGGGTGACCGCCCGGGGGATGTTCTCCGCCGAGCCGGCGCGCCTGGCGGGCGCCGGCGCCGCCGGCAAAGACCAGGCGCTGCGCTGGTGGGCCGGTCCGTGGTCGGTCGACGAGCGGTGGTGGGATCCGGACCCGGGGGCTGCCGGACCGGGGGGCCGCACGGCCCGCGCCCAGGTCCTGCTGGAGGGCGAGCGGGCGTTACTGCTTTGCTACCGCCAACGGCGCTGGTACCTCGAGGGAAGCTACGAGTGACCGGCCCAGTTTCACCCCTCCCGCGACGGGTACCATCGGTATCGAAAATAAACTTTCTCCCTTTCGTCCGGTTTGTCCGTCCCTTGTTGACATAACGGCATCGCCAGGGGGAGAGCGCGCTGGTTTGACGCGACGGGGGGCGCAACAACGGTGTACATGGCCACCTGCCGCCATTGTGGGAGAACGATCGTCCAGCATCCCTCGGGAACCTGGATCCCCCGGGACGGCACAACAGACACGAATCCCACGGGCCTCTACTGCCAGAGGCTGGACAACCTCCGGCACGACTTGGTGCATGAACCCATGCCCGCAGGATTGGCCGGGGCGCCGCAGTGGGCGTCGTCGGACGCCACACAGACCGGTGCCCCCGCCGATTCCAACGCGCCTGACGACGCCCAACGCAGCGCCTGAGGACCCCCCGCGCTAAGCCGCGAGAGCCAGCACGCGGCGACCGCCGGGCACGACGTTCATCACCGCGCGGGCCAACCGATCGCGACCACGCACCGCGCCGGTCCGCACATTTCCGGTGCGCAAATGGCGCACGGCCAGCCCCGCCCACAGCGCGGCCACGGCGCCGTCCGTGATGCCCCCTCGCGCGCGGCGCCGGTCGGCGGCGGCCAGGGCGAACGCGGTCATGGCGTGCACGGAGTCCACCCACACGCCGGCGGCCAGCACGTCGGGGCCGGGATTGATGCCCGAGAAAGATGCCTGGACGAGGTGACGCGCCCCGAGGATGCGCGTCACCACCAGCGCCTTACGGTCGACTTCCACGCCGTGAATGTGGTCGAGCACCTCGGCGGGCGCCGCCAGCAGCACGGCGCCCCATCCCGCGCGCAGGACCTCCAACCCGCGAACCTTCATGCGCCCATCCCCTTCACCCCGTTCCCAAAGGCCCCGACCCGCTCGGTGAACCGGTCGAAGAACGCGGTCGCGTCCACGTCGAGGCCGATGAGCGCGTTGGGCTTTCGGGTTCCCGACCAATCGGCCACCGTCGCCCCGCGGGCCGGGGTGTCCGACAGCGCGACGTCAACCCACGCCGCCCTGGTCGCGACGAGGTCCGGATCGAGCGCGACGGCGGCCGCCAGCGGATCGTGCATATACGCGATATACCCATATCCGCGGTCCTCGTGAGACTCGAAATAGAACCGCATCGCGTCGTCCAGCACCCGCATCACGGGGGACGGGCCCGCGGCCTGCCCCAGGCGGGCCAGCATCTCCGGTGACATCGCGACGCGCCGGGTCAGGTCCAGCCCGCAGACGATCGGAAGCCGTTGCCTCCCGGCCCAACCGGCGAACACCTCGCTCGCCGCCTCGGGATCGACCCGGATGTTCCACTCGGCGGCCGGGTTGGCGTCGTCGGTGTACGCGCCGCCCATGATCACCAGCCGCCGCAGCATCTCCGGCAGCTCGGGCTCGGCGCGCAGCGCCAGCGCGAGATTGGTCAGCGGCCCGGTCACCAGACCCACCAGGGTGCCGGGCCGGGCGCGCGCGGCGGCAACCCACGCCGCCGTGGCGTCGTGGTCGGTGAGCGGGCGGTCGCTCTGCGGCAGCTCGGCGTACCCCAGGCCCGCGTCGCCGTGGAAGCGGGAGCGATGCGGCCAGTGGCCGCACAGCGGCTCGTCGGCGCCCTTCGACACCGGAATGCGTGGCGCGCGGCACAATTCGAGCAGGCCGAGGTTGTTCGCGCAGACCTGGTCGACGGGGATGTTCCCCCCGGTCGAGGCGATCCCCACGACGTCGGCGTCCGGGCTGGCCAGCAGGTAGACCAGCGCCAGCGCGTCGTCGATGCCGGTGTCGACGTCGACGAAGACGGGCGTCACGGCCAGCGGGAGGCGCAAGTGATCACCAGCACGTCACGCTGCGCGGGTCCGGAGTGGTCGATCGGCCGGATGGGGGAGACCCGGTGCAGGGTGCGCCGGTCGTCGCCCAGGAGCAGCGTGCCCGGCTCGGCGAGGGTGGTCGTGAGCAGCGTGCGGTGCTCTGCGTCGCAAACCAGGCTTTCGCCTCCGATGGCGTTGCGCCGCCCGATCAGCAACGAGGTGACCAGCGTGACGCCGTCCCGGTGCAAGCCCTCGGGCGTCGGTTGCCCGTCCTGCCCACCGGAGGAGCGGGTCCGGAAGGGATGGATCTTGACGTTCCATTCGCCCTCCGGCGTTTCCAAAGCCTCGGCCGCCCGGCCCAGCAGTTCCACGAGCGAGTGTAGGAGCGGGTCGGCGGCGAAGGTCTCGGTCAGCGGCTCGAAGTCGCGGTCGCGCCCGATGTAGAGGGGATTGGAATCCTCCGGCTGGGCGCGGTTGCCGGCCGGCACGGGGCGCATGGTGCCGTCGCGGACGGCGTACTGGCCGTACCGGCGCAGCCGGGTGACGCCCAGCTCCGCCGCGTAGGGGTCGGGCGCCAATCCTTCCCAGTGCCGGGCGAACCGGGTCCACTCCTCGCGGCCCACGCCGAGGCTGCGGGACAGGTCGAACGACGACAAGACCGCCGCGCCCTCGGTGGCGAGCTGGGCGGTCGCCGCGGCCACCGGATCGGCGTCGGCCCGGTTGACGCAAACGATCATCGCGCCGGGATACCGCAATCGGATACGGGTGAAACCCGCGGGCTCACCAATGCACGCCGGGCACCATGCGGGCCAGTCGTTTGACCGGCCGGGGTGTGCGGACGGCGCGCGCCGGGCGCCGGGGGGGGGGGGGGGGGGCGGGCGCCCGGGATTCCGCGGGCGCTGCCGGCTCTCCGGGTAGCCCACGGGCGGCGGCCGAATCGGGATAGCCCAGGTACAGCTGATGCAGGATCCGGCGCGACGTCTTGGGGGCGAAGTAGTTGCCCGCCTCGGCGAGCGTGCCCAGCGGGGTGTCGATGCGCGCCGGCTTCTCGACGAGGCCGCGCACCACCATGGCCGCCGCCCGCTCGGCGCTGATCGCCGGCACCGGATTGAGCCGGTGCGACGGCGCGATCATCGGGGTCGCGACCAGCGGCATGTGGATGTTGGTGAAGGTGATGTGGTCGGACAGCGTCTCGGAGGCCACCACGTCGGCGAACGCGTCCAGCGCCGCCTTGGTGGGCAGATAGGAGCTGTACTTGGGGTTGCGGGCCTGCACCCCGGCGCTCGAGACGTTGACGACGTGGCCGAACCGGCGTTCGCGCCAGTGGGGCAGCAGCGCCAGCACCATCCGCACCGCGCCGAAGTAGTTGACCGCCATCACCCGCTCGTAGTCGTGCAGCCGGTCGGTGGAATTGACCACCGAACGCCGGATCGACCTGCCGGCGTTGTTCACCAGGTAGTCGACGTGGTCGAAGCGGCCCAGGATGTCCTTGACGGTGTGCTCCACCGACGTCGAGTCGGTGACGTCGCAGGTGAACGCGTGCGCGTCGCCGCCGGCGGCGCGGATCTCGGCGACGAGCTCGTCCAGCGCGTCGGCGCTGCGGGCGAGCGCGAACACCGTGGCGCCGCGCTCGGCGACGGCGATCGCCGCGGCGCGGCCGATGCCGCTGGACGCGCCGGTGATGATGACGTGCCGGCCCCGCAGCGGGTCCCGTGGATTTCCGCGGCGGGCGCGGTCGGGGTCGAGGTGCTCGGCCCAGTACCGCCACAGCACGGGCGCGTACGCGGCGAACTCGGGCACGTCGATGCCCTTGCCGCGCAACGCCTCTCGCGTCTGGTCGGCGACGAACGTCGCCTTGAGCTCCGCCACGTCGAAGATCTCGCCGGGGATCCCGAGCTGGGTGGCCGCCATGTTGCGCAGCACCCTGGCTCGCCCGCGAGCCTTCAGCACGGGGACGGCCACCGAGCCGGGCAGCGACCCGCGCAGCGGCGGCAGCCCGGCCGCCTTCGCGACGCCGCGGTAGATGCCGCGCAGCCCAACCGATTTCGGCGCCGTGAGGTGGAAGGTCCGCCCGTTCGGGCCCTCGGTGTGCAGCAGGGCGACCAGCGCGTCGGCGACGTAGTCGACCGGGACGATGTTGGCGCGGCCGGTGTCGGGCAACAGGATCGGCGTCAGCGACGGCAGGACCGCAAGCTTCGCGAGCACGCCGAAGAAGTGGTACGGGCCCTCAATCCGGTCCATCTCACCGGTCCGCGAATCACCCACCATCACGCCGGGCCGGTAGATGCGGTAACGCAGCCCCGGCGTCGCACGCACCAGCTGCTCCGCCTCGAACGCCGTCCGGTGGTAGGCGGTCGGCAGCCGCTGGCCCACGTCGAAGTCGTCCTCGGTGTACTCACCGGCGAAGTCACCCGCGACGGCGACGGACGAGACGTGGTGGAAGGTCGCGCCCAGGCGGAGCGCGAGGGCGATCGCCGCGCGGGTGCCCGCCGTGTCGACCGCGGCGCAGTGCACGACATGGTCGGCGCCGGTCAGCTCGGCGTCGGCCGGCGGGAGGTCCGGCAGCTCACCGACGAGGGGTTTCGCCCGTTCGCCCCATCCGACGGCGAGGCGCTCGAAGCGACCGAGGGACCGGCGACGGACCAGTACCCACGCCTCGGCGCCGGGGTCGGTGTGCAGTAGGGCGGAGACGACGCGGCGGCCCAGGAACCCGGTACCGCCGGTAACGACATAGCGCATTCCGCCATCGTTGCGGTCGCGATCGACCCCGTCAACCGCTGAAGTTGCGGATCCCGTCCCAGTCCTCCAGCGTCCAGCCGGTCATCGGGTTTCCCGTGAGCACCACGCGGCCCGTGTTGGGCAGCGGGTGGCTGGTCGCCAGCGAGTCCTTGGCGTTCCTCGCGTTCAGTAGCACCCAGTACTCGATCGCGTACTTGTGCGAGAACACCACCGGCTTGCTGTGATTGCTGTTGTAGACCTTGTTCACCGCGGCGGTGAAGCGGTCGTTGAACTCCTTGCCCGACACGGATCCGGGGATGCTGTTGCCCATGTCGCCCTTGAGCCAATCCGCCGGCGCCAGAAGATAGGTCGCGGGGGACATCGAGGTCGGCTTGCCGTTGTACCAGCCCGCGTTGATCTCCTGGATGCCCTGCAGGATCTCCACCTGCTTGCCCAGCTCCGAGGCCAGCGGGGCGGCGGTCTGCTGGGCGCGCGTCATGGTGGAGGCGTAGACGGCGTCGAAATCGTGGTTCGGGGCGTGCGCCAGCTGCTGCGCCTGCGACTGACCCTGGGGGCTGAGGCCCGGGCCCGGCACTGTGGTGTCGATTATTTCGTTGGCGTTCGCCTCCGACTCCGCGTGCCGGATGAAGGTCAGCGTGATGCTGCGAACCTGAGGCGACCCGCCACACGCCCCGACCACCGCCACCGCGACGAGCAAAGCAAATATTTTCGGGGTCGTCCGACCCCTGCTCCCCTTGCGCATGCGAATAGCCTGCCCTGCCGACAGCACCGGTGGGAAGGGTTTGCGATGGTTGCATTCAGATAAAGCCGGAAAAGGAGACCCGCATGGCCATTGACCCGAGTGCCGTCGGCGCGGTGACGGAGCCGATGTTGTTCGAATGGAAGGACCGGGACACGCTGCTCTACGCGCTCGGGGTCGGGGCCGGTCTCGACGACCTGTCGTTCACCACCGAGAACAGCCACGGCATCACCCAGCAGGTGCTGCCGACATACGCAGTGATCTGCTGTCCGGCGTTCGGTGCGGCCGGCAAGGTTGGAAGCTTCAACTGGGCCATGCTTTTACACGGATCGCAGGGTGTGCGTCTGCACGCGCCGCTGCCCGCCGCGGGCAAGCTCTCGGTGGTCACCGAGGTCGCCGACATCCAGGACAAGGGCGAGGGCAAGAACGCGATCCTGATGTTGCGCGGCCGCGGCACCGACCCGGATTCCGGTGCGCTCATTGCGGAAACGCTCACCACACTGGTGATCCGCGGCGAGGGCGGCTTCGGGGGTCAGCCGGGGCAGCGGCCGGTCGCGCCGGAATTCCCCGACCGCGAGCCCGACGCGCGGATCCCGTTGCCCACCCGCGAGGACCAGGCGCTGATCTACCGGCTCTCCGGTGACCGCAATCCCCTGCACAGCGACCCCTGGTTCGCCCGCGAGATGGCCGGGTTCCCCAAGCCGATCCTGCACGGGCTGTGCAGCTACGGGGTAGCGGGACGCGCGCTCGTCGCGGAACTCGGCAAGGGCACCGCGGCCAACGTCACCGCGATCGACGCACGGTTCAGCTCGCCGGTGTTTCCGGGCGAGACGCTGACGACGCTGATCTGGCGGACCGAGCCGGGCAAGGCGGTGTTCCGCACCGAGGCGTCGGGCGCCGAGGGGTCTGGGCCGCGCGTCGTGCTCGACGACGGCGCGGTGGAGTACGTGGAGGCTTAGGTTCCGTTGGCGCCGTTGGGGCCGGCCGCGCCGAACAGCGCCCCGCCGGTGCCGCCTGCGGCGCCGGTCCCGGGGGTGCCGTTCCCGCTGGGGCCGGTGCCGAGGTTTCCGCCGCCGCCGCCGGTGCCGCCGTTACCGATGTTCTGCGCGTTCCCACCGGCACCACCCGCGCCGCCGTTGCCGCCGACCCGCGTCGCACCGGCCGCGGTCCCGGTGTTGTTCCCGCCGGCCCCACCGCTGCCGCCGTCACCGCCGTTGCCGTACACGAGCCCCCCGGTGCCGCCCGCGCCGCCACCACCGCCGTCACCACCATTGGTGCCGGTCGTGCCGCTGAAGGGGCCGTTGGTGTTGCCGCCGTTGCCGCCGTTGCCGCCCACACCGCCTCGGCCGTTACCGCCCGCCTCATTCCCGGCGTTACCGCCCTGGCCGCCATGACCACCGCCGCCGAAGAGCCCGGCGGCGGTGGTCATGGCGGCCAGGGCGGTAACGCCGGGAATGAGGCGGGCGGTAAC
>NZ_CACRUY010000095.1 GCF_902652685.1 Mycobacterium sp. Marseille-P9652
CCCCACACTCAACCTCGACACCCCCGCCCAACGACTCGCCCAACTCCTCGACCAAGCCGCCTGACCAGATGTTGCACTAACCGATTGACAATGCCCCGAAAAGCGCCGCAATAGATTACGTTTCGCGACAGTGAGCCCGCCGGTCGGGCGTCAACGTCAGAACTCGATGACGGCCACCTGGGCACCGCCCGTTTTCGGAAGACGTCCACCAGCCGCCACCCGTAGGGGCCTACCGGGGCAACCCGATTCGGCGGTAGCGCTCCAGCCGCGCGGCCAGCCGCTCGGCTGCGGGAATGCCGCGCAGCGCATGCACCTCCGCGGCGATGGCCTGCGACAGCCGCTGCGAGAACTCGATCGGTTCGTCCGCGGCGTCGGGGTGTTCGGGCACGACGGCGTCGACGATCCCGCTCGCCAGCAGATCGGCCGATCGAATGCCTTGCACCGCAGCAAGTTCGGCGGCGTGCTCGACGTCACGGAAGACGATCGCGCTGGCGCCCTCCGGCGGCAGCGGGGCCAGCCAGCCGTGCAGCGCGGCCAGCACGCGATCGGCGGGCACCATCGCCAGCGCCGGACCGCCGCTGCCCTGACCCAACAGCACCGACACGGTCGGGGTGTCGAGCGTCACGAGTTCGGCCAGGCACTGAGCGATTTCGCCGGCCAGGCCGCCCTCCTCCGCCTCGGCCGAAAGCGCCGGCCCGGCCGTGTCGATGACCAGCACCAGCGGCAGGCGCAACTCGGCGGCCAGCGCCATGCCGCGCCGGGCCTCGCGCAGCGACGCCGGCCCGACGATTCCGCCGGTCACCCGCTGCTGGCCCAGCACCACCGCGGGCTGACCGGCGAACCGGGCCAGCGCGAGCAGCGTCGTCGCGGCTTCCCCCTGCCCGGTGCCGGACAGCAGCACCCGGTTCGTGGCGCCGTGCCGCAACAGGTGCGCGACACCCGGCCGGTCGGGCCGCCGCGAGGCCACCACCGAATCCCACGCCGGCACATCGGGTATCGGTTCACGCGAGCGCACCCCCGGGGGCGCCCCGGCAGGGTCGGCGATCACCGTCAGCGCTCGGTCCAGCGTCCGGCGCAGGTCCTCGAGCGCGACCACGGCGTCGACGACGCCGTGCCGCTGCAGGTTCTCCGCGGTCTGTACTCCCTTCGGGAAGGGCTCACCGTAGAGCAGCTCGAACACGCGGGGACCGAGGAAGCCGATCATGGCGTCCGGCTCGGCGAACGTGACGTGCCCGAGCGAGCCCCACGACGCAAACACCCCGCCGGTGGTCGGGTTGCGCAAGTAGACCAGGTACGGCAGGTGCGCCCGCTTGTGCAGCCGGACGGCGGCGGCGATCTTGACCATCTGCAGGAAGGCGACGGTGCCCTCCTGCATGCGGGTGCCCCCGGAACTCGGTGAGGCCAGCAGCGCCAACCCCTCGGCAGTCGCGCGCTCGACGGCGGCAGTGATTCGCTCGGCCGCCGCCACGCCGATCGAGCCGCCGAGGAACCGGAATTCGCACACCACCACCGCCACCCGGCGCCCGAAGATGCGCCCCTCCCCGGTGAGCACCGATTCGTCGAGGCCGGTGGCGGCCCGGGCGCCGGCCAGCTCGCGCGCGTAGGAGTCGCCGGTCGCCACGGCCAGGGGTTCGCGGTCCCAACTCGTGAAGGAACCCTCGTCCAGCACCGCGTCGCGCAGCTGACCAGCCGTGATGGGACTCACCTCTCGAGGCTATATAGGGTGGCTGCCATGATCGGTATTTCCCAGGCCGAAGCGGTTCTGACGATCGAGCTGCAGCGTCCCGAGCGTCGCAACGCCCTGAACTCGCAGCTCGTCGAGGAGCTGCGGGAGGCCTTCGAGAAGGCGAGCGACGGGTCGGTGCGGGCTATCGTGCTGACCGGTCAGGGCACGGCGTTCTGTGCCGGCGCGGACCTGAGCGGTGACGCCTTCGCCGCCGACTACCCCGACCGGCTCATCGAGCTGCACAAGGTCATGGACACGACGCTGATCCCGGTGATCGGTGCCATCAACGGCCCCGCCATCGGCGCGGGCCTGCAGCTGGCGATGCGGTGCGATCTGCGAGTGGTGGCGCCGGATGCTTTCTTCCAATTTCCGACCTCGAAATACGGTCTGGCCCTTGACAATTGGAGCATCCGTCGGCTGGCCTCGCTGGTCGGTCACGGCCGCGCCAGCGCGATGCTGCTGACGGCCGAGAAATTGAACGCCGACGACGCGCTGTTAACCGGCATGGCCAATCGCATCGGGACGCCGGCCGACGCGCAGGAGTGGGCCACCGAGATCGCCGGCCTGGCGCCGCTGGCCATCCAGCACGCCAAGCGCGTGCTCAACGACGACGGCGCCATGCAAGACCAGCAGCCCGAGCACAAGGAGCTCTTCGACAAGGCCTGGAACAGCCAGGACGTGATCGAGGCGCAGGTCGCACGGGTGGAGAAGCGGCCGCCGAGGTTCAAGGGGGCCTGACGGTCATGGTGCGGGGGGCGCTGCGACTGGTCGCCGGGACCGCCTCGCTGGCGGCCGGCAGTTGGGTGTTGCGGGCGTTGCACGGCGCGCCCGCCGCGCTCGGCGCAACCCCCGCCTCCATCCGCGCGGTAGCCCAGGGATCCCCCAACTATCGCGACGGCGTGTTTGTCAACCTCGACCCGGCGTCATCGATTTACCAGATGGACCGCGAGCAACTGCGGCTCATCGCGTGGGAGATGATCGGCAACCGCGGCGGGAGTCGCCCGGCGGCGCCGATCCCGCTGGCGGCGCCCGCGATGTTCGAAACCGACCCCAGCCGGCTTGCCGTCAGCTGGTTCGGCCACTCGACCGCCCTGCTGGAAATCGACGGCTACCGGGTGCTCACCGATCCGGTCTGGAGCAACCGCTGCTCGCCGTCGGACGTGGTGGGCCCGCAGCGGCTGCACCCGCCGCCTGTCCAATTGGAGGGGCTGCCGGCGGTCGACGCCGTGGTGATCAGCCACGACCATTACGACCACCTCGACATCGACACCGTGATGGCGCTGGTCCGCACGCAGCGGGCCCCCTTCTTCGTGCCGCTCGGCGTGGGCGCCCACCTGCGGGCGTGGGGATTACCGGAGCAGCGCATCGTCGAACTCGACTGGCACCAGAGCGCTCAGGTCGATCAGCTGACGATCACCTGCATGCCGGCCCGGCACTTCTCGGGGCGCTTCCTCGAGCGCAACACCACCCTGTGGGCGTCGTGGGCGTTCGTCGGTCCAAGCCACCGCGCCTACTTCGGCGGCGACACCGGCTACACCAAGAGCTTCGCGCAGATCGGCGCCGACCACGGGCCGTTCGATCTGACCCTGATGCCCATCGGCGCCTACAACACGGCGTGGCCGGACGTCCACATGAACCCGGAGGAGGCGGTCCGGGCCCACCAGGACGTCACCGACTCCGGATCCGGGCTGCTCGTGCCGATCCACTGGGGCACCTTCCGGCTCGCCCCCCACCCGTGGGCGGAGCCCGTCGAGCGACTGCTCAAGGCCGCGGAACCCGCCAACGTCAAGGTCGCCGTCCCGACGCCGGGCCAGCGCATCGACCCCGCGACGCCACCGAAGTCCACTACTTGGTGGCGGCTCTGAACAGCCATCCCTCGGGCTAAAGTGCGGCCATGACCAAACGCGCGGCCGCGGTTGCGGCGGCCTTGCTGGCGTTGACGGCGTGCGGGCCCGCGAAACCGGCGGCCACCCCGCCATCCGCGCCGCCCGGGGTGCTACCGAACGAGGTGTCCGGTGTGCAGATCCCCGCCGGCCGCATCGACGACGCGGTATCCAAAATCGACGGCCTGGTCGGTGACCTGATGCGGAGCACCGGCATCCCGGGGATGGCCGTCGCCGTCGTCCACGGCGGAAAGACTCTGTACGCCAAGGGTTTCGGCGTCAAGGACTCGTCCAGGGGGGAAGGACCCGACAACAAGGTCGACGGTGACACGGTGTTCCAGCTCGCCTCGATCTCCAAATCGGTCGGCGCCACGGTGGTCGCCCATGAAGTCAGCGAGAACGCCGTGTCGTGGGACACGCCGGTGGTCTCCAAGCTCCCGTGGTTCGCCCTCGGTGATCCATATGTCACGAGCCACGTGAGCGTCGGCGACCTTTACTCGCATCGTTCGGGGCTGCCCGACCACGCCGGTGACGAACTGGAGGATCTCGGCTACGACCGGCGGCAGTCGCTCGAGCGGCTGAGGGAGCTGCCGCTGGCGCCCTTCCGAATCAGCTACGCCTACACCAATTTCGGGGTGACCGCCGCCGCGGAAGCGGTCGCGGCGGCGGCCGGCAAGCCATGGGAGGACCTCTCCGACGCTGTCCTGTACCGGCCGCTGGGGATGGCGTCCACCAGTTCGCGGTTCGCGGATTTCACGGCGCGCCCCAACCACGCGGTCAATCACGTCAAGATGGGGGACCGATGGGAGCCCCGATTCCAGCGTGATCCCGACAATCAGACGCCGGCGGGCGGTGTGAGCTCGTCCGTCAACGACATGGCGCGCTGGCTGAACATGGTGCTGGCCAACGGAACCTACAACGGTCAACGGATCACCTCGCCGGAGGCGCTGCTGCCCGCCATCACCACCCAGGTCGTCTCGGTGCCGGCGAAGACGCCGACGGCGCGCGCGGGCACCTACGGGTACGGGTTCAACGTGTCGGTGACGTCGTCCGGGCGCACCGTGTACAGCCATTCGGGAGCGTTCGCGCTGGGGGCCGCGACGAACTTCATGGTCATGCCGTCCGAGGACGTCGCGATCATCGCGCTGACCGATGCCGCCCCGACCGGCGTGCCGGAGACGCTGACCGCCGAGTTCATGGACTTGGTGCAATACGGCCAGATTCTGCAGGATTGGTCGACGCTGTACCGGCAGGCCTTCGCCGCGATGAGTAGTCCGAAGGGTGCGCTCGCCGGCAAGCAGCCCCCGGCCAACCCCGCGCCGTCGCGCCCGCTGGGGGACTACGTCGGCGTGTATGCGAACGGGTACTGGGGGCCGGCGACGGTGAGCGAACGGGACGGGAAGCTCCAACTGTCCATGGGTCCCAAGAACCAGACGTTCACCTTGACGCACTGGGACGGAGATACCTTCACCTTCCCGATCGTCGACGAAAACGCCCCTCCCGGATCGCTTTCCAAGGCGACCTTTACGGGCAGCACCATGAACCTGGAGTACTTCGACTCGGAGAAGCTGGGAACGTTCACGCGATGACGCCCGGCCTGACCGACGCCGAGGTGGCGCAACGCGTCGCGGACGGCCAGACCAACGCGGTGCGCGAACGCGCGACCCGCAGTGTCGCCGACATCGTGCGGGCCAACGTCTTCACGCGGATCAACGCGATCCTCGGGGTGCTGCTGCTCATCGTGCTGGCGACCGGCTCGCTGATCAACGGGCTCTTCGGCCTGCTGATCATCGCCAACAGCGTCATCGGCATGGTTCAGGAACTGCGGGCCAAGCAGACCCTGGACAGGCTGGCGATCGTCGGCCAGGCAAAACCGTTGGTGCGCAGGCAGTCCGGAACGCAAACGCTGCCGCCCGGCGAAGTGGTGCTCGACGACGTCATCGAGCTCGGGCCGGGCGACCAGGTCGTCGTCGACGGGGACGTGGTCGAAGGAACCAACCTGGAGATCGACGAATCGCTGCTCACCGGCGAGGCCGACCCGATCGTCAAACACACCGGGGATGCGGTGATGTCGGGCAGCTTCGTCGTCGCCGGTACGGGCGCCTACCGGGCCACCCGGGTCGGCCCACAGGCCTATGCCGCCAAGCTGGCCAAGGAGGCAAGCAAATTCACGCTGGTGAAATCCGAACTGCGCAACGGCATCAACCGCATCCTGCAGTTCATCACCTACCTCCTGGTGCCCGCCGGTCTGCTCACCATCTACACGCAGTTGTTCACCACCCACGCGGGCTGGCGGCAGTCGGTGCTGCGCATGGTCGGCGCCCTGGTGCCGATGGTCCCCGAGGGCCTGGTGCTGATGACGTCCATCGCGTTCGCCGTCGGTGTGATCCGGCTCGGGCAACGCCGCTGCCTGGTGCAGGAGCTGCCCGCCATCGAGGGGCTCGCCCGGGTCGACGTGGTGTGCGCCGACAAGACCGGCACGCTCACCGAGAACGGCATGCGCGTCGCCGACGTCTCCGAGATCGGCGCGAACCAACATCGGGTGGCAGACGTGCTGGCCTCGCTCGCCGCGGCCGATCCCCGGCCCAACGCCAGCATGCAGGCCATCGGCGAGGCCTACGGGGAACCGCCCGGCTGGACTGCCACCGCCACGGCGCCCTTCAAGTCGGCCACCAAGTGGAGCGGTGTGTCCTACGACGGGCAGGGAAACTGGGTGATCGGGGCGCCCGATGTGTTGCTGGACCCCACGTCCCAAGCCGCCTCGGAGGCGGAAGCCATTGGCGCGCAGGGCATGCGCGTGTTGCTGCTGGGCGCCGGCGACGTGCCGGTGGATCACCCCGACGCACCGGGCCGGGTGGCCCCCGTCGCGCTGGTGGTGCTGGAGCAGAGGGTACGACCGGACGCCCGTGAGACGCTGGATTACTTTGCCGCCGAGGGCGTCTCGCTGCGGGTGATTTCCGGGGACAACGCGGTGTCGGTGGGCGCCGTCGCCGACCGGCTCGGGCTGCACGGAAAGACGATGGACGCTCGCCACCTGCCCACCGACGAAGCGGAACTGGCCGACGCGCTGGAGAAGTACACGACCTTCGGCCGAGTGCGGCCGGACCAGAAGCGGGCGATGGTGCGGGCCCTGCAGTCGCACGGGCATACCGTCGCGATGACCGGTGACGGCGTCAACGACGTGCTCGCCCTCAAGGACGCCGACATCGGCGTGGCCATGGGGGCCGGCAGCCCCGCGTCGCGCGCGGTGGCGCAGATCGTGTTGCTGGACAACAGCTTTGCCACCCTGCCCTACGTGGTGGGCGAGGGCCGGCGGGTGATCGGCAACATCGAGCGGGTCGCGAACCTGTTTCTCACCAAGACCGTGTACTCGGTGCTGCTGGCGCTGCTGGTGGGCATCGAGTGCCTGCTGTCCAAGCCGCTCAAGGCGGATCCGCTGCTGTATCCGTTCCAGCCGATCCACGTGACGATCGCGGCATGGTTCACCATCGGGATCCCGTCGTTCATCCTGTCGCTGGCACCCAACAACGAACGCGCACATCCCGGCTTCGTGCGGCGGGTGCTGACGTCCGCGCTGCCGGCGGGGCTCACCGTGGGGATCGCGACGTTCGCCTCCTACCTGCTTGCCTATCACGGCCGGCACGCCTCGTTTCAGGAACAGGAGCAGGCCTCGACCGCCGCACTGATCACGCTGCTGATGACCGCGCTGTGGGTGCTGGCGGTGGTGGCGCGTCCCTACGAGTGGTGGCGCGTGGCGCTGGTGATCGCCTCCGGCCTCGCCTACGTCGCGATCTTCACGCTTCCGCTGACACGCCGCGAGTTCCTGCTCGATCCGTCCAATATGGCCGTGACGTCGGTGGCACTGGGGATCGGCGCGTTGGGCGCGGCGGCGATCGAGGCGCTGTGGTGGATCCGGGGCGCCATGTTGGGCGTGCGGCCGCGGTTGTGGCGGGAGGCACCGGAGGCCGCACAGTAGGATTTCCCCCGGGCTTTCTCGGGGAAGGGCTTTCACATGGGATTCCTGGACAGGGCGAAGGACCTGTTGGCGCAGAACGCCGACAAGGTCGAGACCGCGATCGACAAGGCGGGCGAGTTCGTCGACGACAAGACGCAAGGCAAGTACGCCGACACCATCCACAAGGTGCAGGAGCAAGCCAAGAAGGCGGCCGAGTCCGCCGCCAAGGACGAGCAGAACTAAAGCCATGGCGAAACTTTCCGGATCCATCGACGTGCCGCTGCCGCCCGAGGTCGCCTGGAAGCACGCCTCTGACCTGTCCCGGTACAAGGAGTGGCTGACCATCCACAAGGTGTGGCGCAGCACGCTGCCCGCCGACATCGACAAGGGCACCGTCGTCGAGTCGATCGTCGAGGTCAAGGGCATGTACAACCGGATCAAGTGGACCGTGGTGCGCTACAAGCCGCCCGAGGGCATGACGCTCAACGGCGACGGGGTCGGCGGCGTCAAGGTCAAGCTGATGGCGAAGGTGCAGCCCGGGCAGGAGGGTTCAGTCGTGAGCTTCGACGTACACCTGGGCGGGCCTGCGCTGTTCGGCCCGATCGGCATGATCGTCGCCGCCGCGCTGCGCACCGACATCAACCAGTCGCTGCACAACTTCGTCACTGTGTTCACCCGGCCCGATCCCAGCAGGAACGGAAACGGCGGCGCCCCGCACTGACCGCCGCGCGCGCGATGAGTTTTCGCCGCGGCCCCGGTCGGTATGTGTGAATCCCCCTGTCGGGTTGTAAACACATTGAGGAGGTCACCATGCCCATCCGTGACGGCGCGCCGCTGGGCGCCCCCTGCTGGATCGATCTGACCACGTCAAACCTGGAACGCGCCCAGGACTTCTACGGCACGGTCTTCGGCTGGACGTTCGAGTCCGCCGGGCCCGAATACGGCGGATACGTCAACGCCGCCAAGGACGGCCACCCCGTCGCGGGGCTGATGTCCAACCGGCCCGAGGTGCAATTCCCGGACAGTTGGGGCACGCACTTCCACACCGCTGACATCGACGCGAGCGTGGCCGCGGTCAAGGCCGCCGGCGGCTCCATGTACATGGGGCCGATGGAAATCCCGGCCAGGGGTCACATGGGCCTGGCGACCGACCCGTCGGGCGCCTTCTTCGGGCTCTGGCAGCCGTTGGAGCACAAGGGTTTCGAGCTCGTTGGCGAGGCCGGGTCGCCGGTGTGGCACCAGCTGACCACGCGCGACTTCACCGCCGCCGTCGACTTTTACCAGCAGGTGTTCGGCTGGCGCACCGAGGTGGTTTCGGACACGGACGAATTCCGTTACGCCACGGCGTGGTTCGGCGATCAGCAGTTGCTGGGCGTCATGGACGGCACCGCATGCCTGCCGGAAGGCGTCCCGTCGAACTGGACGATCTTCTTCGGTGCCGAGGACGTCGACAAGGCACTGCAGGTGATCGCCGACAACGGTGGCGCCGTGGTGCGCGACGCCGAGGACACCCCGTACGGGCGGCTGGCCGCGGCGACCGACCCGACGGGCGTCATCTTCAACCTGTCGTCCCTGACCGCCTAGAGCGGTCGATCGACGGCGTGCCGGGAGTGCCGTTGCCCGGCTGCGCTTGGCCGCCGCGCGAGCCGGCCGTGCTCGCGCTCCCGACAGTCGCCGTTAGCTGTTCCCGCCGGCAGCGCCGTCGCCGCTGAGGTTACGGCCGAAGCCGCCGGAGCCGCCCACGGTGACGGCGCCACCGGTGCCTCCCTTGTTTTGCTGGGCGTTGTTCCCTGCGCCGTTGCCGCCGGCCCCGCCGAGAGCCGCACCATTGGAGCCGGTAGAACCGTCGCCGTTCCCGGTCGCGAAGTTCGCGACGGCACCGCCGCCGCCTCCTCCGCCCGTCCCGCTGCCGCCCGTCCCACCGCTGCCGCCCGTGTATGACACGGAGTTGACTGTCGAGGTGGCACCGCCGCCGGCCCCGCCCTGGCCGCCGGCGGCGATCGCGGCGAC
>NZ_CACRUY010000096.1 GCF_902652685.1 Mycobacterium sp. Marseille-P9652
GAAGTTCGGTCGCGCCGTCGGGGCACGGGGCGGGTCAGGCCGTCGCGGCGGGCGTTCCGCTCTGGCCCCGGCCGGCGATGACCCGGGCCGACCTGCTGCCGCTGCCCTGCGTCACCACCGGCTCGTCGCCGTGGCCGCCCTCCTCGACGGCGAAGCGGGGGTCATCGGCGCGCGACTTCGCGCGGGCGATCTTGTAGATCAGCAGGCCATAAAGGCACTTGGACAGGATGTCGGCGATCGAGTATCCGCCCTGCTTGGCCACCCACGCGGCCGCTCCCGCGTGCGAGAAGTAGAGCGGAATGATGTAGGCGATCGGGTACACGCCCCAGGTGCCCAGCAGGAGGAACCGAATCCCGCCGACGGTGTTTCGCACCGACTCGGGCTGGCGGTCCAGCGAGCGGGTCAGCTCCACGAAGAGCACGTAGAGGATGTAGAGGAAGGGGATCGTGGACAGCAGGCCGAACACGTTGCGAACCGTGTTGTCACCGCTGATCTCGCCGGGATAGCCCAGCGCGATCATCAGGGCCGACGCCGGAATGAGCCGGTAGAGCAGCGAGGCCTGAAGCTTGCGGGCCAGCGCCAGGACCACGACGAGCTCGGTCAGCAGCAGCGGCACGGTCAGGAACCAGTCGACGTAGCGGTAGGCCTCGTTGAACGACTGGCCGGCGGCCTGGACGTAGGTCCCGCGGCCACCAGGGGCGGTGGTGACGAACGCCTCCTTGAAGGAGTCGAAGATGCGGAAGTAGTGGTAGGCGGCGATACCGCAGACCATCGCGGAGATCACCACGGCTTGCCGGTAGCGAGCCAATACCCGTCCTTGCGTGGCGAGCAGGAAGATCGCGGTGAACAGCTGGGCCGCGATCGAAAACGACAGGAGGTTGTAGACCGTGTCGAATTGGGAGTGGGTCAGTTCATTGGGGATCATCGTCGAACCTTTGAACTCGAGGGGGAAGGAATAAACGAATCGTACAGTAATGAACAGATAGTTCACTAGTGGTTGATTGATAAACTTCTGCTCGATTCATCGAGTACCTTCTAGGGCATCTGCCGCACCAACCGAGCAGAAAGGACGGATCGATGGCCCCCGGTGAAGCCCGCGAGGCGGGTGAAGCGCCCGCCGACGCACGCATAGTGCGAACCCGGGCCGACGTGGCGCGCACGGCCTTCGACGTCCTCATCGAGGAAGGGTCCGAGGCGCTCACTCACGCCCGGGTCGCCGAGCGCGCCGGCTACTCGAAGACAACCCTCTATAAGCATTGGCCGGCGAAATCCGACTTGGCGGCTGCGGCGTTGGAGGCCCTTCGCGACTTTCAGCATTACCGGCCCACCGGCGACACCCGCGCCGACCTCATCGGCGAACTCACCACGTTTCGTCAGGCGGTGCTCGACCTGCGGCTCGACCTGGTGCTCTCGGCAATGGCCCAGTGGGCAACGCTGGACGCGATGCGCGAGCTCAGAACCGAGATCAACGCCGAAGGCCAGCGCCCGATCCGCACGATTCTCGAACGGGCCTTCCAGGGCGCCGAACTCGAGGCCGCGACCTCCATGCTCTCCGGCGTTGTCGCCTGTCCTTCGCTGATGTTCGGCACGGTGCCCGACGACGACGTCATCGAGGCCGCCGTCGATCTCGTCCTGCGGGGCGCCCATCGGACCCCCTGACCCTGCGAGCGGCGGATGTCGGCCCCTGTTTTCGGGCCCGCGCGCCCGGGACGCTAGGTTGGCGGGGTGACTGACACGGCCACGGAGAACACCACCGAATACGCAAGACCCGCATTCGTTTCCCGCTCAGTGCTGGTCACGGGCGGTAACCGGGGGATCGGCCTGGCGATCGCGCGGCGCCTCGCGGCCGACGGCCACAAGGTGGCCGTCACACACCGAGGATCCGGGGCGCCCGAGGGCCTGTTCGGCGTCGAGTGCGACGTCACCGACAACGACGCCGTCGATCGCGCCTTCAAAGAGGTCGAGGCACACCAGGGCCCGGTCGAGGTGCTGGTGTCCAACGCCGGGATCTCCAAGGACGCGTTCCTCATCCGGATGACCGAGGAGCGGTTCTCCGAGGTCATCAACGCCAACCTCACCGGCGCATTCCGGGTGACCCAGCGCGCGGCCCGTAGCATGCAGAAGAAGCGAT
Organism: Mycobacterium sp. Marseille-P9652; assembly: GCF_902652685.1. GTDB lineage: Bacteria > Actinomycetota > Actinomycetes > Mycobacteriales > Mycobacteriaceae > Mycobacterium. The sequence continues at coordinate 2,132 of NZ_CACRUY010000096.1, forward strand.
TCGGCCGGATTATCTACATCGGCTCCGTCTCCGGCAGCTGGGGCATCGGCAACCAGTCGAACTACGCGGCCGCCAAGGCCGGCCTTATCGGCATGGCCCGCTCGATCTCCCGGGAATTGGCCAAGGCCAACGTGACCGCGAACGTGGTCGCGCCCGGCTACATCGACACCGAAATGACGCGCTCGCTGGATGAGCGGATCCAGGAGGGCGCACTGCAATTCATCCCAGCGAAGCGGGTCGGCACCGCCTCCGAGGTGGCGGGGGTGGTCAGCTTCCTGGCTTCCGAAGACGCGAGCTACATCGCCGGCGCGGTGATCCCCGTCGACGGCGGCATGGGCATGGGTCACTGAGATCAACCTCTAAGACATCGAAGGACGGACATGGCAGGACTGCTCGACGGCAAACGGATTCTCGTCACGGGGATCATCACCGACTCGTCGATCGCGTTTCACATCGCGCGGGTCGCCCAGGAGCAGGGCGCCGAACTGGTGCTCACCGGGTTCGACCGGCTGCGCCTGATCCAGCGGATCGCCGACCGGCTGCCGAGCAAGGCGCCGCTGATCGAGCTCGACGTCCAGAACTCCGAGCACCTCAACACGCTGGCCGACCGCGTCACCGAGGTGATCGGCGCGGGCAACAAGCTCGACGGCGTGGTGCACTCCATCGGCTTCATGCCGCAGACGGGTATGGGCATCAACCCGTTCTTCGACGCACCGTACGAGGACGTCGCCAAGGGCATTCACATCTCGGCGTACTCGTACGCCTCGCTGGCCAAGGCGCTGCTGCCGATCATGAACCCCGGCGGCGGGATCGTCGGTATGGACTTCGACCCCAGCCGCGCCATGCCGGCCTACAACTGGATGACGGTGGCCAAGAGCGCGCTGGAGTCGGTGAACCGGTTCGTCGCCCGCGAGGCCGGAAAGTACGGCGTGCGCTCCAATCTTGTTGCGGCGGGCCCGATCCGGACGCTCGCGATGAGCGCGATCGTCGGCGGCGCGCTCGGCGAGGAGGCCGGCGCGCAGATCCACCTGCTCGAGGAGGGCTGGGACCAGCGCGCGCCACTGGGCTGGAACATGAAGGACGCGACGCCCGTCGCCAAGACGGTCTGCGCGTTGCTGTCCGAGTGGCTGCCGGCCACGACGGGGACCGTCATCTTCGCCGACGGCGGCGCCAGCACCCAATTGCTGTAATCAGCAATGGAATTCGACGCGGTCCTGCTGCTGTCCTTCGGCGGGCCGGAAGGCCCCGAGCAGGTGCGGCCGTTCCTCGAGAACGTCACCCGGGGTCGCAACGTGCCGCCCGAGCGTCTGGACGAGGTCGCCGAACACTACCTGCATTTCGGGGGCGTCTCGCCGATCAACGGGATCAACCGCGCGCTCATCGCCGAGCTGCGCGAAGAACTCGACCTGCCCGTGTACTTCGGCAACCGCAACTGGGGGCCGTATGTGGAAGACGCCGTCGCGACCATGCGCGACAACGGGATTCGTCGGGCGGCGGTGTTCACCACGTCGGCCTGGAGCGGGTACTCGGGCTGCACGCAGTACGCGGAGGACCTCGCGCGGGCACGGCAGGCGGCCGGGCCGGACGCACCGGAGCTGGTCAAGCTGCGCCGCTACTTCGACCACCCGCTGTTCGTCGAGATGTTCGCCGACAACATCGCCGCGGCAGCGCGAACGGTCCCCGGCGGCGCGCGCCTGGTGTTCACCGCGCACTCCGTGCCCGTGGCGGCCGACGCGCGCCTGGGCCCGAACCTCTACAGCCGCCAAGTCGCCTACGCCGCAAGGCTGGTCGCGGACGCGGCCGGGTATACCGATTTCGACGTGGCCTGGCAGTCCCGGTCGGGTCCCCCGCAGGTGCCCTGGCTCGAGCCCGACATCGCCGACCACCTCGCGGCCCTCGCTCAGACGGGGATCGGGGCCGTCATCGTCTGCCCGATCGGGTTCGTGTCCGATCACATCGAGGTGGTGTGGGACCTCGACACCGAGTTGCGCGCGCAGGCCGACGCGGCCGGGATCGCGCTGGCGCGCGCCGCCACGTTCAACGCCGACCGCCGGTACGCCCGGCTGGCCCGGGGCCTGATCGACGAGCTGCGCAACGGCCTTCCGCCGGAACGGGTTTCGGGGCCGAATCCGGTGCCGGGATGCCTCGCTGGCGTCAACGGCGAGCCGTGCCGCCGGCCACACTGCGCGGCGGGCTAGCGGCGATCGCAAGCGCGTCGTAGCCGGGCGAAGCGGGTCGCCGCCAGGACTAATCCGCCCAGGCCGAGTGCAGGATGGCGGTGACGGCGGCCATCCGCGCCGAGCGCACCACCGCTGTCAGCGGGCGCAGCGCGTCGCTGGCGATCCGGGCCTCCGACGACGATTGGGTGCCAACCGGTTCCAGCCCTGCGGCGATGGGCGCCGCGAAACGATCGGGGGTGTCGGCGGGCCGGCTCAATCCGGCGCTCACCGCGATGATCGCGTCGACGTGCGCCGCGTTCTCCAGCACCCGCAGCGCGCGCGTCGGCGCGTGGTCCGGAATGCGGTGCTGGCGAGCCGATTCCAGCAACTGCTCGATGAGACCTCGGGGATCGTCGACGTCGGCGGCGGACGCCAGGCCGATCTCGCCCAGGGCGTCGGCGGCCGACCTGACGGCCGAGCGCAGGCTGTATTCGGCGTCGCCGAGTTCGTAGTGGGTCAGCACCGGGGCGCCGGGCAGCGAGTAGACCGTCCACGCCAGCGCGCAGGCTTCGGCCGCGTCGGTCTCGTCGAAGTCGTCGTAGGCGAATTCCGGGACCAGTCCGATGGCGGCGGCCGGATTGTCCGGGTTGGTGACGATCACCGCCTCGCCCGCGGCCAGGGCGTCACGCTGGAACTGCGTTCCGGCCGCCAACCCCCGCACATCGCCGGGGATCGGCATCACGACGTTGATGGTGCCGGCGGCCGCGGGGCGGCCGACCGCGGCGCGCAGCGTCTGCAGCAGCGAGACGGTGCCGGCGTCGTGCACATCGGGCCACGGCAGGCCGGTGTGACCCGCGGCGACGGCATCATACGCGGTGACCGATTGCTTTGGCGCCCATAGCGATAACGCGTCCAACACGTCGTCGGGCGCGGCCTTCCCGGCGAGCCAGGCGTTGGCCCACAGGGACAGCGAGACACTTGGACACCACACAATTTCGCAGTGTAGTTGTTCCGTCCGCGGAAGGCCGGAAACGCGTATTCTGACCGCATGCCCGCGGCGGTCATCTGGCTGATATTTGCGCTGGTGCTTGCCGGTGCGGAGGCGCTCACCGGCCATTTGTTCCTGGTGATGCTCGGTGGCGGCGCGCTGGCGGCGTCGGTGACGAGCTGGGTCACCGATTGGCCGGAGTGGGCCAACGGCGCGGTGTTCCTGGTCGTGTCGGTCCTGCTTTTGCTGCTGGTGCGGCCCGCGCTGCGGCGGCGGCTCACGCCCGCTCCTGGACGGCCGACGGGAATCAAGGCGCTGGAGGGCAAGAACGCGCTGGTGCTCAACCGGGTGACCGGGAACGACGGCCGGGTGAAGCTGGACGGCGAGGTGTGGACGGCCCGCCCGCTCAACGAGGGCGACGTCTTCGAACCCGGCGACAAGGTGACCGTCATGCACATCGACGGAGCCACGGCGGTGGTCTTCAAAAGTGAGTTGTAGCGGCGTCGGGAGTCGCTGCGAGAGAAAGGAAGTCCGGTGGTAGCTGGATTGGTGGTGCTGGCCGTCCTGGTGATCTTCGCCATCGTGGTGGTGGCCAAGTCGGTGGCGCTGATACCGCAGGCCGAGGCCGCGGTCATCGAACGACTGGGGCGGTACAGCCGCACGGTCAGCGGGCAGCTCACGCTGCTGGTGCCGTTCATCGACCGGATTCGCGCGCGGGTGGACCTGCGCGAGCGGGTGGTGTCGTTCCCGCCGCAGCCGGTGATCACCGAGGACAACCTGACGCTCAACATCGACACCGTGGTGTACTTCCAGGTCACCGTCCCGCAGGCTGCGGTGTACGAGATCAGCAACTACATCATCGGCGTCGAGCAGCTGACCACCACCACGCTGCGCAACGTCGTCGGCGGCATGACCCTGGAGCAGACGCTGACCTCCCGCGACATGATCAACGGCCAGCTGCGCGGCGTGCTCGACGAGGCGACCGGCCGCTGGGGCCTGCGGGTGGCCCGGGTGGAGCTGCGCAGCATCGACCCGCCGCCGTCGATCCAGGCGTCGATGGAAAAGCAGATGAAGGCCGACCGGGAGAAGCGGGCGATGATCCTCACCGCCGAAGGCAACCGGCAGGCCGCGATCACGCAGGCCGAGGGCGCCAAGCAGGCGCAGATTCTGGCCGCCGAGGGCGCCAAGCAGGCCGCGATCCTGGCCGCCGAGGCGGACCGGCAGTCGCGGATGCTGCGCGCCCAGGGTGAGCGGGCGGCGGCGTACCTGCGCGCGCAGGGGCAGGCGAAGGCCATCGAGAAGACGTTCGCGGCGATCAAGGCCGGCCGGCCCACCCCCGAGATGCTGGCCTACCAGTACCTGCAGACGCTGCCGGAGATGGCGCGCGGCGACGCGAACAAGGTGTGGGTGGTGCCGAGCGACTTCAGCGCCGCATTGCAGGGATTCACCCGGATGCTGGGCACGCCGGGCGAGGACGGCGTGTTCCGGTTCCAGCCCTCGCCCGTCGAGGACGCGCCCAAGCACGCGTCCGACGACGACGATGACATCGCGAGCTGGTTCTCCACCGAGACCGACCCCGCGATCGCGCAGGCCGTCGCCAAGGCCGAGGCGATCGCCCACCAGCCGGTGGACGGCCACCCCGGTGCGCCGCCCGAGTTGACGCAATAGGAGGAGCGCATGAGCTTTCTGACCTCGCCGAAGACCTACGCCGGGCTGGCCGCGTTCCACGCCGTGGACGCCGCGGCGTGCGCGGCGCAGGTGGCCCCCATCAAGGAGGTTCTGGACAGGGTGGGCGTGCCGGAAAACGTTCGCCCGGTCATTCCGGTGGTCAAGGCCGCGGCCGCCGTCGGCCTGGCGTCGGTGTTCCGGTTCCCCGGCCTGGCGAGGCTGACGACGGCGATGCTGACGCTGTATTTCGTGCTTGCCGTGGGTTCACACCTCCGCGTCCGCGACACGGTCGCCAACACGCTGCCGGCGGTGTCGTTCCTGGCGTTGTTCGCCGCGATGACGGCCAAGGGGCCGGATTCCGGCTAGTCGCGCCGCAATTCGACCATCGGCAGCGGGGTGCCGGCCTCGGTGATCGGGGCGCCGAAAGTTTCCTCGAGCACCGGCCGGAACCGCTGCCACGTCCGCGGGTGACGGCTCCGGTAGGCGGCCAGCGTGCGGTCGGCCTCCGCCTGGTCGAGGACGCGCGCGGTGGCCCGTCGCGGCGGTTGGCTCCCGACGTACACGCGCACCCTCGGGTTTGCCTCAATGTTGCGCAGCCACTGCGCCTTTCGCCCGAAGCCGGAGACGACGACCCAGGTGTCCGGTCGCGGATGGTCGACGACCTCCAGGACGGCGTAACGCCTCGCGCCCGACGTGCGGCCGATGTGCTCGAGCATGAGCAGCCGCGAGCCGAACAGCGCGCCCGCGCGGGCCTTGTACAGCCAGATCGGTGCGCGCACCAGGCGGCGGGAGCGCAGCAGCCGCGCCCCGAGCGCGCCGGCTCTCACGGCCTTCCCTTCGCGGGCGGCATAGTTGCAGGCCGTTCCGGGTATGTTGCCATCTCAATGGACGAGGCAGCGGTACGTCGCTCGACACATCGGTCGATCCAGGGCACGGCGATCGGCAACTTCATGGAGGCGTACGACTTCACCCTGTTCAGTCTGGTCGCCACCCTTCTGGCCCAGACCTTCTACCCCGGCAACAACGCCGGCGCGGGCAACCTCATCGCCACCTTCGGCACGATGACGGCCGGATTCGTCGTGCGGCCGCTCGGCGGCTTCATCTTCGGTCCGCTCGGCGACCGCATCGGGCGCAAGCCGGTGCTGGTGATGACGATCTCGATGATGGCGGTGTGCGCGACCGCGACCGGCCTGCTGCCCGGCTACGGCACCCTGGGCATCGCCGCGCCCATCCTGCTTACCGTCATCCGGGTCTGCCAGGGCCTGTCCTCCGGCGGCGAGTATGCCGGCGCGATGACCTACATCGCCGAATACGCCCCCGACAACAAGCGCGGGAAGCTGGCCAGTTTCCTCCCGGTGGGCACCCTGGGCGGCTTCGTGGCCGGCGCCGTCCTGGTGACGCTGTTGAACGCCGCGCTGTCGCACAGCGAGATGCTGGCGTGGGGGTGGCGCGTGCCGTATCTGCTGGCCGCCCCGCTCGGGCTGATCGCGCTGTACATGAGGTCCCGTCTCGACGAGTCGCCCGCCTACGAGCGGGCGCACCGGGAAGCTCCGCAATTCGCCGGCGGCCAGTACCGGCGGACGATCGTCCAGCAATGGCGGCCACTGTTGCTCTGCCTCGGCCTGGAACTGGCGATCAGCGACACCAGCTACATGGTCAGCGGCTACGTGCCCACCTACCTGAAGAAGACGGCGCACCTGCCCGACACCATGGCGCTGGCCATGGTCCTGGTGCTGCTTGCCGTGTTGATGACCGCCGTCGTGTCCATCGGCAAGCTGTCGGACCGCATCGGGGTCAAACCGCTGATGTGGACGGGGTGCGGGCTGCTCATCGCAGTGTCGATGCCCGCTTTTTCGTTGATGCGGTTCGGCGGCGACTATCCCGCGAAGTTCGCCGGTGTGCTGATCGCCGGCGCGCCGATGCTGTTCCTGAGCAGCCTCGAGCCGGCGATTCTGCCCGCGCTCTTCCCGACCAGCGTGCGCTACGGCGCGCTGTCCATCGGCTTCAACGTTGCGGTGTCGGCGTTCGGCGGCACCACCCCGCTGATCGCCGAGTCGCTCGTCGCCGGCACCGGCAACCCGATGGTGCCCGCGTACATGCTGATGCTCGCCGGCGTGATCGGCGCCGTCACTCTGTTCTTCACCCCGGAAGTGGCCGGCAGGCCGCTGCCGGGCATGGAACCCGAGAGCGGCGCCGCGCGCGAGCCGAGCGGCCTGATCGAGACCCGGCCCTTGGAGTAGCTCGTCAGCGCTGACCGGTCGGTGGCGGCGACGGGGACTGGCCGGGGCCGGCGGGCGGTTCACGCGGAGGCCGTACCACACGTGGTCGGGCGGCTCGGGCGACACCGGGTGGCGTGGGGGCTTCACGCCGAACAGGCCGAACCACGTCGGGGGAAGGCGAATCGAGCCGCCGCCGTCGGATCCCAGGGCCAGGGGGGCCAGCCGGGCGGCCACCGCGGCGGCGCTCCCGCCGCTGCTGCCGGCGGGGGTGCGGCGGAGGTT
>NZ_CACRUY010000097.1 GCF_902652685.1 Mycobacterium sp. Marseille-P9652
CGGCACACCCTGCGCTACCAGCTCCCAAAACCGACGGCGCACCGATAACCCCTGAGGCTCACCCGTCATCAACACCCCTAACTACGAAGTGTTGCAATCACCCCTTGAGCCCAAGCGGCGTGTCTTCGCCAAGGTTTGTGTGTCGCGGCCTAATTCGAGCGCCGGCGCTAGGCGCGGCTGGGCAGGGTGAGCTTGCAGGCCTGACCGATGTCCAAAGTCCGGAGCATCCGTCCCATCCCGACCCACAGGGCGCAAGACATCGCGAGGTCGGCCAGCAGTTCCTCGCTGAAGTGCTCGCTGCAGCGGCTCCAGAAGTCTTCGTCGTCGCGCAGCTTGGTGTGTTCGGTGCCGAAGCGGTGCGCGAATTCGGCCGCCAGCCGCTCCTGTTCGCTGTACCCGGGCCAGGTCCGCCACTCCAGCGCGTGCTCGTACAGCTCCTCGTCCACGCCCTCGGCGGGGCCGTCGGCGTCGCGGGTGTTCATGCACACGGTGCATTCGTTGTCGTGGGCGATGACCGCCCGGGCCAGTTCGCGGGTGCGCATCGGCAGCCGGTTCTTGGTGTAGACCGCCTGGCTGAAGTTGGCGATCGCGCCGCCGAGGTCCGGGGACTTCGAGGCCCAGCTGTAGATGTCGTCGTCGGGGAAGGTACCGATTCGGCTCATGGCGTGATGGTACGCCCGCGCCGCGGGTTTCAGGAGGCGGCCACGGGGATCTTTGTCGTCGGCTGGTCGTCGTGCCAATCGCGTTGCGCCAGAACGCGGCCCGCGACGCGCTCGAGCGCGGCCTGCACCGCGCGCCGGTCGGGACGGCCCTCGAAAGCCGGGGAGCGCGAGAGCTTGTCGACGAGCCAGGCGATGAGGAGCGAGTGCACGTACTCGACCTGCTGCGCCCCCGCGGGTGTCAGCCACAGCCGGTCGCCGTCGCCCTGCGCGAAGCCGGTGGAAACCAGGCGGGAGAACGTCGGCTCAAGGACCTCGAACGGGATACGCAGGTAGTCGGCGATGTCGGTGAGGCGCGCGGTGCCGTTCAGCTGGGCGTAGCGATTGATGCGCAGGACCCCCCACAGGCCGGCGACGTCGAGCCTGCAGTCGGGGCGCATGGCAATGCTGCGCAGGCGCATGCCCGGAACGCCGCGCAGCATGCGCTCGATCGCCCCCTCGAGCATCTGATCCGGCGTCTCCGCGGTCGGCATGCCGAACGCGTCGCCGAGATCGACGGTGCTGTCGTGGAATTGGCGAAGCGGGACCTCGCGCAGGAACAGCGCCACGACGAAGCCGACGAGGCCGACCGGCGCCGCCCACAGGAAGACTCCGGTGAGCGACTCGGAGTAGGCCGCCACGATGGGCGCGGCGACCTGACGCGGCAGCCGGTGCAGGGCCTCCGGTGAGGCGGCCGCCGCGGCGGGTGCGCGGCTGGCGGCCATGGCCGGGCCGATCCGGCTGTGCAGGAAATTGGTGAACAGCGAGCCGAAGATCGCCGCCCCGAACGAGCTGCCGATCGTGCGGAAGAACGTCACGCCCGAGGTGGCCACGCCCAGGTCCTCGAAGCTCGAGGTGTTCTGCACGATGAGCACCAGCGTCTGCATGCACATCCCGATGCCGGCGCCGAGGATGACCAGGAACAGCGACTGGACCAGGATCGACGTCGACGGTTCCATGCGCGACATCAGGAAGAACGCGACGGCCATCACCGCGGTGCCGGCGACGGGAAAGACCTTGTACCGCCCGGTGCGTCCGACCAGCACGCCGCTGCCCATCGAGGTGGTCAGCATCCCGAGGACCATCGGCAGGGTGCGCAGGCCCGACGTGGTGGCCGAGACGCCGTCGACGAACTGCATGTACGTCGGCAGGAACGTCAGCGCGCCCAGCATCGCGAACCCGACGACGAAGGACAGCACGCAACACACGGTGAAGACGGGGCTGGCGAACAGCCGGACCGGCAGGATCGGCGCGGCGGCGCGGCTCTCGACCCAGGCGAAGACGCACAGCGCGGCGACCGACGCGGCGAACAGCCCGATGATCGTCGGCGATCCCCAGGGATACGTGGTGCCGCCCCAGCTGGTGGCCAGCGTCAAGCCGGCGGCGCCCAGGCCGACGAACACGATCCCGGTGTAGTCGATCACCGGTTTGGTGCGTTCGGACGCGGCCGGGATCGCGGCGGCGGCCACGAAGAAGACGACGACGGAGATCGGCACGTTGATCCAGAAGGCCCACCGCCAGCTCAGGTGGTCGGTGAAGTACCCGCCGAGCAGCGGCCCGATCACGGTGGTGACGCCGAACACCGCGCCCATCGCGCCCTGGTAGCGCCCGCGGTCGCGCAGCGGGATCACCTCGCCGATGAGCGCCATGGCGGTCACCATCAGCCCGCCGCCGCCGATCCCCTGCAGGGCGCGCGACGCGACGAGCATCCCCATCGACGCGGACACCCCGCACAGCACGGACCCGGCCACGAAGAACACCACGGCCGCCTGGAACACCCTCTTGCGGCCGAACAGGTCACCGAACTTGCCGACGAGCGCGGTCGTGATGGTCGAGGCCAGCAGGTAGCTGGTGACCACCCAGGACTCGTGGCCCGCCCCGCCGAGATTCGCGACGATCGTCGGCAGCGCGGTCGCCACGATGGTCTGGTCCAGCGCGGCCATCAGCATGCCGAGCAGGATCGCGACGAAGATGAAGTTGCGCCGCCGTGCGTCGACCGCGACCCCGCCGCGGGGAGTGCCGGTGGGCCCCGCGCTCAGGTCAGCTCGGGGGCCGGGAGACGCACTGCGCGGAGTAGAGCTCCTCGCCCAGCTTGTCCATCAGCTCCAGCTGAGTCTGCAGGTAGTCGACGTGGAGTTCCTCGTCGGCCACGATCTTCTCGAGCAATATGGCGCTGGTGGTGTCCTGCTTTTCCCGGCACATGATGATTCCCGGCTTGAGGCGGTTCAACACATCGAACTCGATCGCCAGGTCGGCCTCGAACTGCTCGCGCAGGGTCTGGCCGACGCGCAGCGACCCGATGCGCTGGTAGTTCGGCAGGCCGTCGAGCAGCAGGATGCGGTCGGTGATCTCCTCGGCGTGCCGCATCTCGTCGAAGGACTCTTCGCGGGTGTGCTTCGCCAGCTCGGTGAAGCCCCAGTTGTCCTGCATCTTCGAGTGCAGGAAGTACTGGTTGATGGCGGTGAGCTCGCTGGTCAGCTGCTCGTTGAGCAGGCGCAGAACATCCGGGTCCCCTTGCATGATCACTCCTCGCATCCGGCCATCGTGGCGTCGTAGCAGCACTTTGCCATGCCACCAGCCGATCTGCCAGGAAGGTTTGCCTCGGCTCACCGCGCGTCGCGCCGGGTTTAGGTTAGGTTAGGCGGGGCTAATCTTCTTAGGCTAGACTCCACTGACAAGCGGCCCGCCGGGCTTCTACATCCGGTGAAGGGATGTCTACAGCGTGCAGGGCGTACAGGAGGTGTGCTGAATGTACGTGTGCCTCTGTGTCGGGGCCACCAATCAGACGGTCTCCGACGCCGTCGAGCGGGGCGCGTCCACGTCCAAGGAGGTCGCGGCCGCGTGCGGCGCCGGCGCGGACTGCGGGCGGTGCAGGCGAACGCTGCGGGCCATCATCGAGGCGGCGCGCAAGCTCGAACCGGCGTCCTGAAGGCGTGTTCAGCGGCGTCTGTTGAAATCCGCCAGGGCGGCCGCGTTGGCCTGGGCGCCCATCAGTTCTGCGAAGTGGGCGTTCTCGCGCGCGCTGGCCGCCGCGATCTCGGGGCGGATGGGCTCCATCATCGTGTGCTTGACGGCCATGAGGCTCGAAACCGGCCGCGCCGCAAGGACTTCGGCGTGCCGACGGGCCTCGGGCAGCAGTTCCTCCGGTTCGCAGACGCGCCAGACCAGGCCCATGGCCAGCGCCTCGGCGGCGTCGACCCATTCCGACGACATCAGCAGCCAGGCGGCGTTCTGGCGTCCCACCAGTTGCGGGAGCAGGTAGGACGACGCCGCCTCGGGCGCCACGCCGAGGCTGGTGAACGGGCACTTCAGCCGCGCGGTCGACGACATGAACGCCAGGTCGGCGTAGCCGAGGATGGTGGCGCCGATGCCCACCCCCACCCCGTTGACGGCGCAGATCAGCGGCTTGGGAAACGCGCTGAGCGCGTCGATGAGCCCCGGGAAGCCGTGCTTGCCGGGCTGGAAGCCCGGGTCGGTGATGCGGGCCTGCATCTCGGCCAGGTCGGTGCCCGCGCTGAAGCCCCGGCCGGTGCCGGTCAGGAGGACGACGGCGACCTCGGGGTCGTCGGCGGCGGCCAGCAGCGCCTCGGCGGTGGCGTCGTACAGGGCCTCGTTGAACGCGTTGAGCGCCTCGGGCCGGTTCAGGGTGAGGGTGCGGACCCGCTTGTCGTCGTCGATCAGGAGCGTCACGGCTCGCAGCCTAGCCGCCGGTCGTCCAACGTTCTCTTGCCGAGCGGGCGCAAATGCAACCAGACACGCCGATGGGGGCATGCTTCTGCGTCTGCTCGCGGTGGTCCCCCGGCTGTCGGCGGCCTCAGCCGTTGCTGTAGACCCGGGTCGGGGCGATGAGCACGACGGCGCGCCGCTCGGAGGCCATGACCCGGTCGTACTCGTCCCAGTCGTCGTGGGTGCCCCCGGCGGCGGTGAACACCTCGCGCAGCAACAGGCGCAGCCGATCGGCGTCAGTCAGCCAGGACGGCGAGTCGTCCGGGCCGGCCAATTCCGCGCGGCCTTCCACGGTGGCCCACTGCCAGCCCTTCTTGAACGTGACCGCGAGCTGAGGCCGCGCCCGCAGGTTGGCGAGCTTGACCCTGCCGTAGGTGGTGAAGCCCAGCGCCGGCTCGCCCGTCGCCGGGTGCGGCAACAGGCCGACGTTGACCAGAGAGGCCTGCACGGTGCCGTCGGCGCGGACGGTGGACACCACCGCCAGGCCGCTTTCTCCCTTGGCCAGTGCCACTGCCTCGTCGAGCGTTGTCATGAGGATCCTCAATCCCGAAATGGTGTCCTGAAGACGTAGCGGCTGGTCGGCACCGTGTCGATGTTCTCGTTGGCGCCGAATGCGGTTGTGCTGGCGACCATCCGGCCGAGCCGGTGCTGCAAGTCGTCGTCGTCGGCGGCACCGAAGAACGCCTTGAGATCGGTGATCGCCTCCTCGGGGAACAACTCCTCGACAATGCCCGCGATTCCCGGCGCGTCGGGCGTGAGCGTCCGCACCACCCAGTTCTGGGTGTAGCCGAACGTGGACTGCGTCTCGATGGCCACCGAGGTGTGGTCGCCTTGCCACCGGGCCAGCCAGGTCACCTGGTCCAGGTCGGCGGGACGGTGCAGCAGTGCGATGTTGGCCAGACCCGTTGTGCGGCAACCGGGTTCGGTTACCGGCGCGGCCAACGGAACCGACTCCGTCACCAGGTAGGCGGCCAATTTCTCGCACTCCTGGCCGAGGAACTTGAACGCCGCCGTCATCTGGTCGCCGTAGCACTGCTGGGTCCACATGCTCACCACCGCCGCCACCGGCGGGTCCAGCGTCGTCAGCGTCATCAACGAATCACGCACGGCGCTGTCACGCACGTTCACCTGCAGCCCGAAGATGCCCAATTCCAACAGCGCGTCGGCGACGTGACCCCGCTGCCGGGCGCACCACTGATCATCCGGCTCAGGACGCATCAGCACGGCGATGACCTTCTCCATGGGGTGAAACCTACTTGACCAGCCGCACCGGATGTTGGCTGTCGATCAACTTCCCGATCGTGCGGGCCAGCTCGCGGTAGGAGTCGTCGCGCCCGCTCGACGAGCGGAACACCAGGCCGATCCGCCGTCCCGGGCGGGGCGCCGCGAACTGCGCCAAGTCGAGGCGGCTGCGCGCCGCCTCCACCGGCACGGCGCTCTGCGGGATGAGCGTCACCCCCAACCCGCCGCTGACGCACTGCACCGCGGTCGCCAGGGAGGCGGCCCGTGTGTTGGCCAGTTCCGCCCGGACGCCGGCCTTCTGGCACACGTCGAGCGCCTGGTCGCGCAGGCAGTGGCCCTCGTCGAGCAGCAGCAGCGGCAGGTCGGCCAACGCGGTCGCCGGAACCCGGCGCTTGCCCGCGAGGGGATGCCCCGGCGGCAGCGCGAGGACGAAGTCCTCCTCATAGATCGGGATCTCGGTCACGCCCGCGGTGTCGGCCGGCAGGGCGAGCAGCGCCGCGTCGAGGGAGCCCTCGCGCAGGATGGCCAGCAACCGGTCCGTCTGGTCCTCGACCACGCGCAGGTTCAGCCCCGGCAGCTGCTCGGCGAGCCCGGCCAGCACGGTCGGCAGCACGTAGGGCGCCACGGTGGGAATGAACCCCAGTCGGACGCTGGCCCGCAACGGGTCCGAAGCGCCGACGGCGGCGGAGTTGAACGCGTCGACGGCGTCGACGACGGCCCGTGCGTGCGGGAGCAGCTCGGTCCCCTCCGTCGTCAGGAAGACCCGCCGCGTCGAGCGCTCGATCAGCGGCGTGCCGAGGCCGGCCTCCAGCGCCGCCAGGGCCTGGGACAGCGTTGACTGGTTGACCCCGAGTGATGTTGCGGCACTTCCGAAGTGGCGCTTTTCGGCCACGGCAACGAACGCGCGCAGGCCGGCGACGGTCGGCTGATAGGTCTTATCGGTCATGCCTATCAGTGTAGTGGTAAATATCACCTTTACCTACGAATGAATGCGCGGCACCATCGTGGGTATACACCACACCGTTTGAGGACTTTGCACTTAAAGGAGTGTCATGCCACTGCTCACCATTGGTGACCAATTCGTCCTACGTGCGCTCGCACGCTGCCGAGCTGGGTGTCGACCCGACGGCGCTGGACCGGCGCATCCACGTGCACGTGCCCGCGGGCGCCGTTCCGAAGGACGGACCGTCGGCCGGTGTGACGATGGTCACCGCGCTGGTGTCGATGGCCACCGGGCGTCAGGTCCGCTCCGACGTCGGCATGACCGGCGAGGTCACGCTGAACGGCCGGGTCCTGCCCATCGGCGGCGTCAAGCAGAAGCTGCTCGCCGCGCAGCGGGCCGGCCTGTCGACGGTTTTCATCCCGTCGCGCAACGAGCCCGACCTCGACGACGTGCCTGCCGAGGTGCTCGAGGCGCTGGACGTGCGGCCGATGACCGACGTGGCGGAGATCGTCACCCAGGCGCTGGAGCCGTTGGCCCACGCCGAAACGGTCGCCGCCTAGCCGTCACGCTGTTAGTCGCGTGTCAGTTGCCTGGCAAGCAGCTGCGAATTTATTGGCGCGAGAGCGTTTTCGGCTCTTTCGACACGGGTAGCCAAGGAGCCAGGGGGGTCCTCCTCCCTGGCCTTCAGCCCAAACCAGGAGCTGGGGTGACAACAGAACAACGACGTCAAAGCTGTTGCGCTGCCTGCGTGGCAGTCACACCGCTAGACAAGGAGTTCAGATGAACCTCAACAAATTCGCCGCAACCGCGGCTATGGCCGGTGGCCTGGGAGCCGCGGCGCTCGGTATGGGTGCCGGTTTCGCGCAAGCCGATCCGGGCGGCGGCCACGGTCCGGGACCGAACGTGCCGGGCCCGAATGTGCCGGGAGGCGACCGGGACGACATGCCGGGCCAGGGCCCGTACGTGCCGGGTCAGCCGATCTGTAACGGCGGCCCGGGCGTCAACTGCAATGGACCGGGCAGCCCGCTCCCCCCGGGACAGGATCGGAACGGGATCCCCGCCCCGCCTCCGGGTCACTACAACGACCCGGGTCGCTACGGCCTGCCGGCCACGTGGGTCCCGCCCGTGGGTGACCCCGACAACACCCAGCTTCCGCTGGTGTTCAACCCGCAGCTGGGTCAGTGGGGCGTCAACACCTCGACCGGTTTCCAGGTGTACACCCCCGTCGGCGGCGCCAACGCCGGTGGCAACCTCGGCGGCAACGTCGGGTAGTTCCGCACCTGAACCCGGTAGCTGATAACCGGAATGTGGCAGCCGCCCCCGCAAGGGGGCGGCTGTTCCATTCCCGCGTGACATACCCCGCACGCCGTCGTTGAATGAAGCGGTGAGTCTCAAACGGCAAGTCGTCCATCGCGTCCAACGACTCCTGGTGAACCCGGTGGGCCGCAAGATGCCCGGAGTCATCCTGGAGACCACCGGGCGCAAGAGCGGCCAGCCCCGCCGCACCGCCGTCGGCGGCCGCGTGGTGGGCAACCAGTTCTGGATGGTCTCTGAGCACGGCGAACACTCGGACTACGTCCGCAACATCAAGGCCAATCCGGCGGTCCGGGTGCGGATCGGCGGGAAATGGCGCGACGGAACCGCCCACCTGATGCCCGACGACGACCCGCTGCGGCGGCTCGGGAATCTGCCGAAGCTCAACAGCGCCGTGGTGCGCCTGATGGGCAGCGACCTCCTGACGATCCGGGTGGACCTGGACTGACGTGGCGTACGACGAAGAACTGGCCGCCCGCGTCCGTGAACTCGTCGGCCCCGAGCGGGGCGTCGAGGAGAAGCGCATGTTCGGCGGGCTCGCGTTCCTGATCGCCGGCAACATGTCCGTCGCCGTCAGCGGCCAGGGCGGGCTGTTGGTGCGGGTGCCGCCGGACGAAACGGACGAGCTCGTGCGGGGCGCGCACGTCTTTCCCATGGTTATGGCCGGGCGGGAAGCGCGCGGCTGGGTGCGCGTGGAGGCCGCCGGGGTGCGGACCACGCGCCAGCTGCGGACATGGGTCGCCCGCGGGGTCGGCTACGCCCGCGGTCTGCCGCCCAAGTGACCGGTTGACGGGGCGGAGCGCGGGTAAGCGACTGATATGGGGGACATCTTGTCAAGTGGGCAGGGTGAAGCGGCGGCCGCAACCGTCGTCGCGGCCGCCGCTTCGTTGGCCAGATAAGTCGCTGGTGGGTGTCGAGCGTGTCGTGTCGACGCGT
>NZ_CACRUY010000098.1 GCF_902652685.1 Mycobacterium sp. Marseille-P9652
GCTGCCTCAAACGCCGCCTGGCGCGCGTCGTCTTCACCCGACTGCGAGCCGACCACCACCCCCACCCCGCACTGCAAACAGCTGCCTAAACCTGCTCCTTGACATAGGAGCAACGCACGCTCGCGGGAGAAAGGTCAGTCCTCCGGGTTGTAGCCGAGGTTGGGGGCGAGCCAGCGCTCGGCTTCCCGCAGGGTCCAACCCTTGCGCCTCGCGTAATCGGCGACCTGGTCCTGGGCCATCCGGCCGATCACGAAGTACTGCGACTGCGGGTGCGAGAAGTACCAGCCGCTGACGGCGGCGCCGGGCCACATCGCCATCGACTCGGTGAGCTCGATGCCGGTCCGCTCCTTGACGTCCATCAACTTCCAGAGGGTCACCTTCTCGGTGTGCTCCGGGCAGGCCGGGTAGCCGGGGGCGGGGCGGATGCCCCGGTACTTCTCGCCGATGAGCGCGTCGTTGTCCAGCTGCTCGTCCGGCTCGTATCCCCAGAACTCCTTGCGGACCCGTTGGTGCATCCGTTCGGCGAACGCCTCGGCCAGCCGGTCGGCGACCGACTCCAGCAGGATCGCGCTGTAGTCGTCGAGCGCCGCCTTGAACTCCGCGATCTTCTCCTGGCTGCCGAGCCCCGCGGTGACGGCGAAGGCGCCGACGTAGTCGGCCAGGCCGGTGTCCCTGGGCGCGATGAAGTCGCCCAGCGACCGGTTGGGGATGCCGTCGCGGTGCTCGCCCTGCTGACGCAGGTTGCGCAGCGTGGTCAGCACCTCGGAGCGGGTGTCGTCGGTGTAGACCTCGATGTCGTCACCGATCGCGTTCGCGGGGAAGAACCCGATCACGCCGTTGGCCGTGAGCCACTTCTCCTTGATGAGGGTGTCGAGCATCTGCTGGGCGTCGTCGTACAGCTTGCGGGCGGCCTCGCCCGAGGCCGGGTTGTTCAGGATGTCGGGGAATCGCCCCTTCATCTCCCAGGCGTTGAAGAACGGCTGCCAGTCGATGTACTCGCGCAACTCGGCCAGGTCGTAGTCCAGGAACTCCCGCACGCCGAGGCCCTGGGCGGGCGTCGGCGGCGAGTAGCCGTCCCACTCGATCGGCGTCCGGTTCGCGCGGGCCTTCTCCAGCGTCAGCATCGGCCGCTCGTTCTTCTGGGCGTGCCGTTCGCGCAGGGACGCGTAGTCCTTCTCGGTCGCCTCCAGCAGGGCGGGACGCTGCTTGTCGTCGAGCAGCGCGGCCGCGACCGGCACGGAGCGCGACGCGTCCTTGACCCAGACCACCGGACCGCTGCGACGCGGGGCCACCTTCACCGCGGTGTGCGCGCGCGAGGTGGTCGCGCCGCCGATCAGCAGCGGGATCTCCAGCCCCTCGCGTTCCATCTCGACGGCGAAGTTGACCATCTCGTCCAGCGACGGGGTGATGAGTCCGGAGAGCCCGATGATGTCGGCGTCGTGCTCCTTCGCCGCGTTCAGGATCTTCTCGGCCGGCACCATCACGCCGAGGTCGATCACCTCGAAGTTGTTGCACTGCAGCACGACTCCGACGATGTTCTTGCCGATGTCGTGGACGTCGCCCTTGACGGTCGCCATGATGATGGTGCCGTTGGTGTCCTTCGCCGCTGCGGTGCCGTTCTGCTCTTTCTCTTCTTCGATGAACGGCAGCAGGTACGCGACGGCCTTCTTCATCACCCGGGCCGACTTCACGACCTGGGGCAGGAACATCTTGCCCGAGCCGAAGAGGTCGCCGACGACGTTCATGCCGTCCATCAGCGGGCCCTCGATCACCTCGATCGGGCGGCCACCCGCCGCGGCGATCTCGGCCCGCAACTCCTCGGTGTCGGCGTCGACGTGGGCGTCGATGCCCTTCACCAGCGCGTGCGTGATCCGCTCGCGGACCGGGAGGCCGCGCCACTCGGCCGCCGCCGGGTCCTCGGCCTTGTCGGTGCTGTTGAACCGTTCGGCGATCTCCAGCAGCCGTTCGGCCGCGTCCTCCCGGCGGTTCAGGACGACGTCCTCGATGCGCTCCCGCAGTTCGGGGTCGATCGAGTCGTAAGGCACCAGCGCGCCGGCGTTGACGATGCCCATGTCGAGGCCGGCCTTGATGGCGTGGAACAGGAACACGGCGTGGATCGCCTCGCGGACGGGGTTGTTGCCCCGGAACGAGAACGAGACGTTCGAGATGCCGCCCGAGATGTGCACCCCGGGCAGGTTCTCCTTGATCCAGGCGCAGGCCTCGATGAAGTCGATCCCGTAGGTCGCGTGCTCCTCGATGCCGGTGGCCAGCGCGAAACAGTTGGGGTCGAAGATGATGTCCTCGGCCGGGAAGCCGACCTCCTCGGTCAGGATCCGGTAGGCGCGTCCGCAGATCTGTTTGCGGCGCTCCAGGTTGTCGGCCTGGCCCTGCTCGTCGAAGGCCATCACGACGACGGCGGCGCCGTACTTGCGGCACAGCCGCGCCTCGCGGACGAACTTCTCCTCGCCCTCCTTCAGGGAGATCGAGTTGACGATCGGCTTGCCCTGGGTGTTCTTCAGGCCCGCCTCGATGACCTCGAACTTGGAGGAGTCGATCATCACCGGCACGCGGCTGATGTCCGGCTCGGCCGCGATCAGCTTGGTGAACCGGTCCATCGCGGCGACGCCGTCGATCATGCCCTCGTCCATGTTGATGTCGATGACCTGCGCGCCCACCTCGACCTGCTGCAGGGCGACCGACAGCGCGCTGTCGTAGTCCTCGGCCTTGATCAGGTTGCGGAATCGGGCCGAGCCGGTGATGTTGGTGCGCTCGCCGATGTTGACGAACAGCGAGTCCTCGGTGATGTTGAGCGGCTCCAGCCCCGAGAGCCGGGTCGCCACCGGGATCTCCGGCACCTCACGCGGCGGCTTGCCCTCGACCACCTTGGCAATCTCGGCGATGTGGGGCGGCGCGGTTCCGCAGCACCCGCCGACCAGGTTGACCAGGCCGGCCTCGGCGAAGTCGGCGATGTAGCCGGCCTGACGCTCCGGGGTCTCGTCGTACTCGCCGAAGGCGTTCGGCAGCCCGGCGTTGGGGTAGCAGGAGACGAAGGTGTCCGCGATCCGCGACACCTCGGCGATGTAGGGCCGCATCTCGGGCGCGCCCAGGGCGCAGTTGAGGCCGACCGCGATCGGCTTGGCGTGCCTGATCGAGTTCCAGAACGCCTCGGTGACCTGCCCGGACAGCGTCCGGCCGGAGGCGTCGGTGATGGTGCCCGAGATGATCAAGGGCCAGCGCCGTCCCCGCTCCTCGAACAGCGTCTCGACGGCGAACACCGCCGCCTTGGCGTTCAGCGAGTCGAAGATGGTCTCGACGATGAGGAGGTCGACCCCGCCGTCGACCAGGCCGTTGGCGGCTTCGAGGTAGGCGGCCACCAACTGGTCGTAGGACACGTTGCGGGCCCCGGGGTCGTTGACGTCCGGCGAGATGGACGCGGTGCGCGTCGTCGGCCCGATGGCGCCGGCGACGTAGCGGGGCTTGTCCGGGGTGCTGTACTCGTCGGCGGCCTTGCGGGCCAGGGCCGCGCCGGCGTAGTTCAACTCGTAGGCGAGGTCCGCCATGTCGTAGTCGGAGAGCGAGATCGCGTTCGCGTTGAACGTGTTCGTCTCCAGGATGTCGGCGCCCGCGTCGAGGTACTCGCGGTGGATGCCCTCGATGATCTGCGGCTGTGTCAGGTTGAGCAGGTCGTTGTTGCCCTGCAGGGCGGTCGGCCACTCCGTGAACCGGTCGCCGCGGTAGCCGTCCTCGTCGGGCCGGTCGCGCTGGATCGCGGTGCCCATCGCGCCGTCGATCACCATGATTCGCCGCCGCAGGGTCGCCGTCAGTTCGTCGGTGCAGTCGGGACGGATGTTCGGCGCGAAAGTGTCCGGGTTCGTGGCGTTCACGTGCGTTCCTTCCGTTACGGAAGGCGTCCTTGACTCTGCCGAGCGTGGCGGATACGCCGTATCCGTTGCAACGCCTCTCGACCAGAAGAGTCTACGTTGTCACCCGACGTCTGGACGCCCAACTCATCGCCGCGATCGACAGCTCGCGGATCCTGTCGGCGAGGTGATAGTTACCCAGGTTAACCAGTTTGACGCCGAGCGTATTTCGCCGGGGCCGCGCCACCACAAAGATGGTGCGCCAATCGGATGCCCGGCCCCGCCATGGCACCGGCGGGAAGGCCGTACGCTGATTCTGTGGCCTATCCCGACGGCGGCGCCGCGCTGCCCGAACTGCACAACACGATCGTCGTGGCGGCGTTCGAGGGGTGGAACGACGCCGGCGACGCGGCCAGTGACGCGCTCGAGCACCTCGAGGTCATCTGGGAAGCCGATCCGATCGTGGAGATCGACGACGAGGCGTATTACGACTACCAGGTGAATCGCCCGGTCATCCGGCAGGTCGACGGCGTGACCCGGGAGCTGGTGTGGCCGGCGATGCGGATCTCGCACTGCCGGCCCCCCGGCGGCGACCGCGACGTGGTGCTGATGCACGGCGTCGAGCCCAACATGCGCTGGCGGACGTTCTGCGCGGAGCTGGTGGCCATCGCCGACAAGCTGAACGCCGACACCGTCGTGATCCTCGGCGCTTTGCTGGCCGACACCCCGCACACCCGCCCGGTGCCCGTCTCGGGCGCGGCGTACTCCCCCGAGTCGGCCAAGCGTTTCGGCCTCGAGGAGACCCGCTACGAGGGGCCGACGGGGATCGCCGGGGTTTTCCAGGACGCGTGCGTGGCCGCGGGGATCCCGGCGGTGACGTTCTGGGCGGCCGTGCCGCACTACGTGTCGCAGCCGCCGAACCCCAAGGCGACCGTGGCGCTGCTGCGCCGGGTGGAGGACGTGCTCGACGTCGAGGTCCCGCTGGCCGACCTGCCGGCCCAGGCCGAGGAGTGGGAGCAGGCGATCACCGAGATGGCCGCCGAGGACGAGGACCTGGCCGAGTACGTGACGTCGCTGGAACAGCGCGGCGACGCCGAGGTCGACGTCAACGAGGCCCTCGGCAAGATCGACGGCGACGCCCTGGCCGCCGAGTTCGAGCGCTACCTGCGCCGCCGCCGGCCCGGCTTCGGGCGCTGAGCGCCCGCGATCACTCCTGCGGTGGGGGTTCCAGGCCGAGGGTGTACGCGCTGACGCATCGACCGAGGGCGGCGACCTCGGCATCCATCCGCGGCACCAATTCGGCGGTGTGCCGCAGGACGGGAAGCTCGCCGATCGGCGTGGACAGCACCGGCTTGAGCCAGCGGAAGAGACCCACCCACGGCGGGGAGTAGATGCGGCGCGCCCGGCGCTCGATGCCCTTGACGAAGGCGTCCGCGCAGTCGTCGACGGTGGTGGTCTTGCTCAACGGCCAGGGCAGCTTGGTCAGCAGCTCGGCGAACGAGGGCAGGTCGGCCTTGGTGTCGCGAACCAGCGCGGTGTCGATCCACGACATGTGCGCCGAGCCGACGCTCACGCCGTGGTGGGCGACCTCCAGGCGCAGCGCGTTGGCGAGGGCTTCGACGCCGGCCTTCGACGCGTTGTAGGGGGCCAAACCGGGGGCCGCCGCGTATGCCGCCAGCGACGAGACGATGAGCGCGTAGCCGCGGCGCTCGATCACCGCCGGCAGGGTGGCACGCAGGGTGTGGAAGACGCCGAGCACGTCGACGTCCAGCACCCGCTTGAATGCCTCCGGGTCGACCTGCAGCACCGATCCGTAGCTGGCGATGCCGGCGTTGGCCACGACGACGTCGATGCCGCCGAAGCGTTCGACGGCCCTGGCCGCGGCGGACTGCATGGCGGGCAGGTCGCGCACGTCGGCGACGGCCGTCTCGACGCGCTCCTCCCCGATCTCGGCGGCGAGTGCCTTCAGCTCGGCCGCGTCGAGATCGGTGAGCACCAGCTTGGCGCCGCGCTTGCTCAACCTGCGCGCGACCTCGGCGCCGATGCCCCGCGCGCCGCCGGTGATGAACACAACCTTGCCCTGCAGTGACGTCATGGCGGAGAACCTACCCCGGGTGAATGTCCACGCCGAGCAGCGCATCGGCGGCCGCGGCCACCAGCTGCGGCGCGTCGGCGTCGTGGCCGCCGTATTCCAGCGCATCCGTGCACCAACCATCAAGCGCCGCAATCGCTTTGGGCGTGTTGAGGTCGTCGGCCAGGTACCGCCGCAGGCGCGCGACGACGTCGGCCGCGTCCGGTCCGGCGGTCAGCGCCGTGGCGGTGCGCCAGCGGTGCAGGCGGGCGTTCGCCTCGTCGAGCACGTCGGCGCTCCAGAACCGGTCGGCACGGTAGTGTCCGGCCAGCAGACCCAGCCGGATGGCCGACGGCTCGACGCCCTGCGCCCGCAGCGCGGACACCAGCACCAGGTTGCCGCGGCTCTTCGACATCTTGTGGCCGTCCCAGCCGATCATCCCGGCGTGCACGTAATGGCGCGCGAATCGCCGCTCCCCGCGCACGCATTCCGCGTGCGCCGCGGTGAACTCGTGATGCGGAAAGATCAGGTCGCTACCGCCGCCCTGGACGTCCAGCCCGCTGCCGATGCGGCTGAGCGCGATCGCCGCGCACTCGACGTGCCAGCCGGGACGGCCCGCGCCGAACGGTGACGGCCAGCTGGGCTCCCCCGGCCGCGCCGCCCGCCACAGCAGCGCGTCGAGCTCGTCGCTCTTGCCCGGCCGCCGGGGATCGCCGCCACGCTCCTCCGACAGCCGCAGCATGGTCTCGCGGTCGTACCCCGACTCGTAGCCGAACTGCGGCGTGGCGTCGGCCCGGTAGTAGATGTCCGGGTATTCGCCGTCGAGCACGTACGCCGCACCCGACGCCAGCATCTTCTCGACCAGCTCGACGACCTCCGGGATCGCCTCGGTGGCGCCCACATACTCCCGAGGGGGCAGCACCCGCAGCGCCGCCATGTCCTCGGCGAACAGCGCGACTTCCCGGTCGGCGAGCTCACGCCAGTCGACCCCGTCGCGCTCGGCGCGTTCGAGCAGCGGATCGTCGACGTCGGTGACGTTCTGCACGTAGTGCACGTCGTGGCCGAGGTCGAGCCACTGGCGGTAGACCAGGTCGAACGTCAGATACGTGGCGGCGTGCCCGAGGTGGGTGGCGTCGTACGGGGTGATGCCGCAGACGTACATGGTGGCCTTGGCCCCAGCCGTCACCGGGCGCACCTGCCGGTCGGACGTGTCGTAGAGGCGCAGCTCCGGTCCACGCCCCGGCACAGCGGGGACGTGGGCGGAAGACCATGCCTGCATATCGTCGACTCTAAACGCGGGCGGAATCAGCGAAATTCCGACGGCCGAGCCCGAATCGGCCGAACGGCCGTCGTGTCCCGGCTGGCTAACGGGCCGGAACCATGGAGTCGTGGGCTACAGGTTCAGGCCGTTACTGCCGTTGTTGCCGTTGACGGCATCGACCCCACCGGGCGCGGTCCCTTGGCCGCCGACGCCGCCCTTACCACCGATGCCCCCGACCGCGCTCAGGCCATTGCCGCCGTTGCCGCCGGCACCGCCGATGCCGCCGTTTCCGCCTTTGCCCGTCCCGCCGGCGGTGGCGCCGCCGGTGCCCCCCGCGCCACCGCCGCCGCCGTTGCCGCCGCCGCTACCGCCGCCGTCGCCACCGATGCCGCCCTGGCCGCCCTGACCGCCCGTTCCGCCGTTGAAGTTGACGTCGCCCTTGCCGCCGGTGCCGGCCGGGCCGCCGCCGCCGCCCGCGCCTCCCGCGCCGAAGATGCCGCCGGTGCCGCCGCTGCCGGCGGCGCCACCCGCGCCGCCGGCTCCGCCTGCGCCACCCTGGCCGCCGGTGGCGCCGCTGGTTCCGGTGCCGGCGCCACCGGCGCCACCGGACCCGGCTATGCCGCCATGGCCGCCGGCACCGCCGGAGCCGTTGAATCCACCCGGGAGGGCAGACCCGCCTTGACCGCCGGCGCCCCCGTCACCGCCGGCGCCTCCCTTTCCTCCGGCCGTCGGCGATGCCCCGGACACGCCCGTCGCGCCCGCCC
>NZ_CACRUY010000099.1 GCF_902652685.1 Mycobacterium sp. Marseille-P9652
CGGTCCCACCCTGTCGCGGGCCCCTCGGTGAGCGCGCCGACTGGTGGTGGTACAACCCCTTCCAACCCAAGGCACCACCCACCACCAACTGACCCTCCCATCGGACCAGGCGAAAAGAACTGAGGCGAAACACCATTCGCCGACCCAAGCCCGTTCGCCTAACGCGCCATACACCCACCTCTGCGCGGCATCCGGCCGCGTGCACGCTTCTCGCCCGAAGCGGTGAACGTGAGGTCAGTAACATCGGTGTCGTGGCACGTAACGGCCCGGGGGACGATTTCTACAATCAGCCGACGCAATTCGGCAATTGGGGCGAGGGCGCACAGCCGCCCCGGGCCGAGCCGTCCACCGTCGAGCACCCGGAGCCGGCGCCGGAATCGGTCCCGGAGGACGAGTGGGCACCGCCGGACGAGAACGAGCCGACAGCCTGGTATCGCAAGCCGGCGGCGTTGATCGCATGGGTCGCGGCCGTCCTGCTCCTGATCGGGCTGATCGTCTACGGCGTCCTCGAGCTCATCCACGACCGCCAGGGCAGCAGCCACACGCCCTCGACCAGCACGATTCCGTCGACGACCACGACCACCACCACGACGCCGCCGCCCACCACGACGACGACCACCGAACCGCCGACGAGCACCGCGCCCCAGCCGCCCGCCCAGCAACCCACCTATCAACCGACCCAGCAGCCGACGCGTCAGCCGACCCAGCCACCGTCCACGCATCGCCACCATCTGCCGGCGCTGCCGCCGGAGATCACCATTCCCGACGGGCCGGTGATCACGCTGCCGCCCGGCCTGTCCTGACGCGTCCGCCCCCGCACTTAGACTCGCGGGAGGACTCGCGGGGAATCCACCGCCACTATGGTGAGCGCCGCCGGGCGCCCGCCGGCACGACGACTGACACAGGGGTGCGCTATATGAGCGAGTCGCTCGGGCTGTCGATCGGAGTAGCCCATCTGGTCGCCGCGCGCGCGGGCAGCGCCCCGGTGACCCGCAGCCCCGTCGTGACGCTCTTCGAGAACCGGCCCACTGAGGTCGGCCTCCCGGAGGAGAACCCGAACCTCACCGAGCCGGGCCTGGTGCTGCGGGGCTTCGTCGAGCGCGTCGGGGACCGCACCCCATTGGTAGCGGCCGACGGCACCAAGTACCTCGGCGAGGTGCTGACCGTCGAAGCTATCGAAGCGATGGCGCGCACCGTGGGCTACGGGACGCCCGTCACGATCGCGGTGCCCGCGTACTGGTCGGAAACCCAGCTGGCGGCGCTGCGCGACGAGTTCTTCGCCCAGCCGGACCTGGCCCGCGGCGGCGTGGCCCCCGTGTTGATCCCCGACTCCACGGCGGCGCTGGCGGCGCTGAGGACCCAGCCGGGATTGCCGACCCAGGGCGTCGTCGCGCTGTGCGACTTCGGCGCGAGCGGCACCAGCGTCACCCTCGTCGACGCCGGGTCCGACTTCCGGCAAATCGGCCCGACGGTACGAAACACCGAGTTCTCGGGCGACGCCATCGACCGGCTCATCCTCGAACAGACGACCGCCGCGGCCGCTCCCACCAGCGCCGACCTCGCCAGCACCGCGCGCCTCGGCTCACAGACCCGCCTGCTCGACGACGCCCGTCGCGCCAAGGAACAACTGTCGACGGCCACCGCGACCACGGTCGCGACCCCGTCCGGGGAGCGCGTGGCGCTGTCCCGCACGGAATTCGAGCGGCTCCTGTCCGAACCGCTGAACCGGTTCGTCGGGGCCGTCGACAACCTCTTGAGGGACACGGGCATCGCGAACAGCGACCTCGCGGGCCTGGCAACCGTCGGCGGCGGCGCCGCCATCCCGCTGGTCGGAGCCCGCCTCGCCGAGCAATTCGGGGTGCCGGTGCGCACCGCTCCACAGCCCGCGTTCAGCGCGGCCGTCGGGGCGGCGACGCTCGGCGGGCAGGGGCTGTCGGCGGGCGCCCCCACCGCCGCGGCCGGTGCCGCCACCGCCGCGGCCGCCGCCGTCGAAGCCCCCACCGAAATGGTGCGCGCCGCCCGGGGCGCCGCCGCGAACCCGGTGCTGGCCTGGTCCGAAGACGCCGACGACGCCGGCGAGCCGGTGCCCTACACGGGCCCCGACATGACGGGACAGTACGGCGGCGAACCGCCCGCACCGCGCGACGCGGACGACGAGCGCTACGCCGCCGCACCGGGCGGGCTGCCGTGGTACAAGCGCACGGCGCTGGTCCTCAGCGTCGCGGGCGCCCTCGCGGCGGTGCTGGTGGCGGTGGTGCTCGCGCTGACGCTCGGCCACAACAAGACCACCCCCGTCAACACCACTCCCCCCAACCAACCGGCGCCACCGCAGCCGTCGCAAACCGTGACCATCACCGAGCCGAACGGCAGCACCACCGAGACCGTGGTTCCGGCGCCACCGCCGCCGCCCACGCAGCCGTCCGACACCTCGTCGGCGCCGCCGCCCACCACCACGACGAATCCGCCCCCGACGACCACGACCACACAGGCGCCGACCACCACGCAAGCGCCGACCACGACGGCCGCGCCGACCACGACGGCGGCGCCGCCGACGACCACCGCCGCGCCGCCCACCTCGCGGGTCAGGCCGCTGCCGCCTGTGATTCAGCTGCCGTTGCTCCCGGGCGGAGGTTAGGGCAGCCTTTCTCGCGGCGAAATCCGGGGAGATGTCACTATTGAGCAGGGCTAATCAGCAACAAGCAGGCTGAGAAACGCTGAACTAACAACGCATTGGAGAGGTCTCTTCGTGACCACACAGATGCTCATCAGACTCGTTGTGGGCATGGGCATGACGCTGCTCGTGCTCGCGCTCGCCGCGCGCCGGGTCCTGTTCCTGTTCAAACTGGTCACGTCCGGGCAACCGGCGCCCGGGCACACCAACGACCCCGGCCGGCGCGTCTGGACGGAGATCGCCGAGGTCTTCGGGCAGCGCCGCCTGCTGAAATGGTCGCTTCCCGGCCTGGCGCACTTCTTCACCATGTGGGGCTTCTTCATCCTGCTGACGGTCTACATCGAGGCCTACGGCCTGCTGTTCCAGGACAATTTCCACATCCCGATCATCGGCCGCTGGGGCGCGCTGGGCTTCCTGCAGGACTTCTTCGCCACAGCCGTCTTCCTCGGCATCACCACCTTCGCCGTCATCCGGCTCCGTAGCGAGCCGAAGGAGTACGGCCGCGCGTCGCGGTTCTACGGATCGCACACCGGCGGCGCCTGGATGGTGCTGTTCATGATCTTCAACGTCATCTGGACCTACGTCCTGGTGCGCGGATCGGCGGTCAACAACGGCACGTTGCCCTACGGCAAGCCGGCGTTCCTGTCGCACCTGTTCGGCGCGATCCTGCGCCCGCTCGGCCAGCCCGCCAACGAGATCATCGAGACGACGGCCCTGCTGCTGCACATCGCGGTGATGCTGGCATTCCTCATCCTCGTGCTGCACTCCAAGCACCTGCACATCTTCACCGCGCCCATCAACGTCATCTTCAAGCGGCTGCCCGACGGGCTCGGGCCGCTGCTGCCGATCGAGGCGGACGGCAAGCCGGTCGACTTCGAGAACCCGCCGGATGACGCGGTCTTCGGCCGCGGCAAGATCGAGGACTTCAGCTGGAAGGGCATGCTCGACTTCGCCACCTGCACCGAGTGCGGGCGCTGTCAGTCCCAGTGCCCGGCGTGGAACACCGGCAAGCCGCTGTCGCCCAAGCTCGTCATCATGGACCTCCGCGACCACTGGATGGCCAAGGCGCCCTACATCCTGGGCAGCAAGGAGGCCCCCACCGAGAACACCCCCGAGGGTGGGCTCGGCGAGGAAGTGTCCGGGGAGAAGCACGCCGAGGAGCACCACGTCCCCGAGTCGGGCTTCGGGCGCGTCATGGGATCCGGGCCGGAGCAGGCCACCCGCCCGCTGGTGGGAACCGCCGAGCAGAAGGGCGTCATCGACCCGGACGTGCTGTGGTCCTGCGTGACGTGTGGCGCGTGCGTCGAGCAGTGCCCGGTGGACATCGAGCACATCGACCACATCGTCGACATGCGCCGCTACCAGGTGATGATGGAATCCGAGTTCCCTTCCGAACTCTCGATGCTGTTCAAGAACCTGGAGAACAAGGGCAACCCCTGGGGCCAGAACGCCTCCGAGCGGACCGCCTGGATCTCCGAGGTGGACTTCGACGTCCCCGTCTACGGGGAGGACGTCGACAGCTTCGATGGGTTCGAGTACCTGTTCTGGGTCGGCTGCGCCGGCGCCTACGACGACCGGGCCAAGAAGACCACCAAGGCCGTCGCCGAGCTGCTCGCGATCGCCGGCGTCAAATACCTGGTCCTCGGCACCGGGGAGACCTGCAACGGCGACTCCGCGCGCCGCTCGGGCAACGAGTTCCTGTTCCAGCAGCTGGCGCAGCAGGCCGTCGAGACCCTGGACGGCGTGTTCGAGGGGGTCGAGGCCGTCGACCGCAAGGTCGTCGTCACCTGCCCGCACTGCTTCAACACCCTGGGCCGCGAGTACCGGCAGCTGGGCTCGAACTACACGGTGCTGCACCACACGCAGCTGCTCAACCAGCTGATCCGCGACAACAAGCTGGTCCCGGTGACCCCGGTGTCGCAGGACATCACCTACCACGACCCGTGCTACCTCGGCCGGCACAACAAGGTCTACGAGGCGCCGCGCGAGCTCATTGGGGCCGCCGGGGCGACCCTCACCGAGATGCCACGCCACGCCGAGCGGAGCTTCTGCTGCGGCGCCGGCGGCGCGCGCATGTGGATGGAAGAGCACATCGGCAAGCGGATCAACCACGAGCGGGTCGACGAGGCGCTGGCCACCGGGGCGGCCACCATCGCGACCGGGTGCCCATTCTGCCGGGTGATGGTCACCGACGGCGTCAACGACCGCCAAGAGGAGGCGGGCCGCGGCGGCGTCGAGGTGCTCGACGTGGCTCAGGTGCTGCTCGGGTCGCTCGAGTACGACAAGGCGACGCTGCCCGAGAAGGGCACGGCCGCCAAGGAGGCCGAGAAGCGGGCGCCCAAGCCCGAGCCCAAGGTGGAGGCCAAGGCCGGCGCGGCACCGGCCGCGGCGCCGGAGAAGCCCGCCGAACAGCCCGCCGAGGCCGCTGAGGCCAAGGCCGCGCCGGCACCGGCCAAGGGCCTGGGCATCGCCGGCGGGGCCAAGCGCCCGGGCGCCAAGAAGGCGGCACCCGCGGCTAAGGCGACCGAGGCGCCGGCGGAGGCGGCCACCGAGGCCCCAGCCGAAGCCAAGGCGCCCGCGGCTCCCGTGAAGGGACTGGGCATCGCGGGCGGGGCCAAGCGTCCCGGCGCCAAGAAGTCCGCACCCGCGGCCAAGACGACCGCGGCCAAGGCGACCGAAGCGCCGGCCGAGCCGGCCGAGGCGGCCGCCGAGCCGGCGGAGGCGAAGGCCCCGGCCGCACCGGTTAAAGGGCTGGGCATCGCCGCCGGCGCTAAGCGGCCCGGCGCCAAGAAGGCCGCACCCGCGGCCGAGGCGACCGAAGCCAAGGCCCCCGAGGCCCCGGTCGAGGCCAAGGCGACCGAAGCCCCGGCCGAGCAGCAGCCAGAAACGGCCGCCGAGCCGAAGCCCGGCACGCAGCCCGCGAAGGAGACAGACGGCGACGGGGGGGAGCCGCAGGCGCCGGTGAAGGGCCTGGGCATCGCCCGCGGCGCTCGTCCGCCCGGCAAGCGCTGATCAACCACCCGCGAGCTGAGTCACGGTTTGGCACCGCTCAGCAAATTTAGGTGGACAGCAGTGGCACCATTGGTGGCGTGACTACTCACCAGCTGCCCGTGCACGCGGGACACCACCGGCAGCGCACGTTCGCGCAGTCGTCCAAGCTGCAGGACGTTCTGTACGAGATCCGGGGGCCGGTGCACCAGCACGCCGCGCGGCTGGAGGCCGAGGGTCACCGCATCCTCAAGCTGAACATCGGCAACCCGGCGCCGTTCGGGTTCGAGGCTCCGGACGTGATCATGCGCGACATGATCCAGGCGCTTCCGTACGCCCAGGGCTATTCGGACTCCCAGGGCATCCTGCCGGCCCGCCGCGCGGTGGTGACCCGATACGAGCTGGTCGAGGGCTTCCCGCGGTTCGACGTCGACGACGTCTACCTCGGCAACGGATGCTCTGAGCTGATCACGATGACCCTGCAGGCCCTGCTCGACAACGGCGACCAGGTGCTGATCCCGTCGCCGGACTATCCGCTGTGGACGGCGTCGACGTCGTTGGCGGGCGGCACCCCCGTGCACTACCTGTGCGACGAGACCCAGAACTGGCAGCCCGACATCGCCGACCTGGAATCGAAGATCACCGAGCGCACCAAGGCGCTGGTCGTCATCAACCCCAACAATCCCACCGGCGCCGTCTACAGCCGCGAAATCCTCACGCAGATGGTCGACCTCGCGCGCAAGCACCAACTGCTGCTGCTCGCCGACGAGATCTACGACAAGATCCTCTACGACGACGCCAAGCACATCAACGTGGCCACGCTCGCGCCGGACATGTTGTGCCTGACGTTCAACGGCCTGTCCAAGGCGTACCGCGTCGCCGGATACCGGGCCGGCTGGCTGGCGATCACCGGGCCCAAGGACCACGCCAGCAGTTTCATCGAGGGGATCAGCCTGCTGGCGAACATGCGGCTGTGCCCCAACGTGCCCGCACAGCACGGCATCCAGGTCGCCCTCGGCGGACACCAGAGCATCGAGGACCTGGTGCTTCCGGGCGGGCGCCTGCTCGAGCAGCGCGACGTCGCCTGGGAGAAGCTGAACCAGATCCCCGGGGTGTCCTGCGTCAAGCCGGAGGGGGCGCTCTACGCGTTCCCGAGGCTCGACCCCGAGGTCTACGACATCGAGGACGACGAGCAACTGGTGCTCGACCTGCTGCTGCAGGAGAAGATCCTGGTCACCCAGGGCACCGGCTTCAACTGGCCGGAGGCGGATCACCTGCGGATCGTGACGCTGCCGTGGGCGCGCGACCTGGCCAAGGCGATCGAGCGGCTGGGCAACTTCCTGGTCAGTTACCGGCAGTAGACGGCCGCGCGTAGCCGAGTTTGAAATCTCGGCGAAACCGCGGCCCCCTTCACCGGCGACGGCGTCGCGCCTGGCGAAGCCTGTCGCTCTGACCGCTGAAGTAGGGCAGAAATGCCCTACCGGGCATCGCATGCATGCGTGACGCTCTTGTCGTCTTTTGCGGGTCGGCGGTAGGAGAACCGATGTCGTTTCTTAATGTGGCGCCCGAACTGGTGAGCGCGGCCTCAACGGACCTGTCGAACATCGCGTCGATGCTCAACGCCGCCAACGCCGCCGCGGCGGCCCCGACGACATCGGTGATGGCGGCGGCCGGCGATGAGGTGTCGGCCGCGATCGCAGCATTGTTCGGGGCACACGCCCAGCAGTATCAGGCCCTGAGCGGTCAGGCGGCAGCCTTCCACGATCAGTTCGTGCAGGCGATGGGCGCGGCGGGCGGCTCGTATACGGCGGCGGAGACCACCGCCGCGGCGCCGCTGCAGGGCGTGTTCGACGTGATCAATGCACCATTCCAGTCGCTGCTGGGACGCCCGCTGATCGGCAACGGTGCCAACGGGGCCCCGGGAACCGGGGCCAAGGGCGGCGACGGCGGCATCCTGTTCGGTAATGGTGGCGCCGGCGGCTCCGGTGCGGCCGGCCAGGCGGGCGGCGCCGGCGGAGCCGGTGGGATCCTCTTCGGTGCCGGCGGCCCCGGCGGCGCGGGCGGGGCCTCTTCGACCGGTAATGG
>NZ_CACRUY010000100.1 GCF_902652685.1 Mycobacterium sp. Marseille-P9652
CCCACCCCACCTCGACCACGGCCAACCCCGAACCAACACCTACCACCACCCCGAAAAAATGCTCACCCCCGACGAAGACGACGACGAAGAGAAACCAGGGGCGGCTTAGCCCGGCGGCCCGCCGGGCTTGAGGGCCGCCGACCCCACCGCATCACCCAGCGACGCGAACCCGCCCTCGCGCAGCCGCGCCGCTATGCCGTCGTGAATTCGCTTGGGCCACAGGCCACCCGCGTATACGAAGCCGGTGTAGCCCTGCAGCAGCGACGCGCCGGCGGTGATTCGCTCCCACGCGTCGTCGGAAGTCTCGATGCCCCCGACGCTGATCAGCACCAGCCGGTCACCGACCCGGCTGTAGAGCCTGCGCAGCACCTCGACGGCGCGCCGCGCCAGCGGCGGCCCGGAGATTCCGCCCGGCCCGAGCTCGTCGACGCCCGGTGTGGCCAGGCCGTCGCGCGACACGGTGGTGTTGGTGGCGACGATGCCCGCCAGGCCCAGCTCGACGGCCAGATCGGCGATGTCGTCGACGTCGGAATCGGAGAGGTCCGGCGAGATCTTGACCAGCACGGGCACCGACACCTCGGCCAAGACGGCCGACAGGATCGGCCGCAGCGACTCGACGGCCTGCAGGTCGCGCAGCCCGGGCGTGTTTGGCGAGCTGACGTTGACCACCAGGTACGAGGCCAGCGGACCGACCAGCCGCGCGCTCGCGCGGTAGTCGTCGACGGCCTCCGCGGCCGGGGTGGCCTTGGTCTTGCCGATGTTGACGCCGATCGGGACGTCGGGGCGGTGACGCGCGAGCTGGATCGCCAGGGCGCCGGCGCCGAGGTTGTTGAAGCCCATGCGGTTCAGCAGGGCCCGGTCGTCGGGCAGGCGGAACATGCGGGGGGAGGGGTTGCCGGGCTGTGGGTGTGCGGTCACCGTGCCGACCTCCGCATGCCCGAACCCCAGGGCGCCCCAGGTGCGCAGGCCCAGGCCGTCCTTGTCGAAGCCGGCGGCCAGCCCGAGTGGGCCAGGGAAGCGCACGCCGAACACGGTGCTGGCCAGGATCGGATCGGCGTTGCCTAGCAACCGCCGCAAGACCCGCCGTGCCGGCGCCAGGGCGGTGGCGCCCCGCAGCATCGCGAAGACCAGGGTGTGGATGCGTTCGGGCGGGATCAGGAACAGCAGCCGCCGCACCAGGCCGTACACCCGATGATCGGCGGCCCTCACGGCTGCGGCTGGTCGGGCAGCCGGTTGTCCATCCGAGTCTTCTTGCGGCGCAACAAGACCCGTCGGCTGCCGTCGTTGTAGAGCCGCACCCGCGTCAGTTCCCAGCCGCGGTATTCGGCCTCGATCGACAGGCGGGTCGACGCGCTCAGGCGGGTGACCTCCGGGGGCAGGCGCAACGGCACCCACTCGTACTCGTCGGACATCTCGGCGTCCCACGAGGCGGGAAGCCGGCTCCACCGCGGCGCGGCCGGGCTCGTCACGGTGTCCCCGCCGCGTGCTCGATGACCTGGACCCCCGCACCGGACCCCGAAACCACGTACAACGTGCCCGACTGTTCGTCGAAGGCCAGTGAGTTCGGTTGCTGCACGGTGGGGTATCGCACCTTTTCGACGGGAATTCCGGTGGACAGATCGTAACCAACCACCATATTCGAACCGGTCTGAGATACCCAGGCCAACTCGCGGGAGCCGGCCAGCCCGTAGGGGGCCTCCCGCACCGGGTAGGCCTGGCGCAGCATCAACGGGTCGACGCCGTAGACCAGCAGCTGGCCACCCCGGGTGTCGGCGGCCAGGACCACGCCCAGCGGGTCGGCGGCCAGCGTGGTCGCGCCCTCGCCGGCGCGCAGCGACTCCCGCACCCGTCCGTCGGCGTCGATCGACGTCACCGAGGTTTGCCCCCGGTCCAGCACCACCGTCGTGTTTCCTTGCGCGACAAGGTAATCCACGCGGTCGAAGATCTTGTTCCGGCTGGACACAGGCGCGGTGCCGGTGCGGTCCGGCGACGCAAGAAGGCAGACGGCCCCGTCGGCGCTGCCCAGCACCAGCCTCCCGTCGGCCCGTCGGGCGATGGCGGTGAAGTCGGTCTGCTGTTCGCCGGCGACGCTCACCGATGTGGTGTGTCCGGTCGCCAACTCGACCACGACATACCCGCCCCGGCCGGCGACGTAGGCCTTACCGCGCCCGTCGCCGGCCAACGCGGTGCCCGGCCCCGGGAGGGCGATGACGCGCGGCGTCCCCTGTGGAGCGGCGAACACCGTCAGGCTCGCCGCTCCCGGCTCCAGGGTTGCCAACTGCCGGACGCCCGGGTCGAAGAGCGCCGCCGTGGCCGGGCCCGCCAGCGGCCACACCACCCCGGAGGGCTGCTCGGAAGCCGGCGGCGACTGGGCCGCGCGTGCCGGTTCGATCGTCGGCGGCTTACCGGCGAGCGGACTCGACGCGCACCCGGCCGTCACGGCCAGCAACGCGAACAGAACCGCAATGCGCCTTCGAGGTGGTCTTTCAACCGGCCGGAACCGTGACAGCAACTATTTTCCCTCGCGTAAACATGAATGTAAGGAACGGTTTCGCATCCAATATGGCCATGTCGCCTGCGATGGCTCCCGCTCGAGAGGTATCGTCACGGCATGACCGTCATCGTTGACCGGCATACCGCTTCGAAAGAGTTTGCTATCGAAGAGCTGACAACGGGCATCTTCGCAAGCGGGTATGGGCAAGTCGGTGACGGACGCAGTTTTTCCTTTCACATCGAGCATCGGTCTCTCATCGTCGAAATTTACCGCCCCCGCCTGGCCGGCCCCGTTCCGCAGGCCGAGGAGGTCGTCGCCAGGGCCACGCGCAGCCTGGTCGACATCGACCTGACCGACGCGCGCAGCCTGATCGCGGCGGTGCGCGACTCCGTGGCCCACGCGGTCGCGGTGCCGCGCTAGCCACTTCCTCAGCGGGTACGGTCGTCGTCGTGACTGAGGTTTCGGCGACGGCTGGTGCCAGGTTCCGGGGCGTCGGATGACGGTGATCCTGGTGCGGCACGGCCGTTCCACGTCCAACACGGCGGGCACGCTGGCCGGTCGTTCCGAGGGTGTGGACCTGGACGACAAGGGACGCGAGCAGGCCGCCGGGCTGATCGACCGCATCGGCGACCTGCCGATCCGGGCGCTGGTGACCTCGCCGCTGCTGCGGTGCCGGCGCACCCTCGAGCCGCTGGCCGAGGCGCTGTGCCTCGAGCCGCTCGTCGACGAGCGGCTCGCGGAGGTCGACTACGGCGACTGGACCGGCCGCAAGATCGGCGAGCTGACCGGCGAGCCGTTGTGGCGGGTGGTCCAGGCCCATCCCAGCGCCGCGACGTTTCCCGGCGGTGAGGGGCTGGCGCAGGTTCAGGCCCGCGCCGTGGCCGCCGTCCGCGAGCACGACCGGCGGCTGGCCCTCGAATACGGCGGATCCCAAGGGGACGCGCTGTGGGTGGCGTGCACCCACGGCGACGTCATCAAGTCCGTCATCGCCGACGCATATGGCATGCACCTCGACGGCTTCCAGCGCATCACCGCCGACCCGAGCTCGGTGAGTGTGATCCGTTACACCGAGCTGCGCCCATTTGTGTTGCACGTCAACCACACCGGCGCGCGGCTGTCGGCGCCGCTTCGGGCGGGCCCCCCGCCGAAGGAGGAGCCCAAGGGGGACTCGAACGGCGAGGCGCAACAGGGGCCGGCCACGGCCGTGCCGTCGAGCGACGCGATCGTCGGCGGTTCGACCGACTAGGCGCGATCGCGAGCGCGGCATCGCCGGGCGACGCGGATCGCGACCATTGGGACCCGACGGACAATTCGGCCGTCCGGGCCCGTCGAACGCGATCGAATCGGACAGCGGCGGCAACAGCCGGTATTTTGGAATTGCCATGGCCCGCGCAATCCACGTCTTCCGCACACCCGACCGCTTCGTGGCCGGGACCGTCGGGCAGCCCGGCAACCGCACCTTCTACATCCAGGCGGTGCACGACTCACGGGTGGTGTCGGTGGTCCTGGAAAAGCAGCAGGTGGCCGTGCTGGCGGAACGCATCGGGGCGCTGCTTCTCGAGGTGAACCGCCGGTTCGGCACGCCGGTTCCACCCGAGCCCACCGAGATCGACGACCTCAGTCCGTTGATCACTCCCGTCGACGCCGAATTCCGTGTCGGGACGATGGGCCTCGGCTGGGATTCGGAGGCACAGACCGTGGTCGTCGAGCTCCTGGCGGTCACCGACGCCGAGTTCGACGCGTCGGTGGTGCTCGACGACACCGAGGAGGGGCCGGACGCCGTCCGGGTGTTCCTGACGCCCGAGTCGGCGCGGCAGTTTGCCACGCGCTCCACCCGCGTCATCTCGGCGGGGCGCCCGCCGTGCCCGCTGTGCGAGGAACCGCTGGATCCGGACGGCCACATCTGCGCGCGCACCAACGGATACAAGCGGGGCGCGTTGCTCGGGCCAGACGATGACCCCGATGACCCCGCCGAATAGCGCCCATGACGAACGGAAGGTGCTTCAGGACGGCGAGCTGACCGTCCTCGGACGCATCCGTTCCGCCAGCAACGCCACCTTCCTCTGCGAGTCCACGCTCGGCGACTCCACGGTGCACTGCGTCTACAAGCCCGTCGCCGGTGAGCAGCCGCTCTGGGACTTTCCCGACGGAACGCTGGCCGGCCGCGAGGTCTCCGCGTACCTGGTTTCGCGGCAGCTGGGCTGGAACCTGGTGCCCTACACCATCATTCGTCACGGGCCCGCCGGCCCGGGCATGCTGCAGCGGTGGATCGATCAGCCCGGCGACGCCGCCGACTCGGAACCGCGGCCGGGGCCGGACCTGGTCGATCTCTTTTCCGTCGGCAAGCCACCGGCGGGATATCTGCCGGTGCTGCGCGCCTACGACTACGCCGGCGACGAGGTGGTCCTCATGCACGCCGACGACATTCGGCTGTGGCGGATGGCGGTGTTCGACGTGCTGGTCAACAACGCCGACCGCAAGGGCGGTCACATCCTGCGCGACCTGGAGGGTCGGGTCTTTGGCGTCGACCACGGCGTGTGCCTGCACGTCGAGAACAAGCTGCGCACCGTGCTGTGGGGCTGGGCCGGCAAGCCGGTCGACGACGAGACGCTGGAGGCGGTGGCCGGCCTCGCCGAGGCGCTCAATGGCTCGTTCTGCGACGAGCTGGCCGAAAACATCACCCGGGCGGAAATCGTGGCCCTACGCAGGCGTGCCCTCGCGCTGCTCGACAACCCCGTCATGCCGGGTCCGAACCGGCATCGCCCCATCCCGTGGCCGGCGTTCTAGCCGGCGTTGTCAGCGCCTAGCCCGGGCTACCGCGATGTCACCGGTGACATCGCTTTCGAGAGTCACCTATCTCCTTAGAGACTCCGCTGTCTCCGGGGACATGGGATGTTGTCGAACCCGATAGCGCCGGTGATATCAGATCCGAAGGATTTCAAGCGCCCCAAGGGGTCACCGCCCGGCGTTCCAGCGCTGACCAGCCCGTCGGCAATACTGATGCGGTGAGCCAGGCCGCCCAGGAGATGACCGACGCCGCGCTGGCCGCCGATCTCGCCGCTGACGCGGGGGAGTTGCTGCTCAAGGTCCGGGACGAGATGGGATTCGGCCACCCCTGGGCTCTCGGCGACGCGGGTGACACCCTGGCCAACGAGCTGATCCTGCGGCGGCTGCGCGACGAGCGGCCCGGCGACGCCGTGCTCAGCGAGGAGGCGTACGACGACCTCGCCCGCCTGAGGCACGACCGGGTGTGGATCATCGACCCGCTGGACGGCACCCGCGAGTTCTCCACCCCCGGCCGTGACGACTGGGCGGTACACGTCGCGCTGTGGCAGCGCCCCACCGACGGTCGGCGGGAGATCACCGACGCGGCCGTCTCGCTGCCGGCCCGGGGGAACGCCGTCTACCGCAGCGACACCGTCACCGCCGACTCGGCCCGCGTCGGTGTTCCCACGCCCATCCGGATCGCCGTCAGCGCCACCCGCCCCCCTGCGGTCTTGTACCGCATGCGCCAAACGCTGCACATCCAGCCGGTGGCCATCGGCTCGGCTGGGGCCAAGGCGATGGCCATCATCGACGGCGACGTCGACGCCTACGTGCACGCGGGCGGCCAGTGGGAGTGGGACTCGGCCGCACCCGCCGGGGTGGTGATGGCCGCGGGCATGCACGCGTCCCGGCTGGACGGGTCGCCGCTGCGCTACAACCAGCACGATCCGTATCTGCCCGACTTCGTGATGTGCCGGGCCGAGCTGGCGCCGGTGCTGCTCGGCGCCATCCGCCAGGAATTTCGCTGAATCATCGCGACGGGCCATAAGTTGTTCCGTCCCGAACCTTGAAGGTCGGAAGCCGACTCTCGTCACTGGCCGCCTCGCCGCCCGAAAAGATAGGGAATTCTCCCGATCATTTGGCCGCCTCCGCCGGCGCACCATGAGGACGAACCTGTCGGAAGCGACCGCCGGCACCGGCGGGCGAGCGATCGGAGTCGGGACGTGTCGTTCGTCGTTGCAATCCCAGAACAAGTGGCGGCCGCCGCTGAAAACCTAACTGCTATCGGTTCGGGCCTCGATTCGGCTCACGCAGCCGCGGCCGGGCCCACCGCGCAGATCCTTGCCGCCGGAGGCGATGAGGTGTCGGCCGCGGTGGCCGCGCTGTTCAGTTCCCACGGCAGCGCCTACCAAGCGTTGAGCGCCCGGGTCGCGGCGTTCCATCAGCAATTCGTCGATGCGCTCAACGCCGGTGCCGGCGCGTATGCCGCGACCGAGGCCGCGAGCGCCAACCCGCTACAAACGCTGGAAGACGACGTCCTCGCCGTGATCAACACGCCCACGAACATTTTGTTCGGGCGCCCGCTGATCGGTGACGGTGCGAGTGGGGCGCCGGGCTCTGGCCAATCCGGCGGGCCGGGCGGATTTCTGATCGGCAACGGTGGCGACGGTGGTTCCGGGGCGCCCGGACAGCCGGGCGGTGCGGGCGGTAATGCCGGATTGTTCGGCAACGGCGGCGCCGGTGGTCCCGGTGGCGCTGGCACCCCGGGCACGGGCATGGCCGGTGGGCACGGCGGCGCGGGTGGCGTCGGCGCCGCCCGCTCCGGCGATGCCCGATCCGCCGGCACCACCGGTGCCGCCGGTGCCGCCCTGTCCGCCCTGACCGCCCGGGGTTGGCGCGGCCGGATCGCTGGTACCGGAGTGGCCGATGCCGCCCTTGCCGCCGGCGCCACCCGTGCCACCGACCCCGCCCGTGCCGTTGTCGCCGGCAGCGCCGCCGTCAGTGCCAGAGCCGCCCGCACCGGCCGTACCGCCGGTGCCACCGGTTCCACCCTGAGCGCCTATGCCGGCGCCGGTGCCGGTGCTCGCGCCGCCGACTCCGCCGGCGCCGCCCTGACCACCGACACCGCCGTGCCCGCCCGCGCCGCCGCCGACCCCACCGACGCCGGCGCCGCCCGCGCCGCCGACGCCACCCGCGCCGCCCAGACCGCCCTGACCACCCTGGACGGGCGCGGTCGGAGAGTTGGTGCCAACGGTGCCGGTACCGCCCTTGCCGCCGATGCCGCCCGTGCCGCCGACCCCACCCGTGCCGCTGGTGCCGTCAGCGCCGCCGTCGGTTCCATGGCCGCCCGCGCCGGCGGCGCCGCCGGTGCCACCGGTGCCGCCCTGACCGCCCGCCCCGCCGCTGGTGCCGGTGTTGGTC
>NZ_CACRUY010000101.1 GCF_902652685.1 Mycobacterium sp. Marseille-P9652
CATCAAGGGGTTCAGCGCGTATGGCGGAGGCGGAGGCGGAGGCGGAGGCGCGGCTGCCGGCGGTACCGCCGGGGCCGGAGGCGGAGGCGGGTTCGCCACAGCCCTCGGCGTAACCGGCTCGGGCGGCATCTCCAATACCGGCGGTTCAGGCACCGGCGGCGGGCGGGGCGGCGGCGCTGCCGTCACGGGCGGCACGCCCTACGACGGAGGCCACGGTTTCGCCGGCACCGTCGGCGGCGCGGGCGGACTGGGCGGGAACGTCAACGCTTACCAGAACGCGGGAGGCGACGGTGGCGCCCCGGGCGTCGGCGGCGGTGGGGGGCTCGGCGTTGCGGGGTCCGCCGGCGGCAACAACGGCCAAGCGTAGACCCAGCTTCCCGGGGGCTGAGCAAACCCCAGTGTGGCGGTGGCCGGCACTGACAAGTGACTACACGCCGAAGAGGAGCATCTCCTCGGCGGTCACCAGACGTTCGTGCTTGGCGGGGAATTCGCGGCTCTTCACCGGATGGCGGAGCCATGACCAGGCCATTCGCCCCACCCGTGACCGATATACTGAATTCATATGCACAGTGACCACTCCTGCGACGGTCCGTTCGGCCGGGGCCTCTGTGCCATGAAGCCCACAGCGGTCAATTAGACACCCGTCGTCTGGCAAACGTATGCAGAAACGCCGAATTGAATTCTGTTGTTTCTGGTGTGACTGATGTGACTAAGTAAGGGGCGCCGCCGTCGGCTTGACCGGCGCCGGCAGCGCGGTCGTGCCCATCAGGAACCGGTCGACGGCCGCCGCCGCGGCCCTGCCCTCAGCTATCGCCCAGACGATCAGTGACTGGCCACGACCCATGTCACCGGCAACGAATACGCCAGGGACGGA
Source organism: Mycobacterium sp. Marseille-P9652 (assembly GCF_902652685.1). Taxonomy (GTDB): domain Bacteria; phylum Actinomycetota; class Actinomycetes; order Mycobacteriales; family Mycobacteriaceae; genus Mycobacterium. Next base: position 875 of record NZ_CACRUY010000101.1, read on the forward strand.
CGTGTCGAAATCCGCCCCGCGCGCCACGTTGCCGCGGTCGGTGAGTTCGACCCCGAGGTCGGAGAGCAGGCCCTCCCTCTCCGGACCGACGAAGCCCATCGCCAGCAACACCAGGTCGGCCTCGAGTTCGAAGTCGGAACCCTCGACCTTGACGAACTTGCCGTCCTGCATGGTGACCTCGTGGGCCTTCAGGGCGGTCACGCGCCCGTCCTCGCCGACGAACTGCTCGGTGTTGACCGAGAACACCCGCTCGCCGCCCTCCTCGTGAGCCGACGAGACGCGGTACATCAGCGGGTAGGTGGGCCAGGGCGTCGACGGGGCACGCACCTCCGGCGGCCTCGGCATGATCTCGAACTGGTGCACGGCGACCGCGCCCTGCCGGTGCACGGTGCCCAGGCAGTCGGCGCCGGTGTCGCCGCCGCCGATGATGACCACCTTCTTGCCCTTGGCGTTCAGCGGCGGCTCGCCGTCGAGTTCGCCCAGGGCCTGCCGGTTGCCCCACGGCAGGAACTCCATCGCCTGGTGAATGCCGTCCAGGTCGCGGCCGGGCACCGGCAGGTCGCGCCACGCCGTCGCGCCACCGGCCAGGACGACCGCGTCGAAGTCGGCCCGCAACTGCTCGGCGGTGATGTCGACGCCGACGTTGACGTTCGCGCGGAACTCGGTGCCCTCGGCCCGCATCTGATCCAGCCGGCGGTCCAGGAACCGCTTCTCCATCTTGAACTCGGGGATGCCATAGCGCAGCAGGCCGCCGATGCGGTCCTGACGCTCGAACACGGTCACCTTGTGGCCCGCACGCGTCAGCTGCTGGGCCGCGGCCAGCCCGGCCGGGCCCGAGCCGACGACGGCGACGGCCTTCCCGGTCAGCGTGTCCGGCGGCAGCGGAACCACCAGCCCCTGGTCGAAGGCGTGCTCGATGATCTCCAGCTCGATCTGCTTGATCGTCACCGGATCCTGGTTGATGCCCAGCACACACGCCGGCTCGCACGGCGCGGGACAGAGCCGGCCGGTGAAGTCGGGGAAGTTGTTGGTGGCGTGCAACCGCTCGATCGCCTCGCCCCAACGGCCCTTGCGGGTGAGGTCGTTCCACTCCGGGATCAGGTTGCCCAGCGGACATCCGTTGTGGCAGAAAGGGATACCGCAGTCCATGCAGCGGGTCGCCTGCTCACGCAGGACCTCGTCGTCGAAGTCCTCGTAGACCTCGTTCCAGTCGCGCAGGCGCAACGGGACGGGGCGGCGCTGGGGAAGTTCCCGGTGGGTGTACTTCAGGAAGCCGGTCTGGTCAGCCATGCGCGGCCGCCATGATCGCCTTGTCCACGTCCACGCCCTCGCGCTCGGCCTCGGCGATCGCCTGCAGCACCCGCTTGTAGTCGCGCGGCATCACCTTGGCGAAGTGCCGCTGCTGCTGGTGCCAATCGGCCAGGATGCGCTGTGCGACAGGGGAATCGGTGGCATCGACATGACTCTGGATCATGCCGCACAGCCAGTCTGCGTCGTCTTCATCGATGCTCTCGAGCTCTACCATTTCCGTGTTGAGGTTCTTCGGCAGTTCGCCGTCGGGGTCGTACACGTACGCGACGCCACCGGACATACCGGCCGCGAAGTTGCGGCCGGTGGGGCCGAGGATCACGACCTTGCCGCCGGTCATGTATTCGCAGCCGTGGTCGCCGACGCCCTCCACCACCGCGAGCGCACCGGAGTTGCGCACCGCGAAGCGCTCGCCGACGACGCCGCGCAGGAACACCTCCCCGCTGGTGGCGCCGAAGAGGATCACGTTGCCGCCGATGATGTTGTCCTCGGCGACGTAGTCCTGCGGCGCGTTGTCCGACGGCCGCACCACGATCCGGCCTCCGGACAGCCCCTTGCCGACGTAGTCGTTGGCGTCGCCGTACACCCGCAGGGTGATGCCGCGCGGGACGAAGGCGCCGAAGCTGTTGCCCGCCGAGCCGTCGAACGTGATGTCGATGGTCCCGTCGGGCAGACCCTGTCCCCCGTAGGCTTTCGTCAGCTCGTGGCCCAGCATGGTGCCGACCGTGCGGTTGACGTTGCTGATGGTCGTCGAGAACCGCACCGGCTTGCCGGAATCCAGCGCCTCGCGGCTCATCACGATCAACTGCTGGTCGAGCGCCTTGTCCAGGCCGTGATCCTGACGCGAGCTGCAGTACAGGTCCTGGTTCATGAACGCCGACTCCGGCTCGTGCAGCACCGGGCTCAGGTCCAGCTTGTGGGCCTTCCAGTGCGCGCGGGCCAGGGTGGTGTCGAGCGCCCCCACCTGACCGACGGCCTCGTTGAGGGTGCGGAAGCCCAACTGCGCCATGTATTCCCGAACCTCTTCGGCGATGAACATGAAGAAGTTCTCGATGAACTCGGGCTTGCCGGTGAACCGCTCCCGCAGCAGCGGGTTCTGCGTGGCCACGCCGACGGGGCACGTGTCCAGGTGGCACACCCGCATCATGATGCAGCCGGCCACCACCAGCGGGGCCGTGGCGAAACCGAACTCCTCGGCGCCGAGCAGCGCGGCGACCATCACGTCGCGGCCCGTCTTGAGCTGGCCGTCCACCTGGACCACGATGCGGTCGCGTAACCCGTTGAGCAGCAACGTCTGCTGCGTCTCGGCCAGGCCCAGCTCCCACGGGGCGCCCGCATGTTTCATCGACGTCAACGGGGTGGCGCCCGTGCCGCCGTCGTGACCCGAGATCAGCACCACATCGGCGTGGGCTTTGGACACGCCCGCGGCCACGGTGCCGACGCCGTTCTCACTCACCAGCTTCACGTGCACCCGGGCGGCCGGGTTGGCGTTCTTCAGGTCGTGAATGAGCTGCGCCAGATCCTCGATCGAGTAGATGTCGTGGTGCGGCGGCGGCGAGATCAGCCCCACGCCCGGGGTCGAGTGCCGGACCCGGGCCACCCACGGGTACACCTTGTGCCCCGGAAGCTGGCCGCCCTCACCGGGTTTCGCGCCCTGCGCCATCTTGATCTGGATGTCGGTGCAGTTCGTCAGGTAGTGCGACGTCACCCCGAACCGGGCCGAGGCGACCTGCTTGATCGCGCTGCGGCGCCAGTCCCCGTTCTCGTCGCGCTCGAAACGGCTGACGTCCTCGCCGCCCTCACCGCTGTTCGAGCGGCCGCCGAGCCGGTTCATCGCGATGGCGAGCGTCTCGTGCGCCTCGGCCGAGATCGACCCGTAGCTCATCGCCCCGGTGGAGAACCGCTTGACGATCTCGCTGGCCGGCTCCACCTCGTCGAGCGGGACGGGCGGACGCAGGCCGCCGCGGAACTTCAGCAGGCCGCGCAGCGACGCCATCCGCTCGCTCTGGTCGTCGACCAGGCGGGTGTAGTCCTTGAAGATCTTGTACTGGCCGGTGCGGGTGGAGTGCTGCAGCTTGAACACCGTCTCGGGGTTGAACAGGTGGTACTCGCCCTCGCGGCGCCACTGGTACTCCCCACCAACCTCGAGCTCGCGGTGCGCGCGCTCGTCACGCCGGTCGAGGTACGCCAGCCGGTGGCGGGTGGCTACGTCGGCGGCGATGTCCTCGAGGGTGATCCCGCCGATCGGGCAGCTCAGCCCGGTGAAGTACTCGTCGAGCACGTTCTCGGAGATGCCGACGGCCTGGAACAGCTGCGCGCCGGTGTAGGACGCGAGCGTCGAAATGCCCATCTTGGACATCACTTTGAGCACGCCCTTGCCGGCAGCCTTGACGTAGTTGCTCAGCGCCGAGTTGCGGTCGATCCCGTCGATCACGCCACGGTCGAGCATGTCCTCGATCGACTCGAACGCGAGATAGGGGTTGACCGCCGCCGCACCGAAACCGATCAGCGCCGCCATGTGGTGCACCTCGCGGGCGTCGCCGGTCTCGACGACCAGGCCCACGTGGGTACGGGTGCGGTCGCGCACCAGGTGGTGGTGGACGCCCGCGACGGCGAGCAGCGACGGGATCGGGGCGAGCTGCTCGTTGGACTCGCGGTCGGACAGGATGATCAGCCGCGCGCCCTCGGCAATGGCGGCCGACGCCTGCGCGCGCACGTCCTCGAGAGCCGCCGCCAGCCCGGCACCGCCCTCGGCGACCGGGTACAGGCAGCGAATCACCTTGGAGCGCATGCCGTGTGGGCGTCCGTTGACCTCGTCGTCGGGGTTGAGATTGATCAGCTTCGCCAGCTCGTGGTTCCGCAGGATCGGCTGCGGCAGCATGATCTGGTGACACGACAATTCGTCCGGTGAGAGAAGATCGCACTCTCCGCCCGTGGTGCCCTGCAGGCTGGTCACCACTTCCTCGCGGATGGCGTCCAGCGGCGGGTTGGTCACCTGGGCGAAAAGCTGCTGGAAGTAGTCGTAGAGCATCCGCGGGCGCTCGGAGAGCACGGCGACCGGGGTGTCGGTGCCCATCGAGCCGATCGGCTCGGCGCCGGTGCGCACCATCGGCGCCACCAGCAGGTTGAGCTCCTCGTAGGTGTAGCCAAACGTCAACTGCCGCTTGACGAGTCGCTCGTGGGGCATCCGCGAGTAGTCGCCCTGCGGCAACTTGTCCAGCGGAACCAGGCCCTTGTCGAGCCACTCCTGGTAGGGATGCTCGGCGGCCAGCTCGGCCTTGATCTCCTCGTCGGCGACGATCCGGCCCTGCGTGGTGTCCACCAGGAACATCCGGCCCGGCTGCAGCCGCATCCGGCGGACCACCGTGGCCGGGTCCAGGTCCAACACGCCGGCCTCCGACGCCATCACCACCAGGCCGTCCTCGGTCACCCAGATGCGTGACGGGCGAAGGCCATTGCGGTCGAGCACCGCGCCGACGATCGTGCCGTCGGTGAACGTGATCGACGCGGGACCGTCCCATGGCTCCATCAACGAGGCGTGGTACTGGTAGAACGCCCGCCGGGCCGGATCCATCGAATCGTTGCGTTCCCAGGCCTCGGGAATCATCATCAGCACCGCGTGGGCCAGGCTGCGGCCGCCGAGGTGCAACAGCTCGAGCACCTCGTCGAACCGCGCCGTGTCCGAGGCGCCGGGAGTGCAGATGGGGAAGAGCTTCTCGACGTCGGCCTGCGACCCGAACACGTCGGTCTTGATGAGCGCTTCGCGGGCCCGCATCCAGTTCTCGTTACCGGTGACGGTGTTGATCTCGCCGTTGTGGGCCACGCGGCGGAACGGATGCGCCAGCGGCCACGACGGGAACGTGTTGGTGGAGAACCGCGAGTGCACGATGCCCAGCGCGCTGGTCATCCGATCGTCCTGCAGGTCGAGGTAGAACGCCTTGAGCTGCGGGGTGGTCAGCATGCCCTTGTACACCATCGTCTGACCCGAAAGGCTTGGGAAATAGACGGTTTCGCGCCCGGGGCCGTCCTGGCCCGGGCCCTTGGTGCCGAGCTCGTGCTCGGCACGCTTGCGGACCACGTAGCACCGGCGCTCCAGCGTCATGCCCTCGGCGCCGGTCAGGAACACCTGGCGGAACGTGGGCATCGCGTCGCGCGACAGCGCACCCAGCGACGAGTCGTCGGTGGGCACGTTGCGCCAGCCCAGCACCTGAAGGCCCTCGGCCTCGGCGATCTTCTCCACCGCTGCGCAGGCGGCCGCGGCGTCCTTCGACGACTGCGGCAGGAACGCGATGCCGGTCGCGTATTCGCCGGCGGGCGGCAGCTCGAAGTCCACGACCGCGCGCAGGAAGTCGTCCGGGACCTGGATAAGGATGCCCGCGCCGTCACCGCTGCGCGGCTCGGCGCCCTGGGCGCCGCGGTGTTCCAGGTTGAGCAGAGCGGTAATCGCCTTGTCCACGATGTCGCGGGTGCGTCGGCCATGCATGTCGACGACCATGGCCACGCCGCAGGCGTCGTGCTCGAACGCGGGGTTGTACAACCCGACGCGCTTGCGCGTCATTTCCACCTGACCCTTCACCACAAAGTTCTCGGCTGCCGCTTGCGCGGCTCCGTCGGGGCCCCCACCCCTATTGGTTGCGGGCTGAGTCCCTTCGGTCTTGTCGGTAGGCTGTCCCCCAGGCGGAAATGATCCGGTACGAGGTTTGTCCGTGCAGCTCTGAACGGTGGCCTGGAATCTGTCTCGACAAGTCGTAAAACGATATGACACTACCCGCCTGACATGCCAACTTCCCCAAGTCTAGCCCGCAGGTGGAAGTCCCGTGAATTT
>NZ_CACRUY010000102.1 GCF_902652685.1 Mycobacterium sp. Marseille-P9652
GGGCTGGATGGGGGCGGAATAGCGCTGTCCAGGGGTGGTCGGCTTGAGGAATTGCGAGATGAGCGGCCCCAGCTTCGGCAGCGGCGCGCGGTCGTTCGTGTGCGACGGGCGCCGCCCGGTGGGCGGCTGGACGACGGGCTGCGGCGCCGGCATCGCGGGCGGTGCGGCCGGCGGGTCGACGTTGGCCTCGGGCGCGCTGCACGGCGTCGCGCTCGCTGACGGAGCGGGGCCCACCACGAGCACCAGCCCGACAGCGGCCGCCGACGCCACCGATAGCGAGACGCTCCGAAAAATCGCCGACATGTAACACCTTTCGAGGGGCGGCGACGTCGCACTGAAACAGATTGACGGCCGCGGTTCGCTCATGTGACGATAGTGATCCGCGTGACCGATGTGACCAGTGAGATCTGGATAGGTATGCATCCGTAACCGTGTCGCAACCACCTTTTCCGCCCCGCGGCACACGGCGATCCGATCGGCCGGCCGCATCAGTGGCCGGAACGGACGGGATCGGCCGACCACGTCAGATCACGGCACCGGCCGTCGGGATTTCGCCCTGCCATCCGCCCACCCGGCCCGGTACGCTCCGAACCGCTGGCACACCAATCACCGCCGTGATCGGGATAGGCCGATGGAACTCCCGCTCGGCGCCCACCGGGTGCGCCGTCGAGCCAAGGAGGGCAGCGGTGAGTGCGCGCGATGGCATAGAGCCCACGCTGATTCGAAGCCGGGCCTATCTCCGCCGAGTGGTGGCCGCCTCGATGGCCGGCACCGTCGTGGAGTGGTACGAGTTCTTCCTCTACGGCACCGCGGCCACGCTCGTCTTCAGCAAGGTGTTCTTCCCGAAAGGCGACAACGAGCTCGACGCGATCCTCGCCGCCTTCGTCACCTACGCCGTCGGCTTCGCCGCCCGGCCGTTGGGCGGCCTCGTGTTCGGTCACTTCGGGGACCGGTACGGCCGCAAGAACCTCCTGCAACTGAGCCTGCTGCTGGTGGGCGGCGCCACCTTCCTCATGGGCTGCCTCCCCACCTTCGGACAGGTCGGGTACTGGGCGCCGACGCTCTTGGTGATCCTGCGTTTCATCCAGGGCTTCGCCGTGGGCGGCGAGTGGGGCGGCGCGGTTCTGCTCGTTGCGGAGCACTGCCCGAACTCCAGCCGCGGCTTCTGGGCCAGCTGGCCGCAGGCCGGCGTCCCGGGCGGGAACATGCTCGCGACCGCCGCTTTGCTGGTGCTCACCTCGACACTCTCGGACGCGGCCTTCCTCAGCTGGGGCTGGCGCGTGGCCTTCTGGTTGTCCGCGGTGGTCGTGCTGATCGGCTACTACATCCGCACCAAGGTCACCGACGCACCGATCTTCGTCGCCGCGCAGCAGGAAGCCCAACAGCTGGCCAGCAGCAGCATCGGCGCGATTGAGGTGTTGAAGCGTTACCCCCGCGGCGTTTTCACGGCCATGGGCCTGCGCTTCGGCGAGAACACGATGTACTACCTCGTCGTCACCTTCTCGATCACCTACCTCAAGGTGCATGTGCACGCCGACACGAAGGTCATCCTGTGGTGGCTCCTGGCCGCGCACGCCGTGCACTTCGTGGTCATCCCGCAGGCCGGCCGCCTCAGTGACCGATTCGGGCGGCGGCCAATCTATTTCATCGGCGCCGTGTGCGCGTGCTCCTGGGGCTTCTTCGCGTTCCCGATGATGGAAAGCGGCCGCAACGCGGTCATCATGTCGGCGATCATCATCGGTCTGGTGTTCCACGGCCTCATGTACGCGGTCCAGCCGGCGGCCATGGCCGAGATGTTCCCCACCCGGATGCGGTATTCGGGGGTGTCGTTCGGCTACCAGGTCACCGCGATCGTGGCTGGCTCGCTGGCCCCGATCATCGCGGTGCGCCTGCTCGAGACGTACAAGTCGGCGGTTCCCATCGCCTGGTACCTGGCGGCGACGGCGGTGGTCAGCGCGATCTCGGCCGTCGCCGCGAAGGAGACGAAGGGGGTCGACCTCGCGACGATCGACGTCGACGACGCGCACCGGCTGCGGCAAGGTCCGCCCCGCCCCGCGGAACCGGACTCCCCGGGACTCGTCGAAGGCACCGTCTGACCGACCGCCGATCGAACGCGCGCGAAGAATCGGCATGTTTGCCCACCGGTGCAGGCGGTAATGATGCAGTAGAGGTGCGCGCGTGGGCCGGCCCATGTGCTCACCTAGGTCCCGTCGGTTCAGCCCGAGAGCCGACGGGGCCGCCTCTCATTTGGGCGACGCCTCAAATAGGACTGACCCGCGAAGCGGTCAGGAGTAGCGTGCGGCGTATGAATCGCTCGACACCGGTGTGGATTCTCGGCGGCTACCAAAGCGATTTCGCGCGAAACATGACGAGGGAGGGACGCGACTTCGCCGCGCTGACGGCGGAGGTCGTCGACGGCACGCTCGCCGCCGCGCGCGTCGACGCGACCGACATCGAAGTGGTCCACGTCGCCAACGCGTTCGGGGAGATGTTTGCCGCGCAGGGCCATCTCGGGGCGATGCCCGCCACCGTGTGCGACGCCCTCTGGGACGTTCCGGCGTCACGACACGAAGCCGCATGCGCGTCGGGCAGTGTGGCGGTGCTCTCAGCGATGGCCGATCTGCGGTCGGGCAACTACGACGCCGCGCTGGTGGTGGGCGTCGAGCTCGAGAAGACCGTGCCCGGCGACACGGCGGCACAACACCTCGGGGCGGCCGCGTGGACCGGTCACGAGGGCGCCGACGCCCGTTACCTGTGGCCGTCGATGTTCGCGGAGGTCGCCGACGAGTACGACCGCCGCTACGGCCTGGACGACACCCACCTGCGCACCATCGCGCAGGTCAACTTCGCCAACGCGCGGCGCAACCCGAATGCCCAGACGCGCGGGTGGTCCATCCCCGACCCCATCACCGACGACGACGCGGCCAACCCGGTCACCGAGGGGCGGTTGCGGCGGTTCGACTGCAGCCAGATGACCGACGGCGGCGCGGGCGTCGTGCTCGTCGGCGACGACTATCTGCGGAACCATCCCGGCGCGCGCCTGATCGGCCGCATCGACGGCTGGGGGCACCGCACCGTCGGACTGGGCCTGCGCCAGAAGCTGGACCGCTCGGCCGACAACCCGTACGTGCTTCCGCACGTGCGGGCCGCCGTGCTCGACGCGCTGCGCCGCGCCGAGCGGACGCTCGACGACGTCGACGGGTTCGAGGTGCACGACTGCTTCACGCCCAGCGAATACCTCGCTATCGACCACATCGGGCTGACCGGACCGGGCGAGTCGTGGAAGGCGATCGAGAACGGCGAGATCGAGATCGGCGGCCGGCTTCCGATCAACCCCAGCGGCGGGCTTATCGGCGGCGGCCACCCGGTAGGCGCGTCGGGAGTACGCATGTTGCTGGACGCGGCGAAACAGGTCAGCGGCGCGGCGGGCGACTATCAGGTGGAGGGTGCGACGTCCTTCGGCACCCTGAACTTCGGCGGCAGCACCGCCACCACGGTCAGTTTCGTCGTCGGCAGGGGTCTGTGATCATGCACGTGGAAATCGTCGGCAAGTTCTTGTCCACCCTGCCCGAGGACGACGACCACCCATACCGCACCGGCCCGTGGCGCCCGCAGACCACCGAGTGGGACGCCGACGACCTCACCGCCGTCGAGGGCGAGATCCCGAGCGACCTGGACGGCATCTACCTCCGCAATACCGAGAACCCCCTGCACCCGGCGTTCAAGACCTACCACCCCTTCGACGGCGACGGCATGCTGCACGTCGTCGGCTTTCGCGACGGAAAAGCGTTCTACCGCAACCGATTCGTCCGCACCGACGGGCTCCTGGCCGAGAACGAGGCTGGCGGACCGCTGTGGCCGGGGCTCGCCGAGCCTGTGCAATTCGCCAAGCGCGAAGACGGGTGGGGCGCCCGCACCCTGATGAAGGACGCCTCGAGCACCGACGTCATCGTCCACCGGGGCACCGCGCTCACCAGCTTCTACCAGTGCGGCGACCTGTACCGCATCGACCCGTACTCGGCGACGACGCTCGGCAAGGAGACCTGGAACGGCCGCTTCCCCGCAGACTGGGGCGTGTCGGCCCACCCGAAGGTCGACCCCCACACCGGCGAGTTGCTGTTCTTCAACTACAGCAAGCAGGACCCGTACATGCGCTACGGCGTGGTCGACCAGAACAACGAGTTAGCCCACTATGTCGACATCCCGCTGCCCGGACCTCGGCTGCCGCACGACATGGCGTTCACCGAGAACTACGCCATCCTCAACGATTTCCCGCTGTTCTGGGATCCGGGCCTCCTCGAGCACAATGTCCACCTGCCGGGCTTCCACCCGGACATGCCGTCGCGGTTCGCCGTCATTCCCCGCCGGGGCGGGACCAACGACATTCGCTGGTTCGAGGCCGACCCCACCTTCGTCCTGCACTTCACCAACGCCTACGAGGACGGCGACGAGATCGTGCTCGACGGCTTCTTCGAGGGCGACCCCTCTCCCCTGGACAACGGTGGGACCAAGTGGGACAAGCTGTTTCGCTTCCTGGCCCTCGACCGCCTGCAGACCCGGCTGCGCCGATGGCGCTTCAACCTGGTCACCGGTGCCACCACCGAGGAACAGCTCTCCGAGTCGGTCACCGAATTCGGCACCATCAATCCCGACTATGCCGCCACCGGCTACCGCTACACCTACGCCGCCACCGGCAAGCCCGGCTGGTTCCTGTTCGACGGCCTGGTCAAGCACGACCTGCGCACCGGCAGCGAGCGGCGATTCGCCTTCGGTGACGGCGTTTTCGGAAGCGAGACCCAGATGGCCCCGCGGATTGGCGCCCGTGGCGAGGACGACGGCTACCTGGTGACCCTGACCACCGACATGAATGCCGACGCGTCCTTCTGCGTGATCCTGGATGCGGCCCGCATCGAGGACGGTCCGGTATGCAAACTGCAACTGCCGGAACGCATTTCCAGCGGCACCCATTCGACGTGGGCGCCCGGCTCGCAATTGCGGCGCTGGACCACCGCCGAGTCGGCCGCGAGCGCCGTCGGCCTGTGACGATGTATCCCGCCTCCCACCGTCGCACGCACTGGCCCCACCACCTGGCCGCGATCGGCGCCATCCGTTTCGCGCGGCGATCGTCGAATTTCGCTGAGGCCGTGCGCTTCTACCGGGATCTGGTGGGCTTGCCGCTGCACGAGACGTTCGAGGCCAGCTACGGCAGCAACGGCGCGATCTTCGGCATGCCCAGCTGGAACCTGACCCTGGAGATCGTCGAGTCGGCCGAGCCCGTCGCGGTGGACCACCACGAGCAGCTGTGCCTGTACTTCCCGGACGCCGAAGCCCGGGACGCCGCCGTCGCCCGCCTGGAAGCGGCCGGCGCCCAACCCGTCGAGCAGCACCCGTACTGGGCGGCGACCGGCGCGGTCACCTATCGCGACCCGGACGGCCGCGAGGTGGTGTTCGCGCCGTTCGTGTACGGCGTCAACGAGCCCGGCGACAGCGGCAGCTCCGGCAGCCACCAGTTTCCGACCGCCTGAGGCTCACCGCCTGGCGGCGAGCGCGGCGACCACCGCGACCACCGAGCACGCGGCCGCGCACGCCGCGGCCACTCCCCCGACGTACAAACCATATTCGGCCGACACCGGCGGGCTGACATTGATCTTGTAGTACCACACGGTGAGCGCCACGATGAGCAGCGAAATGACCAGCGCCGCAGCGGAAGCGATCCGGGCAGAGAGCCCGCGGCCCACCATCGCGCCGGCCACCAGCAGCGTGGAGGACAGCAGCACGATGAGCTGGCCGGCCCCGAACCCGTGCGGCAGTTCGAGGCTGCCGTGGGTGCCGCCGATGGCGTTGGCCCAGCCGCCGCCGTTGACCGCCGTCGTCAGCCACGGCAGCCAGGTACTCGCCGAAACAACGAGGGCGCACAGCGCCACCAGCCAACCGGGGCCCAGGCGGCGAGTCACGGTTGCGAGATTAGTAGAGGCGCCGCACGGGTTGGCCGCTCGCCACGCACACGCCGGCCAGCGCGGGTTCGGCTGGTCGCCGTTTGCAGTAGTCGCGGACTGAGCCGCACGAAATTGCCGTAGTTGACCCCGGAACGTACTCGCGCCGGCTGCCCTGACAATGAGCCATCGGACACGAGGCGGCGACGGCGATGACACCCCGGGTGCCTGACGGCATCGGCGGGTGATGCCGTGTTCGCGGCATTGTGTGACAGCCCGACGAGCACCGCTCGCGTGATGCGTACCGCTCGCATCGGTTCGCCCGTAGATCCGCGACCTTGGCGCGGGCGCATGCAGACACCGTTCGAGGGGGCCCTCGAGGGTGGCGCCGTGTGGATGATGGGAGTCCGCAATGTCGTTTGTGATCGCCTCACCTGACTCCGTGGCCGCGGCGGCGGCGGATGTGGCCCGGATCGGGCAGACGCTGAGGGGGGCGAGGTCGGCGGCGGCGGTGTCCACGACGAGCCTGATGCCCGCGGCCGCTGACGAGGTGTCTGCGGCGATCAGCGGGTTGTTCGGCGGGTACGGCAGGGATTTTCAGGCGCTCGGCGCCCAGGCGGAGTCGTTGCACGACCGCTTTGTGTCGGCGTTGAGTTCGGCCGGCGGCGCGTATGCGGCCGCCGAGGCGGCCAATGCCGATGTGCTGCAGACGCTCGAGCAGGACCTGCTCGGCGCGATCAACTCGCCGGTGCAGATCCTCACGGGGCGTCCATTGATCGGTGATGGCGCCAACGGGGCCCCCGGCAGCGGGCAGGCCGGGGGTAACGGGGGCTGGCTGATCGGCAACGGCGGCAACGGCGGCTCGGGTGCGACCGGGGCCAGTGGCGGCGCCGGTGGGGCGGGCGGATCGGCGGGAC
>NZ_CACRUY010000103.1 GCF_902652685.1 Mycobacterium sp. Marseille-P9652
ATATAAGGCGGTGCTGCTGGCGGCCACCGAGTTGACCCGGTTCTTCCCCATGTTGACAACCGCGGCCGGCACGGTGAAGCCGGCGACCGTGCTGGTGCTCGGTGTCGGCGTGGCGGGCGCGCCGGCGCCCGCCGCCGCCCAGCGGCTGGGGGCGGGCACCCCCCGGGGCGGCGGGCCGCCCCCCAGGGGCGGCCCCGTGCGCGCGGGGGGGGGCGCACGGGCCGCCCGCCGGGACGGGCGCGGCCGCCGGGGCCGGCGCGGGGGGGTGCGCAGGCCTAGGGCGCGCTCGCCGACGGGTGGGGTTCGCGCGCGGGGGTGGGAGCCGCTGGTGGGCGGGCGCGGCCGCGACTTGGCCGCCGGGGCGGGTGGGGGGCGCGGCCGGGGTGCGCGGCGTCAACAGCGGTAACGGCGGCGCGGGGAACAACGGCGGCAACGGCGGTCAGGGCGGCAACGGCGGCAACGGCGGCACCGGCTCGACGACCGGCGCCGCGGGCAATGCCGGCAGCGGCGGCAACAGCGGCGCCGGCGGCAACGGCGGCAGGGGCGCCGACGGCACCCTGAACAACCCCACCGGCGGCACCGGCGGTGACGGCGGCAACCGCGGCACGGCCGGCACTCACGGCACCGTCGGGACGGGTTCGGGCACGCCCAGCGCCGGCAGCAACGGCACCGCTCCCACCTCCGGCGGCAACGGCGGCAACGGCGGCGCGGGCTACAGCCCAACCACGGCCGGCGCCGCGGGCGGGGCACTCGACGCCCGCCAGAAAACGCTCACGGGCTACGCCGCCGAACGGCTGCCGGCCGCCGGGGCGGCCCCGGCCGCGACCTCTAAGAGGGGCTCGCGCCGCGAGGCGCCGGCCCCCGCGCCGATCCCCGAGGCTCCGGCACCCGCTCCCGCGCCCATCCCCGAGGCGCCGCCGATCCCGGCGCCCGCGCCACCCCCGGTGGTTGCGCCGATCCCGATTCCTATTCCGTTGCCGATACCCGGCCTCGGTGGGCCCCCGGGAGGCGGCTTCAACCCGGGTCGTGGCTTCGGGCCCGGTGGCGGTGGCGGTCACGACGACGGGCCGCACGGCGGCGGCGGCTTCCCCGGTTTCCCCGGTGGCGGCGGCCACGGCGGGTTTGGCGGCGGCTTCGGCGGCGGCCACGGCCACGGCCACGACTAGCCGACGGATTCCCGTCCCACCTGTCATCTCCCGTTTGCCTCCCGCTCAGCGGCCCGATGCAGTCCGCTCATTGCGGCCACCTACACCGGAGCTATGAGATGCACCGTCTTCGGCACCGGCTACCTGGGCGCCACCCACGCGGTCGGGATGGCGGAACTGGGTCACGAGGTCGTTGGGGTGGACATCGATCCGGGAAAGATCGCCAAGCTCGCGGGCGGTGACATTCCGTTCTACGAGCCGGGTCTGCGGAAGTTGCTGCAGGACAACATCACTGCCGGCCGGCTGAGCTTCACCACCGACTACGAAATGGCCGCGGAGTTTGCCGACGTGCACTTCCTGGGAGTCGGGACGCCGCAGAAGAAGGGCGAGTACGCGGCCGACCTGCGCCACGTCCACGCCGTCATCGAGGCGCTCGTCCCGCGGCTGACCAGGGCCTCGGTGCTGGTGGGCAAGTCGACGGTCCCGGTGGGCACCGCGGCCGAGTTGGCCCGGCGCGCAACGGCGCTCGCGCCCGCCGGCGTGGATGTGGAGATCGCGTGGAACCCCGAATTCCTGCGCGAGGGGCTCGCCGTGCACGACACTCTGCATCCCGACCGGATTGTGCTTGGCGTGCAGGAGGATTCGGTGCGCGCCGAACCCGCGGTCCGTGAGTTGTACGGCCCGCTGCTGGAGGACGGGGTCCCGTTCCTGGTGACGGATCTGCAGACCGCGGAACTGGTCAAGGTGTCGGCGAATGCCTTTCTGGCGACCAAGATCTCGTTCATCAACGCGGTGTCGGAGGTGTGCGAGGCCGCCGGTGCCGACGTCAGCCTGCTCGCCGACGCGCTCGGGTACGACCCGCGCATCGGGCGCCAATGCCTCAATGCCGGTTTGGGTTTCGGCGGCGGATGCCTGCCCAAGGACATCCGCGCCTTCATGGCCCGCGCCGGTGAGCTCGGAGCCGACCAGGCCCTCACCTTCCTGCGTGAGGTGGACAGCATCAACATGCGCCGCCGCACCCGCATGGTAGAGCTGGCCACCGCGGCCTGCGGGGGCTCGCTGCTGGGCGCCAACATCGCCGTGCTCGGCGCGGCGTTCAAGCCCGAATCCGACGACGTGCGCGATTCGCCCGCACTGAACGTGGCCGGTCAGCTGCAGCTGAACGGCGCCGCGGTCAACGTGTACGACCCCAAGGCGCTGGACAACGCGCAGCGGCTGTTCCCGACGCTGAACTATGCGGTTTCGGTGGAGGAGGCGTGCCAACGCGCCGATGCCGTCCTGGTGCTCACCGAATGGCGGCAGTTCGTGGAACTCGACCCCGAGGACCTGGCCGACCGGGTGCGCGCGCGGGTGATCGTCGACGGCCGCAACTGCCTCGATGTCGCGCGCTGGCGGCAGGCGGGCTGGAAGGTGTACCGCCTGGGGGCGCCGAGGCCTTGACTCAGTAGTGCGGCGGCACGGGGCACCAGAACAGGCCGCAGTTGGACGACGGGGGATTGTTGGGCGGATCGGGGCCTTCCCAGATGCTCGACGGGCCGCCGTCACTGCGGGGAACGTTCCCCTCGCCGTAGGCGACGGCGTACCAGGTGTGGCAGACGTTCATGTCCCAGACGATCGGTGAGGTCTGACGCGGCAGGGGCTGGCCGGGGCACCACTGAAATGGGCCGCCGGTGGCGCGGGCCGTGCCCGCGGCCAGCCCTAGGACGGTTACGCCGAGGGCGCCGGACAGGAGCGCCCCACCGATGATCCGCGCCGTTGCGGCTGTGGTCGGCATGGCTACCTCCCGACCGGATGTGATCAACCTATGGGTATGGCACGAGCGTCGTCCGTGCCCTGCGCGTCGACTAGGGACTTTCGCCCTCAAAGAGCTCTGACCGCCCTCCGGTTGCTTGCCGGCGCTCACTCAAATCGGCGTGCTACCCGCCATGGGCTGACAGGGCCTCGCGAAAAGGCTCACGAGGTAGGTGCTTTCGACACAGACGCTTCAAATGCGGCGTCATGACGACGAGGATTGTCTGCGCGCCCGCGCTGTTTGCCGGAGGAGGCTGGACACAGCCGCCACCACCGGCAACCGCCACCGAGTAGCCTGACCGCCGTGGACTACGCCGCCGCATTTCTTGAGGAAAACCGAGCGTTCGCCGACCTCTTCGTCGACGTGGACGACTCCACGTCCGTGCCGACCTGCCCGGGATGGACGCTCAAGCAGCTTTTTCGTCACGTCGGCCGGGGCGAACGCTGGGCGGCCCAGATCGTCCGCGACAAACTCGACCAGCCACTCGATCCCCGGTCCGTCGAGGGCGGCAAGCCGCCACCGGATCCGGCGGACGCGATCTCGTGGCTGCGCGGCGGAGCCCAGCGGCTGGTCGACGCCGTCGAGCTGACGGGCGCCGAAACGCCGGTGTGGACGTTCCTCGGGCCGCGCCCGGCGGGCTGGTGGCTCCGGCGCTGGGTGCACGAGACCGCGGTTCACCGCGCCGACGCCGCCATCGCGCTCGGGGCCCCGTTCACCCTCGACCCCGAGCTCGCGGCCGACGCGATCACCGAGTGGCTGGAACGAGTCGCGGTGCAGGCCGGCGCCGACGGCGCGCCCCTGCCCCTCGAAGAGGGTCAGACGCTGCACCTGCATGCCACCGATCCGGACCTCGGGGAGGCCGGCGAATGGACCGCTCGCGTCGAGGACGGCAAAATCACGTGGGCGCACGAACACGGCAAGGGGACCGTGGCGCTGCGGGGCGGTGCCACCGAACTCCTGCTGGCCATCCTGCGCCGGACGCCCCTCGCTGACACCGGCATCGAGCTCTTCGGCGACGCCGCCGTGTGGCAAGGCTGGCTCGACCGTACGCCGTTGTGAGCCGGGCGGACACTGTACCTTGCTGACCATGACCACATCGGAGATCGCCACCGTGCTGGCGTGGCAGGACGCGCTCAACACCGC
The DNA here is from genome assembly GCF_902652685.1 of Mycobacterium sp. Marseille-P9652. Classification (GTDB taxonomy): domain Bacteria; phylum Actinomycetota; class Actinomycetes; order Mycobacteriales; family Mycobacteriaceae; genus Mycobacterium. The sequence continues at coordinate 4,081 of NZ_CACRUY010000103.1, forward strand.
CGACCTCGACACCCTGGTGGCCTTGTCCAGCGACGACATCGAAATCGGTGACGCGCACGGGGCCGCGCAGGGCCACGCGGCGCTCCGCAAGTGGGCCTCCGCCGGCCGGGGCACCGCGGAACTCGGCCGGATGTACGTGCATGACGGCGTGGTGGTCGCCGAACAGGTCGCCACCGACTCCGAATCCGGAACCAGTGCGGCGTCCGCCTTCCGGGTGGTCCACGATCACGTCACGTCGGTATTCCGGCACGAGGACCTGGCGTCGGCGCTGGCGGCTACCGAGCTCACCGAGGGCGACCTCGTCGAATAGGAGGACCACACATGCGCGGGATCGTCTTGGCGGGCGGCTCGGGCACTCGCCTGCATCCGATCACCCAGGGCATCAGCAAGCAGCTGTTGCCGGTGTACGACAAGCCGATGATCTACTACCCCCTGTCCACGCTGATGATGGCCGGGATCCGCGACATCCTGGTCATCACCACCCCGCACGACGCGGCGGGCTTCGAGCGGCTGCTCGGCGACGGTTCGCAGTTCGGCATCAACCTCAGCTACGTGCAGCAGGCCCAGCCGGAGGGTCTGGCGCAGGCGTTCGTCCTGGGCGCCAACCACATCGGCACCGACACGGTCGCATTGGTGTTGGGCGACAACATCTTCTATGGGCCGCGACTGGGCACCAGCCTGGACCGCTTCCAAAACATCAGCGGCGGAGCGATTTTCGCGTATTGGGTGGCCAACCCGTCGGCGTACGGCGTCGTGGAATTCTCGGAGGACGGGATGGCGCTCTCGCTCGAGGAGAAGCCCGCCACGCCGAAGTCCCAGTACGCGGTGCCCGGCCTCTACTTCTACGACAACGACGTCATCGAGATCGCCAAGAACCTGAAGAAGTCGGCGCGCGGCGAGTACGAGATCACCGAGGTCAACCAGATCTACCTCAACCGGGGGCGGCTGGCGGTCGAGGTCATGGCGCGCGGGACGGCGTGGCTGGACACCGGCACGTTCGACTCGCTGCTGGACGCCAGCGACTACGTGCGCACGCTGGAGCGCCGGCAGGGGCTGAAGGTCAGCGTGCCGGAGGAGATCGCGTGGATCCAGGGGTGGATCAGCGACCAGGAGCTGGCCGACCGCGCCCACACCCTGGTCAAGTCCGGCTACGGGACCTACCTGCTGGATCTGCTGGAGAAGCGCCGCTGACTTCCGCCGGCTTGGCGAGCACCGCGGCGATCGCCGTCGTCAGCGGCACGGACAGTGCCAGCGCGATCCCGCCCACCGCCGAACGAACGAGCTCGATGGCCACGCTCTCGCCGGTGAGCACGTCGGTCAGCGACCGGTTGGCGACGCTGAAGAGCAGCAGCAACGGCAACGAACTGCCCGCGTAGGCCAGCACCAGGGTGTACACCGTGCTGGCGATGTGATCGCGGCCCACCCGGATGGCGCCGAGGAAGACGGCCCGCCGCGAGCCGCCGAGGTGCGCGAGTTCGAAGACCGTCGACGCCTGGGTGACCGTGACGTCATTGAGCACGCCCAGCGAGCCGATGATGAATCCGGCGAGCAGCAACCCGCTGATCGACACGTTGCCCAGGTACGCGCTGACCGTCGCGTTCTGCTCGTCCGACAGCCCGGTCAGGTGGGTCAGTTGTATTGCCCCCCAACTCAACCCGGCCGCCAGCAGCAACGACGACAGGGTTCCCAGAAGGGCGGCGCTGGTCCGCAGGCTCACCCCGTGGGCCAGGTAGATCACGGCATACAGGATCGCCGCCGACGCCACCAGGGCCGCCGGGACCGCGGGGGCGCCGTCGCGCAGGGCCGGCAACAGAAAGACGACCAGCACCACAAACGCCACCACGATCCCGACGATCGCGAGCAGCCCACGCCACCTCGCGACCGCGACGATCACCACCGCGAATCCGATCGCCAGCCAAACCAGCGGCCAGCCGCGTTCGAAGTCGTAGAAGGAGTAGCTGGTGACTCCTTGGTCGTCGACCTGCCGGGCCAGCCGGAGGCGATCACCCGCCGAAAAGTGCGGTTGGCCCGGGCCGGGGGAGAACTCGAGCAGGGTCTTGGCCCCGGCGTTCGGACCGGAATCGATGGCGACCAGGGTCTGCACACACCGGCCGCCGCCGGGTGCTGCCGGCGCGGGCGCCGTCGTGAGCACCTGGCTGGCCGACGGGCTGCCGCAGTCGCCCAGCGCGCTGGACAGGACGTGCCCCGCCTGGGTCGACACGGCGCCGCCGGCCGCGTTCTGGAACGGCATCGGGATGTCGACGTGCTGCCGGCTCGGCCACAGTGCGACCGCACCGACCACGACCGCCACACCGATCGCGACGAGCAGCCCGACGACGACCTTGGCGGGTAGCGGGCCCAGCGGGGACGGGCCGGACGACAGGCTGTGGGAGTGCGAGTGCGTCACCCGATCGAGGGTAGGGCGGTCGCTATCCGCCCGAGGGCGTCACCTACCCCAGCCCGGTCAACCCGTCCACGCCAAGCAGCCCGCCGGGACCGCCGGCCCCGGGGCTGCCATGCGTCGGGCCAAACCCGCCGTTGCCGCCGTTGCCGCCGTCGCCGACCAGCAATGAAGCGGCGCCCCCGCGGCCACCCTGCCCGCCCAGCACGCCGCCGGTGCCGCCGGCCCCGCCGTTGCCACCGTTGCCGAATATCAGCGCGTTGCCGCCTCGTTCGCCGTTGCCGCCGGTGTTGCCGCCGTTGCCGCCGGCCCCGCCGG
>NZ_CACRUY010000104.1 GCF_902652685.1 Mycobacterium sp. Marseille-P9652
CAGCACCACCACCCAATCGCCCTGTCGCACTTGGGCCACCGACCGCAGCGCGTGGTAAGCGGTGCGGTAGGTGACGCCGAATGCGGCGGCCGAGGCGAAGTCCGCCCCGTCGGGGACGGGCGTCAGCGACGCCGCGTCGAGCACAGCCTGCTCGGCGAACGCGCCGTAAAAGGTGGTCGCCGCGACGCGCTGGCCCGGGCGGAAGGGTACGCCCTCGCCGACGGCCATCACCTCACCCGCCAGCTCGCTGCCCGGGATGAACGGCACCGGAATCTTGACCTGATACCTCCCGGCGATCAGCAACACGTCGGGAAAGTTGACCGCCGCGGCGTGCACCCGCACCACCACCTGACCCGGACCGGGAACGGGATCGGCAACGTCCTCGACGACCAGATCCTCCGGCGTGCCGTAGCACTTGCAGACCACGGCGCGCATCAGCCGGTCCCCAGCCCCCGCAGGCAGAACCGGACCAGGTGGTCGATGTCGTCTGGTCCGGGCCGGTCGGCCGACCCGACGTAGCGCCGCAGCATCGCCGCGGTGCAACTGAACACCGCCTCGACGTCCCGGTCCACATCGTTGCTCCCCAGCGCCGCAACCGGTTCGGTGAGCAGGTCGCGCAGGGGCCGCATCATCTCCCGGTCGGTGGCGCGCCCATTGGTCGCCGGCGACATCTGCCCCGCGGCCGCGCGGCTCATGCTGATCAGGTGCGGGTCGGCGACCTGCGCCAGCGTGCCTTCGATCCAGCGCGCGACCTTGTCCCGCGGGTTCGATTCCTTGGCCATCTGGTGCTCGAGGTAGGACCCGACGATCGCCACCCCGCGCTCCATGACCGCCAGGATCAGGTCGTCCTTGCCGGCGAAATACCGGTAGAACGCCTTGTTCGACGAGCCGGCCTCCGCGACGATGTCGCTGACCCGCGGCGGTTCCGGGGCGACGCGTTCCATGACACGCACCGCGGCCGCGAGGATGCGCTCCACCTCCTCGGTGGCCTCACGCTGGCGCTCGTCGAGCGCCCGCTCGACGGCGGCGGCGACCCTATTGGTCAACGAGCTCACCGTATTTGGCGCGGGCGGCGGCACGCCGGACCTCAAGCGACTCGCTGGGCCAGTCGCCCTCCTCGGCCTCGTAGCCCTTGAGCAGCATCCGCGCCAGGTTGACCTTGTGCGCCTCGGTCGGCCCGTCAGCCAACCCGAGGGCTATGCCCCCGAGCAGCACGTTGACCAGGGGTAGCTGGTCGGTCAGGCCAATCGCCCCGTGCACCTGAATCGCCCGCATGGCAATCGATTTCAGCACCTGCGAGGCGAGGATCTTGCACGCGGCGATCTCGGCGCGGGCGGCCCGTTCATCGCCATTGTCGATCAGCCAGGCGGCGTGCAGCACGGTGAGCCGGAACGGGATGAGCTCGGTGTAGGAGTCGGCGACGAACTCCTGCACCAGCTGCTTGTCGGCGAGCAGACTTCCTTGCGTGAAGCGGCTTTTGGCGCGCCGCGACATCAGCTCGACCGCGCGCTGCGCCATGCCGATCGAGCGCATCGCATGGTGCAGCCGGCCGCCCGCCAGCCGCGTCTGCAGGATCATGAAGCCCTGCCCGGGCTCACCCAGCAGGGCGTCCGACGGAACCCGCACGCCGTCGTAGCGCACCAGCGAGTGGCCGGGTTCGTGGGGCGGGGCACCCACCAGGTGGTGATTGGCCTCGATGGTCAGCCCCTCGGTGCCCGCCGGCACCAGAAACGTCGAGGCGCCCTGGTGGACGGGCACGTCGGGGTCGGTGATGGCGACGACGATGAAGAACGAGGCGACGGAGGCGTTGGAGGAGAAGTACTTTCGCCCGGTGATGATCCAGTCGTCGCCGTCGCGCTCGGCCCGGGTGGTGAAGACTCGCGGGTCGGCGCCGCCCTGCGGCTCGGTCATCGAGAAGCACGAGAAGATCTCGCCGGACAAGAGGCCGGACAGGTACCGGTCCTTCTGCTCCTGGGTGCCGAACCGCGCGATGATCTCGGCGTTGCCCGTGTCGGGTGCCTGTGTGCCGAAAACGATGGGCGCCCAGGGGCTGCGGCCCAGGATCTCGTTGATCAGCGTCAGCTTGACCGCGCCGAAGCCCTGCCCGCCCAGTTCCGGCCCCAGGTGTGGGGCCCACAGGCCGTTGTCGCGGACCCGCTGCTTGAGCGGGTCGACGATCCGCCGGCGCTCGGAGTTCAAGGGCAGGAATTCGCAGCCGGGGAAGAGCACCTCGAGCGGCTCCACTTCCTCGCGCACGAACTCGCGGATCCACTGCAGCTTCTTCTCGAACTCCGGCTCGGTGGAAAAATCCCACGACATTGAAGACTCCTAGTTGTCTCATGCGGCGACCCACTGCGCCCGGCTGCGCCGCGCTTGCGATCGCCGCGGGTGTGTTTAAGGGATCCCGCCGTCGGCGCGCAGGATCGAACCGGTGGTGAAACTCGACGCATCGGACGCGAGAAACAGTGCCGCTCCGACGATTTCGGGGGGATCGCCGGCGCGTTTTAGGGACAGGTGACCGAAGCTCATGCCACCGTCGTCGAGGTTCCACGCCTTGCTGACGTCGGTGAGGAAGGGACCGGCCATCAGTGTGTTGACCCGCACCGTCGGCCCGAACGCCTGCGCCAGCCCCTCGGTCATCGCGTTGAGCCCCGCCTTGGCCGCGGCGTAGGGAATGATCCCGCCGTTGGGCCGCAACGACCCGGTCGAGCTGACATTGATGATCGAACCGCGTCCGGCGGCCACCATCCGCTCGCCCACCAGGGCTGACAATCGGAAGGGCCCCTTGAGGTTCAGGTTGACCACCGCGTCGAACAGCTTCTCGGTGACGTCGGTGAGCTTGTCGTACAACGGCGACATGCCGGCGTTGTTGATCAGTGTGTCGACCTTGCCGAAACGCTCGTAGGTGGCGTCCACCAACCCGTCGAGCTGGTCCCAGCGCCCGACGTGCACCTGATAGGGCATGGCCGAGCGTCCGGTCTCGGCCTCGATCTCCCTGGCGGTGCTCACGCAGTTGTCCATGTTGCGGCTCGCGATCACCACGTCCGCGCCACAGCGGGCGACGGCGAACGCCATCTCCCGCCCCAGGCCGCGGCTGCCGCCGGTGATCAGGATGACGCGGTCGGTGAGGTCGAAAAGCTTGTCGGCGTAGCCCATTTCAGTGGGCCCTGGACAGCTCGGCGGCGGTCGCGATCAGGCGGGGGATCATCTCGCCGAACGCGTCCTTGATCTTCGGGTCCACGTTCCCTTTGCGCACCGCGGCCGCGTAGGTCTTCTCCAGCACGATGCCGAGCTTCCAGTTCGCCAGCACCAGGTAGTAGTCGATGTTCTCGGTGGACAGGCCGCTGAGTTTCTCGTAATGCTCGAGCAATTCGCGGCGTTTGGGCATGCCGCTCATGTCCAGGTAGAAACCGTCGTCGCGCGGGTTCTCGCCGTCGTAACCCAGCAGCGCCCACGCGAGGTCGAGCAGCGGATCACCCACCGTCGTCATCTCCCAGTCCACGATCGCGGCGAGCCGGGCCGGGGCGCCGTGGGCGAACATGACGTTGGCGAACTGGTAGTCGCCGTGCATGATGCCGGGCGTGTAATGCGAGGGGCGGTGGTGCCGCAGCCAGCCGGCGGCCTCGTCGAGGCCCGGCAGGTCGCGCACCTTGTAGGAGTCCAGGAACGCCAGCCAGCGATCGACCTGGCGCTCGTGAAACCCGTCGGGGCGGCCGAAGCCCTCGAGTCCCTGGGCGCGCCAGTCCACCCGGCCCAGCTTCGCCGCACCTCCGACGAGTTCGAACGCAAGGCCGCGCCGGGCCTCGAGATCGGTGTCGAACGGCGCCCGCCACCCGCCGTCCATCGGGCTCCAACCGTCGATCGCCTCCATGACGTAGAACGGCATGCCCAGCAGGTCGCCCGAGTCGTCGGCGGCGATCAGCGCCTCGCGCGGGACGTCGGTCCCGGACAGCGCGCGCACGAGGCGGATCTCGCGGAGCAGGCCGTCGATGCGCGCCGCGTCGGCGCGCGCGCCGGGCATGCGCAGGACCATGCGCGCCGCGCCCTTTCCGGAGCCCCGCTCGATCAGGTACAGCGTGTTCTGGGAACCGCCCTTGAGCTGGTGCAGGACCGGCGTCTCGCCATCGCCCGGTGCGTCGTTCGCGTCCAGCCAGCGGGCGAGGACGCCCGCATCGAGGCCGATGTCATCGGTAGTCGTCATCACGCACACCCCGCTCTCCACGCGGAGAATAGCATTCTCCACTCGACGGGCAAGGGTGGCCGGCCTCATGAAAAGGTGAGGCCATGCAAGTGCTCCTGGTCCGCCACGCGCTGCCGCTGCGCAGCGAACACGGCGAGGGCTCCGACCCCGACCTTTCCGCCGAGGGGTTCGCGCAGGTGCAACGCCTGCCCGAGGCGCTCTCCCGCTTCCCCCTGTCACGAGTCGTGAGCAGCCCGCAGCGTCGCGCCATCCAGACCGCCGAACCGGTGGCCGCGGCGCGGGACCTGACCGTCGAGATCGACGACCGCTTCGCCGAATACGACCGCGACCTTCCGGTGTACATCCCCGTCGAGCAGATCAAGGCCGAAATGCCCGAGGAATGGGCGCGGCTGGCCCAGGGCCACCTGCCGAGCGCGGTCGACGAGGACGCCTTCCGCGCCCGTGTCCGCGCGGCCGTCGACGACCTCGTCGCGGCGGCCGAGCCCGACGACACCGTGGCCGTGTTCAGCCACGGCGGGGTGATCAACGTGCTGCTGCACGAGATCCTGGGCACGTCCCGGTTGTTGTCCTTCCCGGTCGACTACGCGTCGGTGACCCGGCTGCTGTTCTCCCGTTCGGGTCAGGCGACGGTCGCGGCGGTCAACACGACCGAACACGTGTGGGACCTATTGCCGAGAAACCAGCGGTGGTGACCGGGCCGGCCCGTCGGCGGTGGTAAACAAGTCCGGTGACCTCAGCTGACCAACTGGAAGGGCTGGACCTTTCCTCGCTGGACTCCTATCTGCGTTCGCTCGGGCTCGAACGCGACGGCGAGCTGCGGGCGGAGTTCATTTCCGGTGGCCGCTCGAACCTGACCTTCCGCGTGTACGACGACGCGACCAGCTGGCTGGTGCGGCGGCCGCCGCTGCACGGGCTGACCCCTTCCGCCCACGACATGTCCCGCGAGTACCGGGTGGTGGCGGCGCTGTACGACACGCCCGTGCCCGTCGCGCGAGCGATCGCCCTGTGCGAGGACGAGTCGGTGCTGGGCGCCCCCTTTCAGATCGTGGAGTTCGTGGCGGGCCAGGTGGTGCGCCGCCGGGCGCAGCTGGAAGCGCTCAGCCACACCGCCATCCAGGGCTGCGTCGACTCGCTGATCCGGGTGCTGGTCGACCTGCACAGCGTCGACCCGAACGCCGTGGGGCTGGCCGACTTCGGCAAGCCGAGCGGTTACCTCGAGCGGCAGGTGCGCCGCTGGGGCTCGCAGTGGGAGTTGGTGCGGCTGCCCGAAGACCGCCGCGACGCCGACGTGGAGCGGCTGCACACCGGGCTGCGGGAGTCCATCCCCCAGCAGAGCCGCGCGTCAATCGTCCACGGCGACTACCGCATCGACAACACGATCCTGGACGCCGACGACCCGACCAAGGTGCGCGCGGTCGTCGACTGGGAGCTCTCGACGCTTGGTGACCCGCTCAGCGACGCGGCCCTGATGTGCGTCTACCGCGATCCCGCGCTCGACCTCATCGTCAACGCGCAGGCGGCGTGGACGTCACCGCTGCTGCCGACGGCCGACGAGCTGGCCGACCGCTATTCGCTGGTGGCCGGGCTGCCGCTGGCGCATTGGGAGTTCTACATGGCGCTGGCGTACTTCAAGCTGGCGATCATCGCGGCCGGCATCGACTTCCGCAGGCGCATGTCGGACCTGGCGCGCGGCCAGGGTGACACCTCCGACCATGCGCCCGAGGTGGTTGCGCCGTTGATCTCTCGGGGGCTCGCGGAGTTGGCCAAGCTGCCCGGTTGAGTGCGCACTGACGGCTCGCACTCAAAGCCCGGGATTCACACCCCGCGGTTCGCCTCGGCCGAGCGCGCCGCCGCGAGGTGTTTTTTCGCCGTGCGGCGCAATTGCAGAATCCGCGCGGTGCCGACCGCGACCGTGATCAGCCCGCCGACCACCGCTGCCAGCAGGATGGCCACCCCCAGCGGCAGCGTCCAGTGCCAGCCCAAGAACTGAAAGGCCGTCGACGCCGTGTTCTGGGCAATGAAGATCAGCAACAGGATCAGGATCAGGAAGCCCGCGATCAGCGCCGACCACAATGCGCCGGCGCTGATCGCGGGCTTCCTGATCCTGATCCTGTTGCTGATCTTCATTGCCCAGAACACGGCGTCGACGGCCTTTCAGTTCTTGGGCTGGCAGCGGTGGTCGGCGGGCTGATCACGGTCGCGGTCGGCACCGCGCGGATTCTGCAATTGCGCCGCACGGCGAAAAAACACCTCGCG
>NZ_CACRUY010000105.1 GCF_902652685.1 Mycobacterium sp. Marseille-P9652
CGCCCGATCCGCCCGGCCCGCCGCCCTCTCTTTCGTTGGTCATGACGTCCCGCCTTCGGTCAGCGGCGACCACGCGTCGCCCGTAGTCGGCGATGATGCCCGCAAGAGAAGGTTTCCGCTAGCACACAATGCCGGGAGAATGACCCGATGGTGCAGTTGCAGGTACTCCAGGCCGACGTCACCAAACTCGAGGTCGACGCGATCGCCAACGCCGCCAACACCCAACTGCGGCACGGCGGCGGGGTGGCGGCGGCGATCTCCAGGGCGGGCGGACCGGAGGTACAACTCGAATCATCGGCGAAGGCGCCGATCGGCCTGGGCGAGGCGGTCGAGACCACGGCCGGTGACATGCCGGCGCGTTACGTGATCCATGCGGCGACCATGGAGCTGGGCGGCCCCACCTCGGCCGAGATCATCGCCCGGGCGACCCGCTCCGCGCTGGCCAAGGCCGACGAGCTCGGCTGCCGCTCATTGGCGCTCGTCGCTTTCGGCACCGGGGTGGGCGGCTTCCCCCTCGACGACGCGGCGCGGCTCATGGTCGAGGCGGCGCGTGCGCACCGCGCTGTCTCGCTCGAGCGGGTGGTGTTCGCCGTCCGCGGCGACGCGGCCGAGCGCGCGTTCAGCGCCGCCGTTCAGGCGCCGGACAGGTAGCGCTCCACGGCCGCGACCTTCTGCGTCATGGCGTCGGTGGTCCCGGCGCGCGAGTCCACCTTGATGACCGTGCTGACCCTCGGCGCCCGAGCCTCCACCGCTTCGACCGCGCGCTGAACGACGGCCATCACCTGTTCCCAGGTGTCCCCCTCGATCACGGTGAACATCGAATCCGTCTTGTTCGGCAATCCGGAATCGCGAACCACCCGAACCGCTTCGGCGACGATCTCCCCAACCGCTTCCCCCACGCCCAGAGGGGTGACGGAGAACGCGACGAGCACAGACACCCGACTAGCCTACCGAGACTTCGGCGCGGCCCTGGCAACATCGAGCGCATGCGGGTTCTGGTGCAACGGGTGTCCTCGGCCGCGGTGTCGGTCGGTGGCGAGGTGGTCGGCGCGATCCGGCCGGCTGGGCAGGGCCTCCTCGCGTTCGTCGGCGTGACCCATGGCGACGACGCCGACAAGGCCAAGCGGCTGGCCGAAAAGCTTTGGCAGCTGAGGATTCTCGACGACGAACGGTCCGCGGCCGACCTGAGCGCCCCGATCCTGGTGATCAGCCAGTTCACCCTGTACGCCGACACCGCCAAGGGCCGCCGGCCGTCATGGAACGCGGCGGCCCCCGGGCCGGTGGCGGAGCCACTGGTCGCCGCGTTCGCCGAGGCGTTGCGAGCGCTGGGCGCCGACGTCGAGACCGGCGTCTTCGGTGCACACATGGATGTCGAGTTGGTGAACGACGGCCCGGTGACGGTTCTTCTCGAGCTGTGACACCCGACGGCGGGTACGTTGGTGACGATGAGCAGCACTCCCGAGTTCGGGTCGCTTCGGTCCGACGACGACACGTGGGACATCGTCAGCAGCGTCGGCTACACCGCCTTGCTCGTGGCGGGCTGGCGCGCCTTGCACGCGGTCAGCCCCGAACCGCTGGTTCGCGACGAATACGCGAAGCTCTTCATCGCCGCGTCGCGGGACCCGTATCTGGCCGACGCGCTGGACAACCCGGGGACGTCCGAGGGCGAGACCGCGTTCCCGCGCCTCTACGGCGTTCAGACCCGGTTCTTCGACGATTTCTTCCGGGCCGCCGGCGAAGCGGGTATTCGGCAGGCGGTGATCGTGGCCGCCGGGCTGGACTCGCGCGCGTATCGCCTCGATTGGCCCGATGGCACAACGGTTTTCGAGGTCGACCTGCCCAAGGTTCTGCAGTTCAAGTCCCGAGTGCTCGATGAGCACGGCTCCCAGGCCAAGCCGCGCCGGGTCGAGGTGGCGGCAGACCTGCGCACCGACTGGTCGAGGGACTTGGAGGCCGCCGGCTTCGACGTCGAGCGGCCCAGCGCCTGGTCGGTGGAGGGCGTGCTGCCCTACCTCACCGACGAGGCCCAGAACACCCTGTTCACCCGCATCAGCGGTCTGAGCGCCCCCGGCAGCCGGATCGCCATCGGCGCGCTGGGGTCGCGCCTCGACCACGACCAGCTGGCCGCCCTGGAGGCGGACCACCCGGGGGTGAACATGTCGGGCGACGTCGATTTCTCCGCTTTGACCTATGAACCCGAGACGGAGCCCGCCGAACGGCTTGCCGCACACGGCTGGTCGGTCGAGCCGGTGCGGAACACGCTCGACCTGCAGGCCGGTTATGGGATGACCCCACCGGAGGTCGACGCCCGTATCGACAGCTTCATGCACTCCCAGTACATCACCGCAACGCGGTGACCCTAAGGCGTCAGCAAGACCTTCACGTCGTCCCCTGAGCGTGACGCCGCCGTCGCGTAACCCTTGGCCGCCTCGTCCAAAGGCAGTGTCGTGGTGAAGATGCCGTCGACGTCGAGCCGGCCCGACTGCAGCAGCGGAATCAGTTCCGGCCAGGTGCGCTGCACCGGCGCCGTGGTCATGCGCAACGTGATACTGCGGATCAGGCAGCCCAGCGCCGGGAGCGGAAAGGGCTGCAGGTCGTGCACGCCGACGACCGAGACGGTGCCGCCGGGCCGCACCGCGTTGAGCGCGTCGGTCATGGACGCGTCCGTGGCGACCGCGTCGATCACCGAGTCGGCCCCGCGGCCGCCGGTGGCCGCCAGAATCGCTTCGACAGCCGGTGACTTGACCGGCGTCGCTCCCCACTCGGCGGCCCGCTGCAGCCGGCCGTCCACCCGATCGACCGCGAAAACCGTTGCCGCGCCCTGGAACAGGGCGCTGCGTACCGCGCACAGCCCGACCGCTCCCAGTCCTATGACCGCGACCGTGCCGCCGAGCGGGATGTCGGCGCGCTGAGCCCCCGCCCAGCCGGTGGCCAGATTGTCGGTGAGCAGCAGCGCTTGCTCGGTGGTGATCCCCTCGGGGATCTTGAGCAGTTGGAAGTCGGCGGCGGGCACGGCCAGCAGGTCGGCCTGGGCGCCGTCGAGCACCCCGCCGCCAAAGATCTGAAAGCCCTTGTGGCACATGACCGGATCGCCCGTGGCGCAGCCGGCGCAGGCGCCGCATCCGGTGACCGACGACACCATCACCTGATCCCCAACGGCGACGCCGCGCACCTCGGGGCCGACGTCGACGACGGTACCCACCGCCTCGTGACCGAGTGGCATCGGATCCCCGAGGGGGAAGTCGCCCTCGTAGAAGTGCAGATCCGATCCGCAGATCCCCGCCGCCGCGACTTCGACGATCGCTCCGTCGGGCCCGGGAAGTGCCGGATCGGGGCGGGTGTCGAGCCGGATGCTCTGGGCGCCGTCGACGACTACCGTGCGCATCTGTTCACTTTCTTTGCTGTAGAACGAAATTCGACCAGTTCGGTGCCCGGACGGCGGCCCAGTACTCGTTGAGCCGCCACGGGCTGACGGTGTGGATCTCGCCGTCGGCGTTTTTGAAGTAGGAATGCTTGACGGCCGGATGTGACCACACCATGGTCTTGATGGCCGCTTGTGTTCGGTCATGCCATGCGGCGGCCGCCTCGGGCTTGGGCTCCATCGAATGCAGATTTTCCGTGGCCAGACGTTCGAGGCACTGGTCGATGTAGCGCATCTGCAGTTCGGACTGGAAGATGAGGCTGCCGCCATGCGCCAGGTGTGTTCCCGGCCCGTAGATGATGAAGAAGTTGGGGAACTGCGGCACGGTGATGCCGAGGTACGCGTACGGTCGGGTGCCCCACATCGCGTGCAGGTCGACGCCGTCGCGGCCGGTGACCTTCAGGGGCCACAGCACATCAGTGTGCCGGAAGCCCGTGGCATAGATGATGACGTCCGCCTCGCGCGCCACGCCGTCGTCCGTGACGACGGCGCCAGGTGTGATCTTTTCGATTGGCGTGCGCACCAATTCGACGTTGTCGCGCTGCAGCGTGCGCAGCCAGCTGCCGTTGTCCTGCAGGGTCCGTTTGCCGCAGGCCGGGTAGTCGGGCATCACCTTGCCGAGCAGCTCGTCCCCTTCGCCCACCTGACTGGTGATCCACTGGGAGAACATCATCTGGGCGGCGGCGTTGATGTCGCTGACGGCGTGCTCGGAGTCGGCATAGTCGGGGTCGCTTTCCGCGGCGTCCAGACCCTTGTCGGCGCCCGGCCAGAGCACCAGGAAGCGGTACCACCGTCCGTAGAACGGCAGGTGTCGCATCGCCCAGCGCATGCCCGCACCGACCTCGTCGTGATACATCGGGTTGGGGAACATCCACTGCGCTGTCCGCTGGAAGACGGTGAGCTGCTGGACCCGGTCGGCGATCGCGGGTGCGATCTGAAACCCGCTCGCCCCGGCGCCGATCAGCGCAACCCGCTTGCCGGTCAGGTCGACGGAGGCGTCCCAGGCCGCCGAGTGAAAGGAAGGACCGTCGAAGGTTTCGGCGCCCTCGAATTCCGGAACGTACGGCCGATTCAGCTGGCCCACCGCGGTGATGAGTGCCCGTGCGGCAACGGTGTTCGTGCTGCCGTCGGACGCCCGCAGCGTGACGTTCCACAGGCCGTCGTCGTCGTTCCACTCGGCTGAGACGGTTTCGGTCTCCCAGCGCACATGTTCGTCGAGGTCGTGCTTGTCGATCACGTGCGTGAAGTACTCCTGCAACTCGCGCTGCTCGGCGAAGAAGTGGGTCCAATCGTTGTTGGGCTCGAAGCTGTAGCAGTAGAAGTGATTGGCGACGTCCACCCGGGCGCCCGGATACCTGTTCTCCCACCAGGTTCCGCCCGGCCCGGGATTCTTCTCGACGATGGTGAAGGGAATGCCGGCCTGCCGGAGGCGGATTCCGGCCAGGATGCCGGACTCGCCGCAGCCGACGACGAGGACGGGCAGCGCGGCGGCCGATCGCGCCGGCACCGGCGCGGGACGACGGGGGTCGGCGCCCTCGAGGTCCATTTCCTCCAGGATCAGCGGCAGATAGTCGTCCGTGACGTGTTCGCAGGCGGCCCAGTCCATCATCTCCCGGATGAGGTCGATGCTCAGCGGCTGAGGTTCCGGGCAACCGCGGTCCCGGTACTCGGCGATGACCGTCATCGCCGCGGCGCGGGCCCGGGCCTTGTCCTCCTCGGACATGAACCCCTGGACTTCGTTGAGGAAGACGCCCATCTGCTTGAACTCGCGGATGTACCGGGGGTCACCCGTGATGTGGACGAGCGACAGCAGCAGCGTCGGGATGCTGACATCTTCGAGTGCGGCGGCGATTTCGGGTGTCGGCGTGGTGAAGGGATCGCCGGCATAGCGGCTGCGCATCGAGCCGATCCTTTCGGTGAGCATGGTCGCCGAATTACGCTACTGGCGGTTCCGTAATTGGCAGCACTACGCTACCCGCTGCCGCCGGAGCTGATCAAGGTCGCGCCCACGGGTTGTCGTTTCAGTGGGTGATGCGGGATACGGCATCCCGATAACCCCCGAAGTCGGCTAGGCCAACCCGTCGTTCCCGTTCAGGCCCAACAGGGCCGAGCCGCCGGCGCCGGGGATGCCGGGGGTCGGCAGCGGTTCGCTGTTGCCACCGTTGCCACCGTTGCCGACCAGGACGGCAGCGCCGCCGTGCCCACCGTTTCCGCCGGCCGTGCTGCTCTGCCCGCCGGCGCCCGCGTCCCCACCGTCGCCCAGCAGCAAGCCCGACCTGCCGC
>NZ_CACRUY010000106.1 GCF_902652685.1 Mycobacterium sp. Marseille-P9652
TAGCCGCAGGATGCGTCGCCAGCCCACGTCGGCCCCCCCTTCCGCACCCACGCACGCACCGGCCGACGTGGGCTGGCGACGCATCCTGCGGCTAATCACATTTGGGCTCGTGAAGCTGGGCCCGTCCGCGGCGCAACGCGAGGCCGGGCAGTTCGAAGCCGCCATCCGGGCTCCGCTGCACGGCAACTACAAGGTCGGCGTGCTCGGCAAGGGCGGCGTGGGCAAGACATCGGTGGCGGCGAGCGTGGGCTCGCTGTTCGCCGAACTCCGCAAGCAGGACCACGTCGTGGCGATCGACGCCGACACCGCCTTCGGCCGGTTGAGCAGCCGGATCGACCCGGCGTCGACCGCCTCGTTCTGGGAGCTCACCGCCGACAAGAATCTTCGGTCGTTCGGTGACGTGGTGGGCCGCCTGGGCCGCAACCCCGCGGGCCTGTACGTGCTCGGTGGCGAACCGGCGTCCGGTCCGCGCCGGGTGCTCGATTCCGCGATCTACCGCGAGGCCGCGCTGCGGCTGGACCGCCACTTCACGATCTCGGTCATCGACTGCGGAGCGACGATGGACGCGCCGGTCACCCAGGAGGTCCTGCGCGACCTGGACGCGTTGATCGTCGTGTCGTCGCCGTGGGCCGACGGCGCGTCCGCCGCCGCACGCACGATGGAGTGGCTGGCCGATCAGTCACTCTCGACACTGTTGCGCAACACCATCGTGGTGCTCAACGACTCCGACGGGCACGCCGACAAACGCACCCGCGCGCTGCTGGCCCGCGAGTTCGTCGAACACGGACAGCCGGTCGTCGAGGTGCCTTACGATCCTCATCTCCGGCCGGGCGGCGTCATCGACGTGGACCGGGAGATGGCCCCGGCCACGCGCCGCAGGTTCCTTCAGGTCACCGCAACGGTCGCAGGCTATTTCGCCGCGCGTCCAGACCGCGTCCGCGAACGGGGCGCGGCGGACGAACGGGGCTAGTCCGATGGTGGCGACCCGCATCGTCCGGCTTCGCCGCACTCGCGCTCACCACTAGGGCCGCTCCGCGCCGACCCGCGCCCAGGGGTCGGCGACCGCCTCGATCTTCACGACGAGGCCGTCGCGGATGGTCAGCACCACGGCGGCGAAAAGCCGGCGGTCAGCGAACGCCAGCACCAGCGGTTGCCCGGCGGGACCGCTCACCAGCGTCGCGTCGGGCCCCAGGTAACGCATCAGGTTCGTCGCCACCGCGTGCGGGCCGTGATTGACCTGCGGCGGCGGCGCCGGCTCCACCAGCACCGTGCCCACGCCCCACACCGTCGGATCGAGCACGGCGGTCAGCGCGGCGATGTCACCGTTGGCGCACGCGGTGATGAACTTCTCGGTGACCAGCTGGTGCTCGGCCGGCGTCACCTCGCTCAGCTTCGGTTGCGCCGCAGCGAATTTCGTTCTCGCCCGCCGCGCCAGCTGGCGGCAGGTGCCGGCCGGGCGGCCCACGGTGTCGGCGATGGTGTCGAACGGGATTCCGAAGACGTCGTGCAGGACGAACGCCACCCGCTCGCCGGGGCTGAGCCTGCGCAGGACCTCCAACAACGCCGTGCGGACCTCGTCGTCGAGGGTGACCCGGTCGGCCGGGTCTTCGCGCTGCGCCCCCGGACGCTCGCCCGGCCCGTCGCCGTCCGGGCGCTCGTGGCGCGCCCGGGCCGAACCGATGTGGTCCAGGCAGAGCCGGCTCGCCACCACCGTCAGCCAGCCCCGCACATCGTCGATGCCGTCGACGTCGGCCCGGGACAGCCGCAGAAAGGCTTCCTGCACAACGTCTTCGGCGTGGCCGACGTCGCCCAGCATCTGGTAGGCCAGGTTGACCAGGTACGCGCGGTGAAGCCGCCAGGCCGCATCGACCTGCTCGTTGGGTGACTGCGTCCGTTCCATGAACCTTCGACGATTCGGCGCCGCAAAAAGTTACGTGTTCAGGCTGTAACTTTCCCACCTTCGGGGCCGTCCTTGGAGGAGTCGTCAAAAACTCGTCGAAGGAGACACCTCATGACCATCGTCGTCACGGGCGCGACCGGCAACGTCGGGCGCCCCCTGGTTGCCGAACTCGCCGCCGCGGGAGCCCCGGTGCGGGCCGTGACCCGCACGCCGCAGTCCGCCCGGTTCCCCGAGGGGGTCGAAGCGGTCGGCTCGGTAGCCGAAGCGCTGCCGGGCGCCGAGGCGGTGTTCCTCAACTCCCGAGCCCTGGGCGCGGAACTGACCACGGTGATCGGCCAGTGCCGGCGCGCCGGCGTCACCAAGCTGGTGGCGCTGTCGGCGATCAACGCCGACGACGACTTCTCCCGGCAGCCGTCCCGTTTCCGCGGGGACCGCAACAGGGAGGTCGAGCGGCTCGCCGTGGACTCCGGCCTGGAGTGGGTGAGCCTGCGCCCCAGCGTGTTCGCGACCAACTTCGCGGGCATGTGGTCGGCACAGATCCGGGCGGGCGACGTCGTGGCCGGTCCCTACGCCGCGGCTTCCGCGGCACCGATCGTCGAGAGCGACATCGCGGCGGTCGCGGCGCGGGCGCTGCTCACCGATGAGCTTGTGGGACAGAGGGTTCCGTTGACCGGGCCGGAGGCCTTCACCAACGCGCAGCTGGTCGGGGTGATCGCTGCCGTCCTCGACCGCCCCCTGCGTTATCGGGAGATACCCAACGACGAGGTGCGCCGGCGGTTCCTCGCCCTGGGCTTCACCGCGGAGTTCGCCGACGCCTATATCGCCATGCTCGGCGAGACGCTCGACAAGCCCGCGCTCGTCACCCACGACGTGGAGAAGATCCTCGGCCGGCCCGCGACTGCGTTCGCGGAGTGGGTCTCAGCCCATCGCGACGTGTTCGCCGCGTCCTAGAAGAAAGGAAGAACCCATGTCCGAACCGCGTCCCCCGCGCTACCTCAAGCCGATGAACAAGATGATGATGGCCGTGCAGCGGCTCGGCATCCCGACCGGTCCCGCCATGGTGTTGACCGTCCCCGGCCGCAAGTCGGGTGTGCCGCGCAGCACGCCGATGACGCCGTTCGAATTCCGGGGCGGCCTGTACGTCGTGGCCGGCTACCCGGGCGCCGACTGGGCGGCGAACGCGCGGGCCGCCGGTACGGGCACCCTGTCCCGGGGCCGACGGTCGCGGCAAGTGCGCATCGTCGAGCTCACCGCGGAGCAGGCACGCCCAGTGCTGCGCGCCTTCCCCGACCAGGTGCCGGTGGGAGTGGCGTTCGCCAAGCGCTCCGGGATGGTCAGTGACGGCACGGCCGACGAGTTCGAGGCGCTGGCGGGGCGGTTGGCCGTGTTCCGGTTCGAGCCGGCGTAGCTCCGCGGGCCTTCTCGCCGCCAACCGCCGAGATCGCGGTGAGGTCCCGCTTCGGCGCACCGCGGTGGCGTTCAGGCCGACCTGGCGGGCTCGCGCACGCGGTAGCCGTTGCGCTCGGCCAGCGACCGCAACTGGCCGAGCGCGAACGCTCGGCCGCGACCGGCCTCGGGAATCAGCACTCCGGCCCACAGCCCTTCCGCCCCCGGCGACTCGACCGCATCCCGTGCGCACGGCCACCGGCGGGGGCACGCCCGGCATAGCGCTTTGGCCTCGGCGTCGGGAGCGATGGTCCAGCGGTCGGGGTCCTGGGTGCACACGCCCAGGTCGTTGGAAACTGTTGCGGCCATGTCGCCCATACCTCCTGAAGCGTTGCGTTTCTGCGGTGTGCGACCGCCACGCTACAGTACAAACCGACGCATTGCAACGGTTATGGGACTCGGCGGTACCGCGAAGCCCCGCAATACAATGGTCGTCGCGCACCGGCATCGCCCTCGCTCGGCCGATCTTGCTACGGTTTCAGCGCGATGGTCGGCAGCCAACGTGACGTCGGTGCCCGAAACGTAGCGGAATCGCGGTTAGGTCGCCGGAGTGCAACGGTTAGACTCGCAACGGCAGGGAACATGCTTCGGGATGCTCCGTCGACAGGGGAGACGAGACGCGGTGACACTCACGGGCAGGGAGCAGGACCGAACCGGCTTGGAAGCCACCGACCCGGACCCCGGCGTCGTCCGGGCCGGAGCCGCCGCCGCGGCGCGGCGCCGCGAACTCGACATCAGTCAGCGCAGCCTGGCGACCGGCGGGATCATCAACGCCGGCGCCCTGATCGCCTTCGAGAAGGGGCGCAGCTGGCCGCGCGAGCGCACCCGGGCCAAGCTGGAGGAAGTCCTGCAGTGGCCCGCCGGGACCATCGAGCGGATCCGGCGCGGGGAGCCGGTCGCCCGGGAAGCGGACACCGGAAGGCGGGTGCAGGAGCACCGTTCGGACGACGACCAGCCGGCCGACGGGCCGACGTCACTGATCGCCCAAGCCGTCGTCGCCGCGGTGGACGGCTGCGGCCTGGCCATCGCCGCCCTACCGCCGGTGGACGAACCCGAGTTCACGGAGCGCGCGGCGCCGATCCTCGTCGACTTGCGCCAACTCGAGGCGATCGCCGTCCGAGCAACCCGGATCAGCCGCATGACACCGGAACTCATCAACGCGCTCGCCCGGGTGCGCCGCCACTACGACGAACTGATGATCCGCGGTGCGAGTGCCCCGAATGCCCCTCTGGGGCAACGCCTTTACGCGGCCCGGCGCCGGGCGAATCTTTCCACGGCGGAGACGGCGCAGGCGGCCGGGTTGCCTGAGGACATGGTCGTTGGCGCGGAAGCCGACGAGCCTGTGCCCGCGGGTGCCGCCGACGCGCTCGAGAAGTTGATCAGCGACATCGGATAGGTCCGCCGGGCGCCCGGGCGAAGGGCGCCATCGGCAACGCCTCTAAGCAAAGCCGTTATTTGCCGGCCAGGATGCGCCACTGCGCCGCGAGCTGTTGCTTGGCGTCGGTCTGGTCGCCCGAATACGTGGCGAATGCGTAGCGGTCGACGTGCGCGACGCACTTGAAGTGCCAGTTCGCCTGCTGGAGGGTGGGCGGATCCACCGGCGCGGCCCAACCGACGGTTCGGGTGAAGCAGCGGGCGTCGGGCAGGCCGCGAACCCCCGTGGCGGGTTGGACGTCGGGCCGGGAGCGGGTCTGGTCGGCCAATTTGCCGGCGACCCGCGCGGCGCCGTCGGCGTTCTTGCTCTGATACACCCGGGCCAGCAGCTGCCCCACCCACTCGACGCCCGCCGAGGTGAACAGCGCGTCGGACTCGATCGGGTCGTCCTCGAAGTGCAGCGCCGCGTGCGGTCGCCACGTCCCCGCTCCACGGGGCACCTTGCCGTCCGGCGCCCACAGGACGCGGGCCAGGAGTTGGCCGGACGGATCGACCGGCAGGTCGGCCAGCTTGGCGGGATCGGTCGGCAAGAACCGGTCGATGGCGCGGCCCTGGTCGCCCAGGGCGCCACTGACGAGCTGCCGAGCCTCGAATTCGTTGTCGTAATCGCGGTTCGCGGCGGCGAGCTGATAGAAGACGTAGGGGCCGTGGGCGGCGAAGCTCTGCACGGCGACGGCGCCGTCGGCGCGGTTGTAGGCCCAGGCGGTGGCTTCCGGATGGTCGAGGATCGGTACGGGCCGGCGCGGGCTGTCCCCGGCCCTGGGCACGCTCGAGACCCTCTCGCTCTTGGCGGCCATCTCTCCGGCGGCCGCCGCGGC
>NZ_CACRUY010000107.1 GCF_902652685.1 Mycobacterium sp. Marseille-P9652
CGCCGCCGTGGCACCGCCCCCCCCACCGCCGCTGGAGGGGGGCGGTGCCACGGCGGCGTCCAACGGTCCGCCGGATCCGCAGACCGAGGACGAGCCCGCCGTGCCGCCGCTGCCGCCTGGCGCGCCCGACGGCGTGGTCGGCGTCGCGCCGCACGCGACGGTGATCTCGATCCGTCAGTCGTCGCGGGCCTTCGAACCGGTGAACCCCTCGCCGGCGGACCCGAACTCCGACGAGAAGGTGAAGGCGGGCACGCTGAATACCGTTGCGCGGGCGGTGGTTCACGCGGCGAACATGGGCGCGAAGGTCATCAACATCTCGGTGACCGCCTGCCTGCCCGCGGTGGCCCCCGCCGACCAGCGGGCCCTGGGGGCCGCGCTGTGGTACGCCGCCACGGTCAAGGACGCGGTGATCGTCGCCGCGGCGGGCAACGACGGGGAAGCTGGCTGTAGCAACAACCCCATGTACGACCCGCTGGACCCGACCGACCCGCGGGACTGGCATCAGGTGAAGGTGATCTCGTCGCCATCGTGGTTCGCCGACTACGTCTTGTCGGTGGGCGCCGTCGACGCCACGGGCGCCGCCATCGACAAGAGCATGTCCGGTCCCTGGGTGGGCGTCGCCGCGCCCGGCACGCACATCATGGGTCTGTCGCCGCAGGGCGGAGGACCGGTGAACGCCTACCCGCCGTCGCGGCCCGGCGAGAAGAACATGCCGTTCTGGGGGACCAGCTTCTCGGCGGCCTATGTCAGCGGCGTGGCCGCCCTGGTCCGCGCGAAATTCCCTGAGCTGAGCGCACATCAGGTCATCAACCGGATCGTGCAGTCGGCGCACAACCCGCCCTCGGGGGTCGACAACAAAGTCGGTTACGGGTTGGTGGACCCCGTCGCCGCGTTGACGTTCAACATCCCGCCCGGCGACCGTCTGCCCCCCGGCGCGCAGACGCGGGTGATCACCCCGGCCCCACCGGCCCCGCCACCGGACCATCGGGCGCGCAACATCGCCGTCGGGTTCCTCGGTGCGGTGGCCGCCGGAGTGCTGGTGCTGGCCGTCGCAACGCGACTGCGGAGGGCGCGATGAGGTCGAAACTGACGGGGTTCGGCCCATCGAGCGACCGGCGCGTCGTCGGCGTGTGCGTGGTGTTCCTGCTGGCCCTGGGGAGTTGGGCGCTGGCCGGGTACGTCGGCGCGGCCGCTGCCACGGTGGTCGGGGGCGTGCTGGTGTTCGCGCGGTGGTGGGGCCAGCCCGCATGGTCGTGGGCGGTGTTGTGGCTGCGGGGCCGGCGACCGATCGTGTGGGACGCGCCGATCACGGTGGCCAACAACCGATCCGGCGGTGGGGTGCGGGTGCAGGACGGCGTGGCCGTCGTCGCGGTGCAACTGCTCGGCCGGCCGCACCGGGCCACAAGGGTGACCGGCTCGGTCACCGTTGAGACCGACAATGTGATCGACATCGTCGAACTCGTGCCGATGCTGCGTCATGCGCTGGGCCTGCAGCTCGAGTCGATCAGCGCTGTCACGGTGGGGTCTAGGCACGGGACGGTGGGCGACTATCCCCGCGTGTACGACTCGGAGATCGGCACCCCGCCGTATGCCGGCCGGCGCGAAACCTGGCTGATCATGCGGCTTTCCGTGCTCGACAACACCCAGGCGCTGCAGTGGCGGACCACCGTGGGGGCGGCGGCCGTGGCGGTCGCGCAGCGCATCGCGGGGCTGCTGCGGTGCCAGGGCTTGCGCGCGAAGGTCGCCACCGCGACCGACCTCGCCGAGCTGGACCGCCGGCTCGGTTCGGACGCCGTGGGCGGGGACGCGCAGCGGTGGAAGGCGATCCGCGGCGAGGCGGGCTGGATGACCACGTATGCCTATCCGGCACAGGCGATCACGTCGCGCGTCCTGGCGCAGGCGTGGACGCTGCGCGCCGACGAGATAATCCAGAACGTCACCGTCTATCCCGACGCGACGTGCACCGCGACCGTCACCGTGCGCACACCCACGCCCGCGCCCACCCCGCCCAGCGTCGTGCTGCGCCGGCTCAACGGGGAGCAGGCCGCCGCCGCGGCGGCCAACATGTGCGGGCCGCGGCCACACCTACGCGGCCTGCGCCCGACCCCGCTGCCGGCGGAACTCGTCACCGAAATCGGCCCGTCGGGCGTGCTGATCGGCAAACTCGGCAATGGCGACCGCCTCCTGATGCCGGTCACCGACGCGGGCGAGCTGTCGCGAGTGTTCGTCGCCGCGGACGACCCGGTCGCCAAGCGGATCGTGATTCGCACGGCCGGAGCGGGTGAGCGGGTGTGCGTCCACACCCGCGACGCCGCGCGTTGGGCCAGTGTGCGCATGCCCGAGATCACCGTCGTCAGCGGATCGCGCCCCGCACCGCGCACCACGGTCAGCGTCGTCGAGTACGTCGGCAGGCGCAGGCGTGACGCCGACGCCTCTAACGAGTTCGGGGGAACCGACATTTCTCCGACGCCGCGTCCGCCCACGGTGATGACGATCGCCCCGTACGGCACGACGCTGTCCGACGCGCAACGCCACAACTTCGAGGTGGTCATCGAACAGATCGGCCCCGCGACCGTTAGCGTCCTTGCGGCGGGCCAGGATTGGCTGGTCGAGATGGACATGTTCCGCGCCGAGAACCGCTACGTGAGCCTGGAGCCCGTCAGCATGTCGATCGCGACCTAGGCCGGCCGATGGGTGACTTGCAGACCGCCCGTCGGCATTTCGACCGGGCCATGGCGATCAAGAACCGGGAGGGCCGGCCGGCGGCTCTGCCGGAGTTCGTGGCGGCGACCGACGCCGACCCGTCGATGGCCGACGCGTGGTTGGGCCGAATCGCCTGTGGCGACGACAGTTTGGCATCGCTGAAGCAGCTCTATGCGACCAGCGAATGGCTGCACCGCGAGACGACGCGGATCGGCCAGACGCTGGCCGCGGAGATCCAGCTGGGCCCCTACATCGGCATCACGGTGACCGACGCGTCGCAGGCGGGGCTGGCCCTGTCGTCGGCGCTGACGATCGCGGGGGAGTACGACGAGGCGCACCGGCTGCTCGCCGGACGGGACCTGCTGGATTCGTGGGCCAACTTCCAGTGGCATCAGCTGGCGCGGGCGTTTTTGATGTTCACCACGCAGCGCTGGCCCGATGTGCTGTCGGCCGCCGCCGAGGAGCTGCCGCCGCAGGCGATCGTCATGTCGGCGGTGACGGCATCCATCTGTGCGTTGGCGGCCCACGCCGCCGCGCACCTGGGGCAGGGCCGCGTCGCCCTCGACTGGCTGGACCGCGTCGACGTGATCGGACAGGCCGCATCGTCGGGCCGGTTCGACGCTCACGTGCTGACGGCGTCGATCGGGCCCGCCGACATTCCGTTGCTGGTCGCGGATTTGGCGTACGTGCGCGGCATGGTGCATCGGCAGCTGGGGGAGGAGGACAAGGCGCAGATCTGGCTCTCGCGCGCCACCCTCAACGGCGTCCTGACCGATCCCGCCAAGGAGGCGCTGGCCGACCCGAACCTGCAACTCGTGGTGACCGACGAACAGACCATCGCCCGGCGCACCGATCGTTGGGACGCCTCGACGGCCAAGAGCCGCGAGGAAATCGACGACGACGACGCGGCGGCGCGGCGTGCGGAACTCCTGGCCGAGGGGCGCGCGCTGCTGGCCAAGCAGGTCGGCCTGGCGGCCGTCAAGCAGGCGGTGTCGGCGCTGGAGGACCAGCTCGAGGTGCGAATGATGCGCCTGGAGCACGGTTTACCGGTCGAGGGGCAGACCAACCACATGCTGCTGGTCGGCCCGCCCGGCACCGGCAAGACCACCACCGCCGAGGCGCTGGGCAAGATCTATGCCGGCATGGGCATCGTGCGCCAGCCCGAGATCCGGGAGGTCCGCCGGTCGGACTTCTGCGGCCACTACATCGGGGAGTCGGGCCCGAAGACGAACCAGCTCATCGAAAAGTCGCTCGGCCGAATCATTTTCATGGACGAGTTCTACTCGCTGGTCGAGCGCCACCAGGACGGCACGCCGGACATGATCGGCATGGAGGCCGTGAACCAGCTCCTCGTGGCGCTGGAGGTGCACCGCTTCGACTTCTGCTTCATCGGCGCCGGCTACGAAGACCAAGTCGACGCGTTCCTCACCGTCAACCCCGGCTTGGCGGGGCGGTTCAACCGCAAGCTTCGGTTCGAATCCTATTCGCCCGCAGAGATCGTCGAGATCGGGCAGCGCTACGCCACCCCGCGGGCCAGCGTGCGCGCCGACGCCGCGCGCGCCACCTTCCTCGACGCGGCCACCACCATCCGCAACTACACCACTCCGGGTGGGCGGCACGGCATCGACGCCATGCAGAACGGCCGCTTCGCGCGCAACGTCATCGAGCGCGCCGAGGGTTTCCGCGACACCCGGGTGGTGGCCCAGAAACGCGCAGGGCAACCCGTGACCGTTGACGACCTCAAGATCATCACCGCCCCCGACGTCGAGGCCGCCGTGCGCAGCGTGTGCTCGGACAACCGCGACATGGCCGCCATCGTCTGGTAGGCGGTGGCGGTAGGGTCGGCCCGTGGTGCCGCCGGGGTTCGTGCGGCCGATCGGAAGGGGAGTCTGCGATGCCGTTGCCGCCCGGAACGATCCTGGCGCGCTACCGCATCGAGCGCGTCCTGGGGTCCGGCGGCATGGGCACCGTCTACCTGGCCCGCCATCCGTCGCTGCCGCGCAGCGACGCCCTCAAGGTGCTCTCGGCCGAGCTGTCGCAGGATCCGCAGTTCCGGGCCCGGTTCATTCGTGAGGCGGATCTTGCGGCCACGCTGAACCATCCGAACATCGTGACCGTCTACGACCGCGGCGAGGCGGAGGACGGGCAACTGTGGATCGCCATGCAGTACGTCGACGGCTCCGACGCCAACAGCGAACTGGCGCAGGCCGAAATGACCCCGGCGCGCGCCGCCCACATCATCACTGAAGTGGCGAAGGCGCTGGATTACGCCCACCGGCGCGGGGTCATGCACAGGGATGTCAAACCGGCCAACTTCCTGCTGTCGGGGCTCGCCGGGGATCAGGAGCGGGTGCTGCTTGCCGACTTCGGGATCGCGCGGGCGCTCGACGAGGCCACCCGGCTCACCGCATCCGGCTCGTTTGTCACCACCGTCGCCTATGCGGCGCCCGAAACGCTGCACGGCGGTCCGATCGATCACCGCGCCGATGTCTACTCCCTGGGCTGCGCGCTGTTTCGACTGCTCACGGGCCGCACCCCGTACGGCCGATTCGACACCATGTCGGCGATCATGGCGGCCCATCTCTTCCAACCGGTCCCGCGGGCCACCGACGTCAAAGCCGACCTGCCGCCGGCCGTCGACGAGGTGATCGCCCGCGCCCTCGCCAAGGACCCCGCGGACCGCTACCCGAGCGCTGGGGCCCTGGCCGCCGCCTTCAACGCCGCCCTCGGCTCTTTCCCCCACCCCGGCGCGCAGCAGACCAGGGACTGGCAGAC
>NZ_CACRUY010000108.1 GCF_902652685.1 Mycobacterium sp. Marseille-P9652
GTCGGGCTCGGCGGCGACGGCCGCGGCGCCGCCGAGCCCGACCGCGACCCCACCGGGTTGACCCGCGGGATGTGGGTCGGCCTGCTCGAGTTCGACGTGTTGCTCGGCGACGTGCGATCGCTCAAGCAGAAGCGGTCGGTGATCCGCCCGCTCGTCGCCGAGCTGCGACGCAAGTTCAGCGTGTCGGCGGCCGAGACGGGTTCGCACGAGCTGTATCGACGGGCGGGCATCGGGGTGGCCACGGTCTCCGGCGACCGGGGGCACGCCGTCGACGTGCTGGACGCGGCCGAACGGCTCGTGGCCGCGCACCCGGACTTCGAGCTGCTGTCGGTACGGCGCTCGCTGCTGCGCAGCGACGACCTGGGGCAGTGATGCCGGGCCGACGCTAGCCGTCGCGCCCCGGGCGCTTGCGCCCCAGCGGAGCCGGGGCGACCGCGCCGGGGGCCAGCCGCCGCGCGAACACCAAAAACGCGGTGTGCCCGCGCATCGAGTGCTGGGGCCGCACGGCGAGCCCGACCACGTTCCAGCCCCGCTGCAACGTCTCCCATGACCGGGGCTCGGTCCAGCACTGCTGGGCCCGCAGCGCCTCCACCGTTGTGGACAGCTGCGTGACCGTGGCCACGTAAATGATCAGCACACCCCCGGCGACGAGCAGCCGGCCTACCGACGCCAGCACCTCCCACGGGGCGAGCATGTCCAGCACGGCCCGGTCGAAGGAGCCGTCGGGGAGGTCGGAGTCCGCTAGGTCGGCGACGACCAGCTCCCAGTTGTCGGGCGGCCGGCCGAAGAACACCCCCACGTTGCGGCGGGCGTGCTCGTCGTGGTCGGCGCGGGCCTCGTACGAGACCACCCGGCCCTGCGGCCCGACGGCACGCAGCAGCGAGAGCGTCAGCGCCCCCGATCCGGCGCCGGCCTCGAGCACCCGCGCACCGGGGAAGATGTCGCCCTCGTGCACGATCTGCGCCGCGTCCTTGGGGTAGATCACCTGCGGCCCACGCGGCATCGACATGACGTAGTCGACGAGCAGCGGGCGCAGCGCCAGGAACAGCGCGCCGTTGCTGGACTTGATCACGCTGCCCTGTTCGAGCCCGATCAGCGCGTCGTGCGCGATGGAACCGCGGTGCGTGTGGAACTCCGCGCCGGGCGCGAGCACGAAGGTGTAGTGCCGGCCCTTGGCGTCGGTGAGCTGGACGCGCTCCCCCGCGCTGAAGGGGCCGGTCTCGGACACGCCGTCCAGCGTGCCAGCCGACTCGCCGTGGCGGCTGCCCGGGGTTGTCGGCCCCCGGTCCTAAGCTGCCGACATGACCGTCCTGACCCCACTGGTCGGCGAGGTGCGCGCCCGGGCCGCTTCAAAGCCCGCGCTCTCCCCGTCGCGGGCGGCGGACTTCAAGCAGTGCCCGCTGCTGTACCGCTTCCGCGCGATCGACCGGCTGCCGGAGGCGCCGTCCGCCGCACAGCTGCGGGGGTCGGTGGTGCACGCCGCCCTCGAACAGCTCTACGGGCTGCCGCCGGAGCTGCGCGGTCCCGAGACGGCGGCGTCGCTGGTGGAGCCCGCCTGGGAGGCGGTCGTGGCAGCGGAGCCCGACGTGGGCGGCATCTTCGACGCGGCGCAGCGCGCCGAGCTGCTCGCCGAGGCCCGCGCGCTGCTGTCGGGTTATTACCGCCTCGAAGACCCGACCCGGTTCAACCCGCAGTGCCGCGAGGAACGGGTGGAGGTCGAACTCGCCGACGGCACGCTGCTGCGCGGGTTCATCGACCGCATCGACGTGGCCGCCACCGGCGAGGTGCGGGTGGTCGACTACAAGACGGGCAAGGCGCCGCCGGCCGCACGCGCGCTGGCCGAGTTCAAGGCGATGTTCCAGATGAAGTTCTACGCCGTCGCGCTGCTGCGCTCGCGCGGTGTGGCGCCGGCGCGGCTGCGGCTGATCTACCTCGCCGACGGGCAGGTGCTCGACTACTCGCCGGAACTCGACGAGCTGCTGCGTTTCGAAAAGACGCTGATCGCGATGTGGCGCGCCATCCAGGCCGCCGGCCAAACGGGCGACTTCCGCCCCAGCCAGTCGCGGTTGTGCGACTGGTGCCCGCACCAGCAACACTGCCCGCTCTTCGGCGGCACGCCACCGCCCTACCCCGGCTGGCCGGAGTCGCCTGCAGCACAGGAGATTTAGCCCAGCGGGCTCATTTCCTGCAGCATCGTCGGGATCAGCTCGCTGACCGTGGGATGGATGTGCATCGTGCGCGACAGGGTCGTGTACGGCGCCCCGGCCGACATGACGTCCAAAATGGCGTGGATGGCCTCGTCCCCGCCGACGCCCAAAATGGCCGCGCCCAGGATCTTTTCGGTGTCCGCGTCGACCACGATCTTCATGAAGCCTTGCGTCTCACCCTTTTCCACCGCCCTGCCGACCCGGGTCATCGGCCGCTTCCCGACCAGCGCGCGGCGGCCCGACGCACGCACCTGGTCGACGGTCATGCCCGCGCGCCCCAGTGGCGGGTCGATGTAGAGCGCATAGGTGGTGATGCGGTCGCTGACCTTTCGGGGGTCGTCATCGAGCAGGTTGGCCGCGACGATCTCGAAATCGTTGTAGGAGGTGTGCGTGAAGGCGCCCTTGCCGTTGCAGTCGCCCAGCGCCCAGATGTGGTCGACGCTGGTCTTGAGCCGATCGTCGACGACGATGTACCCGCGGGCGTCGGTCCGGACGCCGGCCGCGTCGAGGCCCAGGTCGTCGGTGTTGGGCCGCCGCCCCACCGCCAGCAGCAGATGACTCCCGGAGATGGGCTCGGCGCCTGCTTGCGGGACGAGCTCGAATCCGTTGTCCGTCTTGCGTATTCGCACATCGTCGGCGCCGACGACGACATCGATGCCTTCGGCCTCGAGTATCTCCCGGACGGTCGCCGAGACGTCCTCGTCCTCGCGGGACGCCAGCCGCGGCCCGCGCTCGACGACCGTCACGCGGGCCCCGAAGCGCCGGTACATCTGGGCGAATTCCAGCGCGATGTAACTGCCCCCGACGACGACGAGATGCTCTGGCAGCGTGTCCAATTCGAGGATCGACACGTTCGTGAGGAATTCGACCTCCGAGAGGCCGGGGATGTCGGGCACCACCGCGCGGCCGCCCACGTTGAGGAAGATGCGGTCGGCGCGCAGGAGTCGGTCGCCGACGCGCACCGTGTGCGGATCGTCGAAGCGGGCGTGACCGCGCACCACCGTGCAGCCGTCCATGCCGTCCAGCCAGTCCTCGACGCCGGCGCGGTCGGCGAGCATGATTTCGTCCTTGCGCGCCTTGACTTTTGCCATGTCGACGCTGACCGTGCCGGTGCCTACGCCGAAGTCGGCTCCGCGCCGCGCCAGGTGCGCGGCGTGCGCGCTGGCCACCAGCGTCTTGGTGGGGATGCATCCGGTGTTGACGCACGTGCCGCCGAACAGCTTGCGCTCCACCATCGCGACCCGCTGCCCGGCCGACGTCAACCGGCCCGCGAGCGGAGGGCCGGCCTGACCGGCACCGACGATGATCGCGTCGAACTGTTCCGTCACAGGCTCGCCGTCGCGGCGAGAATCGCGAAGCCGCCCAGGATCGCGACCGCGTCCTCGAGGAGCGCGATGGGCAGATCCTGGCCGTTGCGGGCGGCCACCAGCCGCCGGCGCGCGTGATAGCCGCCGAGCGTGCCCAGCACCGCGCCGATCACGCCGGCGCCCAGCGAGCTGAAGGTGTAGTGCCACGCGGCGCCGATGACCGCGCCGGCGAACCCGCCCATCACCAGCCGCGCGACGAACGACGGCGGGGCGGTGCGGGCCGGGGTCTTGGGCAGCTTGTCGGTCACCAGTTCGCCGATCGCGAGCCCGCTGAGGATCAACACCGTGATGATGTTGGCGACCCACGACGCCCACGTTCCGTGCAGGTTGATCCACCCGAGGAAGCCCGCCCAGGCCACCACGGCGGGAGCGGTGAGCGAACGCAGCCCGGCGACAACACCGATCAGCAGCGCCATCAGCATGACCAGAGCGTGTGTCACGAAGACCCTCCTGGGGAGACGAACGGCGATCCGGGCTGACGCCTATGGAGGTGACACGGGCACGGCCCCAGGCCGGACGCTAACACAGCGGCGGGCGGTTGTCAGAACCGGCAAAACCTGATGTCGGACGCCAGAATTGCTTTTGCGCCGATGGCGGCCAGCTGGTCCATGATCTCGTTGACACCCCGGCGTGGCACCAGTGCGCGGACGGCGACCCAGTCCGGATCGGCGAGCGGGGCGATCGTCGGCGACTCCAGGCCCGGCGTGATCGACGTCGCCTTCTCGAGTACGGCTCGGGGACAGTCGTAGTCGAGCATCAGGTACTGCTGGCCGAAGACCACGCCCTGCACGCGAGCCACCAGCTGCTCGCCCGCCGCGCCGGCCTGGTGGTCGATCCGCTCGATCAGCACCGCCTCGGAATCGCACAGCGGCTCGCCGAAGGCGACCAGGTCGTGCAGGCTCAACGTGCGACCCGACCCGACGACGTCGGCGATGGCGTCGGCCACACCCAGCTGCACCGAGATCTCCACCGCCCCGTCGAGACGGATGACGGTCGCCTCGATCCCCTTGTCTTGGAGGTCATTTCGCACCAAGTTCGGGTAGGCGGTGGCGATCCGCTTGCCGCTCAGGTCCGCGGTGGTCCAGTGCCGCCCCGCGGGGCCGGCGTAGCGGAAGCTCGACGAGCCGAAGCCCAGGGCCAGCCGCTCGCGCACCGGCGCACCGGAATCCAGGACCAGGTCGCGGCCGGTGATCCCGAAGTCGAGTTCTCCGGAACCCACATAGATCGCGATGTCTTTCGGCCGCAGGAAGAAGAACTCGACTCCGTTGACCGGGTCGATGACCGTGAGGTCCTT
Source organism: Mycobacterium sp. Marseille-P9652 (assembly GCF_902652685.1). GTDB lineage: Bacteria > Actinomycetota > Actinomycetes > Mycobacteriales > Mycobacteriaceae > Mycobacterium. The sequence continues at coordinate 4,869 of NZ_CACRUY010000108.1, forward strand.
CGGGTCGGTGCGCCGCCGGTAGCCCGCTTCCGAGAGGATCTCGGTGGCCGGCTCGCTCAGCGCGCCCTTGTTGGGGACCGCAACCCGCAACATGCTCACAGCTTCCGGTACACGTCGTCGAGGGTCAGCCCGCGCGCGATCATCAACACCTGCGTCCAGTACAGCAATTGGCTGATCTCCCCGGCGAGCGCCTCGTCGGGTTCGTGCTCCGCGGCGAGCCACACCTCGCCCGCCTCTTCGAGGATCTTCTTGCCCAGCCCGTGTATCCCGCCGTCCAGCGCCGCGACCGTCGCGCTGCCGGCCGGCCTGGTGCGCGCACGCTCGCCAAGTTCGGCGAACAGATCCTCGAACGTCTTCACGGCCAGCGATTGTTCCATGCGGCGTCGAGCGAAGTCACTTGGGTTTCGGGCCGGGCCCGGCCCGCGAGCGTGCGCAGAATGCCGCCATTCACGGCGTGTCGCCGTACAAACACTCAGTGTCAGGGTGGCGTTGCCGCGTTTGCGGTGGTTGGGTCCAGATCACCCGGTGTCTGGCTCTTACAAACACTGCCGCCTTGAGGAGGTTGGCGTTCGTGCGTTGTGTCGGCATCGGG
>NZ_CACRUY010000109.1 GCF_902652685.1 Mycobacterium sp. Marseille-P9652
TCAACTGCGGCAAGCTGAACGCACCCACCGCCGTCCCCGCCGGAATCGTGAACGACGGAACCGACACCGACGGAATACTCAACTGCGGCAAGCTGAACGCACCCACCGCCGTCCCCGCCGGAATCGTGAACGACGGAACCGACACCGACGGAATACTCAACTGCGGCAAGCTGAACGCACCCACCGCCGTCCCCGCCGGAATCGTCACCGAGGGGATGGTCACCGACGGAATGCTCAACTGCGGCAGGTCGAAGGCGGGGATCGTGATTGCGGGTATCTCGAACGGCGGCAACGTCAGGTCGGGCGTCGTGATGGCGATGTGCAGGTTGCCTTGCCCCACGCCGGGGTAGAGCACGCCGGTGTTCATCTCGCCGCTGTTCAAGAAGCCGTTGTTCATGTTTCCGGTGTTGAGGGCGCCGGTGTTGAGGTCGCCGAGGTTCGCGAAGCCGGTGTTCGCCGACCCGGTGTTGAAGCCGCCGGTGTTGGAGGAACCGGCGTTGAAGTTGCCGGTGTTGTAGTTGCCGGGGTTCAGGATGCCGGTGTTGGCGGTGCCGGCGTCGAGCAGGCCGGTGTTGAACGAGCCCGCGTTGAGGATGCCCGTGTTGGCCAGGCCCGAGTTGAACAGCCCGGTGTTGAAGCTGCCGGCATTGCCGATGCCGAAGTTGCCCGTTCCGGAGTTGAAGAACCCGATGTTTCCGGTCCCCGAGTTGAACAGTCCGATGTTTCCGTCGCCGGTGTTCAGGCCGCCGAGGTTGACCTGGGCGATCCCCGCCGGACCGAGGACTACATAGGTGTTGCCCAGACCGATCAAATTGCTGCCGGTGAGGCCGATGCCAACGTTGTTGTTGCCGGTGTTGGCGATGCCGATGTTGAAGTTGCCCGCGTTGCCGAGGCCCCTGTTTCCGATGCCGAGGTTGCCCAGGCCGACATTCGAGGTGCCGAGGTTGCCGGGGCCGACGTTGGAGTTGCCGAGGTTTCCGCTGCCGAAGTTCCCGTTACCCACACTGGCGAGACCGAAGTTGCTACCGCCCACGTCGCCCAGTCCCAGATTGAGTGCCAGCGTCTTGGCCGGCGGCGCCGACGCCGCGGCCGTGATCGCGCCGACGCCCGACTGCGCCGACAGCGCGTGCGGAATTTGCGGGAAAGGCGCGAGCGCCGAGACAATCGTCGACGCGCCGGCGTAATAGCCGGCCATTGTCGAAACGGCCTGCGCCCACATCTCTTCGTACTCGGCCTCGATCGCGGCGATCGCGGGGGCATTCTGGCCAAAGATGTTGGAAATAACCGCCGACACCAATTGAGAGCGATTGGCCATGACCATCACCGGTTGCACCATTGCCGCCTGCGCCGCCTCGAATCCGAGCACCGCGGCGCGGGCCTGCCGGGCCGCCTGCTCCGCTTGCCCGGCCACTGCACTGAGCCAGCCCGCAAAGGGCGCCGCGGCCGCGGCCATGGCCGTCGCCGACGGACCCTGCCAGGCGCCGCCGGCCAGTCCGGACGTCACCGACTCGAAGATCTCTGCGGCAGAGGACAACTCGGCGGCAACACCACCCCAGGCGGCCGCTGCGGCCGTCATGGGCGCCGCACCCGGGCCCGCCGCCAGTCGGGCCGCGTTGATTTCCGGCGGCAACACAAGAAAGCTCATGGCGCAACCTCTCCGGGTGACCTGTTCGGCGGCCCGCGACGGTCGACCTTGCATCGACGTATCCGCGCGAACCGTAGAGGCACAAGCTACGCGCTAAATGCCCGAATTCATTTAATGAAAAGGAGACCGTTATACAACCGTTATAGTTGATCTAGATTTTGTCCACGCGGTTGACGCGAGCGCAGTTCGAAAGCAAAAGAGGCGGAATGTAAAAGCGCTGCGGCCCGGGTGTGCAAATCCGTGCGGCAGCGTGCGGCGCCCGCCGCGCCTGCTCGTCCGATCACGCTGTTTGCGCGGCAGGCGGAGGGGGTACTGGCAAGCAGTTGCGACTTCAACGGGTGCGCAGGGGGAAGCGGGGACTGAAGATGAGATCTGACGCCAGGACCGCCGCCGCGCTTTTCGGCGGAGCGGCCATGCTCGTCCTAGCGGTCGGCTGCGGGGGTGGCAACAAGGGTCCGAGCAGCAGCAGCACGACCCCGTCGTCGACGACGACGACCACCTCGGTGACAGTGGCCCCTTCCACGACGCAGGGCGGCGGCGGTGAGCCGGGCGGCCCCGCGGGCGGTGGCGGACCGGGCGGCCCCACCGGCGGCGGCGGCGGTTGCGTCGGCAACATCTGCGGCAGCATCCCCTGATCGCGCTCTCCTAGATACTTGCTCCCTATAGCCGGTGGGGCCGGGAATACCTGGCCCCATCGGCTGAGCAATTCGGGCGGCCGGGCGGTCCCTAGGGAGAAGCCCCGCATTCGAGTTATGGTTCACTCCCAACGCGAATGCATAGGGGACTTCAATGGCGAAGCTCAGGTTCGGCTATTTCATCGCACCGTTTCACCGTGCGGGCACCAACCCGACTCTCGCCCTGCAGCGAGACCTGGAGTTCATCCAGCACCTCGATGCCCTGGGCTTCGACGAAGTCTGGCTCGGTGAGCATCACTCGGCCGGCAGCGAGATCATCAGCTCGCCGGAGGTCTTCATCGCGGCGGCAGCGGAGCGCGCCAAGCGAATTCGGTTCGGCACGGGCGTCATCTCGCTCGCGTACCACAACCCGCTATGGGTCGCCGACAGGTTGATGCTGCTCGACCACCTCACCCACGGGCGGGTGATCGGCGGTGTGGGCCCCGGATCCCTGCCCACCGACTCCGCGATGATCGGGTTGACGCCCACCGACACGCGCGAATTGCTCGAGACCAACCTCGACATCGTCGTGCGTCTGCTCGCGGGGGAGACGGTCTCCGCGAAGACCGCGACACACCAGCTGTTCGACGCGCGTCTGCAGCTCGCGCCGTACTCCGACGGCGGGATTCCGCTGGCCGTCGCCGCGGTCGCGTCGCCCACCGGCGCGCGCCTGGCGGGCAAGCACGGCATCGGCCTGCTGTCGATCGGGGCGACCCTGACCGTCGAGGGCTTCAACGCGCTGTCCTATCACTGGGACATCGTCAAGGAACGCGCCGCCGCCTTCGGCAAGCAGGTGGACCGCAACAGCTGGACCCTGGTCGGGCTGTTCCATCTCGCCGAGACCGAGAAGCAGGCCCGCGAGGAGGTGAAGTTCGGCATCGAGCCCTGGTTCCGCTACTTCCAGAAGGTGGCCGCGTTCCCGCAGATGACCATGCCGGGTGATCAGCTCGACGAGATGATCGACGTCATCAACGACAACGGGGCGGGTGTCATCGGGACGCCCGAGCAGGCGCGGGCGCAGGTGCAGCGCCTCTGGGATCAGTCCGGCGGTTTCGGGAGCATGCTGCAGATGGGGCACGAATGGGCGAACCCGGCCGCGACCAAGCGGTCGGCCGAGCTGTTCGCCGCCGAGGTGATGCCGCACTTCCAGGGGCAGGCGCAGCCGACGCTGGACGCGGCCGCGCGCGCGGGTCAGGCGCGCGAGAGCCTCGCGCAATCGCAGCTGGACGCCGTCGCCCACATGGCGCAGAAGTACGAAAGCGAGAAACGCCTCGCCAGCGACACTTGACCTGGTCTCTGACTGACCACTTGGCGCAGATGCCCGCAAACGCCCGAATTCGGTCCGACGAAGAGGGCCAAAGTCCCTAGCTGGATTTGGACCGCTGCGGCGACAATCCCTGGATACCGATGAGTCGATAACGATTCGGGCGGGGAGGGTAATAATGTCTGCCCTAATTGCCATCCCGGAACTGATGGCACAAGCATCGACCGACTTCGCGAGTATCGGTTCCGCCATCGATGCGGCTCACATGCTAGCCGCTACGCCGACCCTTTCCGTACTCCCTTCCGCTGCCGATGAGGTGTCGGTGGGTATCGCCCACCTGTTCTCCGGTTACGCGCACGACTATCAAATGCTGGCCGGAAAGGCGGCGGCATTTCAGGAGCAGTTCGTGCAGCACTTGACGGCCAGTGCCGCCTCGTACGCCAGTGCCGAGGCGGCGAACGTGGCGTCATTGCTGAAGCCCTTGGCGGCGATTTCGACGACCCCGGTTGCCGCTGCCACGGCCGCCGAGTCCACATTGAGCGATCTGATCACAAATTTGGTGACGAATACCGGACTTCTTCTGGGTGGGGCCGCCGTGGCCGGCATCTTCGTCGTCGCCGTTTCCGGTTTTCTTTCTTGGCTCGTCGCGGATCTCGTCATACTTTCTATCGCCCTTAATGTGATGGGCTTCATCGAATCGGTCCCGTTGTTCAACTTAGCGCTGCACGTTGTCATCGACGTGACAAACACGCTGTTGACGGCGTTTCCCGCTTTGCAGCAGCTCGTTTCAGCCGTTACTCCACTAGTCCAATCACTTAACACGGCGATATTCTTGCCAGCGATTGTTTTTGCCCGGTATTTCCAAGCGCTGCTGGTGTTGAGCAACCCGTACGGCATGCCGCCGGCAATGGCAGGGCTATTGCCCAATTAATCGCTTCACATCGTCTCGAGGATCTTCGGGCCGGCGCGACAACGACGAGCGCAAACGTCAGCGCCCCGACTCGCGCTCGGCCGCCTTGACAAGCCGTCCCGCGAAGAACCGGACCGCGCCTCCCAGCGCCGCCTGCAACGCAGGCCCGGTGCCGGGCACGCGCTCGACGAACGAGCCCGTCCAGCGGATGTCGGTCCCGCCGGACGCGTTGGGCGTGAAGACGACCTCGCCGACGTAGTCCTCGGCGGGGCTGCGGCCCACCATCTTGTAGGCGTGACGGCGGTCCTGCTCGTAGGCGATGGTCTCCTCCTGCACCGCCACCGGCCACATGCCCACCTTGCGGATCGCGCCAATCCCGCCCGGCGCCGGGTTACCCTGCCGCGCCCAACTGGACTGCACGACAATCGGCTTGGCCCACTTCGACCAGTTGGCGCCGTCCGTCACGAGCCGGAACAGCGTCGCCGCGGGCGCGCTGCTGGTGCGGTTGATCTCGAACGAATACTTCCGGCCCGGCATGCCCAACTCCTCGGAGATAGCGCCCAACGATCGACTCGAACTGGCGCGTACCCTACCGCCCGCCCGGCGCGGGGACCCCGTCGGGCGTCGGTGAATATCGCCCGGCGCGGTGCGCGGACCGCGATCATGCACGTATGGCAGCGACGTCCGTCAGGTGGCTGGCAGTGCCGGCGGTGCCGCTGTCGCTGGGCGGTTGCGGCGGGGGGGGCCCCCCCGGCCCCCCCCCCCCCCCCCCCCCGGGGGGGGGGGCCACCCGGCCGTCGGGCCCCCCCCGCCGCAACCTTGCCGAAGACGATGGGAGCGGGGATGATTCGCGCGGCCAGCAGCAGCGGGCCCAGGCAGCCCGCCGCGGACGCGCCGACGGTGACCCAGACACCGGACCGCCGCCGACACAGC
>NZ_CACRUY010000110.1 GCF_902652685.1 Mycobacterium sp. Marseille-P9652
GCCCCACACTCAACCTCGACACCCCCGCCCAACGACTCGCCCAACTCCTCGACCAAGCCGCCTGACCAGATGTTGCACTAACCGATTGACAATGCCCGGCGTGTCGTCGCAGCCGTTTACGTGTCGTCGGCCGGGCGTCGCCCTACACCCCGCGGAGGTAGAGCCTGGCGATGAGCCGCTGGCCCAGCCGCAGTACCGGTCCGCCCGCCTTGCTCCACCACGTCGCCGGGCGCGAGAACGCCGACACCTCGGCGAACACCGCATCGGTGGTGGGGTCGCGGCCGACCACGAAGCGTTCCTCGCCCGACTCCGGATGCCCCGGCAGCGTGCCGTAGGCGAAGCCGCGGACGTCGGGCTCGTCGATGACGTAGACGACGCGGCAGGGCGCGGGCACGAACCCCATCCGCACCACCACGACGGTGTCGACGTCGGCGACCTCCGAGCTCGCCTGCACCCGAAGCCGGGCCCCCCGCTGCATGCCCCAGCGCATGACGGCGTCGGCGGCCCGCTCGAAACGCTCTCGGCCCGAGCCGATTTGCTTCTCGACGCGCAGGTGGTCGTATCCGGCGGGCGGCTCGAGGGCCTGGGTCGCGCCCACCTCTCGGTACGTCAGGGGGAGTTCTTCGAGCGTTTGTAGATCCACGCGTCCAGCGTACGGTCGTAAAAGTGACCACTCAGACTGTTGCCCAAGCATCCGGAACCCTGACCATCGGCGGCGACCTGACCGTCAACCGACTCGGCTTCGGCGCCATGCGCCTGACCGGCAAGGGCGTGTGGGGCCCGCCCGCCGACCGCGACGAATGCGTGCGGGTCCTGCGGCGCGCCGTCGAACTCGGGGTGAATTTCATCGACACCGCCGACTCCTATGGCCCCTACGTCTCCGAGGAGATCATCCGCGAGGCGCTGCACCCGTACGACGGGCTGGTGATCGCCACGAAGGCCGGTCTGCTGCGCACCGGCCCGGACGCCTGGGACCCCCTGGGCTACCCGAGTTACCTGCGCCAGGAATGCGAGATGAGCCTGCGCCGCCTCGGCGTCGACACCATCGACCTGTTCCAGCTGCACCGCATCGACACGAAATTCCCGCTGGAAGACCAGATCGGTGAGCTCGTCGCGCTGAAGAACGAGGGCAAGATCCGCCACATCGGCCTGTCGGAGATCGACGTCGACCAGCTGACCGAGGCCCAGCGGATCACCGAGATCGTCTCGGTGCAGAACATGTACAACCTGGCCGCGCGCGGCGCCGAGAAGCTGGTGGACGCCACGACCGAGCAGGGCATCGCGTTCATCCCGTGGTTCCCGCTCGCGGCCGGCCCGCTGGCCGCCCCCGACGGGCCGCTGCAGCGCATCGTCGCCGAGCACGACGCCAGCCCTTCGCAGCTGGCGCTGGCCTGGCTGCTGAAGCGGTCGCCGGTGATGCTGCCCATCCCGGGCACGTCGAGCGTCGCGCACCTGGAGGAGAACGTCGCCGCGGCGCAGATCCAGCTGACCGACGAGGAGTTCGAGGCCATCTCGACCGCCGGGGGGCAGACGACGGTGTAGCTATCGCGCGAGCGTAGCGGCTTGAGTGCGGTTTGCGACGCCGAGCTTGACGAGGATCGAACTCACATGGCCGCCGGCGGTTTTGGGGCTGATATGCAGCGCGGCGGCGATCTGAGCGTCGCTTTTGCCGGCGGCGAGTAGCTCGAGTACTTGGCGTTCGCGGCGTGTCAACCCGTTGGGGTCGGCAAGCGTCTTGGCACCAGGGCCCCGAAGGGTGGTGCCGCGCAACGCCGCCAGGCGCTGCTGAGCGCGACGGGCCGCGGCGCGCGCACCGAGGCGGCGAAACGTCGCCAGCGCCGCTTCCACCGCGGCAATGTCGCCGCCGAGCTGAGCGATCGCTGCGTCGTAGGGGCAGTTGCGGCGTGTCAACGCCGCCGCAGCTTCTTGCCAGTCACCAGCATCCTCGGCTTCGCCGCCGGCCAGGCACATCCAACGCCGCAAGGGTTCGATCAGCCACGCATCGGCTTCGGTGGGGCGGGCCGCCAGCCCCGCCCGGGCCTCGGCACGCGCGGTGTCGTCGTCACCGGCCAACCACGCGGCCTCGGCGCGCGCCGCCCACACCTGCAGCCGGAGTACGTTGCCCGCGGTGGACTCGAGGGCTTGATCGAGCAGGTCCGCCGGCCGCTCGCCGCGGCGCGCGCGGATCAGTGCAAGCACAACGAGCGGCAGGATTCGGTGCTGGGGGCTCAGATCCGTGCGGGTCAGGACTTGCTCGGCGAGCAGTGCGGCCTCGATCCAACTGCCTCGGTGCAACCTGGTCAGGGCGTCCGCGCCGGTAAGCAGCGCCTGGAACATGACCAGGTCGTGGTCGTCGCAGAAGGCCGCTGCACGGGTGAGATAGTCCTCGGCGCGGGCGGGCTCGCGCCGCAGCGCGGCGGCCGACGATATGAGTACGCCCACCACCGCCGCATGTTCGGTCAGGACCGGACTGCCCAGTGCGTCGCGCCAGACCGCCTCGAAGTCGTCCCAGCCGGTGTCGCCGCGGAATACGCGGCCCATCGCCTGATAGCCGCGCGCCCGGATGACGACGGCGGGGTCGTCCAATTGGACGCCGAGAGTCAGTGCGCGCTCGGCGTATTCGGCGGCTGCCGCCAGGTCGTAGCTCACCACGGTGCAGGAGTGCGCCATGTTGATCAGCGACCAGGCCAGCTGCGGGGAGGGACCGAGATCGTCGAGTAGCCGAAGTGACGCGCGCCCCGCCTCGATGGCTTCGGAGGTGCGTCCGAGAGGCTCCAGCAGGTGGGACAGCCAGCGCAGGTCGTCGCCCTCTTCGAGTCGATGACCGAGTTGGTGGCGGACATCGATGGCCGCACGCCACGACGACATCGACGCCGTCGCCTGCCCGCACAAGTAGCTTTCGAACGCGTGGCGCTCCAGCCACTGCGCCTCCTGCGCGGGAGGGGCCGTGCCGCGATGCCGCAGCGTCAAGCCGTAGAGCTCGGCGGCCTCAGCGTGCGCGCCCAGCGCCGCGGCCCGCTCCGCCGCCGTCGGGCCGTAGCGTGTCACCGCGTCACGATCGCGGACTTGGTCGGCGTGAAAGACCAGCGCCGGCAACATGTTCGGGTCAATCGGTGGTTCGGCCAGTGCGACGAGCGCGCGCTTGTGCAGCAGCCGGCGCCGATAGTCAGGGATGCGAGACAGTGTGGCCAGCCGCGCCAACTCGTGGCGAAACCCGATCGCGTCCCCATCGTCGAGCAGCACCCCCGCGTCCAGGCATTCGTCGAGAGCCGCGCCCGCCCCCGGGCACACCTCTTGCACCAGCGCCGCGTCGGCGCGAGGTCCACAGACCGCGACCGCTTGTGCGGTCTCGCGCGCCTCCTTCGACAGCCGAACCAGCCTGCCCCACACAGCGTCTGAGACGCTGCTCGGCAAGGCGTTCAGATCCAGCGCGTCGACGCCGCAGGCCAACACCTCGGTGACGTAGAAGGGGTTTCCCCCGGTGAGACGATGTAGCTGGTCGGCATTGAACCCGCTGCCTGCAGCCAGGACCGCCACCGCATCTCGGCTCAATGGCTCCAACCCGACACGGCTGACCGTGGCGCAGGTCGCCATATCCCCCAGCGCCACGGATAGTGGGAGCTGGCGGTCAATCTCGTCGTCGCGGTAGGAAATCACCAACAGCAGCGGCAGCGACGCGATGCGTCGGGCTAGGAAGCGAATCAGATCCAATGTCGAACCGTCGGCCCAATGGGCGTCCTCAATAACCCACACCCAGCGCTGCCCGTCGCGCAATATCGCCAGTAGCCGCCGATACAACGCCCCGGTGTCGCCGGATTCGATCGCTGTGACCAGGCCGCCGGCCGCTGTGGACCCGAATCCGGCCAGCGCGTCGAGCAGCGGGCCCAACGGGCGCGGCGCCCCCAGCGGATCGCACCAGCCCATCAACAGCCGTTCCGAGCCGTCCAGCGCAGTCGTGAAGGCGTCGATCAGCGCCGTCTTCCCGACTCCGGCCTCCCCGCGCAGCAGCGCCACGCGGCCCTGGCCGCGACCCGCCGCGCGCGCCAGCCCGGCCAGCTCGGCCAGCGCCGCCTGTCGCTCCAACAAACACTCCACGGCCACTCGCTCCAGCTGGTTTCTACGGTGACTTCTGGAGGTGATGGAGCAAAAACAGGGAAAATTCCGGATCAACCGCGCCCGCCCGCCAGCGCACACTGTGGAGGGAACGCTCCGGGCGGCCCATGCGGCCTTACTGTAGCCGCGACGCCGCCCGGACGCGCCCGATACGGCTGCATTTGGGTGGGAGGCCGACATGTCGTTTGTGGTTGCGGCGCCGGAGTTTTTGTCGGCTGCGGCGGGGGACCTACAAGGGATCGGGTCCGCGCTGAGCGAGGCACACGCCGCGGCGGCCGGCCCGACGACTTCACTGCTGGCGGCGGGGGCCGACGAGGTGTCGGCGGCCATCGCGGCGCTGTTCGGCGGGCACGCCCAGGCTTTCCAGGCGGTGAGCGCGCAGGCGGCGTCATTCCACCAGCAGTTCGTCCAGGCCATGACCGCCGGTGCGGCGTCTTATGGGCAGGCCGAGGCCGTCAACGCCGCGCAGGCGGTCGGGCAGGAAGCCGCGGCCGCGGTCAATGCTCCCGCGCAAGCCCTGTTCGGCCGGCCGCTTATTGGCGACGGCACCCCGGGCGGCCCCGGTCAGGCCGGCGGGCCAGGCGGCCTGCTGTTCGGCAACGGCGGCCCCGGAGGCAACGGCCTGCCCGGCCAGGCCGCCGGCACCGGCGGTTCCGCGGGGTTGATCGGTGCCGGAGGGCCGGGCGGGGTGGGCGGCGCCGGCGCCCCCCGCGGCGCGGGCGGCACGGGCGGCTGGCTGGACGGCAACGGCGGTCCCGGCGGCCTCGGCGGGGCCGCGCCCGCGGGGCGCAAACGGGGCCCGCCCGGCCACCGCGGCAGCGGGGGGAAAGCCCTCCCCTTCCGCCAAGGCGGCCCCCGGGGGCCAGGCGGG
>NZ_CACRUY010000111.1 GCF_902652685.1 Mycobacterium sp. Marseille-P9652
CCGTTCTCGTCGGCGCAGCCCGTCGACCGGCCCATCCCGCGTCCCATGGCGCCGCGGCCCGGTGCCCCCAGGCCCGGCGCCCCGCGTCCGGGTGGCGCGTCGCCCGGCAACATGCCGCCCCGGCCCGGCGGTGCCGCCGGCCAGGGCCGGCCCGCCCGTCCCGGCGCCCCGCGGCCCGGCGGCGGCAGGCCGGGTGGTCCCGGCGGCCGCGACGGCGGAGGCGGTAACTACCGCGGTGGCGGCGGCGTCGGTGCCCCGCCCGGCGGTGGCGGCGGCGGTTTCCGCGGTCGTCCCGGCGGTGGCGGTGGAGGCGGCGGCGGCCGCCCCGGCCAGCGCGGCGGCGCGGCCGGCGCGTTCGGCCGTCCCGGCGGCGCACCGCGGCGCGGCCGCAAGTCCAAGCGGGCGAAGCGCGCCGAGTACGAGAACATGCAGGCGCCGGTCGTCGGCGGCGTGCGGCTGCCGCACGGCAACGGCGAGACCATCCGCCTGGCGCGCGGCGCGTCGCTCTCCGACTTCGCCGAGAAGATCGACGCCAACCCGGCCGCGCTGGTGCAGGCGCTGTTCAACCTCGGCGAGATGGTGACGGCCACCCAGTCGGTGGGCGACGAGACCCTCGAGCTGCTGGGCAGCGAGATGAACTATGTCGTGCAGGTCGTCAGCCCGGAGGACGAGGACCGCGAGCTGCTCGAGTCCTTCGACCTCACCTACGGCGAGGACGAGGGCGGCGAGGAGGACCTGCAGACCCGGCCGCCGGTGGTGACCGTCATGGGTCACGTCGACCACGGTAAGACGCGCCTGCTGGACACCATCCGGAACGCCAGCGTCCGCGAGGCCGAGGCCGGCGGCATCACCCAGCACATCGGCGCCTACCAGGTGTCGGTCGACTTCGACGGCACCGAACGGCCGATCACCTTCATCGACACCCCGGGTCACGAGGCGTTCACCGCCATGCGTGCCCGCGGCGCGAAGGCCACCGACATCGCGATCCTGGTGGTCGCGGCCGACGACGGTGTGATGCCGCAGACGGTGGAGGCGATCAACCACGCGCAGGCGGCCGACGTCCCGATCGTGGTGGCGGTCAACAAGATCGACAAGGAGGGCGCCGACCCGCAGAAGATCCGCGGGCAGCTCACCGAATTCGGCTTGGTGCCAGAGGAATTCGGTGGCGACACGATGTTTGTCGACATCTCCGCCAAGGAGGGCACGAACATCGAGGCGCTCGAGGAGGCGGTGCTGCTGACCGCCGACGCCGCCCTGGACCTGCGGGCCAACCCCGACATGGAGGCCCAGGGTGTGGCCATCGAGGCGCACCTGGACCGCGGCCGCGGCCCGGTCGCCACGGTGCTGGTGCAACGCGGCACGCTGCGCGTCGGCGACTCGGTGGTCGCCGGCGACGCCTACGGCCGCGTCCGCCGCATGGTCGACGAGCACGGCGACGACGTCGAGGAGGCGCTGCCGTCGCGGCCGGTGCAGGTCATCGGCTTCACGTCGGTGCCCGGCGCCGGTGACAACTTCCTGGTGGTCGACGAGGACCGCATCGCGCGGCAGATCGCCGACCGGCGCAGCGCGCGCAAGCGCAACGCGCTGGCGGCACGGTCGCGCAAGCGGATCAGCCTGGAGGACCTGGACTCGGCGCTGAAGGAAACCAGCCAGCTGAACCTGATCCTCAAGGGCGACAACGCCGGTACGGTCGAGGCGCTCGAGGAGGCCCTGATGGGCATCCAGGTCGACGACGAGGTGGCGCTGCGCGTCATCGACCGCGGCGTCGGTGGCATCACCGAGACCAACGTCAACCTGGCGTCGGCGTCGGACGCGGTGATCATCGGGTTCAACGTGCGCGCCGAGGGCAAGGCGACCGAGCTCGCCAACCGCGAGGGTGTGGAGATCCGGTACTACTCGGTGATCTACCAGGCGATCGACGAGATCGAGAAGGCCCTGCGCGGCATGCTCAAGCCGATCTACGAGGAGAACCAGCTCGGCCGCGCCGAGATCCGGGCGCTGTTCCGGTCGTCCAAGGTCGGCCTCATCGCGGGCTGCATGATCTCCTCGGGTGTGGTGCGCCGCAACGCCAAGGCGCGGTTGCTGCGCGACAACATCGTGGTGGCCGACAACCTCACGGTGACCTCGCTGCGCCGGGAGAAGGACGACGTGACCGAGGTCCGCGAGGGCTTCGAGTGCGGTATGACGTTGGGCTACAACGACCTCAAGGAAGGCGACGTCATCGAGACCTACGAGCTGGTCCAAAAGGAGCGCGCCTGACCATCGCCGACGATGCGGAACGAAGTGACCAGGAGAAGGCGGTGAATAGATAGTGGCGGACCCCGCAAGGGCGCGCCGGCTGGCGAAGCGGATCAACACGATCGTCGCCTCGGCGATCGAGTTCGAGATCAAGGATCCTGGGCTCGACGGCGTCACCATCGTCGACACGAAGGTGACGGCCGACCTGCACGACGCGACCGTGTTCTACACGGTGATGGGCCGCACCCTCGACGACGAGCCGGACTACGCCGCGGCGGCGGCCGCGTTGGAGCGGGCCAAGGGCGCGCTGCGAACCAAGGTCGGCGCGGGCACCGGCGTGCGCTTCACGCCGACGCTCACCTTCACCCGCGACACGACCGCCGACAACGTGCAGCGGATGGAGGAGTTGCTGGCTCGTGCCCGCGCCGCCGACGCCGACCTGGAGCGGGTGCGTTCCGGTGCCAAGCCGGCCGGTGAAGCCGATCCATATCGCGTGAGGGACACCGGTGACGGCGATCGATCCGAAGACTGAGGTAGCGGGCGCCGGGGCGCGCGTCGACGCCTTGGGCGCGGTCGAGCTGTTGTCGGGCGCCGAGACGGTTGCGGTGCTCGCGCACGTCCATCCCGACGCCGACACGATCGGCGCCGGGCTGGCGCTGGCGCTCGTACTGGACCGCTGCGGCAAGCATGTCGAGGTGAGCTTCGCCGCCCCGGCGAAGCTACCGGAATCACTGGCCTCGCTGCCGGGCTGTCACCTGCTGGTCGAGCCCGGCGCCATGCGGCGCGACGCGGATCTGGTTGTGACCGTTGACGTTCCGAGCGTCAAGAGGCTGGGCGCCCTGAGCGACATGGCGGCGCCCGGCCGGCAGGTGCTGGTGGTCGACCACCACGCGACCAACGACATGTTCGGCTCCGCCAACTTCATCGACGTGTCGGCGGACTCCACCACGATGATGGTCGCCGAGATACTCGACACCTGGGGGAAGCGCATCGACCCCGACGTCGCGCACTGCATCTACGCGGGGCTGACGACGGACACGGGGTCGTTCCGCTGGGCCAGTGCCCGCGCGCTGCGGCTGGCGGCCCGGCTGGTGGAGCTCGGCGTGGACAACGCCGCGATCAGCCGGACCCTGATGGACAGCCACCCGTTCGGCTGGCTGCCGCTGCTGTCGCGCGTGCTCAGTACCGCGCAGTTGCTGCCGGAGGCCGCCGGCGGACTCGGGCTGGTCTGCGCGGTCGTCGGCAACCGGGACTGGGTGACCTCGCGGCCCGAGGAGGTCGAGAGCATCGTCGACATCGTGCGCACCACGCAGCAGGCGGAGGTGGCGGCCGTCTTCAAAGAAGTCAGTCCGGGGGAGTGGTCGGTGTCGATGCGGGCGAAGGCCGACGTCGACCTCGCGGCCGTGGCCTCCAGGTTCGGCGGGGGCGGCCACCGGCTGGCCGCCGGTTACTCGACAACCGGCTCGATCAGCGACGCCGTGGCGTCGCTGCGGGCGGCCCTGGGCTAGCGGCGATCGGCCTAGAAGGCCCAGCTGCCCGAGCGCTGCAGGACGAACCCATGCTCCCCGCTGGTGGTGTCCAGGCAGGCGACCAGATCGTCGGCGCCCACGGCGCACGTCACGTTCAGGTAGGACACCTTCTGGCCGGCGGCCAGCGGTTTGCCGCCCGACGGCAGCGCGGCGGGGTTGCCGTCGCACCCGCCGTAGGACATGCGGCTCAATTCGTAGCCGGGTCCCTTGAAGCTGACGACCCCGACCACGCAGTCGCCGGGTCTCGACCGGCCACCGCCGGGAAACAGCACGTCGTTCATGCCCGGCATGTCGCCGGTGCACTTGATGTCCCCCGAGGGGTGGGGCGCCGGCGCCGGGCCGCCGTAGAAGTCGCACACCAGGGTGGGCGAGGCGGTGAAGCTCACGCGAGGCGGGTCGCCCGGGTGCGGGCTCGTGACGTACCCGTCCGCCGGGACGGCGGTGAAACCGTCGAGGCCGGGAAATTCGGGCGGGGTCGCAGCGGCCGGCGCGGCAAGCCCGGCGATCGCCGCCGCGACCGTCGAAGCGATGCCCGCGAGGCTGCGCATGGCAACGGCGACGATCGCGCGCATCGGCTCCTCCTGTCCTGATTGTCGCTATGGCTGCTGGGATCGTATTGGCTGCCTCGCCGCCCGCTTCGCGGGGTCCGTTTCAGCTCACCGGCGCGCCTGGATGCTGCGCGTGATGCGGGCCGACAGCTGGCTGTCGGTGAGGAGCTGGTCGATGAGCGCGGTGAGCACCTCCTGGCCGGTGACCCGGGCGACCCCGAGGCGGTCGGCGGCTTCCCGCTGCCAGACGTCGAGGGCGCGGTGCTGCGCCGGCGTCAAGTCCACGGTGCGACGGGTTCGGCGGGCGGGCGGGCGGCCGAGCCCGGCGAGGCGCTGGGTGGGGGCCGTCGCGGCGGCGGGGACCAGCCGGGCCGCGGGCGGGGGGAACCCGGCGGGCGCCGGCCGGGGCGCCCGAGTAGTGGCAAGACATCGCCGCGACTTTTGGGGCCCACATGGCCTCGTAGTCGGCCTGGATCGCGGCGATGGCCGGGGCATTGAGTCCGAACCAGTTCGACATCACCGCCTGCACCAGCGAGTTGCGGTTGAGGTCGACCCACAGGGGATGCACGGTGGCTGCCAGCGCGCCTTCGAACGCACTGGCCAC
>NZ_CACRUY010000112.1 GCF_902652685.1 Mycobacterium sp. Marseille-P9652
CAAGCCGGCCCCCCGCCGATGCCGCGACCGCCGGCCGGGCGGGCGCGGCGGTAACGGCGGCGGCTGCCCAGGCGGCGGGCCCTGGTACCGGCCGCGGGGATCCCCTTCTGGATAGCTCACTGCTGCGGCGGGAGGGGGGGGGGGGGGGCCGGCAACGGAGGCGGCGCGCTGAACAAGGGGTGCAGCGCCGCGACGGTCGAGGCCGGCGCCCACCCCGCCATTCCGTCGGTCCACACCACGGTGTCGCGGGTGAGTTGCCCGTTGGCGACGAATTGCCGTAGCGCGCTGACGGGATACGGACCCGCGGGCTGACCGCCGTTGTCGAAATGGAATTGCTGCTGTGGCGGCAACGGCGGGGGAGCGCCCGTGAACCCCGCGGGTTGCTGTGGCTGTTGGTAATTACCCTGGGCCGCGCCGGCCATCTGACCCCCGAGCGCAACGCCGAGGCCGGCCTGGATGGCCGCGCCGGCGGCCCCGCCGCCCTCGTTCTGCGCCGCCGCCAACATCGCGTCGGCCCTGCGCGCCTGCTCGAAGCGGTTCAAATCGCCGACGTTGTTGAGGAATCCACTTTCCTCCAGTCCCCGCGCGACGCCGCGGGTCATCGCCTGCTGAATCTCCTCCGGCAACGAGATCGTCATGGTGACGGCGTCGATCCCGAGACCGAACGCCTGGACGCGCTGGGCGACAAACTCGCGCAGCTTGTCCGACAGCTCCACCTGGCGGCCCTGCAGGTCGATCGCGCCGAGGCCGCTGCCCATCACCATGTCGTTGAACGCCAGCGCGATATTGCGGCGGATCATCTCCGTGATCTGTTCCATGTCGACCGTGCTCTGCGTGCCGAGCACCTGGCGCAGAAACTCGGTGGGATCGGTGACCCTGACGACCGTGGTGCCATTGGCCCGCACCTGCACCATTTTGAAGTCCGGGTCGCGAACGGTCACCGGTTGCGGTGTGCCCCAACGCAAGTCGGGGTACGGGCGGGTGTTGATGAAGTAGACCTCGGATCGGAACGGGCTGTTGAATCCGTATTTCCACCCCTGCAGCGTGCCCATGATCGGCATGTTCTCGCTGGTGAGGGTGTAGTGGCCGGGATTGAACTGGTCGGCGAGCTGGCCGCGGTAGACGAACACGGCGCGCTGGCCCTCGCGGACGATCAGCTGGGCCCCGTTCTTGATCTCGTTCTGATACCGCGGGAACCGCCACGCCAGTGTCGTATTGGTGTTGTCGAGCCATTCGATGATGTCGACGAACTCGCCCCGGATCATGTCTCGCATGCCCATGCGTCAGGCCCCCTCGCGTTGCTCAGCGAACGTGATCGGTGGATTTCCTCGGCGAACCTTACGCGGCAATCGGCTGCCGCGGAGCGGTCTGGCGGCCCACTTCATCCGGCATCGTGTGGACGTGGCGCGGGCGGGGCTCAGACCTCAGACGGGGTTGCGACCACCCGAGTTCGGGGCGCATCGCGCCGCTGACCTCGACTTCGCCGTGGCCTTGGCGTCGAACATCGTCGAAGTTCGCGACGAGATCGGGCGGCGCGTTCAGTCGACCACCGACGGTCCGGACGAACCCTTGGCGCGAAAAGTGTAGGGAAATCCCTAATTGATTCGCCCGCTCCCGGGGGCCTTAGCTAAGAACCATCGCGGGGGATAGTCGCGTCAAGGAGCGGCGAGGGACACCCCACTAAGGCTGCGTGTCGTCGCAGTCGCGCTACGAAGGGGTCGTCGTGTCGAAGGATCTAACCCGTGCGCGCGTCGCGCGCGCTGACACTGCTCGGGGTAACCGCGCTGACCGGGCCCGACGGCTCCGGGCGGTCGCCGGTGTGCTGGCGGCTTTGGCCCTGGCCACGGCCATGGCGCCGCCGGCCATGCTGCCCGCGGCCGGCGCCAACCCGGGCCAGCACACCGTTGTCTATCGGATCCTCGGCGGCGGCGACGTATTCTCCGTCATCCCCGATCCCGGAACTCCGGTCTATCCGGCGACCACCACCACGTGGGTGTCGACGCCGTGGTCGCAGACGGTTCAGGTGACCGGAAGCCCTTATTTGGCACTGAACTACACCGACAAAACCGGCGGCCCGCACGACTGTGCGATCGAGGTGGACGGCCGACCCGTCCCGCTCACCGAACACACCACCGGCAGGTGCGCCTACCAGATTCCCGGCGCGGCGCAGTAAAGCGTGAACGCAGGATTCGGCAACAGAAGGAGACAGCGGTGAAGCGTGGAATCGTCGTCGGCGTAGCCGGCGTTGGCGTGGTGGTCGCGGCCTGCGCCGGCTGCTCCAGCAACAAGTCGAACACGGGAGAACCGAAACCACCGGCGCCGGCTGCGCCTCAGGTCATCGTGGACGGCAAGAAACTCAACGTCACCGGCGCGGTCACCTGCAACCCGGCCGGCAACAACATCAACATCGGTGTCGGCGACCCGGCCAACGGTGTCGGCGCCGTGGTCAGCAAGGACAACCCGCCCATCGTGCACGCGGTCGGGCTGGGCACGGTCGACGGCATCATCCTCGGATTCTCCGATGCCGCACCGGGTCAAGGTGGGAACGCCGGCGCCGCGGCAAGCGGTAATTCGTTGCAGATCAAGGGAACTGCGACCGGCGCCGACACCAGCAACCCACAGCAGCCGAAGCCGGTGACAAAGCCTTTCGAGTTGGACGTCACCTGCCCGTGAAAAACATCGCTCGAGCGGAAGTCCGAGAAGGGACGCAACGAATGTCAATCAAACGTCTGGCCGCGGCAGCGGCGGTCGCCACGAGCCTGGGCATGTCGGCAATCGTGTTCAACGCGGGCTTCGCCAGCTCCGACCCGTCCTGCCCGAACGGCAGCAAGAACTGCGGCGGCGGCACGACCACGAACCCCGGCCCGGGCTACGGCGGCACCGGGACCGTGCCGTCGCCGGGTTCGACTGTTCCGGGCGCCGGCCCGAAGCAGAGCACTCCACCAACGACGACATCGGCGAACGCGCCCAAGCAGACGACGGCGCCGCCGCCGACGACGTGGACCGGCGCACCCACGCCGACGACGACATCGCAGTGGAGCGGTCCGACGACCACCACCAGCTTCCCCGTGCAGTGTCCCAGTTGGCATCCGGACTGCACCACGTCTGGCGTGCCGGTGACGACGACTACCGGGCAGTGGGGCGGGACCACAACCGGGCCGACGACCACCGGCCAGTGGGGCGGGACCACAACCGGGCCGACGACCACCGGCCAGTGGGGCGGGACCACGACCGGGCCGACGACCACCGGCCAGTGGGGCGGGACCACAACCGGGCCAACGACAACCGGGATGTGGGGCGTGACGTCAGCCCAGCCGACGCCCGGGCAGTACAACGGAAGTCAGCAGCAGGCGCCGACCTACAACACCACCATCATCCTGAACGCGCCGGACCGGCAGCCCGAGCACCCGCCGTACTACCCGCCGCGCGGTCCCATCCTGCGCGGCAGCCCACAGTATGGCGGCCCCGTCGACGCACAGAACGGCTACTGGGTCCCCGGCCAGGGAGCGCCGACGCCGCCACCGCCGAACGGTTATGGCTGGAACAATGGCCAGGCCCCCGGTTCCCCCCCGCCGAACTGGGAGGGGCCGCCGCCCGCCGGCGGCTGGAACGGGCCGCCGCCCGCCGGTGGCTGGAACCGCCCCTGGGTCGGAGCCCCGGTCGACGCGTCCTACGGGCAGCGCTACTTCGCCCCGTTCACCTACAACAACTACACCGCGCTACCTGTCTTCAACTGGCAGTACGGTGGTTGGGGTTATTGGTTCGAGGGTCTCTGGATCCCGCTGTATTGATAAGTGCATCAGCGGGATCCGTTGCCTGTCATGGGCGGTGAGGCGGCCCCATCATGCCACCGTGGCCCATTCCGCCACCCATCATCTGTTGCATCATGGCGGGCATCCCCTGCTGCACGAACGCGGTGACCTCTCGCGCGTGCGCCCGTATGGCATCTGTGAGGGCGGGATCGTCGGCGACCTCTTCGGCGATCACACCCGTAGGAGTCAGCGTGAGGCTGCGGCGGTACCCGCCGGCCCGGCGGAAGAGCGTCGGAAGGCTCTGGCTCATGCAGGCGACTTCGGTTCCCTGATCGAGGTGGGCGTACATGCTCGAGACATGCTCTTGCAGTTGGGCGGCGAGGTCGGGGGAGTGGGATTCGGTGGTCGTGCGTACACCGCCGGCGATGTCCTCGACAACACGGCTTATCTCGTTGTGCCGCATGAACATATCCATGTAGCGACTCATGTCCATGCGATCGGCGCCCATGAAGCCGCCGCCATCGGTGAGGCGGATACCGGTCGGCGGTTGGAGAAGGTCGCGCAGGACGAATCCGAGACCGACGACGCTGCCGGCCCCGATCGCGCCGAGCGCGGCGAGCGCCGCCCGCCGTGTGAGCGGAGCCATCGCGGTCAGAGGCTTTCGCGGTGCTCGCTCAATAGCGCGACGCCGTGCCGATATTCCTCTTCGTCGATCTCTCCGCGAGCAAAGCGGTGCGCCAACGTATCCTCGGGCCTCGGGGCTGCCGCGGGACTCGCCTTGTATTGGCCGCTCCCAACCAGATTGCGGATGGCAAACGCCACCGCCACGGCCACGGCCACTAAAACCGCCGCCAAGGCGATGTACATCACGAGATCGCGCCAACCCCAACCCATGCCG
>NZ_CACRUY010000113.1 GCF_902652685.1 Mycobacterium sp. Marseille-P9652
GGTGGAGGGTGTGCCGCTGTGGGTGCCGGGCTGGGCGGGATCGCGGACACCGTGGGCTTGCCCGCGCCGCCCGACGGGTCGTGCGCGGGGCTGCACAAGGTGATGGCGAAGGCGACGACGGCGATTCCGGCGGCCAGGCCGGCTACCCTGAGCAGCCGCGGATCCACCCGCGTCGTCGCCACCAACACCCCCTCGCTCCTGCGCCGTCGCGAACGGATACCCACGTTTTCACGGCTGTGTCGCGCGGTGTGATGCGACTCTCCGGTGCGCCTGGATGGTGCTGGACTCGCCCGCGCCCTAACCCCGGCGCGTCACCGGCCCTGCGGCTTGCCCGGGCACTTGTTGTCGACGGCCGGCCGCACCCGCAGGGACGTCGCCTGCAGCGTCGCGTTGTCCATCGTCCCGCGGGCGTAGAGGCACTTGCCCGGGGTGACCGCGTCGGCGGCGGCGGCCGCCACCTTCGTGTACTTCGTCTTGTCGTTGACGGTCACGGGCGTCTGGGTGGTGTTGCCGCTGGCGTCGGTGCCCGTCAGGTTGACGGTGTTGCCGTTGACGAACGCGACCGCCCCCTGCACCCACGTGGGCTTCGCCGGCGCGGGCGTCGTGGGTGAGCCGGACGGCGCGGGGCCGTTGGAACCCGGCGCCGTCTTCTTCTCCTTCGGGCAGGCGCCGTTGACCGCCTGGCTCACCTGGACCGAGGCGGCGGTGACCGGCTGGCCCGGCTGCGGTTCCTGCTCGGGCCGGACGCTGACGCAGCTGCCCGGGGTGACGTCGGTGAGCGCCGCCGGGGTGACCTCCGTGATCTTCGTCGTGGACGTGAAGGTCACCGCGGCATTGCCGTTGTCTTCCTTGGTGACCTGGATCGAGTTGCCGGCGACCGACGCGATCATTCCGCGGACCTGCGCCTCGCCGCCCGGCGCCGCGGTGGCCGACGTGACGGTCGACGTGGAGGTGGAGGTCGATGTCGACGTCTGGCTGGTGTTGTTCGACGAGCCGCAGGCGGCGACGGACAGCGCGGCGGCGCCGGCGACGGCGACGACCGCGAAGCGGGTGAGCCGCGGTAGGTGACAGCTTTCGGACATCAACGTTTCTCCCCTCGATGGAATAGCCCCACGAAGGGTGTACCGGATGAAGCTGTGGCTGGGCTGTGCGTGTCAGAACGCGTCTTCGGACACGCGCATGACGTCGCCGTCGATCGACTCGATGACAGTCCGCAGGGCGCTCAGCCTGGGCAGCATGTTCTTGGCGAAGAACGCCGCCGTGGCGACCTTGCCGCGGTAGAACATCTCGTCGCTCTGCGACGGGGAGCCCTGCAGGGCCGCGTGCGCGACGCCGGCCTGCACCAGCAGCCGCCACCCGATGAGCAGGTCGCCGACGGCGAGCAGGTACCGCACGGAGGCCAGCCCCACCTTGTAGATCTCGGGGGGATGCTGCGCGGCGGACATCAGGTAGCCCGTCAGCGCGCCGGTCATGCCGGTGACGTCGTCGAGCGCGGCCTGCAGGGCGACGGCCTGCGGCTTGAGCGCTCCGTCGCAGGTGTCGATGGTCTGACTGATCTGCGCCGTCACGAACTGCAGCGCCTCTCCCCGGTCGCGGACGATCTTGCGGAAGAAGAAGTCCAGTGCCTGGATGGCGGTCGTGCCCTCGTACAGCGAGTCGATCTTGGAGTCGCGGATGTACTGCTCGAGCGGATAGTCGGTCAGAAAGCCCGAGCCGCCCAGCGTCTGCAGCGATTCGGTCAACACCTCGTAGGCCCGCTCCGAGCTCACCCCCTTGACGATCGGCAGCAGCAGATCGTCCACGCGGTGCGCCATGTCATGGTCGGCGCCCGAGACGTGTTGCGCCACAGCATCGTCCTGATGCGCGGCGGCGTACTGGTAGAGCGCCCGCAGGCCCTCGGCGTACGCCTTCTGGGTCATCAGGCTGCGGCGGACGTCGGGGTGGTGCATGATCGTGACGCGCGGCGCGGTCTTGTCGGACATCTGGGTCAGATCGGCGCCCTGCACCCGCTCCTTGGCGAAGGCCAACGCGTTGAGGTAGCCCGTGGACAGGGTTCCGGCTGCCTTGACGCCGATCGTCATGCGGGCCTGCTCGATCACGGTGAACATCTGCGCGATGCCGTTGTGCACGCCGCCCACCAGATAGCCGACGGCGGGATGCGTTGCGCCGAAGGTCACTTCGCACGTGGGAGACGACTTGATGCCCATCTTGTGTTCCACCCCGGTGACGTAAACCCCGTTGCGAGAACCGAGTTCGAAGGTGTCCGGGTCGAAGAGGTGGTTGGGCACGTAGAACAGGCTCAGCCCCTTGGTGCCCGGGCCGGCGCCCTCCGGGCGCGCCAGCACAAGGTGGAAGATGTTCTCGGCGGTGTCGCCGACGTCGCCGCCGGAGATGAACCGCTTGACGCCCTCGATGTGCCACGTGCCGTCCGGTTGCTCGATCGCCTTCGCGCGGCCGGCGCCGACGTCGGAGCCGGCGTCGGGTTCGGTGAGCACCATCGTGGCCGCCCATCCGCGTTCGACGCCCTCGGCCGCCCACCGGCGCTGCTCGTCGGTGCCCTCGACATACAGCGCCTGTGCCATGAACGGTCCCAGGGTGAAGAAGCTCGCGGACGGGTTGGCGCAGATCATCATCTCGTGGACCGCCCAGGCCAGCGGCGGGGGCGCGGCCATGCCGCCGATCTCCTCGGCCATGCCGAGCCGCCACCACCCGGCCTCCTTGATGGCCTCGACCGTCTTCGCCAGTTCCGGCGGCACGGTGATCGCGTTGGTGGCCGGGTCGAACGCCGGCGGGTTGCGGTCGGCGAAGGCGAAGGTTTCCGCGACCGGGCCCTCGGCCAGCCGTGCGGCTTCGGCCAGGATCGTGCGGACCGTGTCCTCGTCGAGGTCGCCGTAGCGCCCGTCGCCGAGGACGGCTCCTACGTCGAGGACCTCCAGGATGTTGAACTCGAGATCGCGGACGTTGGCGATGTAATGCCCCACGGCGATTCCCTCCACTCGGGCCGATGGGGGTCAGTGTGTCCGAGTGAGGAAAACGTACGCAACCGTAAGTAAGCGGGGCGGTTACCCGTGGGCGCCGAACAGCAACCCGCCGGTGCCGCCGAGACCGGGGTTGTGCGGGAGGATCGCGCCGGGCGCTGGGCCGCCGTGGCCGCCATTGCCGATCAACAAAGCGTTGCCACCGTTTCCGCCATTGCCGGTCACCGTCCCGCCGGGGCCGCCACTTCCGCCGTTGCCGATGAGACCGGCCTGGCCGCCGACGCCACCGTCGCTGGTGGTGCCGCCGCCGCCACCGCCCCCGCCGTCGCCGAACAAGAAGCCCGCGGGGCCGCCTGCCCCGCCCCCGCCGAAGGACAGTGAGCTACCACCCGTGCCACCGCTGCCGATGAGCCATGCCCGGCCGCCGGCGCCGCCACCGGCGGGGGCCGCCCCGCCCGGCACCCCGG
>NZ_CACRUY010000114.1 GCF_902652685.1 Mycobacterium sp. Marseille-P9652
GGCTGGGCGGGCGCCCTAGGCGTTCGAGTGCTCGGCGCGGCGGAGCTCGTCGACCCGCTCCGCGATCTCGTGGCGGGCCTCAGGGGACAGCTCGGCGGCAGCCAGCGCGATGCGGCGGACGCCGTCGTCGCGCATCGTGGCCAGCCAGGACAATTCCCTGTCGAGCTTTTCGTAGTACTCGTCGTCGGTGAAGTACGCCGACTTGATGCGGAAGAAGTTGGCCAGGGCGGCCATGGTCGCCGCCGACGGGTTGGTGCGATTTCCGGAACGTAGCTGGGAAAGGTACGGAGCCGACATCGTGATGCCCTCCGCCTTGAGCGCGGCGATCACCTCCGCGGAGGTGTGCGGCCCGCGCCCGGGCGGATACACCGTATCGAAGAGGCGGTTCAGGCGGGCGGCGAATGTCGTGCTCATTGATGGACCTCCACTTGGCTGTAGAAGTGAAATATTACCTAGGTGTATTAGCTGTCATGCTAGCGGCGGATTGTTGCCGTAACCAGGTGCAAACTCGCGCGAATCTGGTACGCGCGTAGCTGGCAAGGGCCAATTGCACACGTGATAGCGTCCATCCGATTCGCTGAGGTGTCCACTAAATCTTTGGAACTCACAGGTTATACGCAGAATGCCTGCTCCGTTCGAGCGCCCTCGTCTCCGTGGCGCGACACCGTCTCAGCGACGCGGACAGGACTGCTGTGCGGTCGCACCGCAACGGACGGCCGGCGTCGCGAGCGTCCGGCGGTTCTTTGCTGTCAAGTCTGTACAACGCGTCCAAAACGGGCTTGGAGTGCAGTGATGCGCCGGCTGCGATACCTCTTGGGGCGCCCTGCCGGGCGTGGCAGGGTGAGCGGCCGGTTGATCGGCGGGTGTCCGCGCCTAGCCGGGCCCGGGCCGACCGGCCGTCGCCGCGCGCCGCGACCGGCCGTCGCGGCGGAGTTTGCGCTGGGGCATACCGGCCGAGCGCCCACGGGAGTTCCATTCGTCGAGCGCCGAAGGCCCGGATAGGAGGGCGGTCGGACCGCGGAGCCCGGCCTGCCGGGCTTCGGGCTCACGCCGCGAGCAGCATTGCGAGGATCGCCGTGTCCGGGTGGCTGATGGGGTCGACCCCGACGCGGCTGACCATCGACGTGATCGTGCCGTCGGCTTCGGCCTCCACCCACGCCGCGCGGTGCTCCAGGCCCAAGTAGGGCAGTCCCGGGAGCAGCACACATCCCGACGCGGCGCCGGTGCATTCCGGCAACGACGGCGTCGTCTCCGACGGGGGATGCAGCATCAACAGGGCCGGCGGCTGGTGATCCGCGAAATAGCCTGGCTGGATGGCGGATTCGCCGAAAACCGTGCCCTCGGCAAGCACCAGTCCGACGGTACCCGGTTCGGGTTCGTCGGGCAGCTCCTCGCGGGCGCCGAACACCGTTGTCGTGGATAACAATCCGGGTAACGAGGCGACCCTTACCGCGACCATCAGCAGCTGGGCCCACTCCTTGGTCGAATCCGGCCAGCGTCCCGAGATCACAAACCCCTTCAGGGCACCACGAGAATGGAAGGGGGACACCCCTATTGGCTGGTCTGAGCCCGTCTCCATGTCGACCTCCGCGCGACGCCTCCGCCCGAATAGCCCCATTGCAGCTGGAATGCCTAAGCATGCCCCCGGTTTCGGTGGCTTGCAACACGACACGGTCACAGTCGCACGGTTTTAAAATGCCCAATTTCGGCGCGCATAAACGACCGAGGGCGCCGCGCGATGCGCGACGCCCCGCGGATCGGGATGGTCTCAGCCGGAAATCAGCCCCGTGGCCTTCGACGTCGCGGAGGCGTAGCGGGCCTGGACATCGGCCCAGTTGACCACGTTCCAGAACGCCTTGGTGTAGTCGGCCTTCACGTTCTTGTACTGCAGGTAGAAGGCGTGCTCCCACATGTCGATCAGCAGCAGCGGAACGGCGCCCAGCGGGAAATTCGCCTGGTGGTCGTAGACCTGGAAGGTGAGCAGCCTGTCGCCCAGGCTGTCGTAGGCCAGAACCGCCCACCCGGAGCCCTGGATGCCGTTGGCCACCGCGGTGAACTGCGCGCGGAACTTGTCGAACGATCCGAATGCGTCGTCGATGGCGGCGGCGAGGTCACCGGTCGGCTTGTCACCGCCGTTGGGCGACAAGATCTTCCACCACACGGTGTGGTTGACGTGGCCGCCGAGGTTGAAAGCCAGGTTCTTCTCGTTGAGCAGGATGGCGCTGTGGTCGTCGTTGGCGCGGGCCTCTTCCAACGCGGTCACGGCGGAGTTGGCGCCCTTGACGTAGGTGGCGTGGTGTTTGCTGTGATGAAGTTCGTTGATCTGCCCCGAGATGTGCGGCTCCAGCGCACCGTAATCCCAGTCCAGGTCGGGCAGGGTGTATTCAGCCACTTCTTTCCTTTCTTCGATTATTCGTCTTGACGCTCATTCGCACGGATCCGCCACGCGGCGGCCCAGCGTAATCAACCCTGCTCCAAGACCGCGCGCGCCGCAAGAACGGCCCCCCGGGGACGCCCCGAGGGCAGTGTGCGGATACCCTCTCGGGCCGGAATCAAGACAGAACGATGATGGCCAGCACGGCCAGGAGCACCAACGCGATCAGGCCGGCGCGCAAGGCGGCGACGCTATAGCTGTGATTCCACGCGGGCGAACCGGAGTACGACTTCGACTGGGCCGGCGATCCCGGACCGAACGAATGCGTGGCCATCAAGCGCCTTTCACCTGACCGTTCACCCCGCCCTAGTGAGGTGAGTCACAACAACGTACCGGATCGCGATCATAACCCGTTGTGCTCGGCTTGCGAAACAGGTGCCGTATCAGGGGTCCGAACTGCGCTTTCGGGTTACGGCGCAGGGCAGGAAATGCCCGGTAGGGCAACCGTCGCCGCGGTAAATGGTTAGTCCACCAATTCATTCGCTCGCGCGTCATCCCGGCCTGTTTATGGCACACCCGTACCAACGGGTGACTTATCCACAGCAGCGGACCCGACGACCGCCAGAGGCTGTGTCGACGGGAGTTATACCCGCGCACAAAATGTGGATAAACCTGTGGAAACTGTGGATAGGTTGCGCTGAACGATTGATTGCCGGCTTGAGGCTTCCGCGGCGATCCGTCCCCAGCTCCGCGGGGTCCCCCTCGGCCGGTTTCGCCGCCCTCGCGATCGGCTGGTGCCGATGGCGGCGATCCGCCTCGGCCGGCTTCGCCGCCCTCGCGATCGCCTAGTCTGGTCCGGTGATCCAGGTGTGCTCCCAGTGCGGCACTCGGTGGAACGTGCGCGAGCGGCGACGCGAGTGGTGTCCCCGCTGCCGGGGGCCGCTCATGGCCCCCCTCGCCGACGCGCCGGCCGCCGACCCGCGGTGGAGCACAACGGGCGCGCCGCCGCCGGTCGGGAC
>NZ_CACRUY010000115.1 GCF_902652685.1 Mycobacterium sp. Marseille-P9652
GGATGGCGGGTCGCTGTTGGGTGATGGCGGGCCCGGCGGCCCCGGCGCGGATGCCGCTCCCGGATTCGGCGGCGGAAGCGGCGGAAGCGGCGGCCGAGCCTTCCTCGTCGGTGATGGCGCCAACGGCGGCAACGGCGGCAATGCGGCGACCCTCGCGCTGCTGGGTGACCCCGGCACCGTCGGTACGGGCGGAATACTCTTGGGCCGCAACGGGATTCCCGGGCTGCCGATGAGCCAGAACCTACTGGTCAACCCCGGTTTCGAAATCGCCAGCCCGTCCGGGTCGGGCTTCAGCTCGGTGACCATCCCGGGCTGGACGGTGGACGGCACTCCCACCGTGATCAGTTACGGGACCCCGCGCGGTTATCCCGGGCCGTTCTCCATCCCGGATCTTCCCGGCTTCCTCAGCTTCCCGGGCACCCCCCCTCCGGGCGGCGGAAACAATTTCGCCGGCGGCGGACCCGTGGGCTCGTCGAGCATCAGCCAGGTCGTCGACCTCAGCGCCGCGTCCGCCAAGATCAATACCGGCAGCGTGCCGTACACGCTCAGCGGAATGCTCGGCGGTTACCTCGTGGACCCGTCTTCGACCTCCGTGCAGGTCACCTTCCTCAACTCCAGCGGGGTTGCCCTGGGCACCGGCTCGATCGGGCCGGTGACCGCCCTGGATCGACTGGGCATCACCGGTTTCCAGCCCCGGGACATCTCCGGAACGATTCCGGCGGGCACCACCAAGGCCGTCGTGACGGCGAACTTCACCGATCACAACCCGGTCCTCGGCAACTACAACAACGCGTACGTCGACAACCTGTCGTTCACCGTCGGCGACCCGAGCCTCACACCGGCGACACTCGCCCCGCCCACCGCCCACGTCGGGCAACTCGATCACGTGTTCTTGATCTACATGGAGAACCACGGCGTGGGCGACATCCTCGGCAGCCCCAACGCGCCGTACATCAACGCGCTGATCAACACCTACGGCTATGCGAACAACTACTACGCCCTGGGTCACCCCAGTGACCCGAACTACTTCCGAATCCTGGGCGGAACCGATTACGGCATCGACGTCAACCCGCCCCCCAACACCATCTACGGAACCAACAACCTCATCCATGAAATGGATACGTCCGGCGTGAAATGGGTCGGCTACGCGCAGAGCATGCCCTACCCGGGCGCGATCGTGTCGTCGGGTGACTACTCCGTCGACCAACTTCCGTTCGCCATTTTCAACTACGTCTACGGCAACCCCGACCCCACCTATCTGCCGACGCACCTGCTTCCGCTGGACCAGCTGGGCACCGATCTGAAGACCCCGGCCACCGCGCCACGATTCGCGTGGCTGGCCGCCAACGAGGCGAACAACATGGAGGGACCCGTCGACATCCCGTTCGGCGCTGCGAATTTCGTCGGCAGCCAGCTCACGACGCACCAGTACAACATCGCGGCCGGCGACCAATTCGTGCAACAGCAGGTATCCACGATCCAGGCCTCGAACACGTGGACGGACCCGACCCAGAGGGATGCGATCATCATCACGTGGGACGAGGACTACAACAACCTCTCACTCGGAATCGGCAACGAGGGCAACCACATTCCGATGATCGTCATCCCCAACCAGGGCGCCATAGACGCCCCGACCGGCGGCATGCTGTCCGGCCACTTCGTCACCAACTCTTACTACAACCACTACAGCCTGATGCGCACCCTCGAATACGCGCTGGGGACTGCGCCGAACACTCCCCTCGCCCCGATCACGTTCAACGACGAGTTCGCCACCACCATGAACGACTTCTGGAAGCCGTGACCCCCGCGGCCCGGCGTGGGTGCCAACCGAAGTCAGAAGTCGATCCCGTATCCGCCGCGCAGGTCTTTGTGGGCGGCTTCCAGAGTGCGATCGCATAGGTCCACGAGCGCGTCAACGTCGAGATCGGACTCCCTGCCCAGTCTTTCCAGCCACCCCGTCTCTATCTTCCTCAGCTCCGACCACTTGAGCTCGCCCTCGTAATAGACGGTGGTGTCCTCCCGCGGCGGAGGGCACGCCGTCGTCTGCGCCAATTCGCGCTTGCACGAATCCAATTGAGTGAGTGAGTACCCGTGTTCGCGGAACTGGCGATCCCACTCATCGAGGAGCAGACTGACCAGGTCGCGCACCGGTGGCGCGGCGTAGACCATCAGCTCGGCGACCCCGTCGTCGAGGCCGAGGCGCATGCGAAAGTCGTATAGCTCGCGGAGAGCCTCGGCGCGCCGCTGGCTGGCGAGTTCCTCGGCGGTGCCGGTGCCCTGGTACTGGGCCGCGCGCTTGACGTAGATGGTCGCGGAGATCAGCGACTTCAGCACCGCCTTCTTGTCGTCGGCGGCCCGCTTCTCGAAGTCGAGCACGCGTTCGTGGAGGCGGTCCTGCTCCTTGTTCCTCGCGTCGATGCGCTTCGTCCAGATCGCGACGGAGGCGCTCGAGATCACGGAGGCGAGGGGGACGAGCGCGTTGCCGATCAACGTCATCCAGTTCATTGATCGACCATAAGCTCAGAGTTCACCGGCACGCAGCGAAACGCAGATGCCGGAAAACCCGTCGCTACTGCGTTTCGCGGAGGGAATCCAGGCGCTGCGTCACCCGCGCCAAGGCCTCGTCGAGGACCTCCACCTTTTCGCCACGTCGTTCGCTGGCCGGCTGGGCGGCGCCGCGCGCGCCTTCAGCCGCCACGCGGGCCGCGCCCTGCCGTCGCAGCAGACTGAAGTTCTTCTCGCGGGCACTCCTGAGCCGGCTCTGAAGATCCTTCAGCTGCTTCTCATCCATGCGTTCCAGAGCTTCAGGATGGCTTTCGCCGACCAACGAGGCTTCTTGCTGGGTCAGGTTCACATGGTGGTTGCTCACCGTATTGTCATAGCCTGCGCCGGCCACGCGGCGCGACCATTCGTGGACGGGACCGCCGAACCGTCACGCCTGGGCCACCTCACGTTCACCACATTTCCTGGCTCAGGCGCGTCGCGGCGGGTGCCGTGCCGGTCCCGGACTCGTAGCAGATCCGAGGACCATCGACCCTATGATCGCGGCATTGCGCTGGCGCACACTCCACCCCAGATGCGTCGAAATCGCGAGACGAAGGAGACGGGCGCCATGTGTGGGTTGGGGTGGGGGTGGCACGGCATGGGGCGGGGGGGGGGGGGGGTCGGGGTGTACATCGCCTTGGCGGCGGGTTTTGTGGGCGGGGGCGTGGCGGGGGGG
>NZ_CACRUY010000116.1 GCF_902652685.1 Mycobacterium sp. Marseille-P9652
TGCCGACACAACGCACGAACGCCAACCTCCTCAAGGCGGCAGTGTTTGTAAGAGCCAGACACCGGGTGATCTGGACCCAACCACCGCAAACGCGGCAACGCCACCCTGACACTGAGTGTTTGCACGCCGACACGCCGCGCAACCCGTACAACTGCGCACGCTCGCCGGGAAGAAGGCCTCGAAAATCAGCCGATCTTGCGGTCGCGGTGCTTGCGCCGCGACGCCAACTCGTCCTCCGGCGTCGCGATGGACTCGCCGCCGTCGGCCCGCTCGCCCGGGAAGTCGGCGATCACCCCGGTGAGCTCCCGCATCGCGCCGGACACCGCGATGCCGAACACGCCCTGCCCGCCCTGCAGCAGGTCGACGACCTCTTCGGCCGACGTGCACTCGTACACCGTCGTGCCGTCCGAGAAGAGGGTGATGTTGGCCAGGTCCTGCACGCCGCGCTGGCGCAGGTGGTCGACGGCCACCCGAATGTTGTGCAGCGAGATACCGGTGTCGAGCAACCGCTTGACGATCTTGAGGACCAGGATGTCCTTGAACGAGTAGAGCCGCTGGCTGCCGGACCCCGCCGCGCTGCGGATCGAGGGCACCACCAGCGACGTCCGCGCCCAGTAGTCCAGCTGGCGGTAGGTGATCCCGGCGATCTGGCACGCGCTGGGCCCGCGGTAGCCGACGAGCTCGTCGGGGACGGAGTCGTCGGGGAACAGGCCGGGCTGCACCGGCGCGCTCACCGCGGCGATCGCCTGCTCCCCATCCCCGTTGTCTGAGGGGCCAGCTAGGTTCAGCTGCTCTTGACGTGGCTGCTCGCTCACGGTGCTTCCTCTCGCCGATCGCGCTCTCGTTACTAGCTGCGTCTCTGGCTGCGCCGCAGCCACGTTTGCTCAGGCCCGAGTGCTAGTGAGCTTACGCTGTCCGGTAGCCGCCGCGCCTTGCGTCGTCATCAAAGTATGGCCTTCGTGGGCCGAAGAGGGGCCGTTATCCGCCAGGCGTGTCGAGACCCCGGGGCCAGTTGAGACGGATCCGTGATGTCCCCTCGGCGCATGGGGCTGGGCATGAACTAGGTCGCCTTGAAGTCGTCCGGAGACACGCTGTCGAGGAATTCCTTGAACTTCTCCACCTCGTCCTCGCGCACCGCGGTGCCGCCCTCTTCGTCGCTTTCGTCGGGGATGAGCAGGCCGGCCTGGGCCAGGACGGCCTCCTCGACGTAGATCGGCACGCCGACGCGCAGGGCTATCGCCACGGAGTCGGAGGGCCGGGCCGACACGGTGATGTTGCGGTCGAAGATGAGGTCGGCGTAGAAGGTGCCTTCCTGGAGGTCGACGATCCGCACTTCCTTCAGCGAATGCCCAAGAGCGGCAATGATATCCCTGATCAGGTCGTGCGTCAGCGGGCGCGGCGGCTCGACGCCCTGCTGCTCGAGCGCGATGGCGGCAGCCTCCGATTGACCGATCCAGATCGGCAGGTACCGGTCACCGTTGGCCTCGCGCAGGAGCAGCACCGGCTGGTTTTGCGGCTGCTCGACGCGAATGCCGACAACACGAACTTCACCCATCTGTGTCTGCCCTCCGCACATGCTGCCGTGTCGACTTACGCCCGGCGGCGATAACCGAGCCCGTCGAAAGAAGTCTAGACCTCAGCGATGGAGTACGTCGCGAACGGCGGACTTGACCAGGGAGGTATGCAAGGTGATCGCCAGCGCAGCCACCTCACGGGCCAGGTCGTCGGCCCGGTCGCGGGCCCCGGCCTTGCCCGCTTTCACTACCGGCCCGGCTATTTGGGCGATCAGGTCGGACTGCCGGTCGGCCGCCGACCGGAACGCGCGCAGGTGCCGCGGCTCCACGCCGTACTCGGCCAGCGCCCGCGCGCACTGCAGGATCACGACGGCGTGTTCGTCGAAGAAGCCGCCGGCGCCGGTGGTGATGACCCCGGCCCGCAGCAGCGCCGTCAGGAGGTCGTCGTCGACGCCCGAGCGTTGCAGCAGGTCTTCGCGGCTGAGCCGCACGTGCGCCGGGGCGACGGCCGCCGCGTCCGGCCCCGGCGCGGACGTCGGGTCCGGCTCGCCGGCCGCGG
Organism: Mycobacterium sp. Marseille-P9652; assembly: GCF_902652685.1. GTDB lineage: Bacteria > Actinomycetota > Actinomycetes > Mycobacteriales > Mycobacteriaceae > Mycobacterium. The sequence continues at coordinate 2,074 of NZ_CACRUY010000116.1, forward strand.
GCACCGACACCAATCGCGGTACCCCGTAAGGCGATCCGAACGGCGGCAGCTCGCCGTCGGGCTGGGCGTCGAGCTGCGCCCTGATCACCTTGAGCGGCAGGTAGTGGTCGCGCTGGGCGGTGAGGATGAAGCGCAACCGGGCGCAGTCGTACGCGGTGAACCTGCGGTATCCGGAGGCAGCACGCTGCGGCGTCACCAGTCCCTCGGCCTCCAAGAACCTGATCTTGGAGATCGTGACATCGGGGAAGTCCGGCCTCAACAGCTCGAGGACCGCCCCGATCGACATCCCGGTTAGCGCCGGGCTATCGGGTGCGCTCACTACCCCGAAGAACCTCCGTCGTCGTCGCCCTGCTTCGGTCCGGTCAGAAAGACCAGGCGGAACTTGCCGATCTGCACCTCGTCGCCGTTTGCCAGCACCGCCGAGTCGACGGGCTCGCGGTTGACGTAGGTGCCATTGAGGCTGCCGACGTCGACGACGTGGAATTCGTTGTTCTCCAACCGGAATTCGGCATGCCGCCGGCTGACGGTGACGTCGTCGAGGAAGATGTCGCTGTCGGGATGCCGGCCGGCGGACGTGACGGGCTGGTCCAGCAGGAACCGCGAACCGGCGTTGGGGCCCCGTTTGACGACCAGCAACGCCGAGCCCGCCGGAAGTCCCTCCACCCCGGACACCGCGCTCTCGGCGCCCGCCTGGGCGGGGGCGTCCAGCTCGTTGAGGAAGTCGGCGCGGAAGACGGAGGTCGTCTCCACGGTGACTTCCTCGGTCTGGTCCTTGCCCATATCGGAGTCCATGTCCGTCACGCGCTGCTCCTCACTGGCCGCTGTGGCGTTGTCTGACCGGGCCGCTCGGCCGGCTGCTTACCTACTCGGTTCTCTTCGCCCGGTATCGCCGATCTGTGCTCGTCCGCTGCCTTCTCGTTTCGCTGTGTCGACCGTACCGCGCACTCGTCCGCAATGGGCCTACCACGGAAGGATCGGAAGCCCAAAAGCCCCGGCTTCCCCCATACGGGGCCCGGAAACCCCC
>NZ_CACRUY010000117.1 GCF_902652685.1 Mycobacterium sp. Marseille-P9652
GGCGGGGCCGGGGGTGCGCCGCCCGGACGTCCCGGCATCGGACCCGGCCGGACCGGCGCGGACGGCGGGGCGGCCGTCGCCACCCCGGCGACCGCCGCGGGCGGGCCGCCGGCCTCGCCGTTAGCGCCCGTGGCCTTCCCGATCGCCTGGTCGAGGGCGCTGTCGAGCGAGCTGTCGGCACCCTTGGCGGGCGCCTTCGCGGCGGCTTTTGCGGGGGCCTTGCCGGGGGCGCCACCCGCCGGCTTGCCGCCGCCGAAGGACTCGCGGAGCCGGCGCGCGACCGGCGCCTCTACCGTCGACGACGCGGATTTGACGAATTCGCCCTGTTCATTAAGCCGGGCGAGCACTTCCTTGCTGGTGACACCGAGTTCCTTCGCCAACTCGTGTACGCGGGCCTTACCTGCCACTACATCTCCTGTCTATGAGGCGACAGTGTGGGCCGCGCCTCGGGTATCAGCTATGACGCATCGTCATCGGGACTTCACGGTGTGCTCATGTTCTTCGCTACCTGTTCTGTTGCCGGGCGATCCGGGCGCGCCCAACGACTCGACGTGCTCGACCACCGCGGATGTGTCCGGTGAACCGGTGATGCGCAGCGCTCGTGCGAAAGCTCGCCGCCGAACCGCCTGGCGCACGCACCCCGGTGTGGGGTGCAGCCATGCACCTCGCCCCGGCAAGTTGGTCCCCGTGTCAACGATCACGGCGTATTCGCCGTTCCCGGTTGGCACAGCAACCACTCGAAGCAGTTCGACGGCCAGCTCTCGCTTCCGGCACCCGACGCACGTCCGCACGGGTCCACCCGGGTGTCTGTGCGCCGAGACCGAAGGCTCGCGCTGGATCACGGCTCAGTCTAGCGTTAGTCAACCGGTGGTCTGAACCACCCGCGGATGGCCGTCCGCTAGTGCTCGCGGGCCATTCCGTGAGTGGCGCCGTGGTCCGGCTGGTCCTCCGAATGCGGCGAGTCCCCGCGGATGTCGATGCGCCACCCGGTCAGTCGGGCGGCGAGCCGCGCGTTCTGCCCTTCCTTGCCGATGGCCAGCGACAATTGGAAGTCGGGCACGACGACCCTTGCGGCGCGGGCGGCCTGGTCGATGATCGAGACCGACACCACCTTGGCGGGCGAAAGCGCGTTGGCGACGAACCGGGCGGGGTCCTCGTCGTAGTCGATGATGTCGATCTTCTCGCCGGACAATTCGCTCATCACGTTGCGGACCCGCTGCCCCATCGGGCCGATGCAGGCGCCCTTGGCGTTGAGGCCGGGCACGCTGGACTTCACCGCGATCTTCGACCGGTGTCCCGCCTCGCGGGCGACGGCGACGATCTCGACCGAGCCGTCGGCGATCTCGGGCACCTCCAGCGCGAACAGCTTGCGCACCAGGTTGGGGTGCGTGCGCGACAGCGTGATCACCGGCTCGCGGGCCCCCCGCGTCACACCGATCACGTAGCAGCGGACGCGGTTGCCGTGCTCGTAACTCTCCCCCGGCACCTGCTCGGCCGCCGGAATGACGCCCTCCGAGGCCTTGGTCTCGGTGCCCATGCGCACGACGACGAGGCCGCGCGCGTTGGCCCGGCTGTCGCGCTGGATCACGCCCCCGACGATCTCGCCCTCGCGGGTGGAGAACTCGCCGTAGGTGCGCTCGTTCTCGGCGTCGCGGAACCGCTGCAGCATCACCTGCCGGGCCGTCGTGGCGGCGATGCGGCCGAACCCCTCGGGGGTGTCGTCCCATTCGCTGATGACGTTGCCGTCCTCGTCGGTCTCCCGGGCGATCACCTTGACGACGCCGGTCTTGCGGTCGATCTCGATGCGGGCGTCGGCCTGGTGGCCCTCGGTGTGCCGGTAGGCGGTCAGGAGCGCGGACTTGATCGTCTCGAGCAGCTCGCTCACCGAGATGCCGCGGTCGACCTCGATGGCGTGCAGCGCGGCCATGTCGATATTCATGCTCCGGCCTCCGTTCCGGCGCGCCCGGTCAACTCGGCCAGCTCCAGCTCGGCCGGTGACGGCGGTGAAAACTCAACCTGCACAACGGCTTTGACCACATCGGCCAAGGGGATCTCGCTTACCGCCCAGCCGCGACCGGCCCGGACGACCAGCGCGACCGCGTCGTCGCCGGTCGCGCCCACCCGCCCGGTCAGCCGCGACCCGTCCGACAGTGCGACGTCGACCTTGCGGCCCCGGGCGCGGCGGAAGTGCTTGGCGGTGGTCAGCGGCCGCTCCACCCCGGGCGAGCTGACCTCGAGCACGTAGGAGTCGCGGATCGAGCCGAGCAACGTTGAGCCGTCGAGCAACGTCGACGCCGAACGCGAGAGGGTGGCGATGGTGTCCCGGTCCAGTGCGTCGTCGCCGTCGGCGATCACGGTGATCCGCGGCGGACGCGCACGGCTGTCGATGACCACGTCTTCGATCTCGTAGCCCGCGCGCGCGAACTCTCCACCGAGTAGCTCGATCACCTGCGTCTGGGAAGGTAGCCCGGTGGTCACGGCGAGCTCCTCATCTTGAGTTGTCCGGTCAGCTGGCTCCGGTGTTCCGCGCAACGTCACGAACACCGTCCGCGGACGCTTCACGGAAGCCAACTGTCAACGATACGCCAGTAAAGGCGCCTGACGGCCTGATCGCGTCCGCCGACGTCCCCGCCTTCGGCGCGGTGACCTCCGATGGCAGGATTGGGCCTGTGCCTAGCGCAGTACCCGTCACCAACAGACGGGGCGTGCTCGCCGGTGGCGTGGCTCTTGCCGCGCTGGGGGTGGTCGGATCCGCCTGCGGCGAGTCCCCGCCCAAACCCCCACCCGTAGAGGACTTGTGGGGTCCGTTGGACCAGGCCAGGCACGATAGCTCCCTGGCGGCCGCGGCCGCGAGGGAGCTATCGTGCCTGGCCTGGTCCAACGGACCCCACAAGTCCTCTACGGG
>NZ_CACRUY010000118.1 GCF_902652685.1 Mycobacterium sp. Marseille-P9652
GGCCCGGCCCCCCCCCCCCCCCCGTCGCGCCGAAGACCGGCCGCGCGGGCCGCCTGCGCCGCCGTCTGCGCGCGGTCGCCGCGGTGGTCCTGATCGGCGCCGTACTCGCCGGCGTCGGCATCGTCGGCGGCGCCATCTGGTTCGACACCAGCCTGCACCGGGAAGAGGCGCTGACCGACTATCCCGACCGGCCGGCGCCCGGTCGCGGGACCAATTGGCTGATCGTCGGCTCCGACAGTCGCCAGGGCCTGTCGGCCCAGCAGCAGGCCGACCTGTCCACCGGCGGCGACGTCGGCAGCAGCCGCACCGACACGATCGTCCTGGTGCACCTGCCCGGGCTGTGGTCGGACGCGACCCCGACGGTGGTGTCGATACCGCGGGACTCCTATGTGCCGATACCCGGGCACGGCAAGGACAAGGTCAACGCGGCGTTCTCGATCGGCGGGGCGCCGCTGCTCACGCAGACGGTGGAGCAGGCCACCGGGCTGCGGCTCGACCACTACGCCGAGGTCGGCTTCGGGGGGCTGGCCGCCCTGGTCGACGCGCTGGGCGGGGTGAGAGTCTGCCCGGACGCGCCCATGCGCGACCCCCTGGCCGGCATCGACCTTCCGGCCGGCTGCCAGGAGCTGAACGGCCGCGATGCGCTGGGCTACGTCCGGTCGCGCGCCACGCCGCGGGCCGACCTGGACCGAATGATTCATCAGCAGGAATTCCTGTCGGCGTTGCTGAACCGCGCCGGGTCCCCGGCGGTGTGGCTCAACCCGTGGCGCTGGTACGCCGTGCCGAGGGCGGTCGCGGATGCCCTGACCGTCAATCGCGGCGACCACGTGTGGGACCTGGCCCGGCTGGGCTGGGCGCTGCACGGATCGAAGACCGCGATGACGGTGCCGATCGGGGAGTTCACCGACAGCGACGTCGGCTCGGTGGTGGTGTGGGACCACGGCGCGGCCGCCAAGTTGTTCGACGCGCTGGCCGCCGACGGTCCCGTGCCCGCCGGGCTCGCGGGCTAGCCGCTGTCTTCGGCGGCGCGGCTCTGCAGGTAGGCCTTGGTGCGTCCCGGGTGGTGGGTGGCCAGCCACGCCACGCCGACGTCCCGGCAGAAGTCGATGTCGTCGTATTCGTCGACGTTCCAGCAGTAGACCGCCCTGCCCTGGGCGATGGCCCGGTCCGCGAGCTGCGGATACTCCTTCAGCGTCGCCAGCGAGGGGCCCACGGCCGTGGCCCCGACGGCGGTGGCGGCGCCGCTGATCAGGTAGCGGGCCGTCCTGCCCAGCAGCACGGTGGGCAGCATCGGCGCGGCCCGCCGCACGCGCCAGACGGCGGCCGCCGAGAACGACATCACCACGGCGCGGGACCGGTCGGCGGAGGCGGGCGCGGCGATGCCGTAGCGGTGCAGCAGCGCCAACAGCTTGCTTTCCACCAGCGAGCCGTACCGGACGGGGTGCTTGGTCTCGATGAACAGCTTGACCGGACGGTGCCAGTCCAGCACCAGCGACACCAGCGCGTCGAGCGTCAGCAGGCTCGTGTCGCCATGCGTTCCGTCCGGCCGCCAACTGTCGTGCCACGAGCCGTACTCGAGCTCCCGCAATTGGGCGAGCGTCGACGTGCTGACCAGGCCGGCGCCGGTGGAGGTGCGGTCCAGGCGGCGGTCGTGGACGCAGACCAGATGGCCGTCACGGGTGAGCCGCACATCGCATTCCACGCCGTCGGCGCCCTCATTGAGCGCGAGGTCGTAGGCGGCCAGCGTGTGTTCGGGGCGCGCTGCGGAGGCGCCGCGGTGGGCGACTACATAGGGGTGCCCGGCGAGCACGTCGTCGGCCCACGTCATACCCCTATGCTGCCGGTTCCTGCCCCTTCAACTCAACCGGGGCGCCCGCGGGACGCGCGTCGCCGTCGGGCGTGACCACCACCCAGCGGTGCGCGGGCCGCGCGACCGGTTTGCGCTCGAATCCCTCGAAGATCCGGGCGGCGGCCGCCAGCGTGGCCGCCGCCAGCAGGTAGGCGAACACCATGAGGACGGTGTTGTTGGCGATGCCCTGCGCGTCGGTCGCAAAGCTCGTCACGATCGCGAAGACGGAGACGACGTAGCTGAGGACCCAGGCGATCCACCACTCGAGGATGGGCCGGCGCAGCCGGGCGTAGTGGTCTTCCAGGAGCGCCAGCTCGATGACGTACACCGGTGCCCACACGAGGTTCACCACCGGAACCACGCAGCCGGCCCACAGGGCCCGGACCGAACGGGGCTCCGGAAGGCCGTGGTGCGCGAAGACGGCGGCCCGGCGCGCGATGAGCCACCGGATGAGCAGGACGCCGGACGTGATCACCGCCGCGATCGAGGCCAGGCTGGCCAGCACGCCGAACCAGTCCGCGGCGAGGGCCACCAACGAGTTCAGCAGCGTGTTGCGGTTGATGACGAGCAGGACGTACCGGACGACGTACACGAGGGCGGTGAGGCCGACGACGAGCACGCTCGCGAACAGCGTGGCGCGGACGACGGCCGCCGACGGGGCCGGGTGGGCGGGCTTCTCGGGGGTGGCGGTCACCTGCTCGTTCCGGTCGAACAGGCTCCAGCGCGGGATCACCGCATACCGCGGGGTGGGGCCCAGGGGCCGCCTGCCGCGGCGGGCGGGCGGGGGGGGGCCCGGGCGCACGGCGATCCAGCGGAAGCCCGGCGGCAGGCGCGGGGCCGTACGCCGCCCGGCCGGCGGGCCCGGCGGGGCCGGCCGCCGCCGCGCCCTTGCGCCCCCCCCCCCGGCGGCGGGCCGCCCCGCCGGGGGGGGGGGCCATGAGCGCGCCCCGCCGCCGGGGGACCCACTCCGCCGCCGACCGC
>NZ_CACRUY010000119.1 GCF_902652685.1 Mycobacterium sp. Marseille-P9652
GCCATGGCCCCCCGCCCCCCAGGGCGGCGGCTGGCACCCGGCGCCGCCGCAGACCGGTTTGCCGCCGTTCGCGCCGGCACCGCGCCGGCGCGGGCGTCGGGCGGCGACTCTCGCCGCGGTGGCACTGCTCGTGATGATCGCCGCGACCATCACCGCGGTGGTCCTGACGCGGCGCGGCGGGGACAACCCGCCCTACCGCGAGCAAACGCTCAATGGTGCGCTGGGCACCATCCACCTGACCGCCCGACCGCGAGCGGTGGCCGCCCTGGGGCCGGGCGATCCCGACGCCGTGCTCTCCCTCGGGGTGCAGCCGGTCGTCATGACCGCGCCGCAGGGGAGGCTGCCCGGCTGGTTGCAGAACCAGGTGCACTCCGGCGCCCCCGTCCTGCCGGCCCCCGACGCGTCGGCGATCGCCGCGGCCCGCCCGGACCTCGTCGTCGACACCGGCAGCCTCGGTCAGGTCGACTACACACAGCTGTCGTCCATCGCGCCGACGCTCACCCGCCCGGCGCACCCCACTCAGGAGTGGAACTGGCAGGCGCAGCTCACCTGGATTGCGGGCGCGCTCGGCCGAAGCGACACCGCGACCCGCCTGCTCGACAACGCCGCCGCCCAACAAACCCAGACCCGGTCCGCGCACCCCGCCTTCGCGGGCAAGACCGTCGCCGCCGTGAACGTCAGCGACACCGGCATCTCCGCCGACCTTGCCGACAGCAGCGCGGCCGCGTACCTGGCCGGGCTCGGCTTCCGGTACAGCGAGTTCCTCAAACGCGGCCCGGCCGAGACCGGCGACGATCGTCCGATTCAGGATCTCGCCGCGCTGCCGACCGAGGTGCTCGTGGTGGTCCGCACCGACAAGGCCGCGGGCGGCGGGAGCTACAACGGGCTGCCCCCGGCGCTCAGCTCCTACCGGGGCGCCGTTGTCATCGTCGACGACCCGGACGTCATCGCCGCGCTCAACACGGGCGGGTACGCCGCGGTCGGCTACCTCAACTCGACGTTCGTCAACGCCGTCGCCCAACAGGTGCACTGACGCAGGGACGGGTTGGGCACCAGGTTCTGTCGGTGGTCACTGCGATGATGACGGCATGTCTTCGACCGCATCTGCTGACGCCGTCGAGGTGAGTCCCAAGGAGCGCCTCGAGGTGTTGTTTGAGGAGTTGGCGGAGTTGGCCGGTCAGCGCAATGCGATTGACGGGCGCATCGCTGGGATTGTGGCCGAGATCGATCGCGACGGGTTGTGGGGGATGACCGGGGCGCGCTCGGTGGCGGCGATGGTGGCCTGGAAGTTGGGGTGGTCGTCGGGCAATGCGCACACGGTCGCCGCGGTCGCGCGGCGGTGGGCGGAGTTCCCACGCTGCACGAAGGGCCTGCGCGAGGGACGGCTGTCGCTGGATCAGGTCGGGGTGATCGCCGCGCGCGCCGGTGCGGGATCCGATAAGCATTACGTTCAGCTGGCGCAGGTGGCCACGGTCAACCAGTTGCGCACCGCGGTCAACCTCGAACCGCGACCCGACCCCGAGCCTCGCCCCGAGCCCGAGCCCGCGATCACCAAGACCGGCACCGAGCGGGGCAGCCGCTACCGGATCACCCTTGCCCCGCTGGACGCCGCCAAGTTCGACGCCGCGCTGGCCGCCCATCGGGAGGCGTTGGTCGCCGAGTGGAAACGCGACCACGGGGATGGCGGGGCCGGTGGCGAGCGGCCCCCGCTGCCGGGCAACGTGGAGGCGTTTATGCGGCTGGTCGAGACCGGGTGGGACCTTGAGGCGAGCCGCCGCCCGCACAGCGCGCACACCACGGTGGTGGTGCACCTCGACGTCAAGCAGCGCGCCGCCGCGCTGCACCTGGGTCCGCTGCTCTCCGATGCTGATCGCCGCGAGCTGACCTGTGACGCCACCTGTGAGGTGTGGCTGGAACGTCACGGCCAGCCCCTCGGCGCCGGGCGCACCACCCGCACGATCAACCGCCGGCTGCGCCGCGCCCTGGAGCACCGCCACCCCACCTGCGCGGTCCCGGGTTGTGGCGCCACCCGCGGCCTGCACGCCCACCACCTCAAACATTGGGAGGACGGCGGGCCCACCGAGCTGACCAACCTCATCCTGCTCTGCCCCTACCACCACCGGCTCCATCACCGCGGCGAGTTGACCATCACCGGCACCCCCGACGCCCTCACCGTCACCGACAGCGACGGCGAAGTCCTGAGCCCCGGATCGCTGGCGCGCCCACCCACCAC
>NZ_CACRUY010000120.1 GCF_902652685.1 Mycobacterium sp. Marseille-P9652
GTCGACGCCGGTGACACCGTTACCGCCCGCGTGGCCGGTGACACCGGTGCCGCCGCCGCCGCCATTGCCGCCGACGCCGCCGGTGCCGTACAAGAAGCCGGCGTTCCCGCCGGCCCCGCCGGCGCCGCCGGTCGCGCCGTTGCTGCCCGCCCCGCCGTTGCCGCCGGCCCCGCCGGGCCCGAACAGCCAGCCGCCGCGACCGCCACGACCACCGGCCCCGCCGGCACCACTGTCACCGGCCGCCCCAGTGCCGCCGGACCCGCCGGCGCCCAAGAGCCCGCCGGAGCCACCGGCGCCGCCGGCGCCGCCATAGCCGTCGCTGCCCAGGCCGCCGGCCCCGCCGGCCCCGCCGGCGCTACCGGAGAGGAAGCCCGCGCCGCCGCCGCTGCCGCCGGTGCCGCCGTCGGCACCAAAGCCGCCGGCCCCGCCGGCGCCGCCGGCGCCGAACACGAGGCCACCGTGACCACCGGCGCCGCCCGTGCCGCCGACGCTGGCGAAGCTGGTTCCGCCCGCACCGCCGGCGCCGGCGTTGCCGATGAGCCAGGCACGGCCACCGGCGCCGCCGCTGCCGCCGACGGCGTCACCGCCAAGGTTTGCGCCGCCGGCTCCGCCGGTGGCCCCGTTGCCGTAGAGCAGACCACCGCTTCCGCCGGCCCCGCCGGTGCCGCCGGCGCCGCCGACGCTGGTGCCACCAGCGCCACCGACGCCACCCTGGCCGATGAGCCAGGCGTGTCCGCCGGCGCCTCCGGCCCCAGCAGCTCCGGTCCCACCGGTGGTAGCGCCACCCACACCGCCATATCCACCGTTGCCGAACAGCAGGCCGCCGTTGCCACCGGCGCCGCCCGCGCCGCCGGTGCCGCCCGCGCCACCAAATCCGCCGTTACCGATGAGCCCGGCCGAGCCACCGGCGCCGCCCGCCTGACCCGGGGCGCCGGACGCGCCGTTCCCGCCGTTGCCGATGAGGAGACCGCCGGGGCCACCGGCCTGGCCGGTGCCCGGCGTGCCGTTGGTGCCGTCACCGATCAGCGGGCGATTGAGGAGGAACTCCGTCGGGGCGTTGATCACGCCCAAAATGTCTTGTTGGAGGGTTTGCAGAGGGGCGGTACTGGCCGCCTCGGTGAGGCTGTAGGAGCTCGCGCCGGCGGTGAGGGTCTGCGCAAATTGGCTCTGGAAAGCCGCCGCTTGGTTGGTCAGCGCGTGGAACTGTTCGGCGTGAGCGCCAAACAGGGCAGCGATTGCGGTGGAGACCTCGTCCTGCGCCGCTGCCAATAGGTTGGTGGTGGACGGCGCCGCGGAGGCGGTGGCGGACTGAAGGGCGGCGCCCATCCCGGCCAGGTCCGAGGCCGCCGCAGTAAGGGCGTCCGGCGCTGCCACCAGATAAGACATGGGGTGCCCCTAGGTCTCGGTCACGAACAGGATCGTGAACATGGCCCCCGTCATGCTTGCAACGCATTGCCGGTACGACGGTAAACCAAAACGGTCATATAGATACTAAACTTCAACAAAACAGGCGATATACATACTTTTAGTCTTGAATGACGCTCGGCTTTGGCCGCGAAGCGTTACGCGCGGCGAGGCACCGAAGCCAGCCGCAAACAGGTCAGCCATTCGGCCCCGGAGCTCCGTTCTGGCCGAACAGGCCGCCATGGCCACCGGGCCCGCCGGCCCCGCCGCGGCGTCGCCACCATCGACCTGTTCCGCCTCCCCCGCATCGCCACGAAATCCCCGCTGGAAGACCAGCTCGGTGGGCTCGTCGCGCAGAAGAACGAGGGCAAGATCCGCCACATCGGCCTGTCGGAGATCGACGTCGACCAGCTGACCGAGGCCCAGCGGATCACCGAGATCGTCTCGGTGCAGAACATGTACAAC
>NZ_CACRUY010000121.1 GCF_902652685.1 Mycobacterium sp. Marseille-P9652
TTTTTGTGACGAGTCCGCCGCCCCCGATGCCCACCCCACGGGTGCCCTCCGCCGGCGCCAGTGGTGTATAGGAGCCGGGGCCCCCCCCCCCCCGCCTCCCCGCCGCCGTTGAGCTCGGCGGCGATCAGCGCCGGCTCGGTGAGCGCGGCGGCCAGCGCGTCGGCCCGCGTGGTCGCGGCGGCGAGCCGGTCGTGCAGGCTGCGGCGGGTCAGCACGCCGAGGCTGACGTCGACGGTGATGCCCAACAGCACCAGCAGGGCGGCCAGTAGCGCCACCACCACGAACGTCACCCGGCGCTGCAACGACGGGGTCGGGGTTCCTTGGTCCGCCGTCATGACCGTTGCGGCTGCAGCCGGTAGCCGATTCCGCGGACCGTGTGCACGATTCGGGGTCCGTGCGCCTCGAGCTTGCGCCGCAGGCTGCTGACGTGGACCTGCACCAGGTTCGGGTCGTAGGCGTCGTAGCCCCACACCGCGTTGAGGATCTGCCCGGCGCTCACGGTCCGGCCGCGCTGCTCGACCAGAAACGCCAACAGCCGCAGCTCCGTGGCGGTCAGGTCGAGCCGCCGGCCGTCCCGGGCGGCCACACCGCCCTCGACGTCGAGCGTCAGGTCGCCGGCCTGAACCACCCGCGGCAGCCGTCCGCGCCGGCGCAACACCGCGCCGACCCGTGAGACCAGCTCCGCCAACTCGAAGGGCTTGACGACGTAGTCGTCGGCGCCGCCGTCGAGGCCGCGCAACCGGTCCTGCAGTGCGTCACGAGCCGTGATCAGCACGATCCCGACGTCTCCCGAATCGCGGATCACGTCGATCAGCGCGAACCCGTCGCGCCCCGGCAGCATCACGTCGAGGACCACGAGGTCGGGCCGTAGCCCGTCGAGCGCATCCTCGAGCCGGTCGCCGTCGACGCGCGCGTCGGCGTGGTACCCGGCGTCGGCGAGCGCCTCGCACACCATCTCCCGGAGGGTTTCGGAATCCTCCACGACCAGCACCCGTGGCGCGCCGGCGCTGAACTGGCCGGCGCGACGCACCCGGGGTCGATCGCCCGCGCGGCGTGAGTCGGCCATGAACCATTGTTAGCGCGGCGAACTGAAGTCAACCTGAAGCGGGCGGCAATCGGCAGTAGCGTCTTCACGGCCGCACGCAACGACCCCGGGACGTCACATGACCAACCAGGCACCCCCACCGTCCGACCCCATTGGCCGCCATTCCACCGCCGTCGTGGTTCTCGCCGCGCTGGCGGGATTCGCCCTCGGCGCGATCGCCGCCTTCGCGGTCACCGGCCTGGTGTTCAGGGTCCGCGTCGAGCTTCCGCCGCCGCCATACCCGTCGGTGCTGTCGACGCCCCCGGCGGCAGTCCCGGCACCGCCGCTTCCGCCCGGACCCCCGCGCTGAATCCTTCAGGTCCACTTCAAGTTCCACCCCTACCGTCGCGACTGACCGACACCAACAGACCTGGGGAGCGCAATGACCACCGAAGCCGCCGACACGACGACCACCCACGAGCCGCCCGCACCGGCACCTGCCGTCATCACGCCGCCGCCGAAGGCTCCGCGGCGCCACTCCACCGCGGTGGTGATCGGCGCGGGCGTCGCCGGGGCCCTCGTCGGGAGCTTCCTGACGGCCGGGGCGTCCCTCCTCGTCTGGGCCTTCGCGTTCGGGCCGCCTCCCCCGCCGCCGCCCGGATTCGGGCCCGGCGCATCGC
>NZ_CACRUY010000122.1 GCF_902652685.1 Mycobacterium sp. Marseille-P9652
AGCCCCGGCACCGGCCGCCGGCGGCCGGTCACCAGGTCGGCGCCGCGGTCCAACTCGCCGACCAGCCGGGGCAGGTCGGCGGGATCCATCGAGCCGTCGGCGTCGATGACCGCCACCACCGGCGTGGGCGCGGGGGGCACGCCCGCGGGCCCCGCCGGGCCGACCGGCCCGTGGGCCGCCCCCGTCTCCCCCACGGCCCCCACCGCCCCGACCGCCTCCCCCGGGCGGGGCACCAGCGGCGCCACCCGCGGCCCCGCAGCTGCCGGCGCAGCAGCCCGCCCAGCCGCCGCTGACGATGTACCTGCACTTCCCATTCGTCACGGTGCCGATCCCGATCACGCCGCCGGCGCCTCCGCCGCCCGCGCCGTGACGTCGTGGCGCGCGGTCCGAACCGGGCGCACACTGGGCAGTAACGCTATGAGCCATGAGGAGGCCGCGGTGGGCGAGTACGGTGCCTTCGGATTCGATCCCGAAGAATTCGATCGAGTCATCAGGGAGGGCAGCGAGGGGCTGCGCGACGTCTTCGAGCGGATCGGCAGGTTCGTCGGCGCCCCCGGGGGGCGGGGCGGCTGGTCTTCGATCTTCGAGGACATCTCGGGGCGGCCCCGGACCGCGCCGGAGACGACGGGTGAGGCCGGTGACGGCGTGTGGGCCATCTACACGGTCGACGCCGACGGCGGCGCCCGCGTCGAGCAGGTGTACGCCACCGAACTCGACGCGCTGCGGGCGAACAAGAACAACGTCGACCCGAAGCGCAAGGTCCGGTTCCTGCCCTACGGGATCGCGGTGAGCGTCCTCGACGACGACTCCGAGGAGTCGGGCGAGTCCGGCTGACATCGTGAGCTCTGCGGCCGCGGCCCTTCGAGCGCCGAGACTGCGCTCAGGGCTGTGTTTCGCCGCCGATCATGACCGCCACGGCAATCTCGGCGCCGAGGAAGCAGGCTCGGACTAACCCTGCTCCACCACGTTCGAGCCCCCGGCGTTGCTGACCTTCGGGGTGCCCGAGTGATAGGTGACCTTGTTGTTGAAGCCCGAGGCGTCGATGGCGTCGACGGCGTCCACCGTGATCGCATTCTGAACGCCGGACACGGTGAGGCGGGCGCAGTGGCCGCTGATCGTCACCGTGTTGGACACCCCGCTGACGCTGACGACGCTGTCGTTGCAGGCGATCGTGCGGTTCTCGTTGATGCCCGAGACGCTGATCTTTCCACCCGGTGGTGGCGTCGGTGACGTGGAAGGAGTCGGGGACGCCGACGGGGACGGCTTGGTGGTTCTGGTCCTGCTCGGCGAGGGGCTGGTGGTGCTCGGCGCCGAGCTGATGGTCGGCGGGGACTCGATGATCGAGCGGACGCCCGACATCTGGTGCGCGGCGAAGGCGGCGATGCCGCCGGCGAGGGCCAGTATGCCGACGACGATGACCGTGCCCAGGATCCACCACGTCCGGTTGCCCGACGGGCGCTGCGGCGGCTGACCGGGGTACCCGCCGCCGTACGTCCACGGCGTGGGCGGCGGGGGGGGGGGCTGGC
>NZ_CACRUY010000123.1 GCF_902652685.1 Mycobacterium sp. Marseille-P9652
GCGACTGATATGGGGGACATCTTGTCAAGTGGGCAGGGTGAAGCGGCGGCCGCAACCGTCGTCGCGGCCGCCGCTTCGTTGGCCAGATAAGTCGCTGGTGGGTGTCGAGCGTGTCGTGTCGACGCGTGTCAGTCTGATATACGCGGGTTGGCTACCGCAGGACGGAACTTTCGAGTCGGAGTGAGACCGCTTGTCTAGGATCGAGCGTGATCGGTTGTGGTGCAACATGATTGCTCATAGTCGCGACGCGGGTCACTCCAAGACGCTTGCCGACACCGGGTGACTCATCTGGACATTTGTGGGGTCCTCAGTCGTCGAGGACGGCCAGTGACCAGCACCATCCAGCGAGTTCACGCGCGATGGCGGCGTTAGCAACCACCGAGCGTTTCTTGCGCTGATCAAAACGCATCCAGCGTTCATGTAGGCGCCGGTTACCGGCCTGGCCGCGGGCCCGCGCGGCTGGGGATGCGGCCTGCCAGCGTCGGCGCATCACCGCGCCGGGCCGGTAGGGGACTCGGTGATGCCAGGCGGCCTCGATCAGCAGCCGGCGGGCGTGACTGTTGCCGGTCTTGGTCACTGCGCCCTGGGTTCGCGTCGCCCCCGAGGAGTACTCACTGGGCACCAGGCCGAGATAGGCGCCGATAGTGCGGCCGGTCAGCCGAGACCAGTCGCCGATCTCGACGGCCAGCCCGAAGGCGGTCAGCGTGGACACCCCGCGCAGACACCCCAGCCGGGTCACCACCGGAGTAAACGCTGAATCAGCGGCCATCTGGGCGATCGCGGTATCGAGGCGCTCCCGGCGGTCGACGGTGGCCAGCATCGTGTCGAAAGCACTGTCATAGGCCAGCTGCAGCGCGGCGTTGCCGAACCGCTGTCGACGCAGCCACCGCTCATGTTCGCGGATCCAGGCTCGTCCACCGCTGTACACAATCCCCTGGCGCAACAGCAGTTTCGACAGCCGGTGGCGAGCGGTCATCAAATCCCCACGGATATCCTCACGGGCCCGCACCAAATCCCGCGCGGCCTCCTGTTCAACCGTCGGGATCGTCACCGCCACCACCTGGCCCAGATGCAACAAGCGGGCCAGATGCGCGGCATCGCGGGCATCAGTTTTGACCCGGTCTCCGGACGGACGGATCAGCTTCGACGGCGCCGCCACCACACAGTCCACCCCTGCTGCCAGCAGGAACCGGGCCAACCTGAATCCCGTCGGGCCCGCCTCATATGTCACTGCGACCGGACCAGGCAACGAGCGAAGCCAATCCAAGATTTCACCGAGGTCAGGAGTCAACCGGCGCTCGAACACCTCGCCGGTATCCCCATCCAGACCACACGCCACCACCGAACGTGCGTGCACATCCAACCCGACACTCGTACGCTGAACCTTCACTGGGGCCTCCCACATCTGTGGCTCTACGGCCAGGACCCAATTCCTGACCGCAACCCACGTTCACATGTGAGCGAGGCCCCAGCCCCCTATACCGTCTAG
>NZ_CACRUY010000124.1 GCF_902652685.1 Mycobacterium sp. Marseille-P9652
CACCGCCGCAGCTGCCACCCCCGCCATGGCTGTGCTTGCCCCCGCACCATTTCGTGCAGGGTGTGTGCAAGTGAGCATCGGGCTTGGAAATATTGCGTGCCATTTCGCCCGTGCACGCGCACACTTATTGCCAGCGTCGGCGGGCAGCGGTGCCGACGCCTCATCGGCCGGGGAAACGACGTGACGACCGCACTATCCAACTGGGACATCGTCAGCGACGCCGAATTGGCCCGCGCGGCGGCGGGAGGCGATCGGCGCGCCTTCGCCATGATTTATGACCGTTACGCCGACCGGCTGCACGACTTCTGCGTGGGCATGGTGCGCGACCGCGACGCCGCCGCCGACTGCGTGCAGGACGTATTCTGCACCGCCGCAAGCCAATTGCCCAAGCTCCGGGAACCCGACAGGCTGCGCCCGTGGCTGTACGCCATCGCCCGCAACGTGGCGCTGCGTTGCATCCGGGACCGCCGCCGCGAGCAGGCCTCCGACGAGTTACCCGACGCGGCGTCGCAGGATGCGGGCCCGGACACCCTGGCCGCGCGCAGCGAGTTGGCCGATCTGATCGCGCAGGCGGCCGGCGGGTTGTCCGACCGTGATCGCACGGTCCTGGAACTGGCCTACCGCCACGGCCTGGACGGGCCCGAACTGGCCACCGCACTCGACGTCAGCCCCGGCACCGCCAACCGGATGGTGTCGCGGCTGCGCGACACCATCGAGACGTCGCTCGGCGCGCTGCTGGTGGCGCGCCGGGCCCAGCACACCGCCGAGCGGTGCGCCGAGTTGGCCGCGATCCTGGCGGGCTGGGACGGCCACTTCAGCGTCCTGATGCGCAAGCGCATCGGCCGCCACATCGAGTCCTGCCCGACCTGCGAGGACGAACGCCGGCGCCTGGTCAGTCCGGTCGCCTTGCTGGGCGCGGCGCCGATACTGATTCCCGCGCCCGCCTGGCTGCGCGACCAGACCCTCGGCCAGATCCAGCTGTGTGCCGCCGCCGGCGCCCTTCCCGCCGACGCGGACGCCGATACTGCGGCCGGCGACGTGCACTCGGCCGACACCACGGCGCTGGCCGCGGAATTCGACGACCCGGAACAGGACGGCGACGCCCCGCAGAGCCGGTTCCGCCGGGTCATTCCCTGGGTCGCGTTGTTCGCCTCCGTCTTCTTTCTCTCGTCGATGCTGACGATCGCGTTGTTCTACCACCGCGACACCGCGATCACGCCGACCGAGCTCAGCGGGAAGGCGCCCGCCCCCATGAAGCTTCCGGTCGCGCCGGCCCCGGCCGTCGCTCCGGCAACGAACCCGCCACCACCGGCCGCACCACCCGCGAACACCCTTGCGCCGCAGACGATTCCGCCGCCGGCAAACGGACCGGCGCCCATTCAGGTGCCGGCGGCGGAATCGTCTGCGGCGCAAGGGTGTTCGCGGGTGGTGCGGCCG
>NZ_CACRUY010000125.1 GCF_902652685.1 Mycobacterium sp. Marseille-P9652
ACGCGGCACCCGGCGACGACGACGCCGCCCAGCACGCCGGCCATGACGACGACCCCACCGCCGACGACCACCACCACGACTCCGCCGCCCACCACGACCACCACCACCACGACGGTCCCGATGACCACGCAGTGGATTCACGTACCGCTGCTTCCGGTGCCGATCCCGGTGCCGATGCCGGCCACCCAGGCTCCTCCGGTCACTCAGGCCCCGGTTGTCACGCAGGCCCCGGTGGTCCCGCAATACCCCGGCGGGGGGTATCCGCAGAACCCGTTCCTGGGTCCCGGTTACTGACGATTTCGAGCGGCGCATCCGCTGCCACGCGAGTAGCGTAGAAGTCCCCTGCTTCGGGTCGGGGTTCGTTCATTGATGCCCTCGTGACGAGGGCCTTGGAGGACCTTGGAGGCGCAAGTGGACATCGTGCTTGGGGCGTCGCTATCCCCCGACACCGTCCGCCTGGTGGTCATCGAGGGGCAGAACGCCGACGGCGTCACCGTCGACCAAGACGCGTTCGACGTCGGCGGTGACTCGACGGCTTCCGGTGCGGTCGACCACGTGATAGCCGCGATCAGCGGCACCCGCGAAAGCGCGGGAGAAACCGGCTTCGAGCTGGTCTCGACGGGCGTGACGTGGACCGACGCGGCGCAGGCGGGCGCGCTGCGCGACGCGGTCGCGGCCCACGACCTGGGCGCCGTGATGCTGGTGTCCCCGCTGCTGGCCGCGGCCGCCCTGGCGCAGACGGTCGGCGCCTCGATCGGCTACGGGCACATCGCGATGCTGTTCGTGGAGCCCGCGAGCGCGACGCTGGCCGTCGTCGAGGTCGCCGACGGTTCGATCGTCGACCTGCACCGCCACCAGCTCGACGCCGCGGGTGACGCGGCGTCGGAGTTGGCGGCGATGGTCGCGGGCCTCGACGAGCCCGGGTCGCGGGCGGACGGGGTGTTCCTCGTCGGCTGCGGAACCGACATCGTCCCGCTTAAGCCGGCGCTCGAGGCGGCCACCTCGCTCGAGGTGACCGCCCCCGAGGAACCCGACATGGCGCTGGCCCGGGGAGCGGCGCTGGCGTCGGCGAACGCGCCGCTGTTCGCGTCGACGACCGCCGCGATGGCCTACGCCCTGGACCCGGGAACGGGCGAGATGAACCCCCGCGCGCTCGCGCCGACCTACCTCGACATCACCGCCAACGCCGACCGGGGATCCGACGCGCTGGCCTACAGCGCCGTCGACGACGACGGCACCGAGCGGTTCCGGCGCGGGCGCAAACCCGTCCTGCTGGCCGGCAGCGCGGTGGCGGCCGTGTCGCTCTTCGTCGGCGGTGCGCTGGCGGTGTCCCTGACCTCCGACCGGCCGACGTCCGCGGAGCGGCCCGCCC
>NZ_CACRUY010000126.1 GCF_902652685.1 Mycobacterium sp. Marseille-P9652
GACACGCCGCTTGGGCTCAAGGGGTGATTGCAACACTTCGTAGTTAGGGGTGTTGATGACGGGTGAGCCTCAGGGGTTATCGGTGCGCCGTCGGTTTTGGGAGCTGGTAGCGCAGGGTGTGCCGCCGAGCATCGCTGGGCCGATGGTCGGCGTGTCGAATAGTCTGGGAATGGCGTGGTTCCGCACATTCGGCGGTGTGAATCCAGGAGTGCAGCAGTCGCGAGGCCAGGCGCGGCCGCGGCTTAGCGCCGAGGAGCGCGAACAGATCATGATCGGTACTGCCCAGGGTGAATCGATTCGTTCGATGGCGCGCCGGCTGGGGCGAGCCCCATCGACGATCATGCGGGATATCGCCCATAACGGGGCTGGCCGTGGTCTGACCGGCCGCTACCGCGCCCTGCACCGGTTTGGCGCTAATCGCGGCGGGTGGGATGCCAAGTCGGGCTATTCAGCGCGTCTGGCCCAGCGGCGCAGCGAACAGCGGGCACGCCGACCCAAGACCGGCAAGCTGGCCCGCTGCCCGATGTTGCGCGCCGAGGTGCAAGCGTTGTTGATCAAGAAGTACAGCCCGGCCCAGATCGCGGGGTTGTTGGCCAAGACCTATCCCGATCGTCCGGAGATGCAGGTGTCCCACGAGACCATCTACAAGGCGCTCTACGTGCAAGGCCGCGGCGAACTGCGCCGTGAACTGCACCGCTGTTTGCGCACCGGGCGGGCGTTACGCAAACCCCGCATGCGACGCACCACGACCGAGCACCGCCACATTGCGGGCATGGTCAACATCAGTGAGCGCCCCGCCGAGGCCGAGGACCGGGCCGTGCCCGGGCACTGGGAGGGCGACCTGATCATCGGCAAAAATCAGGCCTCTCAGATCGGCACCCTGGTCGAACGCAGCACCGGATTCGTGCAGCTGCTTCACCTTCCCCAAGGCCGCAGCGCCGAGGCGGTGGCTGAGGCCATGATCACCAAAATCAAAGCCTTTCCCGACAACCTCCGCAAAACCTTGACCTGGGACCAGGGCCTGGAGATGGCCGCTCACGCGCGCATCAGCATCGACGCCGACATCGCCATCTACTTCTGCGATCCACACTCACCGTGGCAACGCGGCTCTAACGAGAACACCAACGGACTGCTCCGCCAATACTTCCCCAAAGGCACTGACCTATCAGTGCATTCGGCCGCCTACCTCGACGAGGTCGCCGTCGAACTCAACAACCGCCCCCGCAAACGCTTCGACTGGGACAGCCCCGCCCAAATCCTCAACCGACTACTGTCAACCCCACCAGAAACCACTGTTGCAACCAAACCGTGAATCCACCCCG
>NZ_CACRUY010000127.1 GCF_902652685.1 Mycobacterium sp. Marseille-P9652
GATCACCCGGTGTCTGGCTCTTACAAACACTGCCGCCTTGAGGAGGTTGGCGTTCGTGCGTTGTGTCGGCATCGGGTGTGAAGGACCGACCGGCGTGACTTGATAGGAGCGTGGCATCGCCCCGACTGAGATGTGTCCGCCGGCCGGCCCAACCATCACCTCTTCGAGTCGAAGGAGGCAACCATCATGGTTGTTGTTGGAGCCGATGTGCACAAGCGCACGCACACATTCGTCGCCGTGGACGAGGTCGGACGCTTGCTGGGCGACAAAGTCGTGCTTGCGACGACCGCTGGACACCACAAGGCCCTGCGGTGGGCTCGCGAGACGTTCGGCGACGAGCTGCTGTGGGGAATCGAGGACTGCCGCCCGTTGTCGGCTCGGCTCGAACGCGACTTGCTCAGCGCCGGGCAAAAAGTCGTCCGCGTGGCGCCTAAATTGATGGCTCAGGCGCGGGCCTCGGCACGCACCCGCGGCAAGTCTGATCCCATCGATGCTCTTGCCGTAGCCCGGGCGGTGTTGCGTGAGCCCGACCTGCCGATCGCCGCCCATGACCCGGTCTCGCGGGAGTTGAAGCTGTTGGTGGATCGCCGTGAAGACCTTGTTGCCCAACGCACCTCGACGATCAACCGGCTGCGCCTGCGCATCCACGAACTCGACCCCACCCAAGCCCCGGCCCTGGGCTCGCTGCACCGGCCCCGCCCGCGTCAGGTCCTGGCCGACTGGCTGGCCACCCAGCCCGGACTGCTGGCCGAACTGGCCCGCGACGAACTCGCCGACATCACCAGGCTCTCCACCGTGATCGACGCCCTGAGCGCCCGTATCAGCGACCGCATCAGCACCATCGCCCCGGCCCTGCTGGCCCTGCCTGGCTGTGGTGCCCTGACTGCGGCCAAACTCGTCGCCGAAACCGCCGGCGTCGCCCGGTTCAAAAGCGAACCCGCCTTCGCCCGCCACGCCGGAGTGGCGCCCATCCCGGTCTGGTCGGGCAACACCGCCGGACGGGTCCGCCTGACCCGCTCGGGCAACCGCCAACTCAACGCCGCCCTGCACCGCATAGCCATCACCCAGATCCGCCTCACCGGCAGCAACGGGCACACCTACTACCGCAAACGCCTGGCCGCCGGGAACTCCACCCCCGAAGCACTGCGCTGCCTCAAACGCCGCCTGGCGCGCGTCGTCTTCACCCGACTGCGAGCCGACCACCACCCCCACCCCGCACTGCAAACAGCTGCCTAAACCTGCTCCTTGACATAGGAGCAACGCACGCTCGCG
>NZ_CACRUY010000128.1 GCF_902652685.1 Mycobacterium sp. Marseille-P9652
GGAGCTGGAGGGCGCCCCCCCCCCCGCCACGCCCGACCGCGGGGGTGTGGGAGCCACGCCACCCGCCCCGACGCAGGGGATTCCGGGCCCGAACGGGGTGGTGGGGGCGCCCGGCGGCGCCCCACCCGCCGCGACCGGCGCGCGCGGCCGCTGGCGGGGGCCGGCGACCGTGATCGGGGCGCTCGCCGCCGTCGCGTTGCTGGCGGTGGCCGCGTTCGTCGGTGTGCACGCCTTGCGCGGCCATTCGGGCAAGTCGGCGGCCGGCGGCGCGACGTCGCGGTCGGCCACCCCGCAGACCGGCGGCGCCACCGCGGCCCCGACGACGCCGGCGCTCACACTGACCACCCAGCTCACCGACCAGTCGAACGTGCTGGGGCCGCTCGAGCGCGGCGCGGTCGAACGGGCCATCAACAACCTGTATGCCACGCGCGGGACCAAGCTGTGGGTCGTGTATGTCCCGAACTTCGGCGGGCTCAAGCCCTTCCGCTGGGCCGACAATGTCATGCGCGGCAACGGTCTTGCCGACACCGACGCGATCCTCGCCGTCGCCACGGACGAGCCGGCCTTCTCCTTTCGGGTGCCGGGCGCGATCACCAACGGCAGGGCCATCGACGTCGAGATGATCCGCCGCGATCGCATCTCGCCGGCCGTCTTCCGTCATGAGTGGGCGCGGGCGGCGATCGCCGCGGCGCAGGGACTGGACGTGGCCCCCGGCTAGACCATCGAACTAGACGGTATAGGGGGCTGGGGCCTCGCTCACATGTGAACGTGGGTTGCGGTCAGGAATTGGGTCCTGGCCGTAGAGCCACAGATGTGGGAGGCCCCAGTGAAGGTTCAGCGTACG